>CAXMRC010000101.1:0-2514 GCA_964195945.1 uncultured Gemmatimonadales bacterium
CGGAACGCTCTCGCCGTCCGCACTGGTCGACGCCGGGGAGTTCGCCTTGGCGGAGTCTGCCGAAGCACTGATCGGTCCGATGGGTTTCACCATCATCGCGGTGGCAGCGTTGTTGGCTACGTCGTCAGCCATCAACGCCACGTTGTTCTCGTCCGCCCGCATGACGTTCGCCCTGGCTAGCGAGCGTGAGATCCCATCGCAGCTCGGTCAGCTCGTTCGCGAGCAGCCCCTCCCCGCACTGGGCTTTGTATGCCTATCGGGGACGCTACTGGCGAACCTCGTAGACATCGAGGTCATCGCGGCGATGGGCAGCGCCGGCTTCCTGCTCGCCTTCGCCGCGATTAACGTGGCGTCGATCCGCTTGTCAGGGGCGATAGGCCTGAACCGCTGGATCCCGGTGGTAGGTACGGGGATGTGCCTCACCGCCGTCGTGGTGATGTTCACCCAAGTGGGGACGTTGGAGCTCATGCTGTTCCTCGGCATGCTGGTGTCGGCGGTGCTCATCGAGATCGTCGCCCGCACGCAGGGCCGAGGCTTTACGATGCGCCGCGGGGCGCATTGAACCGGAGGGCGGACCGATCATGACAAAACGCGGCGAGGAATTGCTCAACGATCCGATTTTGAACCGGGGTACCGGGTTCAGTGTTGCAGAGCGGGATCGGCTCGGATTACACGGACTGCTCCCGGCGAGAGTGGAGACGCTGGAACAACAGGTGGACCGGGTCGTCGAAAACTGCGCCGCCAAGCCCTCTGACCTCGAACGCTACATCTTTCTCATGGCCCTTCAGGACCAGAACGAGACGCTGTTCTACCGCACCATCCTGAAACGCTTGAAAGACTACATGCCGCTCATCTACACCCCGACTGTGGGCGAGGCGGCCCTGAAGTACGGTTCGATCTTTCGGCGGCCCCGCGGTCTGTACATCACGGCTGACGACCGAGGTCGCGTGGAGGCGGTTCTTCGGAACTGGGCCGACCGGGATCCACGAGTCATCGTGGCAACCGACGGCGGGCGTGTCTTGGGCCTAGGCGACCTCGGCGCTAACGGCATGACCATATCCATCGGCAAGCTGGCTCTTTACACTGCGGTGGGGGGAATCCCGCCAGCTGCAACGCTTCCCATTGTGGTCGACGTGGGAACCGACAACGAGGAGCTCCACGCGAGCCCGTTTTATCTCGGGCTCCGCCGGCCCCGACTCACGCAGACGCCCTATCTCGAACTAATGGACGAGTTCGTGGAGGCAGTTCAGCGGGTATTCCCCCAGGCGATGCTTCAGTTCGAGGACTTCTCCACCGAGCACGCCATTGCTCTTCTGGAGCGGTACCGGAATGACATGTGCACGTTCAATGACGACATCCAAGGAACGGCAGGGGTCACACTGGCCGGGTTGATCGCCGCTCTGCGCGTGACCGGCGGAAAGTTGAAAGAACAGACGTTGCTCTTTGTCGGAGCGGGCTCCGCAAACATCGGCATCGCCGATCTGGTAGTGGGAGCCATCGCCGATGAAGGAATGGATCTGGCTGAGGCCCGGCGGCGGTGTTGGTTCATGGACAGCAAGGGCTTGATCGTAGCCGGGCGTGATCGCGTGAAGCCACATGCACTCTCCTACGCCCATGAGCACGAGCCCGTGGCGGGAATCGCCGAAGCGATCGAAGCGTTGAGTCCCACCGTGCTCATTGGGGCTACCGGCCAGCGGGGGATCTTCAACCGCGAGGTGATCGAGGCGATCGCGCGGTCTCACGAGCGGCCGGTGGTGTTTGCCCTGTCCAATCCCACATCGCGCTCCGAGGCCACGGCAGAAGAAGTTTACGGCTGGAGCGGGGGTCGTGCCGTATTCGCGAGCGGCAGTCCTTTCGATCCGGTAACGGTGCAGGGCAAAACGCTTGTGCCCGGGCAGTCCAACAACGTCTACATCTTCCCTGGTATCGGACTGGGAGTGATGGCGTGCCGTATTCGGAGGGTGACCGACAGGATGTTTCGGCTCGCAGCCCAAGCGGTGGCGGATGCAGTTACCGAGGCAAACCTATCCCAGGGATCCCTCTTTCCCGAGTTGGAGCGGATCAGAGAGGTTTCGTTGGAAATCGCCGTCGCGATTTCGCGTCTTGCTTTCGAGCAAGGGCTGTCGGGAATCGACGAACCGCCAGATCTTCGCCAGCACATCGCAGCGTGCATGTACGAACCAAGCTACGAGAGCGCGTTGGTTTCGCAAGGATCGAACCCGACCCGCATTTCGACGAGGAGCTGAGGAAAGCCAGGATCTCCGCGTCTGGGTGGAAAACCGATTTCCGCTACCACACCGTGCCCTACAGCGAAGTGTTGTCGGGAGGCGTCCCACGCGATGGAATCCCGCCCCTCGACAAGCCGAGTTTCGTGTCGGTCGACGCGGCGAGCGAGTGGATCGCCGATCTCGAGCCAATCGTCTCGCTGAAGCTTCATGGCGAAGCCAAGGCGTATCCCCTCCAGATTCTCACCTGGCACGAGATCGTCAATGACGTGGTCGGTGGGGTGTCGGT
>CAXMRC010000102.1:0-7062 GCA_964195945.1 uncultured Gemmatimonadales bacterium
TGCCGGATCTCGGGCTGTCAAACGTGTGTTGGCATGGATCCGGCACGCGTGATTATGCGTGCCTCGCCCGAGCTGAGCGATCGGCTGACAATCCTCCAGTTGTCGGAGAACTGGCGAGGTTCGACAACGCGTGGAGACTGCAGGAGTGGGCCGGGTATTAGCCACCGACGCGAAGGCGAAGCGCACACCTGTAGGCTCCGACCACGCAACGGACTACAGTCCGCGTCTCGAGGGGCAGCCTGCGAATGAGGTCGCCGGATATTGGGAGGTAACGATGGCGACCCTGCAGAGTGCCACATCGATCGATATTGCCGCATCACCGGACGCTGTCTGGGACTTGCTAGTGCAGCCGGCCCGCTACACCGAGCTGATGGAGCCCTCCGATGAGATGGTCGATCTTGGCGATGGCGTCGTCAAAGAGGGCTATGTATACACGGTCCAGGGAGGCATCCCTCCCTTCAAGGGGACCAGCACCTGGACCGTGACCACAGTCGACCCGAAGAGTCTTCAGGTGCACGACGGCAACGACGGCAAGGTGGAAATCCATACGGACTGGCGGATCACACCCACCGAGTCGGGCAGCCATCTGTCGCACACCGCCGAGCTCACACCGCAGTGGTACCTCGCCCCGGTAATGGCGGTGATGTGGCCGTTGATGATGCGCAAGCGCACCCAAGCGGCGATGGAAAAAACGATGGCGAATTTCAAGCGAATCGCCGAGGCTGAAGACTCCTAGAGCGTGTCCAAGTCTTGAGGTCGGCTCCTCTCCCTTCGCCCACAACGGTACGGTTTGAGCGGTTGCCCTGGATTCCGTTACCTGGGAAATCGCCAAGTGTCGGAGAGCTGACTCGAACCTCCACCGCCTTCGAAGGCGAGTGAGCCGCTTGGCGCACGAGATCACCCTGATCTCGCGCCATACCGCACATTTCTCAGAGTGTCCGGTATCGAAGCCTCTTTCTGTCAAGGAGGGTCTTTTTGGGGTGTTTGGGCGCGGGGGGTTGGCCTGGCCTGTTCAGGGGGCCGGGTTGGTTCTAGTGTGGTTGGTGGGTCCGGGAAGTGACTTGTCCGAAGAGCCGGCCTTTCAGGATGTTGAGCCGGTCACGCTGGACGAAGAGTCGTTCCTGAGTGTCCTCCCGGACCCGTTTCGATCAGGTTGTTGAGGAGCGTCGGGCGTCGCTGACGAGGTGCTGGTAGACCCGATCTGAGATCCTCCGTTTCAACGCCCGGAGGGCTTCCTTGCTGTGCTTGCCTTCGGTGATCTTTTTGTCGTAGTAGGTGCGGCCTTCGCTGGGATAGCGGAGCTGGCAGATAGCTGCGACGTGGATGGCGTGGTTGAGTTTCCGGTTCCCTCTTGGGTTGAGACGATGTCTCGGTCGGTCGCCTGAGGATGCTTCGATTGGTGCGGTGGCGTTGTAGGTGGCGAAGTGGCCTTTGGTAGGGAACCGGGTGACATCTCCGGTGAACCCGATGATGATCGCAGCACAGATCGGTCCGATCCCGACAATGTCACACAGGGTCGTTGCTGAGGCAGCGACTGCAACTTTGATTCGTTTCTTTGAGGCTTTCAGCATCGTGTCGAGTCTGGCGATGTCATCAACTAATTCGGTTGCGATGACCAGCCGATGCCGGGTTACCTCATCACCGACTTTGACTCTGGCGATTAGCTGATTGGCTTTGTTTACGGTGAGTTCTGAGCGGATGCCGCCTGGTTCGAGCTCGAGTAACAATGCGTGGAGTCGGCTGCAGTGTTTGTTACGGAGTCGGGCCATATCGCGGTGTCGTTTCGCCAACATTCGCAGCACTTGGGTGTGGTCATCAGGCCGGACCTGGGCCAGCCGATCCGAACGTAACGCCGCGATCGCCACTGAGCGGGCATCGTTCGGGTCGTTCTTTTGTGAGTGGCCTGATCCCAACAGCCGAACCCGCGACGCCAACAGCGGCGGCACATCGAAAACGGTCTCGCCGGCTGCGATTAGCTGTTGAGCAACGAGATAGCCGAGCCCGTTGGCGGACTCCACTGCCCACTCCCTCTTTTCGAAACCGTCGGCCCATTCACACAGCCTTTGGGCCTGAACAGTTGATGCGCGGAGCTTGAACTCGTCGAGTACCGCTTCGTTGTCGTCGATCGCTACTGCAGTGTGGGTCGCCTTGTGCGGATCGATACCGATCATTGTCATGACAATGCCTTCCTAGTCGATGGTGAACCGAGGTGGGCACTCCTGATTTGGGTCGATGTGTTCTCGCCTCTTTCGAGCCACACCCCAGTCGGGTAACCGGCCGGCAAGCAGCTCGTTAGAAAGCCAACCCCGGAAGGGTGGCAGGCACTTAGAGAGCCCACCGACCGGATCACCCAAACGCTACGGAACCACCGCAACGCATGCCACCAGTATCAATCAGGCACTTATTGCTCGGCGTCAGACACCCACGCGCACCGCAGCGACAGATTCTCGGATCAGCCTTGCTCGATTAGCAGGCGTCCCGGTACCACTCCCCATCCACGAAGGCCCACCGCTGAGAGACGTAGGACTCAGCGTACTCTCAGGAGCCGTCAAACACGTTGTAGCTGATATAGGCCGTGTCGCCATAGGCCGTGTCGCTGTCACCGAAAACGACGCGGACAATTTCCGCTGTGGCTCCCGGATACGCAGCAGCGTAGCCATCTACAGCTTGGACGTAGTTGCCCGGAACGGAGCTGCCCCCATCACAGCGAGCCGACACGTAGCTCCAAGCCTTGTCGGAGTCAGCGACGCCAAACGCTTCGGTGAAGGCGATGACGTCGGCGTCGGGCGCCGGGATGGCTTCGCCTTCGATGTCCGGTTCAGGTTCTGGCTCGGGCTCAACCGTGGTTGTCGGCGGTTCCGTTGTTGTCGTCGTGACCGTGGTTGGCGGGACCGTGGTGGTGGTGACAACCTCGACCTCGGCGGTTGTTGTGGTCACACTCGATTGATCGTCTGCGGCTGCATCGCCAGCGCTTGTCGTGGTCGCTTCCGACCCACACGAGGCTGCGATCACCGCCACGAGGCCGAGAATCGCGAACAGGCGCATTGGTCGGCGTCGGGCTTCACTGAAGCCGTTGATCAATTTCGTGGACACTTCGGTTCTGCGCATGATGATTCCTTTGGTTCGGTTGTTGAAAACATCCTTCCTGAGAGGCAATAGACCGAGGTCGCCGCGTGAGGCAGGTCACCCCGCTCGGAAATGCCGGATCCAGAGCGCTGGTGGGTGCTCGATATCGTTCTGGGCGATGAGCGATCTGTGCGGGTTGGTGGCCCTAACCGAAGAACTGATTGACGGCTTGGGTGTCGTTAGCGAAGCTCCACCGGTCGGTGACCTTCCCGTCCCGAAAGTGGAGAATCTCCACGGTCTGGTAGTGAAGTGTCTGGTCTCCCCGTCTGGCGGTGGCGTTGATCAGGGCGAGAGTGTGATCGTCGTTGGCGACCACGTCGTGCACTTCGGCTTCAATCTCGAAGTCCTGTCCACCGGAACCCATCGATGAGAACACCGCCTCTTTTCCGCGAACAGGTTCGGATGCCCCAACCTCATACCAGTTGATATCGTCGGCCATCATGGCCGCGAATTGCTCGAAGTCGCCTTGGTTGAAGGAGTCAAGGGCCTTTCGGACCACACCTGCGTTGGGATGTTCTTCCATGATTACCTTCTTCTTGAGTCGGTGGGCGCGGTGCCCGGTAGGGTCGGAGCGTTGGGGAGCCCCGCTAGGAGCCCTCGGAAACCTCGTAAATCTCGTCGGCCACTAGACCATGCGCTTCACGATGTACGGTCACTGCAGTTTCGGCGTCAGGAGCGTCAACGAGACAGAAGATCTTGCCCATGTTCTCATCGACCCAATAATGCTTGTAGTTCACCCCGTACTTGGTTTGGGTCGCCAGATCAGCCTGATGCGCTCCTGCGACATCGGCTGCTGATACTCCACCGTCCACCGTGTGTACATCCATATATGTCGGCATGCTTTTGCGCCTTCCACTTGTCGCTTCTCCTGGAACCACCCATACCCTCGTGCAACAACGTCAAGAAGAGTTCAAAGAACGATCAAATTTTCGAAAGGCGTCTGGGACATCACCGGTCACGACGAAGGGGCCTTTCTTCCGGTGTGGGACCGGGGCCGGTGGGATTGCAGCGGGAATTGAAACTCGAGGCAGGAAACCCGATCGCCGACACATACCTACCAGCGATCCACGCTGCGGTCGTTTCGGCGGTTGATGGTGTCGTCGAGGTCCAGTTGCGGGAGCTAGCGCCGGGGTGGTTTCTGCCGGATGGGGAGCTGCTGCCGGTGGTAGCTAGCTCGGACGGGTGGTTTCCTCCGAACAACCGTGGGTAGTGCCCTTCGTCGTGCAGCTCGTCGGCACGCTTGGCTTGCAGTGCCGATTGCCACGCTGGGTGGTGGCTAGTACGTTGTGGTGCTCAGGTGCACACCGATGCTGGAGCCACCGATGTTCAGATCGCTGACAACGCTTGTCGTGGTTGCTCTCGTGACTGCGGCCTGTAGTTCGGGTACCGCCGAATCCCCACAGGATTCTCCGGCAGGGGCCCCAACTCCGCTCGAGTGCGAGATCGAGGAATACCCCTGTTCCTTGTCAGAAGTCCCCATCGAGATTCTGGAACGCAGCGACACCCTGAGTGACGACGTGGTTGACATGTTCGAGTCGGGCTCCTCGAGCGCTGATGTCGACACATGGCTCAACGAGCAGGAGGGCATGGCGGAAGTCGAGTCTGATGACGATGCGGTGCGCTTCCGACTCGACGGCGGCCGGGGGACCTGGATCCTGCGAACGGGTGCGTTTGCGACGAGGAGCGCTCCAGGTGCGGCGGCCGCTCGCCGGTCTGTCGGCCGCGCCGCGACCGGTCCCCTCTTTCATATCGCAGGACCTGATGTCGAGGAAAAGAAGGCCGTTGTCCTCTCGCCCATGTTGTGGGACTTCGCCGAGGCAGATGATGGCCCGTCCGTTGCAGAGATTCTGGCGGGAACACGTGGGTATGAGGGCAGGGTGGAGTTCCTTGCCAACGAGTCAACGGACGTCACGAACGTCACCGTTGACAGCTTCAAGGGCTGGAAGGACCTCCAGGTCGTCCACGTCGTCACCCACGGCACTCGCCTCTGTAAGATCGCGCCGTGCCGTGCGGTGATTGCGGCACAATTGGTGCGTGGCGATGGGCCAGGCGGAGAGGGCGTAATCACCGAAGCTCTGAAGCATCAGGAGCTTACCGATCGTGGATTGGAGATCGGGAAGGCAGAGGGCTCGAGGGGGCTGGAACTCGAACTACCCCTTGCCGTTGTTCTCCTTACGGCTGACTTCTTCCGAGATCAGTACAGCGGGGGTCTGGACGACACGCTCGTATTCTTCAACGCCTGCAAGACCTTCGGAGCGGAAGCCACCGATCTGGCAGACGCGATCCGAGGCAACACAAGCGTGTTCCTTGGATGGACCGGGAGTGTTGAAGTCAATGCTGCGTTCTCCGCTGCCGTGGCGCTTTACGAGGATCTGTCTGAAGGCGGATATCCGGTCGAGGTTGCCTTCGACAGGTTGGACGGTTTGGAGTTCGATGGATATGGATCGCAGTTGTTGTTCGGCAAGCGAGCTGACGGCGATGGTCTCCGCATTCGTGATGTTGTTGAGCTCCTGGATCCTGCATCGGGCGAGCTTCTCTCCTCTTCGACCACGATCAACATCATCGGCGAACAGGGCGATGGGGAACCGGACTCGGTGCCCTACGCGATTCAGATCGACGGCATGACGAAGGAACTCGCCCCTTCGGTGACCCTTCACGTGTCGATCAATGGCCTGGAGATTGGACCTCAGGCCATTACGAACGGGGAATCCAACGACAAAGATCAGTGGATCGTGAGAGGTGAGGCACCGCTCGGTTTCGACATCGAAGAGGACACGACGGTGGACTTCCGAGCGTGGGCGGAGCTCCACAGCGGAGGCGAGAGCGACGATCAAACGACGGCCACCGTCACGGGTACAGAGCCGATCATGGGCTATACGTGGATCTTGGAGTCAACCGTCAGCGTCGACCACAATGGCGGCAGGATACTGGAGAGCACGGCCACACTCACGCTTGAGTTCGAGGAAGGTCAGGCCTGGGACGAGCCTCATCCGCGGTACGTGGTCACGGGCGGGACCGCGGCATATGGTGACCGAAACGCTTCTGCCTTTGGCTGTACCTATTCGGGTGGAGGGTTGAGTTTCGATGTAACGGCGGACATGTCGCCTTCGAACAGGGATGAGGGGTTCACGTTGAATGCGCTCACGTTCGACACGACGTTGACCCCCGTTGAGTACAGCGGGGTCATCTTCACCAAGGGCCCTGATGACAGTGTGGTGCAGGATTGCACCGCTCTCGATCCCGAAACGTACGGTATCGACACCATCTCCTACGGCGGCAATGCGACTTGGCTATTCGTTGAAGGCCGCGACCACCTCGCGGTGCAGGACCGTGCGTTGATCATCGGTACGTCGCAACCGAGTACCGGTAGCTTCTTCGAATTCACGATCACGCGAGTCAAGTAGACCTCCTGCCCCGGAAGCTACCCCGAACCGGGTCGGCGGTGCGAGGTCTGGAGGCAGTCAGGAGGGGGAGCAGTATGCGCCCCAACCAACGACGCTCCGCCGGCTGTGATAGATAGTGAGTTCTTGCACGCCTATAGTGAGCGTGTGGATAACTCACTTCTCGACGTAAAGGGCGTAGGCCCTTCCACGGCACAACTGCTCGTCGAGGCTGGCTTTGCCAACGTCGCATCTCTGGCGAGCGCCCGATCGAAGGCGCTGGAGGCGGTTCGCGGTGTCGGTCCGAGCCGCGCCATTTCTCTGCGGGTCGAGGCCCAACAACTCCTTGCCGGAAGCGAACCGGCGCCTGCTGCGGTGACCGGCGGTGAGGCACCACGACGAGTAGAGAAGGCCTCGCCGACCAAGAAGGCGAAGAAGGCGAAACAGGCCAAGAAGGCGAAACAGGCCAAGAAGGCGAAACAGGCCAAGAAGGCGAAACAGGCCAAGAAGGCGAAACAGGCCAAGAAGGCGAAACAGGCCAAGAAGGCGAAACAGG
>CAXMRC010000103.1:0-3661 GCA_964195945.1 uncultured Gemmatimonadales bacterium
CCCACCCCTGGGGCGACGAGGCCACGCCATACGAGCAGCTTGGCGGCGAGACGGTCCTCAAGGATCTTGTCGATCACTTCTACGACCTGATGAATGCTGAGTCGCCGGCGCTGCGGGCTATGCATCCGGTCGATGACGGGACCTCGAGACGCAACCTGCGCGAGTTCTTGAGCGGATGGATGGGAGGTCCCAACCTGTACCGAGAACGGAGGGGGGAGCCCATGCTCCGGATGCGTCATCTCCCGTTCTCGATCGGTCAGGTGGAGGCGACAGAATGGATGCGATGTATGCGCGGCGCCTTTGAGGAGCTCGCTGTCCAAGAACCGCTGCGTGGTTACCTGGAAACCCGTCTCGAGCAGACCGCGCAACACATGCGGAATTCAGACCGCGGTTAGCCCCCGGCGCTTGCGATACTGCCATATGGTCTCCACAGTTTCCCGTCCTCTCGTCATCATCGCCGCGGCTCTCCTCATCGGAGCCAGTATGTCGGCAGTTGCTTCCGCCGAACTCCCCGCAGGTGGCTCGTTCATCGATGACAACGGGAACGTTCATGAGGGCTATATCGAAGCGATTAGGGCTGAGGGTATAACCAAGGGATGCAACCCGCCCCGCAACGATCGATACTGTCCGGATGCCTCCGTACAGCGCGGCGAGATGGCGGCATTCCTGGTTAGGGCACTAGATCTTCCCGCGGGGTCCATCGACTACTTCGACGACGACGCTGGTTCCATCTTTGAAAGAGATATCAACGCGTTGGCCGAAGCCGGGATCACCCGAGGTTGCAATCCACCGGACAACGATCGGTTCTGCCCCGATGCTGCCGTGTCCCGCGAGCAGATGGCAGCATTCCTGGGTCGGGCTTTCTCCTACACCGATCCGGGCACCGGAGACTGGTTCATGGACGATGACGGGTCTCTCTTTGAGGCCGACATCGATAGGTTGCGGCAAGCTGGCGTCACCAACGGTTGCAACCCCCCGAACAACACACTCTTCTGTCCGATCAACGAGGTCAGGCGTGACGAGATGGCTTCGTTCCTGGGTCGGGCTCTCGGACTCTCCCCTGACGTCCCTCCGTCGCCTGTGGAAGCATGTGTACAACCAATGGCAGGGACGGCCCCGGTCCGGCAGATCATGGTGACTCCCGGGCAATCTCCGACGCTCGCCGAGGCATTCGCAGACGCCCAAGGCGGCGATCACATCGTGCTTAGTCCCGGAACCCATACCCAAACCGGCAACCTTGTCATCAATCGATCAGGGACCCCCGACCACTGGATAGAGATCAAAGCGGCTCCAGGAGCCACTCCAGTCATAGATCTCAATGGCGGAGGCGAATTCCGAATTAGCGGCTCGTACGTTTCCCTGGTAGGCATAGACATCCGCAATGGCGGAGGCAACAATCTTCACATCGCTCCTGAGTCGAGCGACGTGCACCATGTCCACGTGTCCGAGACTGTCATTCACGACCTTGCGTGGGGTCCCGGCGCCGCCATCAAGATCAACAGAAACAACGACGCCAACGCCGCGGTCGGATCTATCTGTCTCGAGGGCAACGACGTCAGCGAAGCGATTGGCAATGCAATTATCGACGGTGTCGGAGTAGATGGCGCGGTGGTCATCGGGAACGACATCCACGACAACGCGGTGGGCAGCCACGGCATCTTCTTCAAAGGGGGCTCGGCCGATATCCTCGTCGAGGGCAATGTCATCCGGGGGATACGGGGCAACGCAGCCCTCCAACTCGGTGGCGATACGGGACCGTCGTTCTGGAACCCCGCGTACCCCGAATGGGAAGGCGTACGTCAGGTTGCTCGCAACAATGTCATCGCCGATTTTGATGACTCGGCGGTCGAGATTCGTGGGGTGAACGACGCGGCGGTGTACAACAACACGATCGTTACCCAAAGCAGCTTTGCGATATTCCGACTCCAGGTTGGCAATAGCGCGTCCGGCACAGCAAGTGGCAATGACGACGTTCACATCAGCAGCAATCTTGTTATCGGGACCGGCGGTGACCCCCAGTACGCACGGAACGACGGAGGTGCCGCAACCATCGTGTTCGGCCCTCAGTTGTGGGCGGGCGCATTCCATAATTCCGGTGCGTCGACACCCGGTGTGCCGACATTCCCCCAGGCCGGCGATGTGGTGGTTGACGCGGGGTCGCTGGCTACGGTTGTGGCCAATCCGACGGTGTCGGGTATCGCCGACCTCAGTGATGCGATAGTCCGCTACTCCCCGGTGTCGGGCAGCCCGGCGTTGAGTGCGGCCCAACCGCTTACCGGCGTGGTCGCGGACATGCTTGGTGTGTTGCGGTCGGTCACCGCGCCAACATTGGGAGCCGTCGAGCAACCGTGACGGTTCACAATCGTGTGTCGTGTCCATAATGAGCCCATGACTGGATCTCCTGTTAGCCGTCGTCGTTTCCTTACAGTGTCTCTGGCCGCGATCGGAGCCGGTGCTGCCGGTGCCGTCGCTTGGCGATCCACGAGCGACGTAGCCGAAGTAGCGCCAACCCTCCCCCCGGCGGCGCCTGCGGCGACCACGACAACAGATCCCCCGCGCACGACGACAACTGCCCCCACCCCTGATCCAACAACGACGGAACCCCCGCCAACCATCACCGCAAGCCCCGCGCCCACCCCGATTGAGGTGATATGTCGGGACGCATGGGGAGCGGTCCCGGTGGTTGGCCAATTCGCTTTGCACACGATCGAGCACATCACGGTCCATCACACGGCAGTGGTTCTTGCCTCCAACACCGATGCCCCCGCCCGCGCCCGGCAACACCAGCGGTATCACCAGAGCCTGGGATGGCCAGACCTTGCCTACCACTACCTGATCGACGCCAATGGTCATGTGTATGAGGGAAGGCCATTCGACGCAGTCGGTGACACCGCTACCGACTATGACCCAACCGGCCATTTCCTGGTGTGCTGCGAAGGCGATTTCAACCAGCAGGAGATTGGCGAGGATCAGTACCGATCCCTGGTGAACCTGGTGGCGTGGGGATCTGCCGAGTTCGGAGTGGACCCAGCCACGATTCGAGGCCACCGCGACCTGGCAACCACCAGCTGCCCCGGAGATAACCTCTACCCACTCGTGGCTGAAGGAACGCTCGCTGCGGATGTCCTCGCCGCTATCGCGGGCTCCGGCTTTGACCCGACTTCGGTATGCGGTAGCGATGGTGCCGACCTGGTGGCAGCAATCGAAGCCGGCCTGGCGTAAATACTGATCCCGATGGAACCAAACCGCCGCGCTGAAACGTCATATGGGAAATGACGTTCGGCGCGCCCCGCCCGGCAGGAAGGCGGTACGCTGGATGGACACATACCGGAGGTGAAGTGATGAAACGGGTATCTGTAGTTCTGACTGCTCTTGGACTTGTCTTCGCGGCATGTGGTGGAGCGACGACCGAGACAACGACCAATCCCGGTGCGGCAGACACCCCGACCAGCTCAAGCACAACCAGCACGAAGGCCCCGCAGGCGGACACCGAGGAAAGCAGCGGTCCAGATCTGGGCGAAGACGGTGTGCTCACCCTCGACGACTTCATCCCTGGCGCCAACACCAACTACGAAGAGATCGACTGGCGTACGGAGGAACTAGCTGTCCAACAGACCGTCGCCACGTGCATGGCTGCCGAGGGTTTCGAGTACGTCCCCTT
>CAXMRC010000104.1:0-39899 GCA_964195945.1 uncultured Gemmatimonadales bacterium
CGAACTGCGGTGGCACCGAGAGCGGCGGCAGCCGACTGCTGCTCGGTGGATCGGGTATTGATGAGATCGTCGGAGTCGACGCTGGCGTCCCAGGTTCCCTTCGATCCGTCGGTCACGACAAGCATCGTTACCTGGGATCCCCTACTGGCCCATTTGGCGAGTGTCCCTCCGGAGCCAAACTCGATGTCATCAGGATGGGCCCCGATCGCAAGCACCCTTGCCGGCGAGGCGAGCGAACCGGCCGGTGAAGAAAGCTCGCTGTATAGGTTCTTGCTCTCAGGATTGTTTGTCATGGCATCAGGATACGGGCTCAGCCGAAGACTCAAGGTACGTAGGAGCTCAGCCAGCTACCGGCCTGGAGCCGCAAAGCCCGCGAGAGGTCATCGACAGTATCCAGGTCCAACGCCAACTGGGGGTGCGTCATCACGCTGGCACCTGGATTGGTAGCGAGATGTCGGTGGAAGCTGGCCTCGCCGTATGAAAAGCGGAACCCTGGCCCTGATCCTGCCACGACGTTGGTTCCTCCGTTGTATGAGGGAACAAGGGCGGTGTTTCGTTCCGCAATAGCGAAGACGGCCTGTAGAGCCGTCGGCGTAACCAGTGGAAGGTCGGCATGGACTATCGCCCACGGCCGCTGCCTTCGTGTCGCCTCGAGCAGAACCGACTCGGCTGCGCCATTCAGTCCGGTACCGCCTGAGGTCGTCTCGTCGATTGCTAGATAGCCGCGAGTTCGCGCCCATCCAGCGACTCCTAGGTCTCCCGTGACGATGGCGACCAACGCCCCGGCGTCTGTTGCAGCTTCTGCAGTTCGTGCTGCCACCGCTCTGCCTACCAGCGATCGCGCCGTGGCATCGAGGCGATCAGACAGGCGGCGCTTCGCTACCCCGAATGGTTTGATCGGTATTGCTGCCAGGATTGCCTTTGTCACGGCATCGCCTCGCCAACGACGTCTTCCAGGGTTCGGCCCGACACGGGTCCGTCGCGCCATTCGGCAAGTTGTACCAGCACACCGTTTGCAGATTTGGGGTGGATAAAAGCCTCTTGCCAACTCGGGTTGCTCAAATCGATACCAACAACTTGTAGCCCTAGCCTCTCAGCCCTTCCTATCGCATCGTTGATATCGGTCACCTTCAGCGTGATGTGGTGGACCCCTTCGCCGTTTGCTTGCAGAAACCGGACAAGAAAGTTGTCTGTGGCTACCTGCTCAAGAGGCGTAATCAGCTCCAACTTTGCCGAACCCGGCAGGTCGAACTGCACCCAGCGAAATTGGCCGAGCCGGCTGTCACCCCCGTCACGGAACTCGCCACCGAGCATCGCCGCGAGAGGTAATGCCCTGCGGATGTCGGTGACTGCGATGGAGACATGGTCGAAACGTTCGACGATGTCGCCAAGATCAAATGGTGTGTTCAGATTCATTCGAACCGAGCCTAATTCAACGCACGGATCACATGCTCCATCTGGTTCGGTATGGTGCTGCCGTGAGAAAGACAAAGATCATCGCGACTCTGGGTCCGGCGGTTGCCAGCCTCGACGCCATCAGGGAACTAGTCGCTGCCGGCATGGATGTGGCGCGGCTCAATTTCTCGCACGGAGACTATGACACGCACCGCCAGTTCACCGAGTGGGTTCGGCAAGCGTCGAGCGAACTCGGGAAGTCTGTTGCCGTGCTCCAAGATATCCAGGGTCCCCGGATCCGTGTTGGTACCTTTCCCGGCGGATCCGTGGATTTGGTGTCTGGTTCGGAAGTGATTCTGCAATCGGGTGAGGGCGCCGGATCTGCGGACGAGGTATTCATCGAGAACCTCAGCGCGGCTCGGCTGCAACCTGACGCTCGAGTCCTGATGTCCGATGGCCTGATCAGTCTCAGCGTGACTGAGTGGAATGGGGAGATGGCACGCGCCGATGTCATCGAGGGTGGACTTCTTCGCGATCACAAAGGTGTGGCGTTTCCCGGTTCAATCGTCGATGTACCCGCGGTTTCCGACAAGGATGCCGCCGACCTCGCCTTTGGGCGAACGCTCCACGTCGACTACGTAGCAGCCTCGTTTGTCTCCTCCGGTCTTGATGTGAAACGCGTGAAGAACCTTGTTCCGGGCACTCCCGTGATTGCCAAGATCGAGAGCGTGGTGGGATACAACAATCTCGATGACATCCTCAACGAGGCACACGGCGCGATGGTTGCGCGAGGCGACCTGGGCGTAGAGCTGTCATTTGAGGCGGTGCCGCGGGCACAGAAAGAAATCCTTCACCGTTGCAACGCCAAAGCCAAGCTCTCGATCACGGCCACCGAGATGCTCGAATCGATGAACCAATCTCCACGGCCGACCAGGGCCGAGGTGAGTGACGTGGCCGCGGCGGTGCTCGATGGGAGCGACGCGGTGATGCTGTCTTCCGAGACTGCTATTGGCAAGTACCCCGCCAGAGCTGTCGCGGCCATGAGCCGAATCTGCCAGGAGGCTGAAGCAAGCCCCGACTTTGGGCGTGGCCCGGAGATTCACTTTCTCGAGGACCGTGCCCGGTTTGCGTCAGCGATCGCACAAGCATGTGTGGATGCGGCGGAGAATCTGCACCTCACGGCGATAGTCGCATTTACCGAGTCGGGAAGTACCGCTCGGTTGATCTCCAAGTACAGGCCCCGTACAGACATTTTTGCCTACACCCCGCATGAGGGAACCTATCGAAGAATGGCTTTGTACTCGGGGGTGAAGCCCCTTCGCTTCGGAGGTGTCGATTCAACCGATCTGATGATTGAGCACGCCGAGGAAAGCTTGCTTGAACTTGGAATCGTCAAAGCAGGGGACGGCGTGGTGATAGCTGCCGGCAGCCCGCCCAACCAGGCTGCCACCACGAATCTCATGAAGCTCCACTCGATCGGAGCGGTCACCAAGCGGTAGTGAGGTCGAGGCTCTAGAGTTGCCTTCGCAAAGCATGTACGTCGAGGAGAGCCAATGGGCCAGTCCATAACCGTCGAGACAAGGCAGATGGATGGCTTCTGCGTGTTCACAACGGATCGCACCATATCCGGCCAGGATGGGGCACGGTTTTCGTCGCTTGATGAAGCCGAGAACGCAACCGACTTCCCGGCAACGCTCGCATCACGGTTGTTCCGTAGCGATGACGCGATCGACCATGTGTACGTTGCCTCCAACGACGTCATCGTGCGTCGCAGCCAGGAGTGGGACGCTGCAGCTGTTGCCGGTGCCGCGACAACGATCAGCGAACTGTTCCGCTTCTACGAGTAGACCTCAGCCCTCGTCTGGTGGCTCCTCGGGCGGCACGTACACACCGACGCTTATCGTTATGGCGGTCCCAACGTCCACCCATTCGCCAGACTCGGGCGTCTGATCGACGATCAGGCCGTTCTGCGACTCGTCTGTGATCCCGATCGTTGGACCTTCAACCAGCGTTAGACCGAGCGCCTCAAGCGCCGCGCGAGCTCCATCAACCGATCCACCGAGTATGGACGGAACCTCGACGGGACACTCCGGCGGATCGCCCCCATCCTCCGGCGGCACGTTGCACGGATGAACCTCGTGGATCTTTGGTGCGGGTCGGTAAACCCAGACATAGTCCTCCTCCACAACTGTTCCGTCTGGCCAAGTCATGACCCGCTTCACGGTGTTGGAGAACCCACCCCACCCGTTTTGGGTGATCTTGTCGTCAAGAGGAGTGAGGTCGGGGTTGGCGACGTACTGCTCCGGGGGATCGGTGTAGTTGTATCGGGAGCCGAGCTGGCGTTCAACGACACAACCATCGTTGTCACCATAGAACTGGACCGTGATGTCGGTATCGGTGTACTGGGTCTTGATTATCATGATGGTGTCGGTGTTGTTGCGGAAAATCAAATGAGGTGATGGCCAGGAGACGGTTGCCTCGTTTACCTCTGGATAGCGCGAGAAGTAGTAGCTGTGCGGCTTGTGATCGACATCTTCGTAGCAGCCATAGAACACCGCGTTGTAGGTAGTTGTTGCAAACTGGCTGACACCCCCACCGATGTCATCAACGAGCTCGCCGGCGAGAATCATATGGGCGGCGACGTACCCGTCTTCGGCTGTTCTTTGTCCGACATGCTCATTGAGCGAGAACTCTTCACCGGGTAGGACCACGGCGCCGTCCACGGTATCGGCCATAAGGTGGATATTCGTTACGCGGGCCTGGCCGGCCGGATGGGAAGTTGTGAACTCAGAAACCAGACCGATGTCACCCATGGCTTCGGCGTCTGCTGTCGTGAACTCGGGTTCCTGTCCCGCGGCGAACGGGAAATCGCCGGCATTCGTTGGTGCCGCAGCTGCCTCACCGAGTGCGACGGCGACCAGTTCGACGTCGAGAAGCGTCGCTGGTCGAGAGGGGAGAAGTGTGACTTCCGAAGTCTCCTCGTCGATGAGGAACTCGGCATCACGTGGTGGCTGTTCAATCTCAGCGCGGAGGGCGCGCAGGATAGGTTCAATCTTGGAGACATCGAATGACAATGCGACTTCGATGGTTGATTGGGTTTTCACTTCGGCGACGAGCGCTGCGGCCAGTTGCTCCCTGCTGAAGGTGACGACGAGTTCCGGGTCGGTAGAAGACAGCGTGACGGATGCATCGATCCATCGTGTCGCCTCAATGATGGCGCTGTCGATGTCGTCGTTGCTGAGTTTCGGCTCGATCTGGGTTGTCTCTAGGTCGGCTGCGTTGCGATCGATCGTCTGCAGCGCGGCGAGGACCACACGCTGTGCGTAGTTCCGGTCGATACCTTCGCCGGGACGGGGATAGTCGGGGAGAACGCGAATGTCACGCAGAATGATTCCGCCCTCGTAGGCGGGGAGAGCGATAGCCTCTTGCTCCCATTCCTCGAGAATCTCGTCAAGAAGCTCTGAATCGATGGTCACTGGGACGTCGAGTTCGATGAGGTCCCCGAAGCTTCCAAACCATGAGAAGAATCCAGAGATGAAGCCCTGGTCCCTGCGTTGCGCCATGGCGGCCGCCAGGATGGTTTCCTCGTCGATGTCCAGACCGATTTCGGATGGGTTGAGAACGAATTCTTGCCCACTGACTCTGAAGACGGCGGGGGCGTGTGCCAGCTGGCTTTCGTATTCCCCGATGGCGGCGAGAGCGTCTTCCTCGCCAAGACCGCCCAGCTCAACGCCCGCCGCGGTTACGTTGCGGGCCACCTCGCCGTTGGACCGTACGTTGTCGGCGGCATAAGCAAACACCGGCAAGAGCAGCAACGTGGCTGCTGCACCGATCAGTATCCAGCGTCGTATGTTCTCAGTCATGGGTGTCCGCGGCGAAGAGGAGAGAAATCCAGGAAGGTGGAGTGTACCGCCTTCCTGTTTAAACCGGTGGTGCACAGGCACGTTTCGGCAGGGACGGAGCGTAGCAGGCCGATGACGTAGCGTGAGATGGGGTTGAGATAGGACGGAACTCATCGAATCGGGGATAGCATCGGGCTGTGATTGAGTTTCCTCCCGTGCCACCCGGTGAACCGATGGCAGTCTCCGCAACCCTCTACATGACGTATACGCGCTGTCCAGACCAGGCGTTTGGCAGGCTGAAAGGCATCTATCCCGACGAGAGCAAGGCGGCGTTCAAAGGTGGGTTGGCGCACCGCGTATTTGCCAGGCATCTCAACCATGGTTCGATCGGACCCGATGATTTTGATCAGGTTTGCAAGGAGGAGATCGGAGCCGGAATGAATCCCAAGCTCGGTGCGCTTGGACTGAAACCATCACAACTCACCGCGGTGATCAAGGAGGTCGGTGATCTGTACGATCGCTTCAAAGCCCTTTCTAGCGCAGGGTTCCGCGTCTCCGAGCTGTTTGTCGAGGTCGAGCCTGCATCTGGTCTCAAACTGCGTGGCTCTATTGATGCAGTCTTCGATGATGACGACGGAGTGCGATTGGTCGATTGGAAGACCGGAGGGCTCTACGAGACCGAGCAACAGCTGGGGTTCTACTCGATGCTGTGGGCCATGGAAAAGGGCGAGCTACCTGCCCTCGTGGAGGCGGTGTCCATTGGTTCCGGCGAACGGATCACAGCCGAGCCAACCATGGCAGGTGTCGAAGCCACTGCGAGCGAGGTGGCAGAGTTAGTCGGTGAGGTGCGCCGGGCGCTCTCGTCCGGCGCCGATCTGATTGAGCGGATTGCCGGCCCATGGTGCCGCTTCTGTCCGCAACTGGACGTCTGTGACGAGGGATCGGCTGCGGTCAAGATTGCCGCAGCGGGCTGAACCGGTATTCAAGCCACTCTGCGATCGCTGTCCGGTTGTGGTTGTAGCGCCCGTGCAATGTCCTCAACCAGATCGAGAAGTTGGCTGCGCAGCGAGTCCAATTCATCTCTGACCGACTCGAGCCCAGACTGAGCAGTGGACAACACCTTCTTGCTTCGTGAGAAGTGTTGGGCAAGATCCCTGACCCTGGCAAGTCGTTCGAGCGCCGCTACGGTATCTATCCGTTCGGCACCGGTTGCGACCGATCGAGCCGCCGCAGCAACCCAGCGCAGTGCCACTCTGGTGAGGGTCCCGTCACCTGAGTCGACGATGAGTAATCGGTTCCCGTAGACGCCAAAGCTACCGACCTCGCCCGGATACGCATCCGTCCTCGATACACAGATCGCCCAAGAAGCATTGCGATTGTCCATCGCGTGATCCAGCTCGGTGAGGATTCCGGTCGCCCCTGTCAAGCCGATGCGGGCAGTGTTCTTGACCTCGATGGCGACCCGGGTTCCGTCGGGGAGGGCTACCGCAAAATCTCCGACCTTGGAGTGCGAGCCGAGTGTCCCGCCGATCTGGCCGGTGCGCTCTACGACACATCCACTGAGTGCACGGGCCTCGCTGCGCAACAACGCTTCGACTTCGTCTTCGAATTCGATTCCTTTTGCGGTGCCGCGCACCGACTCGGTCTCTCTTTGCTGCGCGCCGACGACCAGATCTCGCATCTCCTGAAACCGCTTTTCGAACGTGTCGAGAAGACGGCCCAAGCCGTGCTCCGCATCGGCGGAATCAAATGCGTCCTCAAGACGCTGTGCCAAAAGACCCGCTGGTCCCAAAAGCTCGCTGATCGCGGCAACAAGCTTTCCGGTGTGGCTGTCGCTGCGGTCCGGATCGAGGCGAGCCAGCGTTGCCGTATGCAGGTCCTGGAGCTCGCTCACGGTTCTAGCGGTGAGCGATGACCGGATCTCCGGGTCTAGGTGCGCCGCCAGCTCGGACCGCCCCGCTTTGAGAGCGGCTCCAAGATGCGAGTCGGCAGCGGTGGCGGCCGATTCGAGAATTCTGCGAACTTCATCGGTCATGTCGTCAACAGTCGCACGCATGCTTGTGGCCGCCAGGCCATGTACCCCGATGCTGATGGCACGAGCAAGCTCTTCGGCGTGCCGCTCGGCAGGGAACATGGCTAGATAGCGAGAGACATTTCCGTCTGTGACAAGCAGATGCTCAATGACCGTGGTGTCGCCATCGATAGCGACCTTTGGACCTGGGTGACAAAGCGTCGGACCATCGGACAGGCTCTCGGACTGGGTTTCGGACAGGGAAGCACCGTATTGACTCATGGGTCCACGCTATCGAGTGGGTATGACATATTTCTTGGTTCTGGCGGATATCTCCGCGCACGAACCGCGGATTTGGATACAAGTTCAGAGTCCGAACCGGGATCGGTACCGGACAACTGTGCCGGATGTGGTGTAATCGTTCCATGCAGCCAAGCTCTATCCCCATCACGGCGCTACGACCCAGACTCGAGAAACTCGCCGAGCTGCTCGGTCGCATCGAGTTCACGCTGCCCACCGACGCTCGAGATGAGGCCGAGAAGGCACGCGGCGCCATTATCAGGACAATCAACGAATACCTGATACCGCGTCTCGATGAACCCGAGGCTCCTGTCGTGGCGGCTGTCATAGGAGCCACCGGGACCGGCAAATCCACCATCGTCAACTCGCTCGCAAACGATCGTATCTCGGACGTCGGACCGTTGCGGCCCACCACCAGAAGCCCTGTTCTATGGGCACACCGTGATCACGGTGGACGGTACTGGTCGGAGTTCGTTGCCCGGGTTCGCGAACGGGTCGGTGCGACTGTTGAAGTGGTCATCGGCGACGACGAGTTGACCAAGGAGTTGACCGTCATCGACACGCCACCTGCAGAATACGTGGCGCCGTCCGGCAGAATCCCCGCAGTCGACGCACTCGCGCTCGCAGATCTCTGTGTCTTCGTAACGAGTCCCTCACGGTACGCCGACATCTCGGCCTGGGATTTTCTCCGTGAGATTCGATGGCGCGGGGTTCCAATGCTCTTCGTCCTCAATCGGCTCCCTCCTGACCGAGACCAGGCGGTGGCTCTCCTCAATGATTTTGCATCGCGTCTCCATGACAACGGTCTGCTGCTCGAGCCCGATGCAGCAATGGTCTTTGGCGTCAACGAGGCGCTAGGGGATCGTTGGCATGGCGGTCTTGACCCGTCTTCGGTCGGCGCGCTTCGCAACGAACTGGGCGCTGTTTCCAACTCGGGCTATCGGGCAACGCTTGTGTCGATGACGGCATACACAACCGGCAGGAACGTCGTGGACCGCTGCCGGCTCGTGTTGAAAGAATTCGATCAGGTCGTCGCTATCGCCGGTGAGCTGGGGGCCGTCGTCGATGCCTCGTATGAGAGCCAAGTTGGCGAGATCACCACCATGCTCGTCGATGGTGGTCTTCAAGACATGGCAAGACACCGCGTCTGGTCAGAGGCCGCCGTAGACCTAACCGCCATCATTACTCGCCGCGCCGGAGTGGCGGCCCAAGAAACAGCACGGTCGTGGTTGAACCACGATGCGGGGTCGGTTCTCCTGGAGGGCACAGGAACATCACTGTGGCGTCACACGGAAGATACATCGTGGGATGTACAAGGTCGGCTGGAAGAGTGGGAGGAGACTCTGCGAGACGTCGCTGCCAAACACAGTCGATCCGGCAGTCTCCGACCTCGGGTCGGCAAGAAACTCGCTGCAAGATCATGGCGATTGGTCATCGACCCAGCCGAGAAGCCGAACTGGGCCGTCCGGCGTCGTCTCGGCCGCAACCTCAGCGATTTCATCCGAGACGCCCAAACGAGCCTTGGCATCGGTGTTGCGGACGCCCTCGAGGTTGATGCCGGGCGTTTCCGGCAACATCTCGGTACCGAGATCGAAGTAGCTGAGCAAATCGACCGTCAGGTGACCGCGATATCTGCTCTGCTCCACGGGGAGATGCCTCCGCTCGAGAGTGTCCCCGAAGCCGTTGCGGCGCCCGAGACAGAAGCGATAGGCAGTCGTGCAGAGGGAGACGAGGCGGAATCGCCGCCACAATCAGACAAACCATTCCTTGTAGACACGAACGAGACATCTGACGAACCGGCGGAGCGAGCCGACCCGGCCAAGACTGCATCGGTCGACGATCCAGGGACTCCAGACACGGCAACAGAAGGGGAAGCCACCGATGCGTGACGTCCCCGAGCTTCTCGACGCGATCGACCTTGTTGTCGCCAGGGCGTCGGGTGTTGTTCCCGCTGATCTACTCAAAGAAGCAGAACAGTACGCAAACGATATTCGAGAGCGGAGAGGGTTTCTCGGCGAGACCCTGGTGCTTGCGGTTGCCGGCGGAACCGGCACCGGCAAATCGAGCCTGGTCAACGCCCTCGCCGGCGAGATCATCACGTCGGTCAGCGTCCTGCGGCCACACACCGACGAACCGTTTGCGGTCATTCCCGAGAACCCGGAACCAGCGGTGACCGTGCTTCTCGACACGTTGGGGATCGCATACCGCCACGAGCACGCAGGCTTCACAAAGACCGCCATCATCGACTTGCCGGATGTCGACTCGATCGCCGATTGGCACCGTGACAGAGTCGAAGACCTCATCCCCAGAGTCGACGGCGTCATCTGGCTATTTGACCCGGACAAATACCGGGATCCGATTGTTCATGACGAATTCCTGGCGCAGCTGGCTGAGCACCAAAGCCAATTCATCTTTGCGCTCAACAAGATCGACAAGCTGCGCCCGGACGATCTGCAAACCGTACGGCAAGACCTGTTCGAAACGCTCGCTGCTGACGGCTATCCGCGTCCCGCCCTATTCGCCCTTGCGGCTGATCCGCCAAGCGCCACTCCTCGTGGAATAGACCTATTTCGCGAGCATGTCACGGAGCGCATCGATACCAAGACCGTAATGCTCCGCAAGGTGATCCGCGATGCAGCCGGCATCGTGCGGACTATCGGCGAGGCAGCGGGCGTTTGGGAAGGCAGCTCTCTCGACTTCGATAAATCGTGGGCCCGCGTCCGCTCTGAGGTTCTGGCAGGAGTCGGTTCTGAATCGAGCCAGGCTGACCGTGAGGATGCGCTGTGTCGGCTCGAAGACCTCATCGCACTTATCGCGGTCACGTCCGGGCCCCTGCTCGGGGAGCAGGTGCGCGACCTCGCCGATCGAAACAATATCGAGGCGATTGTCGCCGACCTGGCGGTGGCCGGTCCCGCGGAGCCGGCCCCAAATGCCGGGCTGTGGGGAAGGCTGACCGGTGCGGAGGACTCGGTGGACGCAAGCCCGCGGGGCGAGTTCCTCGATGCACAACTCGGAGAGCCGCTGCGAGAGATCCTGTGGAAGCGAGCCCTGCTGGCGGCGACCGTGGCTCAAGCTGCGGTCGGAGCGATCCAGCTCGAAAACAAGATAGGTAATACTCCCGAATGACCGCGTCGCATGTGCGGACGCACTCCGTAAGAGGCGGCACGCAGTTAGTCGTGGCTCGGCACCACTACAGATAGAGCGTCGTATGCGGGCGTGATCTCCACAGACTCGGTTGTCCCCAGCAGCTCGCCATCGGCTTGGAATTGTGCGGCCGGCTCTGCGTGAATGATGAGTTTCTCGAAGTCGTGGAAGACATGGGTACCTCGTTGATTTCGCAGCGACTGCTTGAGGAGCCCGCGCGCAGCCAAACCGACGGTGCGAGTAGCCGAGACTCGCTCGACCGCGACTGCGGTCAATCCATCCCCAGGGTCGGGCGTTAGCCGAATTGGTACCCGCCCCCAGTAGGTGTACAGATCGTGCACCTGGACCAGAATCGTCGAGGCGTGGACCCGTTCGCCCGCACATTCCACAAGCATGTCCGGGTGCCTAGTTCGGTAGTTGCTAAAGACCTGCCTGGCGGCGATCCCCGCAAAGTTGACTGACGAGAAGTGGTATTTCGCCGCGGGTCTCCGGTCGGACACGGCGACTACATCAGCGTCAAGACCCATCCCCAATGAGAAGAGTGCGTACTCGGACCGGGCCGCCAAAGGGCTCTCCGTTGCGATGTGGGCGAGACTTGTCAATCGTTTCTGACCCGAAACGATCCGCGCTGCCGCCTTGGCCGGTTTCGTGGGGATGCCAAGGATTCTGGCGACCACATTGGTAGTGCCGGTTGGAATCACCCCAAGGGAGGTTCCGGTAAATGCCAAACCATTGGCCACGTGGTGGACAACGCCGTCACCGCCCATGGCGACGACAACCGAATAGCCGTCGGCTGCTGCATCCGCTGCTGCCTGCCGCGACTCCGCAGGTCCGCTCGGCCACGTTGTTACAACCTCAAACGCATCGGTCAGGGTTGCCTCCACGTCGCGCAAAGCAGCGCCGGTGAAACCGGAGGCCGACGGGTTTGCTACCAGGAGAAGTCTTCGCATCTGGTCGCAAGGGTAGATGTACGCTGTGAACTATGAGATATGTGGATCGAGCCGACGCCGGTCGTCGACTCGCACCCGATGTCATTGCCGCGGTGTCCGGCAGGGTACCTCGCGATGCGAAACCGGTGGTGTTGGGAATCCCCCGCGGTGGCGTGATCGTCGCCGGACAGATTGCCCATGCACTGTCGGCTGAATGCGGCGTCGCCCTCGCACGGAAGATTGCAGCGCCCCATAATTCCGAACTGGCGATAGGTGCAATCGGCGAAGACGGTGATCCCATATTGGACCATGACCTGATGGCGCACCTCGGCGTGTCACAGGAGTATCTGTTGGCTACGGTCGCGGCGGAGCGCCTTGAGTTGCGGCGCAGGACCGCGAGATACCGTGGGGAGACCCCGGCTCCGCGGCTGGCGGGTCGGTTTGTTGTCATCGTCGATGACGGGATAGCCACTGGTGCAACGTTATTGGCGACCCTCGAGACTGTCCGCTCCCAGAAACCCGCGCTCCTGGTGTGTGCGGTGCCGGTAGGTGCTCCGGATTCAGTCGATCGTATTGCGTCCCATGTTGATGTTGTGGTCTGCCCGTTGCGGCCGCGACGGTTCCGGGCTGTGGGGGAGTGGTACGACACCTTCACTCAGACCACCGACGTTGAGGTCATTGCAACGCTGCAAGAGGATCGAGAAAACGGTCGGTGATCGTTACGAGGCGATCATCTTGGCGACTCGGTCGCGAAGGTCCGTAGGACGAAACGGTTTCGTCATGAAGTCGTCAGCGCCACCCTCTTGGGCTTGGACCGCAACTTCCGGTTGAGCGTGGGCCGTAAGGATGAGAACCTTGGTGTCGCGAGTGACATCATCGGCGCGGAGCCGACGGAGAACTTCCCAACCGTCCATGCCGGGCAGCCCGATATCGAGAACGATGGCCGCGGGCTGAGTCTCTCGAGCAGCCTCGAGTCCAGCCACACCATCTGCAGCGCCGACGATATCGAAGCTCAACTCTCTGAGGCAGACCTCGATGAGGCGTCGCACGCTCGCAGAGTCTTCAACGATGAGGATTGATTCTGTCACCTTGTCAGTATCGGCGGATTGTTCCCGCGCTGCAGGACTTTTCTCCGACCAATAGGGAAAATCCGATGCGGAATGTCGATGAGATAGGTGAGGTCGAGGCCGTCGGAATGGCAGATGCATTGCCTTCGGCGTAGCCTCAGGAAGAGAGTCTCGGCGAGCAAAGGAAAACCACATGGAGCCGTTCCGGAACGAGCCGTATTCCGATTTCTCAACCGACGGTCCCCAAGCTCAGTATCTACAGGCGATCGACACGGTCAAGTCAAAGCTCGGGGGCCATATTCCGGTAATCATCGACGGAAAACCGGTAGCAACCGACCAACGGATCGTAAGCATCGATCCGGCTCAGCCCGACGTGGTCGTTGGAACAACCGGATCAGCATCACGCGCTGAGGCACAATTCGCAATAAACGCCGCCAAGGCGGCGTTTCCGGATTGGTCGCGGCGACCGGTGCAGGAACGGGCGGAGTTGGTCCATCGCATCGGTGACCTCATCGCGGAACGAAAGTTCGAGATTTCGGCGTGGATGACGTTGGAGGCCGGCAAGAACTGGACCGAGGCAGAGGCGGACGTTGCCGAGGCAATCGATTTCTGTCGCTACTACGCCCACCAGGCGGTCCAACTAGCTGAGCCTGTACCCGTCGTCGGGTATCCAGGGGAATCCAACGAGTCGTTCCTGATCCCGATGGGTGTTGGGGCGGTCATACCTCCATGGAATTTCCCCCTGGCGATCCTCGTAGGGATGTCAGTCGGCCCGGTTGCGGCAGGCAACACGATCGTGCTCAAGCCCGCGTCGAATACACCCGTGCTAGGCGCTCACTTCATGGACATCGTTGCTGAGGCCGGTGTCCCCGATGGTGTCATCAACTTCCTGCCAGGCGCCGGGTCCGAAATTGGCGATTTCCTTGTCGACCATCCTGACCTTCGGTTCGTCAACTTCACCGGCTCCAAAGAAATCGGACTCAGAATCGCCGGGCGCGCCGCGGCCGTAAATCCCGGGCAGGGATGGATAAAGCGGGCGTACATGGAGATGGGCGGTAAGAATGGTCTCGTAGTCGATGAGACTGCGGATCTCGAGTTGGCGGCTGACGCCGCGGTGCGGAGCGCATACGGGTATCAGGGGCAGAAGTGCTCGGCGTGCTCCCGGCTAATCGCCGTCGGGTCCATTCACGATGAGTTGCTGGACCTGGTTGTGGCGAAAGCAGCAGCGCTCGAAATCGGTCCTGGTGTAGAGAACAAGCCAGTTGGGCCGGTCATTTCGGCAGCACAACACCGAGCCATTCTCGATGAGATCGCCAGGGGACGGAGCGAAGCAAACCTTGTTCTCGGTGGCGAAGCGATCAACCGGGATGGGGGCTATTACATCGAGCCAACGATCTTTGCGGGTGTGCAGCCGCAGCATCGTCTGGCGCAACACGAGATCTTTGGTCCCGTCCTTTCGGTCCTCAAGGTCGCCGACTTTGACGAGGCGCTGCGTGTCGCCAATGGGACCGAGTTCGGTCTCACCGGAGGGCTGTGCTCCACAGATCCTGACCGAATTGGACGTGCCAAACGTGAACTCCACGTCGGCAACCTGTACATCAACAGAAAGATCACCGGTGCCCTAGTTGGTGTCCAACCCTTTGGCGGGTTCAACATGTCAGGATCGAACTCAAAGGCCGGCGGACCCGACTATCTGCGACTTTTCATGGAGATGAAGTCGGTCACACAGAAGCTCATCTGAGGGTCGCTACACCCGACATGTTCCGGTAGCGCCCGCAAGGAAATACCCTGGTCGCTGGTGGTTAGGTGGGAAACTGCCCTAACCGCTTTCCCCGGGTGAACACATGGACATGCAATTCGTTGGTCGTGCTCGGCCGATCCTTTTAGCACTGGCTGTTGCTGCTGCCATTTCCTTGTTCGCTATTGCTGCCTCGATGATGGGTGTCCGCACCGCGCGAGCTGAGTACACAAGCTCGACTTTTGCACCGACGCCGGTTGAGAAGGTTGCACCACCAGCCGCTGGGGTCGCCTTTGTGCCTACGGGTGGTGCCGACCTGTGGTTGGGGCCCGATCGGGAGCCCTACCTGAGGATTCACGAGGGCCTCGCGCTTCCGTTCCTTCATCAATACGAGGATTGGTTGCTGGTTACGACCACATGTAACGACACGGCCTGGGTGAAGGCGGACGACGTCGTCGTCCAACCACAGAGCACATCTCAGGAGATCGGTTCTGGTTTCGATATCTCACAAGCGATGATTGTGCTCGATCCCGGACACGGTGATAGAGATTGGGGCGGTGTGGGGCCATCTGGTCTGAGTGAGAAGGAAGTAAACCTCGACATTGCCGACCGGGTGCGAACTCTGATGGAGTCGCCACACGACATCGATTGGGAAACAGGAGTAATTTCTTCAGGCAGCAATGTTGCTGCATTCGGAAGCGTTCTGCTCACCAGAGACGTAGACGGGCCAAACGATGGCGACTTCGAGGCCGGTCTTGGCTATCGAGCGACCTTGGGCACGGCAGCGGGTGCGGACGCCTTTGTTTCCATACACAACAACACTGTGCCCCGCACTGATAGCGACATCCCCGGGTCAGAGGTCTACTACGCCACGGGGGCCGATGACTCGGATCGGCTCGCCGGTCTCATCTACGAGGAACTGTTGAGAAGCTTCGCAGCGTTCAATGCGGACTGGAGTGGTGGTGAACTGCTGGGGGCGCGGGCTCGCCTCGACCCGGAGACAGGCGACGACTACTACGGGTTATTGCGCCGGGCCACGATGCCGGCCGTGATCGTCGAAGGCGTCTACATTTCCGAGCCCGGGGAAGAAGCATTGCTAGCCAGCGCCGACTTCCGTGACGCGTATGCTGAAGCGGTATACCGGGGCGTCGTGCGGTTCCTCTCCACAGCGGAGGCTGGTGCGACCGTCAACAGCCCTGAGTACTTCCACTACGACGCTGGAACCGTATCGGGGAACGGTTGCGAACTACCAGTGCAGCCGTAGGCGACCCTTGCGCCTGTTTCTGTACATCACTTGTGACCCGCAGCACTAGATTGGCGCCATGCTGAAATTCCTTTGGGTCGTCGCGCTCGCCCTGGTCGCAGCTTCGTGCTCGTCTGGTGCGGCTTCCGACGATGACGGCGTGGCGGTAGATGCGCCGACGATTAGCGTTGCAATGACCACGTTGCCTCCTGCGACGACAACCGTACCCACGACGACGACAACCACAACTACGACGACGACTCTCCCTATGCCCATGGAGATCGCCGCTGAGCCGATCCCACCCGCGGCAGCTCCGCAAGCCTTGACCATGGATGGATTCGCTGGTGTGGGTGTTGTAACGGTCGCAGCAGGTGGTGCTGCTCTCTATGACGAACCGGGTGCGGAGCCGTTTGTAGTGGCCAGAGAGGGTCTTGTGTTCTCCGCTCATGGCATGGATGGAGAATGGATAGAGGTATTCACATCGTGCGATGCACCCGCCTGGGTTCATGTTTCCGAGGTGCTTGCCCGTCCCGCGGCCCCATCTGCACAAATCGGCGTCGGTTTCGACTTCGCTGCGGCTGTGATTGTCTTGGACCCAGGGCACGGCGGTCCGTGGAACACTGGTGCGGTAAGCCCGTCTGGCCTTGTCGAGAAGGTCATCAACCTTGACATCGCCCGGCGAGTCGGCGATTTGCTTACGGAGCCGCATACGGTCGACTGGGACACCGGCCAGGTCTATATCGGAGAAGAGGTGCCGGCAGCAGATTGGGTGCTGATGACCCGTGCCGGAGATGGGGAGTCCGGGGATTACGAGGCGGGATTGATGTTTCGATCTGATCTTGCCAACAGCGCCAACGCCCATGCCATGGTTGCTATTCACAACAATGCCGGGTGGGAGATCGAACTCGAGGTCCCTGGATCCGATGTCTACTACCAATCACAGATCCCCGACTCGCGGCGTTTCGCCAAGATCATGGTTACAGAGCTGCTGCGCAGTTTCTCAGGATTCGAGGCCGACTGGGTAGGCGCAGTCGAGTCCGGGGCCAAGTCGCGACTGAGTGCCAAGGACGACAACCCCCAGTACTACGGCATTCTGCGCAGAAGCGAGATGCCAACCGTCATCGCAGAAGGGGCTTACATCGCCAACCAATCCGAGGCCGATCTTCTGGCAACGCCGGAGTTCCGGCAAGCCTATGCAGAAGCCGTCTATCGGTCCTTGGTACGGTTCCTAACGACCGACGACACCGGCGACGGACTCGATACCGACCCGGTGATTTGGGCAGGAACCGCAGGGAGCGGCGATGCCAGACCTAATTGCATTGTTCCGAGTCAGGGAACGGGTTAGTGGTGTGTCGCATGGATAGCGCCAGGGTGTCTCCGAGGCATCGGCGTCATCCGGCACAGCCGACCTGTCCGAAGGACAGGCGACGTCAGAAGGCGCAGTCACTGCACTGCGTTGAGAGGAAGGCGCAGCCGTACCTGCCCGACGGGCAGGCAGCGTGGGCCGGAGAGACACGGTGGCTATTTGTGCGACGTACCACTAGATATCGACGTCGACTGGAACCGGTGACCGACGCATCCATACTGAATGCCCCAGTCCAAGCGCAATGCTCATCGCAATGTAGGCCGTTCCGCCGGCGCTCAGGAATGGCAGCGGCAACCCGGTGACCGGGGTGATGCGTACTGTCATCCCAATGTTGACGAAGACGTGGAACACAAGCATCGCCGCGACTCCGATCGCGACAAGTTGGCTGAATCTGTCTCTGCCGTTCGCCGCAGCGACGAGCAGTCGCCACGTGATCACGGCGAACAGGCCGATGACGACGATGGCGCCGATGAATCCAAGCTGTTCGCCGATTGCAGTGAATATGAAGTCCGTTGACTGCTCGGGCACGAATGACAAGTTGGTCTGTTGGCCCTCGAACAGCCCCCTGCCGAACAAACCTCCCGATCCGATGGCGATCTTGCTTTGAATAAGGTTGTAGTTGCTGTCGGCGGCATCGGCGGTGGAGTCAAGAAATGCGGTGATTCTGATCAGCTGGTATTCGGCAATAGCGCCGACCTTGAAAAGACTGATGGATCCGACCACCGCGGCGATAGTGAGAAAGGCGAACTGACGCCACGTCGTTCCTGCGCTGAAGACCATCACCACTGCAACAAAGCCGAATACCAGCATGGTCCCGAGATCCGGTTGCTTGAAAATGAGGAAAGCAGGAACCGCTACCAGGGCTACCGACCGGACAATCTCGGTCCAATGCAGAGCTTTGTCGCGAGAGGCCGCGAGCATTGCTGCCAGCGCCAGGATCAACGCGACCTTGGCCAACTCCGAGGGCTGGAACTGGAAGAACCCAAAGTCGATCCAGCGATTTGCCCCTGCAACGATTGGCATGAACAACACCACGATGAGCGAGATCAGGCTGCCGACGTAGGCAATTGGAGCAAGCATCTTGAGCGTGCGGTGCTCTATCAGAGAAGCCAGGATGAACATGCCGATTCCGACGAGGGCAAAGACCATCTGCCGTCGCACCAGCGACGCCGGATTCTCTCCATCTGCGAGCAATCGTGGCGCAGACGCTGAGTAGATCATCACAAGACCGAGACCACTCAACGCAAGGTAGGCAAGGATGAGCAGGATATCGGGACGCAGCGCTCGCTCACGCTGCAACAACGTGACCGGCTCGGTGCGTCGGGCGGACAGCACCATCAGTCAGCCACCAAGCCAGCCTCGACGTCCGTAACCGGCTGATTGAGCAGATGTTGCAGCACAGGTTTCGCGGTCGGAGCGGCGATGCCGCCGCCGCTGCCACCACGTTCAATGATCACGACTACGACGTACTCTGGATCGTCGATTGGGGCCACGCCGACAAACAACGCCGTACTGACCGAATCCTGGATAACGTCACCGTTGTCGTTGAATCGCTTCTTGATGATCTCTGCGGTCCCGGTCTTCCCTCCGACCTGATCGACCATCGGGCCAAAGTCGGTGAACGCCGAATAGGCGGTGCCACGCGGGTTGTTGACGACACGCTGCAAATCGTTCCGCAATGCCCTTACGGTTGACGGCTCCAGATCCTCGACAATGTTCAGAGCTACCGCTGCGTTCCTCTCAACAAGCAGACCATCTTCGGTACGGATCTCTTTGACCACCCGCGGTTGCCAGACAGTGCCGCCATTGACCAACGCGGCGTATGACACTGCCAATTGGATGGGAGTCGATAGCACCGAGCCCTGGCCGACCGCGGCCTGGAAAAGGTCCCCGCCAAACCACGGGCTTTCAAAGGCAAGACGGTTCGGATCGAGTCGAGGATCGTCGTTGGTGGCCCACGTCTCGAACAGGTCGCGGTCCGGAATGATGCCCGTCTTCTCGAAAGGAAGATCGATGTTGGTCTTTGCGTCGAATCCGACCTCACGCGCCCAATTCTGAAGCAGGTTCTCCTGCTCTGTTCCCTTGTAGTCATTCCACAGGGCATATGCGACTTCCCAAAAATACGTGTTACATGAGCGCATCAAGGCATCGTGGAGGTCCTGCAACCCGTCATCACTCCTGGTCCAGTTGAAGAAGACCTGTTGGCTTCCGTCACCGAGCGGTTTGGCCAACTGCCCGGAGCAGAGGATCTCGTCTTCAACAGAATTCACGCCCTCAGGAGCGATTCCTTCTTCCATTGCCATTGCGTACGTCAGCGCCTTGAAGGTTGAGGCCGGGGCATACTGTCCCTGGACGGCGAAATTGGTGAGGGCACCCTCGGGCAGCGAGTCGTACTCGGCGGCATCAAAGTTGACGAACAGCCCGGGATCGAAGTTGGGAACCGATGCCATCGCCAGCACCGCACCATCTTTTGCGTTCAGCACGACGCCGACGGCGCGTACCGGGCATCCCTTGTCGTCGGTGCCCTCATCCACATCGCCAGGGTCACAACCGGCGGGATTGTATTTCTGTCTCGCTAGCTCGAGGCCGTCTGTCAGCGCCTTTTCGAGGACCGTCTGCAACTCGATATCGAGCTCCAATATCAGGGTCTTCCCTGGCTCGGGGAATTCCTCACCGAGGACGTCGAGGACTGACCTGAAGGCATCAACCTGGAATTTGATGGAGCCTTCGGTGCCCTGCAACTGGTCGTCATAGGTCTTTTCGAGACCGGCCCGACCGAGGATGTCAGTCGAACTGGCCCCATCCTCAATATCCCGCTCGTCTGGTTGGCCGATGTAACCAAGGACTCCCGAAGCGAGGTTTTCGTAAGGGTAAGTGCGCTGCGGAATAGGCACGACCGAGACTCCCACAAACTCTTCTCTATGTTCGGCAAGAAAGATGGCGTCCGACTCCTCCAGATCAGACATGACCACACGACGATCGCCACGGGTACGCGCGTCCTCGACAATGTGGGTGACATCTTCTGCGTCCATGCCGGTAAAGGCGGCCAGCAGCGAAACCAGATCTTCGACCGCTTCTTTTGGCACGAGTGCACCATCGACCACGGCAGACAACGCCGCGGTCGTTCCGGCTAGCTGCCGACCCGCTCTATCGACGATCTCGCCACGTGGCGCAGGGGTATGAACTACCTTGACCTGCGATGCCAAGGCTTCCTCTAAGTAGTCCTTGCTTTCGACAACCTGTACTTGCCAGAGCTGGAGGGTGAGGATGGCGAACATCGCCATGAACACGAATCCGATAGCACCAAGACGCCAGCCCGACTTCATATCGACCAGCCCAAGCGGCGCCGATCACCGATCAGTCTGGTGACGATCGGAAAGGCTGCCGCGGCAATAGCTAAGTTGTAAACCGCGGGAAGAAGGGTGTTCTTGATCACTGCTGTACTCGTAAAGAAGCGTTCCCCAAAGAGAGTACCGACGATCAGGAATAATGCGCTGGCCAGCAAAGTCAGAGCGAAGACCCCGACTCCTATGACCAGCGGACCGTCCTCGGCGCGTGCCCGGAAACGAAGACCGACATAGACCGCCACGGTGTACGACATTGCCCACAGCCCGAGAGGTGAGCCTCCCAACAGGTCGAGCATCATGCCCGCCGTGAATCCGAGAAACAGCGATGGCTCTGGGTCGAGATATCTGGCACAGGCCAGGACCACGACTATCACGACGGCCGGCGATGCGCCAAAGGGATTGATCCGTCCTTCACCAAAGACAGCTGTTTGCGCCACCACAGCAATGACGACCATGAGAAGCGCAATGCCGACGGGTCGTCCCCTCATGACGACTCCCCGCCGGTACCGGACTCGGTGCCAGGTTCGGTGGTATCAGTGGTCCGCTCGTCGGGAACCGGCGCTTCCTCGAGCAGATCTCCTTCCGATCTGGCATCGAGCGGTGAATACCCGACGATCACCCGCACAAAGTCGAGCTTCGAGAAGCTCACCGCAGTGGTGACGGTGGTCACCAGTCCGAAGCCTGCATCATCAGAAGCCGTCTCGGCGATCGTCCCTACGACAATTCCGGCTGGGAATCGGCTACCGGCGGTAACAACAACACTGCCTGCCCGCGCCGGATCCTCGGCATCAAACACGCGAAGAACCAGAGCTTCTTCGTTATTCCCTGTGACCGTCCCGGCCTGATTTGTCACCGTATCTCGGACCGCAACCGTCACATTCGGGTCAAGGATCAAACGAACCCGCGCCGACCCATCAAATACCAAGTCGATGCGGCCAACTAGGCCGTGCTCGTCGATGACCGCATCGCCGATCGATATGCCGTCATTCGATCCCTTGTCGATCCACCGTGCGAGGTCAAAGGCGCTTGAACCAGCCGAGCCAATGCGAGCAAGAACTGACGGTAGATCACCTGAAACCTGCACGTCGTTCAGTTCCCGCAAATGCTCTAGCTCGGACTGGACGCTGTCGAATTGCTGGACTTCGGAACGAAGCGACTCGTTCTCGAGACGGAGGGCGTCATTCTCCTCGCGCAGGCTTGCGATATCGGAGAGGGCATCGATAAACCCGACGACCGGCCGGGTAACTGCAGAGGCCACCTCCTGCAAGGGAGAGAACAGCGTCTGGGCTCCGTCGCGCATCGTTGTGCCGACACCGCCACCATCGGCACGAACATCAAAGGTAGCGAGCATGAAAGCAACGATCAGCAGCACAATGAACAGCGACGTGGAGCGGTCGAACCTTTGGAACGATTGCATCAGATATTCCAGGTCGGCCGTATGCCGCTGGTCCGGAGCGGTGAGAGGCTAACGACGGCCGCTTGAGGAGAGCACAACTTGGAGGACCTCGAATTCTTCGAGACATGCCCCCGAGCCCATCACGACCGACTGCAACGGCTTGTCGGCCGTAACGATCGGCATCCCGGTCTCGTTGGCGAGCCGTTGATCAAGGCCGCGGAGCAAAGCCCCTCCCCCTGTTAGAACAATGCCCCTGTCCATGACGTCTGCGGCAAGTTCTGGTGGCGTCTTGTCCAAAGCAAACTTGACGGCGTCGACAACTTGCTGAACCGGTTCTTCGATAGCTTCACGGATCTCAGCTGCACTGAGGATGACCGTCTTGGGCAGGCCGCTCACGAGATCGCGCCCACGCACCTCCGCTGATGGCTCATCGGGGAACGGGAACGCCGACCCGATTGCCATCTTCACCTGCTCTGAGGTGCGCTCACCAAGCATCAGGTTGTATTCCTTCTTGACCCAGGACATCACGGCTTCATCGAGCTCATCTCCACCGATGCGTGTGCTCTTGGAGACGACGATGCCACCGAGCGAGATAACGGCAACCTCAGTGGTACCACCTCCGATATCGACAACCATCGAGCCTGATGGCTCATGCACCGGCAGGCCAACACCAATCGCAGCCGCCATCGGCTCTTCGATTGTGTATGCCCGTCGGGCTCCGGCGTGATAGGCGGCTTCCTCGACGGCTCTGCGTTCCACCGCGGTAATCCCCGACGGGACACAGATGACGATCCGTGGTCTGGCCGCAAAACGGCGGTTGTGCACCTTGTTGATGAAGTAGCGCAGCATCTTCTCTGTGATGTCGAAGTCTGCGATAACCCCGTGGCGTAGTGGCCGGATCGCCTGGATGTGCGATGGGGTACGACCAATCATGCGCTTGGCTTCCATCCCCACTTCGAGCGGCTTGTTGTCGCGCGTATTGATGGCCACCACCGACGGCTCATTGAGGACGATGCCCATGCCGCGCACAAACACCAGCGTGTTCGCCGTGCCCAAGTCGATGGCCATATCGCGGCCAGCGACAGAAAAGAGTTTGTCAAGCATCGTTGCTCACAGTTGAGGGACAGAGTTCAGTTTACCCAGACGCCAGGGGTGACGTCGCGAAAACGCGACTTCTGGGTGGCCCACACCGTATATGTGGTTGAGAGTTACCCCAAATTGGTGGAGGCCACAGCTAGCCGAAAAAGAGGCCCAACTCCCGCACTCCGCTGTCTCGGGAATCCGATCCGTGAACGATGTTGTTAGTCATGATGAGACCGAAATCGCCCCGGATGGTTCCTGGGGCCGCCTCAGCCGGATTGGTGACTCCCATCAGGGTGCGGGCCACGCTGACGGCTGACTCACCCGACCACTCCATGGCCACAACCGGGCCACTGGTAATGAATTCAACGAGCTCTCCGAAGAATGGCTTTTCGGTGTGCTCGGCATAGTGCCTACCTGCCAACTCTTCATCGATCTGAAGCATCCGCATTCTTTCCAGCTTCAGACCCTTACGTTCAAATCGGCTGATAACTTCGCCGACCACGGCCCGTTGCACGCCGTCAGGCTTGACCATCACAAAGGTGTGCTCGACTGCCATATCGTTCTCCATTAGTAGATCTTTCGGCCGGAGATGGTAGCGGCCTGCCCTACGGGCAGGTTTGAGTTCGGCAAGGCCGAACTCAGCCAGGGAAGCGGCAGGTTTGAGTTCGCCTCGCCTTTGGCGAGGTTCGAGTTCTGCAAGACCGAACTCACGGCCGCGTGTCCGGATGGGAATCTGCCGCGGGTTGCTCGCCGGCAGCAGTTACCGAAGGTAACCGCCAACGTGACGCTGCGCGTCACGCCCCCTCGGTTCGTTCGAGCTGGCTTTGCCAGATTGAACGGGTGAATCGGCCGAGAGGCCACTCAGATACGAGGAACAGCTCCCTCCGGGAGCTGTGACGAGAAACTCGGCAGCGACCTGTTGCTGATCCAACCAGCAGTTCGCTTGCGAACTGCCAACGAACTCACCTTCGGTGAGTTCGCCTACTCCTCTGGCGCGTCCGCGACCTCAGCCTCGAAGCGGCGATGTACTGGCGATGGGCTGTTGTCCAGGCTGAGCGCATGACGGGCTTCGCCGACGAGATAGAGCGATCCGGTCACCACCACACCGACGCCGTCACCAGCTGCGGCAATGGCTTGCTCGATCGCTGCGGCGACGGGGACAATTGTCTCGGCGGGTACGCCGAGTGCCGCGGTCGCGGCGGCGGCGACCTTGTCTGCCGGGACGGCGAGGTGATCATCTGCCTGGGTTGCGATGATCTGATGCACTCTGCCTTCAAGCACAGACACCAGGGATGCGACATCTCTGGCACCGCGGGCCCCCAGGACAAGTATCCACTCCGTCTCTTCGAATTCTTCTGCCAGTGCCGTGGCTAACCCCTGAAAACCTTCTTCGTTGTGCGCCCCATCGATCAGGATCGTCGGAGCCAGGCTGGCAACCTCGAGCCGTCCGGGTGAACGAACTGTTGCCGCAGCGTCCCGAACCGCGACGGGATCCAGAGAACGCCCCAAGAATGCTTCGCAGGTCGCAATGGCCGTGCCGAGATGGACCGTCTGATGCCTGCCGTAGATTCCGAGCACCAGGTCGTCATAGCGAGCGTGCAAGCCCTGGACTGTCACAACCCAGCCTCGTTCGTCGCGTTCCGCCGATACGACTTCGAATTCGTTCCCGGCACGGTGCCAGGTGGCGCCTGTCTCCTCCACTTGGCTTGTCACAGCAGCGAGAGCTTCATCGCTCATCGGACCGCTGACCAGGATGCCTTCCTGTTTGAGGATCGCGGCCTTCTCTCCCGCGATCTCACGCTCCGTGTTGCCCAAATAGGCGGTGTGGTCGAGAGCAATACCGGTTATGACCGAAACATCAGCCTCCACCACATTTGTCGCGTCAAGCCGCCCACCGAGCCCAACTTCGACAACCGCTACATCGACCGCATCCACGGCGAACGCACCGAATCCAACAGCTGCAGTCAACTCGAAATAGGTGGGACTCTCGTCGAACTGCTCTTCTTGCATCATCACAAGTGGGGCGATGTCCTCAACGGCGCGGGCCAGATGAGTCGGCCCGAACGAGACTCCCCCGAGTGCGTACCGGTCTTCCACACGATGCAGATGGGGCGAGGTGAACGACCCTGTGAACAGCCCGTGGGCCCCAAGAATGTCGGAGACCATCCGCACGACGGTTGTCTTCCCATTCGTGCCCGCGACGTGAATGACCGGGTAGGAGCGATGCGGATCGCCCATCAGCTGGAGGAGACGCTCGATCCGTTCGAGACCGGGTCGTATCCCGTGGCCGATCCTTCGATCCAAGAACGCAACCGCCGCCTCGTAGTCACCGGGATAATCGTTGTTCATACTCAGGTACCTCTATACCAATTCGGCAAGCTGGGTGCGAAGCTTCTCGAGCTTCGCTGACATCTCGGTAACCCGCTGCTCCTCGCCTGCCACAACCTCTGCGGGGGCCCGGTCGGCGAAGTTGGGATTGTCCAGTTTCGCCTGAGACCGCTCGAGCATCTTCTCGGACTCGGCGATGGCCTTCTGCAGTCGCGGCCGTTCCGCCTCGACATCGACAAGGCCGGCAAGAGGAATGAACGCTTGGATCTTGCCTGCTGTCACACGGGTGTGCCCGGCTACCGCTGCCGGCGGCCCGTCGTACACAGCGTCCACATTGGCCAGGGCAGTGAACTGGTCTTGCCACCATGGCGCGGCTGTGGCGTCGGGATCGTCGATGAGGACATCGATCGATCGCTTTGGCGAGAGGCCGTGTTCGGCCCGGAACCGACGCAACGACACGATCAATGACTGCAACTCATCGATACCGGTTGGGGCAGTGTTACCGGAAGGTATCGGCCACGAGGCTGCCGCAACCAGACCGTCCCCAACCAGCTCATGCCAAAGCTCCTCTGTCACATATGGAATCACCGGGTGGAAAAGCGCCAGCAGATCACGGATGACAACGCCGAGAGTCTGACGGGTGGTTGCCGCCGCCGCTTCATCACGCAGCGAGGTCTTGGCCATCTCCAAATACCAGTCGAACACCTCAGACCAAGCGAAGTTGTAGAGCAACCCCACGGCATCGGAGAACCGGTACTCATCGAGGAGACGATCGTATTCGGTGATGATCTCGCCAAGGCGTGACAGGATCCACGCATCGGCAGGGCCAGGTTCCGTCGGATAGCCACCAGCAGCCGGGACCGATCCGGCCTCGACGTGATTGAGTGTGAAGCGCACGGCGTTCCACACCTTGTTGCCAAATCGGCGGGCGGCGTCGATCCACTCGATATTGAGCGGTATGTCGTGGCCGGGAGCGGCAGACTGCAGCAGTGCGAGTCGTAGAGCGTCAGCCCCGTATTCATCTGCAATGTCGAATGGGTCAATGGCGTTGCCGGTGGACTTGGACATCTTGCGACCGTCCGCATCCCGCACCAGACCGTGAATCACGATGTCCTGGAACGGTGCAGTGTCAGTGAAGTGGACACCCATCATCATCATCCTGGCTACCCAGAAGTAGATAATGTCGTAAGCAGTGACCAACACGTCGGTTGGGTAGTACTTGGCCAGGTCTTCGGTTTCTTCTGGCCAACCCATCGTTGAGAATGGCCATAGCTGCGACGAGAACCAAGTGTCGAGTACATCTTGTTCCTGGCGCAACGACCCGTGCCCACAAGAGGTGCAGGCCGCCGGCTCTTCGACAGAGACGATGGTCTCGTCACAGGCATCGCAATACCACGCGGGGATACGGTGCCCCCACCAAAGCTGTCTGCTGATACACCAATCGCGCAGGTTCTCCATCCAACGGAAGTAGTTGTTCTCCCACCGCTGCGGGACAAACCGAGCCCGCCCATCTTTGATCGGGGCGACCGACGGTTCGATCATCGGTTCGACTTTGACGAACCATTGCAACGACAGCATTGGCTCCACGACCGTTCCACATCGCGAGCAGTGACCGACCGAATGATGGTGATCCTCGACCTCGACGATGTAGCCCTGCTTCTTGAGAGCATGGTGGATGGCTTCGCGTGCTTCGAAACGATCTTGCCCGAAGAACTCACCACCGGCTTCAGTGATGTTGGCCTCGGTGTCGATGACCTTGATTGCGGGTAAGTTGTGCCGCTGCGATATCTCGAAGTCGAGAGCATCGTGGGCAGGCGTCACTTTGACGGCTCCGGTCCCGAACTCAAGTTCGACACCTACGTCGGCGACGACTGGGACCTCCCGCCCGATCAGCGGAATGGTGACGGTTTTGCCGGTGACGTCTTTGTATCTGTCGTCGTCGGGGTGAACCGCGACCGCGGTGTCTCCGAGCATCGTTTCGGGCCGGGTCGTAGCCACGACGACGGAGCCGCTCCCGTCGGTGAAGTCGTAGCGAATGTGGGTGAGCTCGCCGACCTCATTCTCGTGCTCGACCTCGATCTCGGAGAGGGCGGTATGGCACCGTGGACACCAGTTGATGATGCGCTCACCGCGGTAGATCAATCCTTGGTTGTAAAGCTCGACGAATACATGCCCAACAGCATCGCTGAGCCCGTCGTCGAGGGTGAATCGCTCCCGGCTCCAATCTGTGGAGAAGCCAAGACGACGAACCTGTTCCTTGATTCGGTCGCCATGTTTCGCCTTCCACGACCAGACCTGTTCTATGAACTGCTCTCGCCCGAGATCATGACGGCTGAGCCCTTCCTTGGCCAGGTCTCGTTCCACAACGTTTTGCGTTGCGATGCCGGCGTGGTCGGTTCCTGGCAGCCACAGGGCGGCATAGCCCTGCATCCGCTTGCGGCGGATGATGACGTCCTGGATCGACATGTTGAGCGCATGACCGATGTGAAGCACACCGGTGACGTTGGGCGGAGGAATGACGATCGAGAACGGTTCGCCATCGGGGTTGATCTCCGGTTTGAATACGCCGGCGTCTTCCCAGACCTGGTACCAACGGGATTCAACAGCTTGGGGGTCGTAAGAAGCTTCCATCGTTCCTCTGCCTCGATCGGGCCGACGGTTGTTGTGTCATCTGACATTCCGACGGGTCGCGCATGATAACGCGAAGAACCCGAGGCCACTGCTGGCCTCGGGTTCTTCGTCACCTAGCCTTCCCACCTGCCGCCCCCAAGCATTCCCCCTGCTTGCCCGAACCGAGTTGGCTATCTCTTGGCCCGCCGTCTGCGGAGTAGGTCGCCCGACCTACTTCCATGAATCTACCGTCACTGTCTGTAGTCAGCCAGATACAAAGGGTGGTCGCTCAATCTAGCTAGTTACCCATCGAGATCTCCAAACAGCTTGGACCCGATTGTGACCGAGTAGATTCGAGACACGGAAAAGAGGAGAGCCATGGCAACACGGATTACGGCTGATGTTCTGATTCCCGGCAAGGGCGAGCCAATCAGCAACGGGACGGTCATTACCGACGGCGACAACATCGTCTACGCCGGCCCGAGCGCCGGCGCCCCTCCCCCGTCTCCAGGCGATAGCGAATCAACAGTCCCAGCAGTCATGCCAGGTATGTGGGAGTCTCACGGACACTTCATAGGCTCCCCCATCCCAGACCTCGAGCGCATGGCGGCCGCCGATCCCGGCACCCTGGTCGCCCGCGCCACTGCGGATGCCGCGGCAACAATCAATGGTGGCATCACCAGCTTGCGCGAGGTTGGCGGGCTGGGCATCTCGCTAAAGCCCGTCATCGACGAAGGAACTATCGCAGGACCGCGGATCTACCCCGCTGGATCGATCCTTTCGACAACGGGTGGTCATGCCGATATCCACGGTCTTCCGCTGGACTTCGTACACAGCCTTGGAGATCGTGGCTTCAGTTTCGGTCAACTTTGTGATGGGGTTCCCGAATGTTTGCTCGGTGTTAGAAAGCAGCTGCGGCGCGGAGCTCAGGTCATCAAGATCTGCGCATCCGGTGGCGTCCTCAGCGAGATCGATCATCCCGTCCATCAGCAGTTCTCGCATGAGGAGCTGGTGGCGATCGTCGAAGAAGCTGCCAGAGCTGACCGGATCGTTGCCGCACACTGTCACGGCGAACCAGGGATCGTCGCCGCCCTCAAAGCAGGCGTCAAGACCATCGAGCACGGCTCATACCTCACCGAGGAAAGCGCCCAGATGATGATCGAGGCCGATGCCATCTTGGTGCCGACCCGCTTCGTGGTCGCAGCGCTCTTGGGCATGGAAGACATCCTTCCCCCGTACGCATACCGCAAGGGCGCTATGATCGCCGACCGCCACGCGATGGCACTGAAGATCGCCGTCGCCGCTGGTGTCAAGATCGCCATGGGCACCGACATCTTCGTGAGCGGTTCGATGTATGGAACCAACAGTCTTGAACTGAAATACCTCATCGACGCTGGAATGACCCCGCTCGAAGCAATCGAAGCAGCCACCGCGACCGGCCCACTCACTCTCGGTCCCCTGGCACCAAAGTCAGGCCAACTCCAAGAAAGCTACGACGCCGACGTGATCGCCTTCGACAAAAACCCGCTAGAAGACATCACAATCTGGGGCAACCCCGACCGCGTAACCCACGTCTGGAAAGCCGGCAAGCTAGTAAAAGGCTGACTCGTCACGCGAGTCAGCCTTTTAGTTGGCTACGCCAAACTCCGGCTGGCGGCTCAAGAGCCTCAGCGAGTTCCCTGGAGGGAGTAAGACCCTCCAAAATGGGGGTGCTCGAGGGGGCCTACCGCTGCGCGGTAGGTTGCGGTTCCCAAGAGGAACTGCGCTCGCGGTGGTTGCGCCGGCCCACTCGAAAAGGGAGGGAAGGCTTAGCCTCACCGACCGGAACACGTGCGGCCGGACGGCCACACAAATACGAGTCGAGGCCGCAAGCGGCCGAAGACGAGAAACTCGATCGAAGCCTGCTTCGATCGAAACTCAGGCTGAGCGTTCTTGTGCCTCGGATGAACCGAGGTCCTGGACGGAGATCAGAGTCGGGTTGACCTTGTCCCGCACCACGTCCTCGTCGATGACAACACGGGCGATGTCGGTGCGTGACGGAAGCTCGTACATGGTGTCGAGGAGTACCTCTTCCATGATGGCGCGCAGACCGCGGGCGCCGGTGCCCCGGTTGAGCGCCTGCTCGCCGATAGCTCGGAGCGCAGCGTCGGTGACGACCAGTTCGACACCATCCATCTCGAAGAACTTGTTGTACTGCCGGATAAGGGCATTTTTTGGCTCTTGGAGAACCCGTACCAGCGCATCAAGATCGAGACTGTCGACGGTTGTCACCACGGGGAGACGCCCGATGAATTCAGGGATTAGACCAAAGCCGATGAGGTCCTCTGGCATGACCTCGGCGAAAATCTGAGTATCGGTACGCTTGTCGAGCGAGCGCACCTCAGCACCAAAACCAACGGAGTTCTTGCCGACACGCTTGCGGATGACTTCCTCGAGTCCAGCAAATGCGCCGCCACAAATGAACAGCATGTTTGTTGTATCGATCTGGAGGAACTCCTGGTGGGGGTGCTTGCGGCCGCCTTGGGGCGGGACGGAAGCGACCGTTCCTTCGAGAATCTTGAGCAGCGCCTGCTGCACGCCTTCGCCAGAAACGTCACGAGTGATAGACGGGTTCTCGGCTTTTCGTGCGATTTTGTCGATCTCGTCGAGGTAGATGATTCCGGTCTCGGCCCGCTTGATATCGAAATCGGCGGACTGGATCAGCTTGAGAAGGATGTTCTCAACATCCTCACCGACATACCCTGCTTCGGTGAGCGCTGTGGCATCGGCGATAGCGAACGGAACGTTGAGACGGCGGGCAAGAGTCTGGGCAAGAAGCGTCTTACCAACACCGGTCGGGCCAACCATAAGGATGTTCGACTTCTGGAGCTCGACATCCTCTTCCTTGGCCTTCAGCCCGGCGCGGACTCGTTTGTAATGGTTATAGACCGCGACAGCAAGAACACGCTTAGCCTTCTCCTGGGCGACGACATAGCCGTCGAGGAACTCGTAGATCTCGCTTGGCTTGGGAAGCTCGGCAAAGCTGACCTCTTCTGTATCTGCCAGCTCTTCTTCAATAATCTCGTTGCAAAGCTCAACGCATTCGTCGCAGATGTAAACACCTGGACCCGCGATGAGTTTGCGCACCTGCTTCTGCGATTTTCCGCAGAAGCTGCACTTGAGAAGTTCGCCGCCTTCGTATTTCGCCAAGTCGCTCTCTCTTCCCTACCCGTCGACTGCCTCTAGCGTACGCCGTGTCAGGATCTCGTCAATGACCCCGTAATCCTTTGCCTCGGGTGCGCTCATCCAGTAGTCACGCTCGGTGTCATCTGACACCCTGGCCATATCCTGCGTGCTGTGGAGGACAAGAATCTCATTGATCTCTTCGCGAGTCTTCAATATCTCACGAGCATGGATCTCGATGTCGGTTGCTTGGCCACCCAGACCCGAGATATGCGGCTGGTGCAGCATGACCCGAGAGTGCGGCAGGGCAAATCGCTTGCCGGCGGCGCCTCCGGCGAGGAGGACCGCAGCGGCCGATGCCGCAAGACCCATGCAATAGGTTGACACGTCGGCCTTGATGAACTGCATCGTGTCGTAGATGGCCATCAACGCATAGGTGGAACCACCCGGCGAGTTGATGTACATGTTGATGTCCTTGTCGGGGTCTTCTCCCTCGAGGTGCAGCAACTGGGCCATGATGACGTTGGCGACGCCGTCGTCAATCGGCGTGCCGAGAAAGACGATGCGGTCTTTGAGTAGGCGGCTGTAGATGTCGAAAGCACGCTCCCCACGGGGAGTGTTCTCAACAACGGTTGGCACCAAGTAGCTCATGCTTCTCCTAATTCCTCTTCCGCCCCCGACTCACCGCTAGGTGAGACCTCGTCGGTAGACGAGTCAGCGCTCTCTTCTATATCGTCGGCTACCTCAGGTGGCCTTAAGTCTATGTGTTGACCTTCGTCATCGACCGCAACTGCTGAAGCGACTATTCGATCGAGGGCCTTGCGGCGAAGGATATCACCGGTCAGCACCTCTACTCGACCACTCGTCTCTAGAGCCTCTTTCAGGGCTGCCGGGTCCTGGTTCGCTTCGACTGCCATTTCCGCAATGGCCTCGTCCAGGTCCCCGTCGGCAAGTTCGATTCCCTCAATAGCAACAATGCTGTCTAACAGAATGCGAGTCTTCAGAGTCCGTACAGAGCGGGTCTTGATTTCCTCAATGAATTCCTGCTCGTTTTGGCCAACGATGCGGAGATAATTGCTGAAGTCCAGGTCTTGCTGCTCCAGGGTGTGCGAGAGATTGTGGAACGTGGCTTCCATCTCAGAGTCGACGAGCGCACCGGGAATCTCAAGTGATAGCTCGCTGCTCAAGTCTTCGATGAGCTTGCTCCGAAATGCATTGTCGGCCCCGTCGAGCTTCATGATGGTGAGGTTGGTCTTGATGCGATCGGTGAGCTCATCGACGGTATCGAACTCGGAAACGTCAGAGACCCAATCGTCGGTCACCTCAGGGAGCTTCTTGGCTCGCACCCCCTTGACGAGGACTTTGAGTTCGGCATCTCGGGGTTCGTCCTGCCCGAATCCAGGGGGAAGCGTCCCCGGGCCTTGGCGAATATCGCCTGTGGATGCACCACCAACAAGATCATCGAGTCCGGGGATGAAGGATGACGATGCGACCTCGTACAGCAGGTCTTCTGCGGTTGCCTCTGGGATTTCGACTTCGTCGATGGCCGCGGAGATATTGATCATGACAAAGTCACCATCGGTTGCGGGGCGCTCGACATCTTCGAGCTCGGCGTATTGGTCGCGGAGACGGTCGATCTGAGCGTCAACCTCTTCATCCGTGACGGCGGGGGAATCGATTTCGACCTGCCGACCGCTGAAGTCTGGAACGGCGTCGAGGAGCGGCCACAGCGTCACTTTGATGTCGACGTCAACGCCGCCACCCTCGGCATCACGCACTTCTTCGACCCGAGGGGTGGTTGCCGGTTCCAACTCTGCTTCATCGATGGCGGGCCCGACTAGTTCTGGGAGAGCTTCCTCGATGGCCTCGGAACGGAGGGTGGCCGCACCGACCATGCGCTCGACGATCGACCTGGGTGCCTTGCCGGGGCGGAAGCCTTTGATCTTCATCGACTGCGACATCTTGCGAGCGGCCTTGTTCTTGGCCGACTCGAGCTCTGCTTCTTCGAGCCTGATGGTGAGAATCCGCTCGAACGGACCAGCGTCTTTGATATCGGTTTGCACGGACGACTCCTCGGATTTTGGTACAAGGCCTAACCGCACCGTCCCTGATGGGACGGTGCCGCTATGGCTGATGGGGTGGCCGACGGGATTTGAACCCGCGACTTCCTGGACCACAACCAGGTGCTCTGCCTAACTGAGCTACGACCACCATGTAGCGGATCTCTCCGCCGCAGCTTCGGCCATCCGGCTCTGCCGGGTTGCCGAAGCTGCCCACGTGCCGGCAAAGCCGGCACGCCGCGCCCCCGGAAGGATTCGAACCCTCGACCAAGAGCTTAGAAGGCTCCTGCTCTGTCCCCTGAGCTACGGGGGCACACCAAGGACGCCAAAGGATAGACATGTAGCCAACCCACGGCGTCCAACCGAGCGGATGACGGGAGTCGAACCCGCGTGGCCAGCTTGGAAGGCTGGAGCTCTGCCATTGAGCTACATCCGCATAAGACGCAAGGATACCAAAGGCGTCCCTACCGTTTTGGAGTGCCGATTGGCTCTTGCGTATTTGTCGGGCTGGCCGGATTTGAACCGGCGACCCCCTGCTCCCAAAGCAGGTGCGCTACCAAGCTGCGCTACAGCCCGCGAGAGCGACATTGTTGCACGTTCGCGCTGGTCTGTCGTACCGAGCCGATACGTTGTCGGCATGAAGCCAGAAGTACCAGCGACATTGCTGAGTCAGGCATCGCAGTGGGAAGAACTCCACCGTTGGGAGAGATCGGAGCTCGGCAAAGCTCTACGCCGGCTAGGCCTGACCTACGGCGAGATCCGCGAGATCATCCCTGTTCCGAAGGGAACGCTGTCCAACTGGTGCAGCGACATAGACTTGTCCCCAGCCCAAACGCAGGCAATCCGGGACAGGACACCCTCGCAGAAAGGCGTACCCAAGGATTCGCAATGGCGTCGCCGCCTGGAGATCGAGCTCATCCGACGCGAAGCTCTGGTTTTTGCTGCAGCCAACATGGCTGATCCGAGCTTTATCGCGGGTGTCGTTCTGTACTGGGCCGAAGGGTCGAAGTGGCGAAATGACTTTGCGGTCGCCAATACTGACCCGGCTGCGCTGCGGCTCTTCATCGGTTGGGTGCGGGCGTACGTCGACGCCGCCGCCGACTTCCGCCTGAGCCTGCACCTCCACGAAGGGAATGACGAAGAAGCTGCAAAGATCTACTGGAGGACAACACTCAATCTGCCCACAGTGAGTTTCACCAAGACTTACATCAAGCCCAAGGGCACGGGTCATCGGAAGAACCACCTAGCAGCAGGGGTGTGCAGGGTCAGGGTCCTACGAGCCTCGAATCATTGGAATCGCACAATGACATGGATCCAGTACGTCCGCGATCACATGACTTGATTCCGTTGCTACAATCGCTCCGGGTCGCTAGCTCAATCAGGCAGAGCACTTGACTCTTAATCAATAGGTTCCGGGTTCGATTCCCGGGCGACCCACCAACCGCTTCCACCCGCGACATTGCTTGCGGTGGGGGCCGTTACGCGGGCGTGGCGGAAATGGAAGACGCGCCAGGTTTAGGTCCTGGTAGGCGAAAGCCTGTGGGGGTTCGAGTCCCTTCGCCCGCACTAACCAAGTCCTATGTTGCTTGGGACGGATACCGGTGACAGGCACGCTAGGCCCGATCGACACGAACGTTGATCCTGATCACCAATCGCCGAACGTCGAAACAAACGCGTCGCCCCACAGATTGCCGTCCGACGCAACAAGGTTTGAGGATGTCGAGGCGACGGCGACGACGGTCCCATCAAGACTGATGGAGCCTCCGTGCGTTGTTTCGTTTGCCGGTTGTCCATTGTGGGCGGTGTCATACCTTGAAAGCCCGAATACCCCGGCGTCACGATCGTAGATTTCGCCGTCGAAAGTCGTGATCCACCTCCCATCATCGCTGATGCCAACGGCCCGAATGAACGACGCTCCGGGCAGGTAGGTCGTGGTTTGACTGACTCTGTCCCGCAGATAGAGACTCCAGTCATCGATGGTGTCCGCCGGGTCAAGATTCGTTGACTGCGATGCAAAGACGACCCAGCGGCCGTTGCTGCTGATGAACCCGGCTATGCCACCCTTGTTGCCTCGGGTGCCAGCGTTGTTGACGGAGATCAGTTCGTCGGTGCCTGTTGTGAAGTCATGAACCGCAACGTGAGCGACTGACGGTTGGTCAACGAAGCCATCAACCTGGACAGTCAAGAGGTTGCCATCGCCCGAGATCGAAGGTGGTCTAAGCGATGTAAACACGGTCGGATGACTTACAGGGCTGGTCATGTTGTTGTACCAACACAGGTCGGTACTATTCGGTGCGCTGACCACCCACGATCCATCAGAGCTGATCGTGGCGTAGCTCGTGCAACCGGTTGCCACGCTCGTTCCCGCCTGGCGGTCAACAAGAACCACACCTACAGAGGTCTGGCCGTAGATCACGAATCGCCCGTCTTGACTGATGTCTACGTTGCAGCACGCCGCATCCGTGCCCACCCTTTCGGTGATACCCAGCAAGCGGTCCCTCACAAAGACGTCCGTGGCGAAGTTGTCGTCTCCCTCAACCAGATTCGACGCCTCCGACGTAAAGACCACGAAGCGTCCGTCGCCACTGACCGCGATGTCGTAGTGGGAATAGCCGCTGTCAGCGTTGCCCTGGACACCTGCCGTGGATACGCTCACGATCTCTGAGACACGCCACGACGGTGGCGGTGGGAGTGTCGTGGAAGTCGTTGACGTGGTCGTGCTGGTACTTGTAGAGGTGGTCGAACTCGTGGTTGAAGTTGTTGATGTGGTCGGAACAATCGGCGGAAGCTCCAGCGCACGAGCGAGGAATGATGCCATCTGGTCTCGTCGCACAGGGTCGCTAGGGCAATACATTGTGTTCTCGGGCGGATTGCACCCCTTGGTTACTCCTGCGGTGCCGAGGCGGTCAATGTCAGTTTCAAAAGTCGACCCATCGTCGTCGACAAACAAGTCACCCACGCCGGTATTGGTGTATCCCATAGCCCGCACCAAGAACGCCGCCATCTGGCCACGAGTTACGGATTCTTCGGGACAGTACATGGTGTTCTCGGGAGGATTGCATCCTCTGGTGATCCCCGCGGCGGCCAGCTTGGCAATGTCGTCCTCGAACGTGGAGCCGTCGTCGTCGATGAATGTGTTGCCGCCTCCATCCTCAGTCAGATCAAGTGCTCGAACAAGGAACGCAGCCATCTGGCCGCGGGTAACGGGACTGCTCGGGCAGTAGAAATCATTGACAGGCGGATTGCAGCCCCGCGTGATGCCCTCCGCGGCGATCGCTTCGATGCTCGGCTCGTGCACGTTGCCATCATCGTCACTGAACGAACCACCGTCGGGCAGCGGCGAGGCAGCCGCAATAGCTGCGCTCAGCAACAGAGCCACACACGCTGTCGCAGCAAGTAACCGATAGACCATATGATCCCCTTTGTTTCCTCACGTCAATATCGGAGAACCAATGCCTGACCTTCAGGGCCTAATGTCACAAATGCGGCACCGCCAAGGTCGCGCACATGCATGGAAGGCCGTTGAACTTCGCCGAAACGGGGCGGAATATGGACAACCGAAAGCGAATCCCGCCCACCGCAGCACTCCCAAACTGCAACCCGATTGCAACCCAACACGCTGGTACAGGACCGGACTAGACGGGACGAAACCCCATCCGTCACCCCGAAAACAGCCCTATTCCTGGACTCCTTGGTACAGGATGGGACTGGATGGGATGAACAACCCCAGGTTTAGGTCCTGGTGAGCTAATGCTCGTGGGGGTTCGAGTCCCTTCGCCCGCACCATATGTCCCGCTATGGGTGGTCCTCTGCTCTCCCCGAGCAACCCCAGTCGGGTGTCCCGCTCAGCAATCCGAAGCACGCTCGCCGCACGACCGACCAAGACCCAAGCCTGACCGGCGACTTGCCATCAAGCGTACGCCCAAAAAACCACAGCGCGGCTCAGCAGTTCCTTGCGCCCGAACCACTGCAACCCGATTCCACACCCGGGGTTACGCCGCGTTGACTTCCCGGATGAAATCGGTGATCGCAGTGGTACCCGCGTCGGGCTGTTCGATCAGGACCATGTGCCCGGCACCCGGGACTGTCACAAGCCGGGCATCCGGGATATCCCTCTGGGCTTGCCGGGCTTGGTCGGTTCCGCCGTACTCCTCTTCGCCGGCGATGATCAGGCTGGGCGCCTTGATCTGGGCGAGCAACTCCGGCGAGGTGCCAGGATGGCCGAACACCGCACGGATCATCGGTGCTGCCTCTGGCACCAACAGCGACATGAACCGCTGCCGCCACAGCTCCCGCTCGTCACCACGTGTCGGGTCGGACATGAACGTCACACCGAACATGTTCCGCATGACCTGCTCACACACCCGTCGTAGCATCGCGTCGCCGACCGGTCCCAGCCGTCGGCCCGAACGCACAATTCCGACCATCATGTTGACCTGCCGCAGAGCCGCCCGGGTAAGGCGTTCTGTGCTGAACCCGAGGAGGACAAGCGAGCGGACCCGATCCGGGTGGCGAGCCGCAAGGCGGACACCGACAAAACCGCCGATCGAAGACCCGACCCAATGACAGTTGTCGACGTCCAGCTGGTCCAACAGAGCGACCGCGTCGTCGTAGAGCCCCTCGGTTCCCAGCAGGCCCGGTGAGGGCTGGGAAACTCCGAAACCGCTGTCGCCCTGACCACGATGGTCATACCTGAGACACCGGTAGTCACCGCTCAGGGCGGCAACGGGCGCGTCGTATAGCGCCCGGTTGATGAACGGATTCGGGGAGAAGACGACAGCCTGTTCGCCGCTGCCGACCTCTTCGACCCGCAACCCGATACCGTTCACTGAAGCTGTCCACTCTCGACCTTCCCGTTCTGCGCTCGATTCGGCAGCCATTGGACTCACTCCTCTCATCGCTTCAGAACCATCTGTTCTCAAGGACCTCGGGCGAAAGTCCGTATCCCCGGGGCCAACGGACCAGTCGTTCGCACGACCCAAACCGCACTCGCTCTCGACCAGCAATCCTGCCATCAAGCGTACGCCGAAAACTACAGCGCGGCGCGATGACTTTCACCCCGTCGCTGCAACCCGATTGCAACCCAACACGCAGGTACAGAACGGGACCAGACGGGACGAACACCCTCCGAAATGCCCGAAATCGCCCTGGACTCGGACGCAAAGGGACAGGACGGGACTAGATGGGATGAACAAACCCCAGGTTTAGATCCTGGTAGGCGAAAGCCTGTGGGGGTTCGAGTCCGTTCGCCCGCACCATAAGTCGCAGTGAGCGGCGTCTCGTTCAATTCGTCTCGCAACTGATTTGGCACTGGGACCGGCCGAGATCCACCGGGGCGAACCACGCCGAGCCAATGTCTTGATGGGCCAAGGCTCGGAGATGCAAGTTCCCACTCCTGCAAACGAAGGGCCGCGGCGAGCACCCGCAACAGGCTGGGTCTAAAGCCTCTAGGCGGACCCGGAATCGGTGGCTTAGGGTCGCAGAGGAGTTTGCAGTCACTGCGAAAGGTGGGATCGTTGATGAATCGTCTTGGTCCGAGGAAAAGCCTCATTGGAACGATCGGGATAGCCTTCCTGCTCTTTGCATCGGTCATCGGCTTTGCCCTTGCAGATACCTTGCCGCCGGGGGGCTCGTTCCTCGACGACAACGGCAGCATTCACGAAGGCAGCATCGAGGCTATCGCCGCGGCCGGGATCACCAAAGGCTGCAACCCGCCCGTCAATGACCTCTACTGCCCATCAGACAGGGTCAATCGTGGTCAGATGGCAGCGTTTCTAACACGCGCCCTCGGGCTAACAGACCGGCTCGACGACCCCTTCACCGACGATGACGGATCGATCTTCGAAGCAGACATCGAACGGATGGCCGCAGCCGGGATCACCAAAGGCTGCAACCCTCCAGTCAATGACCTTTTCTGTCCCGAGGGATACGTGACCCGGGGTCAGATGGCGGCGTTCCTCGTTCGCGCCCTCGGCTACACCGATGCCGGTCTGGGTGATCTGTTCACCGATGATGACGGATTGGTATTCGAGACTGACATCGACCGCCTCGGAACCGCCGGAGTCACCAAAGGATGCAACCCACCAGTCAACGACCAGTACTGCCCTCACAGCCCGGTACTACGCGACCAGATGGCGACGTTCCTCACCCGCGCCCTCGGCCTGACACCGATCACGCCACCACCACCCACCAGCACCACCACAACAACGAGCGGGGGCACCACAGGAACAACGCTGCCAGCGGTAGGGCCGACTGCGAGATTCGTCGGCTGCGGCACCGGCGTCGCCGGTGAGGAGTTCTCACTCGAACAGGAATGTGTTTTCAGCGTCATCACCCAGCCGACGTGGGCAAGCTCTCTGTACACAGATTATTACTTCTTCTGGATCGGACCCGACGGCCAAGAGGTCTATCACGGATGCCCAGCAACGGGCCCCTGCACTTACCTCAGGGTCAACTACATCGGTTCATCTCCTATCGGGTGGACGGTGTACTTCTATGTAGATGCAGAAGACCGTGATCCGGGCTGGTACGCCCTGGAGATCTGGTCAGGCAACTCATCCCCCCAGACGCTCGAACTCCGCACCAGCTTCCTCTTGTCGGCAATTCCGCCAATGCCAACCACGACCACAACGACAACGACAAGCAGCACGACGTCGACCACCTCATCGACGACAACATCCACGACTACCTCGACCACCTCGACCACCTCGACCACGCAACCGCCTTCGACCGTGTCGATATCGTTGTACGAGGATTCTGGTAGTTGGTCTGGGACGGCTGGTTCGGATTCGGTGTCGTTGTACGAGGATTCTGGTAGTTGGTCTGGGACGATTGGTTCGGATTCGGTGTCGTTGTACGAGGATTCTGGTAGTTGGTCT
>CAXMRC010000105.1:0-31377 GCA_964195945.1 uncultured Gemmatimonadales bacterium
GGTTCCTCGAGGTTGACGACCGGATCCGTACACGCACCCAAGAATACAAGCAGCGACAGAACGCCCAACCAGGATGCTCTGCCGCTGCTTTTCATAATCGGACTCTAGGTGGTCATTGAACAAACGTGGTGTTGTCCGTGGAACCCAAGTGGAGCGGTTCTAATCGAAGAACCCGCCGCCCTCGAGCCCGTCGATCATGAACTGACCGAACTCGCCATCGGCGGTCAGATCGCCAATACGAGCGTTGAGCAGCTCTTCCATCTCAGCTTCGTCACAATTCAGTTCCTCGGCCCGCTCCTGAAGCTCTAGCCCTTTTGTTTCCAGGTCGGCAAACGCAGGCGGACCCTCTTCGCCAAACGCGCCCAACTCCTCAAGAGTCATGGAATCAAGCTCGTCGATCGTGGTCTGAAAGAGCTGAACCGCATCATCGGCGACGACGGCACAAGACCCGGCGCCCGAGTCCCCACCACACGAAGCGGCAACGAGGCCCAGGATCGGAATAAGAACTAATAGTTTACGCATTACGGGTGCATTCTCCTCGATGGCTTGTGGGAACCGTCCGCCGCAGCTGGACCGCAGAAGCGGGAACCCTACAGCTTGTCGGCCGAATCTGGTGGATAGTTAATGTCTACATCATCGACGATTCCGACGATCACAGCGCGAATCGGCCCGGTATCTAAACCGAAGATCTGTCGCGCGGAATTGCCTTCATCAAGAATGAGAACTGTCTCGCCCACGCCGGCCCCAACGACGTCGACGGCGATGGTGTAGCCGTCGATATTGCCATCCGCGTCAATCAGATCGCAGATCATCAGCTTTTTCGAATCGAAGAAGGCTGAGTTGATCGTCGAAACGACTGTCCCGGATACGGTGGCAACCTTCACTTGACCACATCCACCTGATCGACAATGCCAACAATGGCGTGATCGACCGGCACAAACCGAATCGGCATCGCCTCAGCTGCCTCGCGTGAGCTTACGAAATAGACCAACTCACCGGGACCTGCCATCTGCACTGCGTCTGCGGCGACCACAGCCGTCCCCTCAGGGTTGCGATGCTTATCGAGAGGCTGCACGATCAAGAATCGCACCCCTTCCAAACCTTCGGACTTGATTGTTGCAACTACCGTTCCTTCGACGCGTCCGAGTTGCATCTCACTGCCTCCGTTCGAGAGACCGCAGCACGAGACGGTGGCGGAATCGAAGGTCGGAGCGCAGATTGAACGCCATCTCGTCGTGGAGTTGGGCAATGACCCTGGCCTCCAAGACATGCCCGGCCGCCTCGCTCCACTGTTCTGCTGCCTCTACGGCTGCCTCAACATCAGCGACAACCCCTGAGAACAACACATAGCCCTTGCCGCCGAGCCCGTCAGCCATACGCACCGCGCTCAGCTCAACATAAGCGGCCTTCACGCCAGCGTCAGCAGCTTGGAGCACAGTGGCAATCCGATCGGTTTCAATGATGCCAAGCGACTCACCGCTGATCCATGCCGCTTCCTCTCCCCCTGCGATTGCACCCGTGACGGCTGGGTGGATATCGGGAAGAAACACCGAGTCGAGAACCGAGGAACCACCGATATCGAGACCGACACCCAGCGCCTCATCTACGCTGGCGGTGTCGCCACTGATCAGCACCAGATATTTGCCGGGATGGACCGTTCCTGCGTAGATAGAGCCGATCGGCGACGCCTTGACCATCGCATCCCCTGCGGTAATTCCGACTGCGATCGAGGCAAACTCGATCATGGCCACTGCCGGGTCCACCAGGGGCATTTCGCTGGTCAAGCCATCATCAGACATAGTTCAACGCACCAACCACAGTCACGCGGCGGACTCTCGAGAACGTGCGCGGCCGTGTCAGGCCTTCCCCTGTCGGGGACGCAATAGAGAACGAGGCGAATCCCTCACCGCCTTCACCGAGACCTGCATAGTTGGGTCCGTTGGCAACAAAGATGCTGCAATTCATCGCTCGTGCCATCTTTGTGATGGTGGCGACATTCGTTGAGTGGATCGAAGCGGTGTGACGGAACCCATGCTCGGATCTGACAGCCAGATCGATGGCAACATCGACATCCCGGACTCGCACCACCGGCATCACCGGCATCATCTGCTCGGTCCACACCAACGAGTGTTCCGCTGCTACCTCAGCGATGAGGAGCCGGACCGACTGGTCAGCGCTGACTCCGATGGCCCCGAGAATGGCATGAGCGTCTTTGCCTATCCACTCTCCGTTGATCAGCCCTGGCTTATTGGCCTCGCCCATCTCTTTGAAGATCACCCGCTCGAGCCTCTTCAGTTCGTGTTCCTTCAACCGATATGCACCTGCGGCAGTCATCGCCTGAATCAGGCGATCCGCAACTGTGTCCACAACAATTGTGGTCTTTTCATCGACACAAATGATGTTGTTGTCGAACGAGGCTCCGTTGACAATGTCGCGCCCGGCCTTACTGATGTCAGCTGTCGCGTCAACCACCGCGGGAGGATTGCCGGGGCCGGCCGTGACCGCTTTCTTCTGGGTCTTCAGCGCTTCTTTGACGACTCCAGGACCGCCGGTAACCAACAGTACCCGCACGTCGGGGTGGTACATGACTTCCTTGGCGCTTTCCAGCGTCGGATTCGGTATCGCGGTGATGAGATCGGGCGGGCCACCTGCCGAGATAACTGCCTGGTTGAGTAGCTTGATGTTTTCAACCGACACCCGTTTTGCGCTTGGATGCACATTGAACACAACAGCGTTGCCGGCAGAGACCATGGCGATCGAGTTGTTGATAATCGTCGACGTAGGGTTCGTCGTTGGGGAGATCGAGCCGATCACGCCGTAGGGCGCCCATTCGGTCACCATCATGCCGTCATCGCCGGTTACCGCATGGGGCTCTAGATCCTCTGGACCAGGGGTGCCGATGGTGACGATGCGATTCTTGATGATCTTGTCGTCGGCTCTACCCAGACCGGTCTCCTCCCGAGCCATGTACGCAAGACGCTCGCCTTCACGCAACATGGCGGCACGCATCGCCTCAACGATGGTGCGCCGACCATCCAGACCCATGTCACGGAACTGAGAGAACGCACGCCGCGCCGCCGCAACGGCGGCATCGATCGTGGGAAAGATACCGTCACCGAGTTGCTCCTCGTAGGCTGCAAGTTCGTCGCCGGCGGCGAGCGCCGGACCGGTCCGGCCCGTGGAGTCAGCAGCCGCTACGCGGCCTTTGACTCTCTCGATGATCGCATTGACATCATGGTCATTCAGCATGGGGACGCCTCAGTGCTCACTTCTGGTACTTGGTATCGCCATTGACTTCCCAGGTGTCGACAATCGCCATGATCACCGCATCGCAAGGCTTGTCCTTGGTTGCGACCGTCTGGCGGGCCGAACTTCCCGAGGCATACATGACGACCTCATCCACGCCAGCGCCTACGGCGTCAACCGCTATGACGTAGCTGCCGGTTTCCTCATTGTCGACACCGAGCTGGCGCACGACAAGGAACGCCAGACCTTCGAGTAACTCTTCCTTGCGGCTTGCCACAAGGGTTCCTGCCACCCTTCCCAGATGCATGGACTACCTCCTAGACCGAGATGGAGCAGCCACGGACCGATGTCCATCGCATCACCACCAACCTCAGTTTCGCTGCAGGCGAGCTACTAGTGGAGCTCTTGCGCAGCTTCCTCATTACGTCCCAGCGGCAAGACCAAATCCAGGTTGAGGTGGGGACGGGCGATGACGTGGGTTGCGATGACTTCGCCGACCTTCTCTGCACCCCGAACCCCGGCATCAATTGCCGCTTTCACCGCAGCCACATCGCCACGAACGACAGCTGTGACATAGCCGCCACCGGTCTTCTCGTAGCCAACGAGCTCGACCTTGGCCGCCTTTACCATCGCATCTGAGGCCTCGACCATTGCCGCAAAACCCCGAGCTTCGATCATTCCAAGAGCTTCAGCCATATGAAGCATCTCCTTTCGTTACCAAACAGTTAGTTCTAAGACTTGTCGCGTCCGCTGACACCCTCGATCGCGGCAACGGCAGCCCGCCACCCGACGTCGATGTCCTTCTCTTCGCCAGCCAGATACATACGACCCATCGAGCCGAATGACCGGACCTCCAAGATATTGATGTCTGCCGCCTTCTCCGCTTCGTTGGCGGCAAGCGCCGAGTAGACCGCAGGTTCGCACTCGAGTACATACAGGGTTTGCCCTGGGATGATCATGTGACCGTGCCGGTCCCGATTGACAAGCTGTGCATGGTGATCGTCGATACGCCGAATGATCTGGCTGGACAACAGTCGCGGCTTGATCCGATCCTCCTCGGTAAGCCCGATAGCGTCGAGGATCGCTTCGCCCGCGGCTCGTGTTTCGGCCTGGTCAGGTGAGTGCAACTCCAAGACGCCGAAATAGCGTTCGATGATTTGCATGCCCGGCCACACCTTGGTCGCCTTGAGTGCGACGTCGGTTAGGCGATTGATCTCGATTCCGGGAGCAACCTCGACCCATAGAGAAGCGTCATAGGCGAGTGGTAGGAATCCTTTGGCGACCGTGCCCAGGAATGCCGCATACTGCGGTTGCAGACTGTCCAAAAAGGCGTAGGACCTGAGCTCAATACCGGTCGCCATTTGTATCTCCTTGATCTCCGCTAACAATCTGCACACCTGCAGAAGCGCCGATTCGGGTCGCTCCGGCAGCAATCATGTCTTCAACGTCTTCGAGGGTACGAACCCCGCCAGAAGCTTTGACACCCATGTCAGGGCCAACTGTTTCCCTCATCAACGCAACGTCGTAAACCGTCGCTCCCCCCGAGCCGAACCCGGTCGATGTCTTGACAAAATCGGCCTTTGCCTCCTTTGCCAACGACGACGCGATGACTTTCTCTTCATCAGTGAGCAAGGCGGTTTCGAGAATGACCTTGCAGAGGCCGCCAACTTCGTGTGCTGCTTCGGCGACCTGGGCAATGTCTTCACGCACCTGGTCGTAGTCGCCGGACTTCAACGCGCCAACGTTGAGGACCATGTCAACTTCCCTGGCACCTTCGCGCAGGGCTCTACGCGCTTCCATCGCCTTGATCGCAGTGGTTGTCGCCCCAAGGGGAAACCCGATAACGGTGCATGTGACAACACCGGAACCGCGTAGCTTGTCTGCTGCTCGCTTCACCCAGGTGGGATTGATACAGACCGACGCAAATTTGTATTCGCGAGCTTCGTCGCAAAGCACGTCGATATCTTCGGCTTTCGCCTCTGGCTTGAGCAGTGTGTGGTCGATGTACTTAGCAAGGTCCATCGGCACGTCGGCTGCGTCGCCGTGGAAGCTAACCCGGTCGGCACCGTTGGCTACGACGTTGCGTACGGCCTCCGGTGATTGACAGACGTCGTAACGCATGGTCAGTGCAGCCAGCACTTCCTGAGTTACCGCCTCGATGAGGTTTTCCCGATCCATTGGTCTCCTACGCCTTTAGATAGCGCTGTTCGATTTCCGTAATCATGTCTACTCGGCGGCCATGACGATCGCCGCCCCAGTCTGTAGCCAGCCACTCTTGGACGATCTGCCAGGCTAGACCTTCGCCAATGAGCCCTGCTCCTAATGTCAGCACGTTGGCATGGTTGTGTTCGCGGCTGTTGCGGGCGCTGGACAAGTCGTAACAAAGAGCGGCACGCACGCCCGGTACCTTGTTGGCGACCATCGACGAACCGATCCCGGCACCGTCAACAACTATCCCGAACCGTACCTTGCCGGACGCCACCGCGCTGGCGACGGCGTGAGCAAAGTCCGGGTAGTCGACCGGGGACAGCGAATCGGTGCCACAGTCAAGGATCTCGTGGCCCTGCTCACGAAGCCGGAATGCAAGCCTCTCCTTGAGCGGAAAACCACCGTGGTCGGCGCCAATGGCGATTCCCTCACCCGAGGGTGTCTTTGGCTGTGGTGACGTCGGCGTCTCTTGAGGAGATGCCGAGCGCGACTCAGTAGTTGTGTTGCCAATAACCCCGTCGACGATCCGAGTAACCATCTCGCGTACGTCTTCCGAGCTTGGCCGACCTGAGATCTGACTATGAGATGAGGACGTCACTGACGGCTTTCTACGAGCGGGAGTCATCCTAGGACCTCGAACCACAGTACGGATTCGCCATCGCACGTTGGCGACGGTTGTAGATGGCTCGGTGGCCGTATGATGAATCCCATGACCGATCGAGATCCAGCCTTCTTGTGGGAAACCGAGACCCTGCGATCCGCCGTGCGGCGGGCACCGCATCCAGAAGCCGAAAATGGGAAGCATGTTGTTCCCGATGGCGACTGGGTCACACTGCGCGAAGCTTCGCGATCTACCGGAATCCCACTTGAGACGGTACGCAAGTGGGCGCGCCGCAAGACCGTCCCGACATACCTTGTTGCGGGTCCAGGGCGTACAGAGGTCCGCATGGTTGACCTTGTTGGTGTAAAGCAACGTGCAACAGAGCTCGGAAGAACCATCGCGCCCGAGGCCACAACCGCCAGCACACAATTCCCGCCGGACGTGAGCCAACCCGTTGCCGCGGCGTCGGCAGAACCAACCAGCTCGACACCTGCAGCCCAAGCTCCGCCGGGAACGATGATCGTCCCGGTGGATGCATGGAACAAGATGCTCAACCAACTCGGCAATCTCCACGAAGCTGGACAGCACCTTGCCGAGGCCAGGGAAAGGGCGGCAAAGGCAGAAACCGAAGCCAAGTTTCTGCGGGAGCGGCTCTCTGAACTTAGGCAAGAAACCGCGGCCACCTCCCCGGCACCGAGTACCCCGCCGCCGGCTCCTCCAGTAGCCGACAAGACGATGGACGATCGCGCAGGGCCCCCGGAGAAGGTCTGGCGCTATCTAGTCCGCCGGGTCCGTGACCGGAACATGGGGTAGTACTCGGTTCCCACTCAGGGTTGACCGGTATTAGCCTCGCCCCCATGACCGCGCCAGCAATCTCAGCTCAAAACCTCGGACATGCGTACGGGGATGTGATCGCCCTGCATCACCTCGATCTCGAAGTGCCAAACGGACGCATCGGCCTGGTGGGCGCCAACGGCGCAGGAAAGACCACATTCATCAAAATCCTTCTCGGGATTCTGCACCCGACCGTCGGCAAAGTCGGTGTACTGGGAAGTGACCCGGCAGAGGACGTCGTCGCTGTTCGCAACCGCATCGGCTACATGCCAGAGGGCTCATGCCTTCCCTTGGCACAGAGTGCCGCCGACTTCGTCTCCTACGCCGCCGAGCTGGCCGGCATCCCTGCGCACGAAGCCCGCCAACGTGCCTCCGACATTCTCACGATGGTCGGGCTTCATGAAGAGAGATTCCGCTACCTCGGGGACTTCTCAACCGGGATGAAGCAACGGGCAATGCTGGCCCAAGCGATAGTGCACGACCCTGAGATCGTATTTCTGGATGAGCCGACCGCGGGTCTAGACCCAGCCGGGCGGGAAGAAATGCTCGACCTGATCAGTCGACTTGGCGGCTTCGGCATCAACGTTTTGGTGTCCTCACATGTTCTCCCCGACATAGAGCGAACCTGCGATTGGGTAGTCATGCTCGATGGAGGCCAGGTGCTGCGCAGCGGTCCGCTGTCGGGTCTTACTGAGACCAACATCGTTGAACTCGAGGTAATCGACCAGGTAGACACGGTCGCCGCAGAACTAGCGCGACTCGGTGCCACAGTCGAAACCAGGGGAAATGTCATCATCTTGAGCACCGACCAGTTCGACCCCTTCATCATGGCCAGGGACGTGCTGGCCGCCACCGGTGCCCCACTGCGTCGAATGGGTGCACGCTCGACGACACTCGAGGACATCTTCCTCGGAGAGGCGCCGACTAATGGATGACCGTACCGGCGCCGTATTTGACCTCGGCTACAAGCCATACGACGGCGAGCGTCTCGGACGATCGGGAGCGATCCGCGCCATCGTCAAAGACGGTGTCCGCAGGGTCATGGGACTGCGGCGCAAAGCTCGCAAGAAGGTCTATCCCTGGGGATTGGTCGTTTTCGCAGTTCTGCCCGCTACCGTGTTTATTGGCCTCGCTTTTACATTGAACGCATTCAGTCCAGAAGCCGAAAGCCCATTCGGTGGCCACGCCGAATACATGGGCCTGACCGGGGCCATCGTTCTCCTCTTCGTCGCCCTGGCAGCGCCTGAACTGCTGATCCCTGACCGCGAGGAGGGAGTACTCGCCGTATACAGTTCCCGGCCGCTGACCGCGGGGGACTACGTACTGGCGAGAGCAGGAGCCCTATTTGCGGTCGTCGCCTCGTTCGTTTTGCTCCCCAACCTGATGATGTACATCGGGTTTGCGGCTCTCGACGACCGCGGCCTTGGTGCGGCATTGCTGGGGAACCTCGGCGATCTCGCCAGGGTGCTCGCTGCCATGACTGCCTACATCGTGGGTTACGGGGCACCGGCCATGTTGATTGCAACGTACGCCAAACGAACCGGTCCTGCCGCCGGAACATACCTCGCTGTGATGTTTGGCTCCGCAGCCTTCGCTGAGGCTTTCCAACGCATCGACTTCGTAGGCGCACGCTTCGGCACAATGCTCTCGCTGCTGCAGCACCCCGAAGTTGTTCGGAGTTGGGTATTCGACAAGCAACAAAACGCGGCCCCCATCGCTGCCGGCTTCGAGCCATGGGCATCGGCGGTAGCGATAGCGGTCCTCGGTCTTGTCACCGGATATCTGATGTTCCGGAGATATCGGAGAGAGCTGTGACCTCGAGCCCCGCTCTGGTCGCCGACCCCACGGTTGAAGTAGCGGCAGTCTCTAAGTGGTTCGGCCAAAAAGTTGCAGTGTCCGATGTGACGTGTTCTTTCGGCCAGGGACTCACGGGATTGCTTGGCCCCAACGGGGCGGGAAAGACCACGCTGCTGCGGATGCTGACCGGGCTGACACTGCCATCGCAAGGGAAGGTTCTGGTCAAGGGACAACAGCCACGGGCCAATGTGGAGCGCTACAAAGAGATCGGTTTTGTGCCAGAAGAGAGTGCTCTCTACAACACGCTTACCGGCCGTGATTACATCACATATGCTGCGCGCCTCTCCGGGGTGACCAATCCCGGGCAAGCCGCCAGTCAGGCGCTAGAAGAAGTTGGGCTCACCGCCGACGCCGATCGCGCGGTCGGTGGGTTCTCAAAAGGAATGCGGCAACGGACCAAAGTGGCAGCCGCATTGGTCCATGACCCCGAGATACTTATCCTCGACGAACCTCTCAATGGCACCGACCCTGTGCAGCGAGCGCATCTGATCAGCCTCTTCCGCGCGTTGACGGAGCGGGGCAACACCATAATTGTCTCGTCGCACGTTCTGCAGGAAGTTGAACGGATGACCGACCGGGTTATCGCCATTGTGGACGGGAAGTTGGCAGCCGCCGGGGACATTGCTGCGATTCGACGGGCAATGTCAGATATCCCTTACCGAGTTGTCATCGAATGCGACAAAACCCGACAACTTGGTGCAGCATTGCTGAGCCACACCGGCGTGGACAGCGTCACTATCGATGATCGAGGCTTGCACATCGAAACCTCCGATCTTGCCGGGCTCGGCAGCATCATTGCCGGGCTGGCCATCGAGCACGATGTTCGCCTGTCGCGCTTCGCTCCTGAAGACGAGTCCTTGGAAAGCGTATTCCGTTATCTGGTAGGTCGCCGATGAACGCATTTCTGGCCATCACCAACGTGACGATACGTCAGACCTTGCGCCCCAAACGAGCAATAGGCTTGGGGCTACTGTCGGTGTCCGCTGCCCTAACGTACCTCTTGACCGCACTCGGATCATCAGCTTCCACCGCAAGCGTCGAATACAACCAGCAGCAGGCATTTGACATATTCCTGGGGATCACCGTCGGTACCTTTATGAACATCGTGGTGCCGGTCGTCACCTTGATTATCGCCACTTCAGTACTTGGCGACGAGAGGCGGGACAACACGATGTCCTTCCTGGTCCTACGCCCGATTAGCCGTTTCACGATCGGTGGGGCCAAGGTAGCCGCCGCCTTCATGGAGAGCTTCGCCCTCACCGGTGTTGGTGCTGCCGCTCTCGGGATTGTCGCCGCCATCCGCATCGACACCTTCGACTACTTCGTGCCCCTTCTCGTCGGGACCGCAGTCGCGACTGCCGCATACTCCGCGATATTCGTACCCCTCGGCTATTTGCTGAAGCGAGCCACGCTCATCGGCCTCACCTATGTGTTTATCTGGGAGAACGGTATCGGCGGAGTAGTCCCCGCGGTTGCGGGTTTGTCGCCGTGGCGAATCGGGGTCAGCGCCATGGCCGGGATGGCTCCAGACCGATTCCTCGTTGAACTCCCCCAGTTTGCCATCGGTTCGCTTACCGCAGGTGCCGGCGGGGCCATCGTCAAGGCAACGGTGCTCATCATTGTGGCAGCGGCCGCCGTCGCTGCGATCCTGCAGCGCCGGGACCTTGCGACCTGATCCTCGCCGTACCGCCAGTTGCGGCTAGCTTGACTCCGTGACCAGTAGTACCTCACTCGGAAAACGTATGGGGGCCGCGGCGCTGATCGTCTCGGCCGGCGTGTTGATCTCCAGAATTCTCGGCCAACTGCGAGAGGTCATCTTCGCTTCGCTGCTTGGCGCAACAGCCTCAACCGACGAATACGTCGCCGCGTTTGCGATACCTGACTTCCTCAACTACCTGCTCGCTGGTGGGTTCCTGTCCATCACGTTTATACCGATTCTGTCGCGATATCTCGCTGATGACGACGAAGCCGGCGGCTGGGAAGCATTGAGCGCCATCATCCGACCTGTTGCGGTCGGCATTATCGGCCTCGTCGTGATCGGGTGGGTCGCCGCACCTCACGTCGTCGAGTTGCTTTTTCCCCGGTTCAGCCCCGAGCAAATAGCGAACACAACTCGTTTTACCCGCATCATCCTCCCCGCTCAGGTGTTCTTCGTGCTGGGTGCGCTGTTCAGTGCAGTTCAATACACCAAGGGTGTATTCACCATTCCTACGCTGGCGCCGATCATCTACAACCTGGGAATCATCGTCGGGGGCGTCGGGTACGCCATCACCAATGATGAGGCGTCTCCCGAGGGTTTCATCTGGGGAGCGCTAGCAGGAGCCTTTGTCGGCAACTTTGCACTCCAGTGGTGGGGAGCGCATCGATTGGGCATGCGGCTCTCCATGCGTATCCCGTGGCGTCACCCGGTCCTCAAGGAATATCTGCTCATCGCCTTCCCCCTCATGATCGGGCAATCAATCGTGGTGCTCGACGAAACGTTCATGCGTGTCTTTGGACAATTCGTAAGCGAAGGTGCCGCGACCGAACTGAACTACGCCAGGCGCACGATGTTGGTACCGGTCGGCGTCATCGCACAAGCCGCCGGGGTGGCGGCCTATCCGTTCCTGGCCCGGATGTTCGCCGAGGGTCGCCTCCACGAGATGAAAAACACTGTTGACAAGGCTCTCCGCTACGTCCTAGTTCTCTCTATGGCAGCAACAGCACTAGTGGCAGCCATGACGATTCCGATCGTGAGGAGCCTGTTCGAGCGGGGCGAGTTCACCAAACAAAGCACCATCGGCACCGCGGAGGCTTTGTTCTTTTACTCGTTCGCCATCCCGGTCTGGGGCGGCTTGCAGATCCTCAATCGTGCCTTCTATGCCCGCCGCGAGATGTGGACACCTGTGGTGGTCGGCACGGCTGCCACCATTGCCGCGGTGCCTCTGTATGTAATCCTGCAAAGCACTTTCGGGCTGCGTGGTGTTGCACTTGCCTCCACGCTCGCTCTGGCGATCTACACCGGGATTCTTGCCTCGGTTTGGTACGGCGAGGCAGACGGCCCTGGCCGCGCCGCTCGGCTCAGCACCAACACCGGACGCGCGGTTCCGCTGGTGGTCACCGGCGGATTGTCGGCATTCGGCATCGCATACGGTATCGAACGTCTCGTCGACTTCGGAACCATGGGCTCGCTGCTGACGACCATCGTGTCTGCCGTGACAGTGGTGTTGGGCACCGCGGTGTTCTTGGGTGTCGCGATTGTTCTCGGGACGCTGCTGCACGATTGGCTCATGTCGCGTTACAACCAGCGCGCTGCAGGAAGCGACATCACCGTCGACTCCTAGTGGAACGGTCCTATCTACGGCAGACGGTGGAACAGTCTGACCGTTGGAGGCGTTGACCCACCGTGAAGCAGTATCGAACGATCATCGCGGTGGCAACAGCCGGCACCCTCCTCATCGCTTTGTTTGTGGGCGTCCTGCTCACCAGTGCGCCTCAAGATGGTCCTCCCCCGGCTCTCCTTCTAGCCAATCCCGACCTGACGTATGACCCGGTCTCAGCCGGCGAGCAAATGCCGGCCGGATACCGGCAACTGCTGGCCCGCGATCAGATCGCCCCGATCTACAACCCGGAGTTCACGACACCTTCTGAAGTCGATTGGCCGGACCAGATGCTGGTGATCGGTGTCGCAGGAGCCAACACATCCAAGGTGTATCCGATAACTCCTTTGAACCAACGCGAGATGGTCATCGATTCCCTGGAAGGTATCCCGATTCTGGTCACCTGGTGACCGCTGTGTGCTACGGCGATGGTCCATCGCCGCGAATTGAACGGAGAAGAGATCGTCCTTGGCAATCAGGGTGCGCTCTGGGGCTCGGCGATGACATGGTGGGACCATGAAACGGGTTCCATCTGGAGCCAACCGATAGGGGAAGCAATTGCGGGACCGCTCAAGGGGCAGCAACTCGAGCTGCTGCCGTCAACCCTGACCACGTGGGAAGCATGGCGGACTGCCCACCCCGATACGTTGGCCCTGGACATCGACGGATGGAGAACGGCCTTCGACCTGTCTGACATGACCATCGTCGTTGACCTGGGAACGGATTCGGTCGCGTACGACATACCGGCGTTGCGGGCGGTCGGGGTGGTGAACGATCAGGTTGCTGGAGTCGATATCGCGGTTGTCATCGACCCTGACGACGATGCCCGGTGGGCAGTATTCAGCCGGCTTCTCGATGACGCCCTCGCAGACTTCGAACTCACCGTCGACGGTCTCCTCGACAAGACGACCGGCAGTGTGTTTGACCCCTTCCTTGGGGTTGGCCGCTCGGGCCCTCTCGCAGATCAGACCCTCGACAAACTGCCCGCCTTCACATCGTTCCCCGAGGACTACCCGACGTTCTTTCCGGAAGGCCGGACCTGGCCACCGACCGATTAGCCAACAAACGTCATCACATGATCTGGTCGGAGCAGGAACGGAGGCAGGTACGCCGGTATGTTCGAGAACGGCAGGACGTCGGGATGCAGGTCGATGCCGAGCGATTCGCTCATGAAACGACGTCGCGCCTCGATCCTCCGCCACGCCCCTGGGAATTGTTGTGCAAACTCATCGCGCAGTTGTGCATCAGCGAGAGCGACACCGTCCTCGATGTTGGTGGTGAAGTAGTCGGTGCCTGTGGCCGGGATCACATCAACCTGGAAGGCCATGCCCGACCGCAACTCGATCTCAGAGTCGGGAGTAATCGGGGTGTTCACCCACTCATCGAGATGGATCTGATGACCAGGGTTCAGGAAGATCCCGAAAAACGGATCGCCCAAATGGCGGTCAACTATCTCGTGGAGAACCCCGCCGGTTTGACCAATGTGGAGGGCCCCATACCACTCCGCGATCGCAGCAAAGTAGGGAGCAACAAGCCGATCGACGTAGTCCGATATCTCCGCAGGCAGGTCAGCCGCAGACGCGGCAACGAATCCGGCGCGGCAGTTGAGAGCCCCCCAGATTCCAAAGGCAACGGTGAACCTGTCACCTCGCTCTATCGTGCGATCGCCGGGGCTGAGCAAACCCAAAGAAGCCCGCTCGCCCGCCGTCAGCATGAGGTGACACGACAGCGGCATCCCGTTCCAATCGAGCAGTCGGACTGCCTCTCGTTCTGTCATGCCGGGCTTGAGCCCAAACAGCAATTGCCGCACGCCATGTGAGGTCTGGCACGCCGCCCACTCAAAGAATGCAAGCTGTTCGACCTCGTTGATCACACGTAGACCATCGCTCGGATCTATCAGCAGATCAGTGGCGTTCTCGACTGCCCCGCCCGTCACGGCGCGCAACTCATCGACTAGATAGGAAGGGCCATCCAACGTTGTCTTCGTCGCATAAGTTTTCCAACCAACGAGACCAACCTTCGTACCCCGCTCTATCCCCTCATCGGCCAGTACCTCAGCCAACGGACGTGACGAACTCCGGGGCTGACCGGGGAGGCTGAAGTCCTGAAACAGCTCGACACGCATCGTGAGTGGGGCAGCTTCGCCCATGCCAACACACTCGTTGCCAACCAGGAGCAGCGGGTCGGCGCTATCACCGACGATCAACAGCGCCTCCTCAAACCGGGGATCAAACCCGGTCAGATAGGAGAGGCTTGCGCTGTGTTCGCGATCGGCGAAGACCAAGAGTCGCTCGTAGCTGGCAACGTGCATCTTGTCGCGCAGACGCCGCATTCGTTCTCGGTACAGTGCCACCGGAAGCTCCGGCATATGGGTGGGCATCCCGAAGTCGGGCAGATCGATCTGGGCGAGATATGGACCGCTCATCGCTCAACTCCTCGATCTACGGTACCCAATACTCCGGGTTCAGGCCTCGCTCCAAGATAACAAAGCTGTTTGCATTCATTCCGTGCCATTCGCTTAGCTCACCGTCCGGCCATTGCACGCGAACCGTCGCAAGATCTGATTGGCCCAAACCGAAGTGAGTCCACCCCACCTGATCGCCGGCGTGGCCGCCGCCGACCGTCAGCTCATATGCAATCGTTTGATCGCCGATCTCGACTTCGATCCACGCTCCCACTGCCTGGCGATTGTGACCTGCCACTGAGAGCTGTATAGCGAGCCAATTCCCCATCGGCATGGGAGCGGCCGCATCGCCAAAGCCAACGTTGCGCCAAATCTGGACGTTCTCGGTGCGGTTCACGACAACCAGATCCAACAGGCCGTCCAGATTGAAGTCAACCAGGGCCGCCCCCCGGCTCCTGGCAATGCTGGCAACTCCAGCATCCGCGGCGCCCTCTTCAAACGTTCCGTCCGGCTGACCAAGCAACAAATTGTTCGGATCCGCCATGGAGTATTCGACCATCGCTTCCACGTTGCCCTTTGTGATGAACAGGTCGACGAAACCGTCGTTGTTGACATCCTGGAACTCGGGGTGCCACGCGGTGGATGGCAGCACGGTGTCCCCGATGAACGGACGGTGTGCGGTAACTCCCCGCCGAATCGCAATGTCGTCATAACCCGGTTGCTCCGCGCCGGCTTCGAGCGTCTGCAGCTTGTTGTCCCCCTGGCTGGTGATGAAGAACTCCGGGTAGCCGTCGCCGGTGACGTCCTGGCTGGCGAGGCCCATTCCCCAGATTCGGATGTCGTTCCAGCCATCGGTGTCGGTGTACAGCCGGGGAGGTTCGCCTGGATCGATCCGCCACAATTGTTCGGAACCGTCAACGTAGTAGTGCCGATCGTTGGCAATTCTGAGGTCACTACTCCCGGAGCGGTCCCAATCTGTAAACAGTACCGAAAGAGTGCACCAGCCCGGCGCCAGCGGAACTGGCTGTTCGTAGCCGTCTCCGTCTTGACGCAACAGGGTGTTGTCGGCGCAAGAAGCAACTTGCGCTCGGTCCACGGGCCAGTCGAGGTAGTTCCCAAATGCCAACGTCGGCAAGGTGTTGCCGTCCTCCCATGTTGCGCTGAAAGCAGCCGTCCACTCCTCGCCGCCGTCTATCGCCCAGGCTTCGTTGGCTCTCGTGAAACGGCAATCCCCCAGACCACGCAGAATGACGTTCTCGCCGAGACGGAGAACTGCCAGATCGATGAACTCATCAGAGTCGATGTCGATTGGGTATGCGCCTAGCACCTCGGTCAGATCCGTGCTCGGGTCTGCCAATCGCGAGAACGCAAGTTCGCCGCCTACCTCACTCTCGTTCACGTACACCGATGCGGAATTGGAGCCCCCGGCCAGGTACAGATCAGAGCGACCGTCGTCGTTGCAATCGAACGTCGCAACTCCGCCGCCTACGAAGAACTCGAAGTCGCCCGCATACACATGCTCCACTCCGGCAGTTGCCGTTTCCTCGACATAGTTGGGTGCGGCCAGGGCATCCTCAGGAGTCACCTGGCGATCGCGTCCCATGCAGAGAAACAGTGTGGCGACGATGATCAACGCCGCACCAACGACACCAAGGGAACGTCGGTTCCGGTGACGCCAGGATTCCTCCACCACCGGATTAGCCATTCGCGTCCCCTGAGTAGTAGTCGGAAGCGAGTTCCCAAGCCGCCCGGCCCACTGCTGCACCGATAACTCGTCCCTCAAGGTCATCGGCGGCAACATGGATGCCGCCGTAGAGCCGAGAGCGACCGGCCTGGTCAGAGGCATCAAAATACGTCGCCCACTGCAGGACGATGTCGTGGTCCGGGCCCGACTCGAACACAAACGATCCGGCGGGGATGGTCCATTCACCGACACCGCCCGGAAAGAACTCGCTCCCCGTGTATGCCGCCAGCACCTCTGCCGATGCGCGGCTGAAGCTGCTGTGGCCCGACACGTATGCAGCGAAAGATGGCGTCACAAACGTTGGCAGCTGGTAAGGAACCCAGTCGATGGCCAGTAGCCACTCCACTCCGCCTGTCTCTGTCTCGGGGTCGTCGGGGTTACCGGCCCATGCGAACAGAGCGATCTCACCTTCGTGACCTGCGAGTTCGGCGTGACGGGCGCCGGCCACAGTTGTGGTCTCTGTGACCACCTCGATCAAACCTGCGACCAGAGGCAGCCCATCAGCGTGAAAGGATGCCAAATCTGGATCCGTTGATTGCCCGAGACCACCCATATACCGAATCATCGAGATCGGCCGGACATAGTCGTAGAAGCCCTTGGCCCCCCAGGCCACGATGGCGGCGTCGTGGTTGGCGCCGTTGAGAGCAAAGTACAGCTTTACATCCCACTCGAGGCGATCGACCGGCTCTCCGACGCCACCGATCCTCAAGTCGGTGTCAAGGAGATCAGAGGTTTCGTTGGCAAGCGTGTTCCAGTGGCCGGGAGGGGTTTCCGAGTCGGGACCGTCCGCCCAGAACTCGGCGACGGCCCTGGCGAACTCGGCCTCGTTGACGATGTTCTCGGCGTACGGCTGACCGGTGGTCGGGTTTAACGGATGGCCTTGGCCATCGTTGGCGCCCAATGAGTTGGCGCCGAGCGCTGCCGGTGAGATATCAATGGTTGCACTAGCCGCTGGGTCCAACAGGCTGCTCACCTCGATCACTTCCACAACCGATCGTTTGAACTTCTCATCAGATGCGGGATCGCCCAGATAGGGCGGGGGTCCAGGATCGATGGGCACACCATCTGGGTTGCTCTGAGGGATTGCAAACCCGGTGACAAAGCCCCAGTGCGGACCGATGAACTCCTGGGTCCCATCTACGACCGGGATGCCGTTCTGCGAGATCATGTTCTCGATCTGGAGAGGCTGCCACCGATTCGGATCAACCATCGAAGTCCCCGATTCAGCAACGATGAGCGCTTCGTTGACCGGGACATATGACGGGTCGACATATCCGTCATTCTCTCTGGACCCATCGGACCGGCCGTGCTCCAGAACAGTTGCAGCAATCCGATTGCCGACCGCGGCAGGGCTATCGCCCTCGACTGTTGTTACGTCGACCGGGTAGCACAGAGCTTCCATAAGAGCATTGAATTCGGGGATCGAATCCGATCCCCCAGCAGCATCGATGTAGCGATACCCAGCCACTCTGTAGGCGGCGTAGCTGATCGCCTCGTTGCGCGCCGCCGCGACATCATCGGCTTCATGCTTTTCGTCTACAAAGTACCCGGCTGCGTCCTTGTCATACGCCGCCCAGGCATCCCACATCGCAGTAGAGACATGGAACAAGTTACGGGCATGGACCGTCGGCGCCGGAACGTCGCGCCTCACTGCGTTGAGGACGACTTCATCCCAACGACGAGCCACCGACCAATCCGGGTTTGTCTCGATGGGAGCGCAGGTTGCTGTGCTGGTATCCGACCTCGTCAGCGCAAAGATGCCGACAACGAGGGCTACCGCGAGAACGCCGGCAACCACAACGGAGGATTTGGATCTGCCTGTTGGCATCAGGTCGCTCATCGTAGCTGTATCCCGTCACACGTCGGTGGAGCGGACGCCGGTCCTCGTTCCGCGGGCCGCAACACGGGCCGGATTATCGATCAGATCGGCCAACGCCAACTCAGACGCACCGACAAGCGTGACGTTCTGACCAACGGCGCTTTGTCGAATCTCAACCATGTTCCTCGATGCCTCTATCGAACGTGCGGCGCCCGCGACGACCGACTCCTCGAGGTAGTCGAATAGGCGATGGTAGAGACCGCCGAGCACGATCATTTCAGGATTGAAGACGTTGATCAGGTTGGCAATGCCTATACCAAGCCAACGCCCTGCTTCGGATATCGCCTTGAGAGTCTCCGGGTCTTGGTCGGCCGCAAGTTCCGCAACGGCATCGACGGCGGCGAGCCCACTGACCGAGCCAAGAGAATGGACCCTGCGCATGAGCGCGTTCTCCCCGGCTTCGGTTTCCCAGCATCCTGTTGCACCGCAGCGGCACTCCAGACCGTCGGGGTTGACAAAGGTGTGTCCCACCTCTCCGGCATAGCCGGCCGAGCCAAGAAGCGGCTTGCCATCGACGATGACACCACAACCGATACCGACCTCAGCTGAAATGTAGATCATGTGGTTGATGCTCCCGAGACCACCACGTCTGTGCTCGCCGAGAGCGCCAAGGTCGGAGTCGTTGGCGACCAGGACGGGAACCCCGAGTTTGAGTTCCTCAGCAAGCAGCTCACCGAGCGGTAGATCCCTCCAACCGAGATTCGGTGCCAGATGCACAAAGCCGTCTCGTCTGCGAACGATGCCGACGATCGCGGCCCCGACACCTACGAGACGGTGGTGCGGCGGAAGGGCGTCGAGCAAGGGTCGAGCCATTTCCGCGATATCGCGGACCGTGACATCAGGATCGAAGTGGCCCCGCGCCCTGGCGATGCGGATCTGGTTGAAGACATGGCCACCGATGCCGATTGTGGCGACGGCCATCGAATCCACCGAGATCTCGACGGCGATCACTACGGCTCCTTCGAATCGCACCTGGACCACAGGGGACGGCCGCCCGGGTCCCGATACGACTGCGCCTGGTCCCTCGGTAACCAAACCGAGATCGGCAAGTTCTCCGATGAGGTCCGCAATAGTGGATCGGTTCAGCCCGGTGATCACCGTCAGCTGAGATCGAGTCGTCGGGCCGGTCAGGTGGAGATGCTCCAAGACTGTCGCAAGGTTGTGCCGGCGCAATTCCTCGGAAGCCACCCCACGAGGGGACCCATTTGTTCTGCCGACATTGTTGGTGACACGCCCCAAGCGTTCCTCCACAAGATTTGTTGGACTATCCACTATATAGCTTCCGTCAAGCGTGCCGTCGTGTCTTATGCGACAAGGACACCAGCTCAGCGGGTCGAGCACCGAGTCAGCGCTCATAACGACAAATCGTCGACGTGTCGACTTCTTGGCCACCCAACAGAGTCAAGCCAGGTATTTGTTGCATTGTCGAACATATAAGACGTATGCTCTGCGGCAGTACCCATGTTCCACCATGTCGTGTGTTGGGACGGGGATTTGAGGGTGGCATTAACCACCCCACCAGATGGCCAATAACTAGCTAGAGTTAAAGGGTCCCGTTTGGGATACCACTCAGGAGGAGGAACCAGAGTGTTCAACCGTAAATTGGTGGCACTGCTCGCCGTACTCGCCATGCTGTTCGCAGCTTGTGGCGGAGACGACGAGACAGATGCAACCACCGCAGATGGCGGAGACGCAGGCGGAGATGAACTCACCGTCGGCGTTTCCTGGAACAATTACAATGAAGAGCGTTGGGCAAAGTCCGATGAGCCTGCCATCAAGGCGGCTCTGGAAGCTGCCGGCGTTGGCTACATCTCAACCGATGCCGGCTCATCAGTCGAGCAGCAAATCGCTGACGTGGAGCAGTTGATCTCCCAGGGTGCTGATGCATTGATCATCCTCGCCCAGGACGGAACAGCAATTCTCCCCGCGGTCCAGAGTGCACTGAGCCAGGGCATCCCGGTCATTGCTTATGACCGGCTCATTGAGGATCCGGGGGCTCTCTACATCACGTTCGACAACGTAGAGGTCGGCCGGATGCAGGCTCGTGCGATCTTCGAGCTGGTCCCTGAAGGCAACTATGTCTTCATCAAGGGCAACCAGGCCGATGCCAACGCAGACTTCCTGCGCGGTGGCCAGCAGGAGATCCTGCAAGCCGCCATCGACTCTGGCGCCATCGTCAACGTCGGCGAGCAGTACACAGACAACTGGGACCCAGCAGTTGCCCAGACCAACATGGAACAGATCTTGACCCAGAACGACAACGCTGTTGACGCAGTCGTTGCTTCCAACGATGGCACCGCCGGTGGAGTCGTTGCAGCTCTTGCAGCTCAGGGTCTCGACGGTGTTGTTCCGGTGTCCGGTCAGGACGGCGACTCTGCCGCCCTTAACCGTGTCGCCCTTGGCACGCAGTCTGTTTCCGTTTGGAAAGATGCTCGTGAGCTCGGCAAATCTGCCGGCGAGGCCGCTGCTGCCCTTGCAAAGGGAACCGCACTTGGTAGCGTCTCCGGGACGGTCGTATTCGACTCCCCCGGTGGCAACGCCATGACGTCGATTCTCCTTGCACCGATTCCAATCACCAATGCCAACCTTCAGGTTGTCCTGGATGCTGGTTGGATCGACGAGGCAACACTATGCCAGGGCGTGGCCGCTGGCTCGGTGGCTGGCTGCCCATAAGGAAAACCGACTGATAACTAACTGACATTGATGCGCCGCCCCTTGGGGCGGCGCATCGGTCTATCTCAAGGCCGAGGAGGGCACTAGTGACTGAGGTTCCCCCGGGAGGGGCGGAACAAATCGAAGACGAGATCGAGACAAAGGGACGATCTTTTGCATCGTTAATTCGCACTCTCGACATAGACAGCCGTCTTCTCGGAATGATCGCCGCCTTGCTGGTGATCTGGATCGGGATTCACTTCATGTCGGGGGGCACATTCCTGACCCCACGTAACCTGTGGAATCTCTCAGTACAAACCGCAGCCGTCGCGGTAATGGCAACGGGGATGGTCTTGATCATCGTGACCCGCAACATCGATCTGTCTGTCGGATCTATGTTGGCTGTCATCGGAATGGCGATGGCTCTGCTCCAGGCAGAAATCCTTCCTGACATAATCGGATTTGGTCACCCGTTCATGTGGATCATCGCCGTAGTAGCCGGAATCATCCTCGGTGCCATCATCGGAGGATTCCAGGGTTTCATCATCGCCTACGTCGGAGTCCCCTCTTTCATCGTCACCCTCGGCGGATTACTGGTCTGGCGGGGCGCCGCTTGGTGGATGGCCAGCGGTCGCACCATCGCCCCCATGGACGAGACCTACCAGCTGCTCGGTGGTGGCTCGGACGGCAACATCGGTGGCGGCTGGAGCTGGATAGTTGGCATCGTCGCCAGCATCGGGATCGTTCTGCTGATGATGAATCGACGCCGGACCCGTCTCGCATTTGGGTTCAGTGTCCGCCCATTATGGGCTGACACCGCAATCGGTGCCGTCAGTATTGGTGTCGTCCTTGGAGGAATCGCCTATCTCAACCGCTACTACGTCCCCGAACTGCTCGCCAAAGCGCGCATCGAGGAGGCGGGTGGCATCTGGCCAGAAGGTGGGATCAACCTCTCGCAGGGACTCGCCATACCAGTCCTCATTGCCATCGGAGTGACGCTGTTGATGACTTTCGTGGCAACCCGTCTCACATTTGGGCGGTACGTGTTCGCCATCGGTGGCAACCCAGAAGCAGCCGAGCTCGGCGGTATCAAGACTCGGTTGACCATCGTCAAGGCCTTTGCCCTCATGGGCATGCTCGTCGCTATCGGAGCGGCAATCCAAACTGCTCGCCTCAACGCCGCGGTGAGCGGTCTCGGACAGCTAACCGAGCTGTATGTGATCGCAGCCGCGGTCATCGGAGGCACCTCGCTCGGAGGCGGTATCGGCACCATTCCTGGTGCGGTCCTCGGAGCACTGGTCATGCAGTCATTGCAATCGGGCATGGTGCTTCTTGGCGTCGATGCCCCGCTACAGGACATCGTTGTTGGCGTGGTTCTCGTAATAGCCGTCGCCATTGATAGCTTCTACAGGAAGAGGTCGGTCTGATGACTTCTGCAACAAAGCAACAACCGCCACTTGTTGAGATGCGCGACATGCGCGTCGCCTTTGGTGGTGTTCACGCGGTAGACGGTGTAAACGTCGATCTGTTCCCCGGAGAGGTCGTCGCACTTGTCGGTGGCAACGGCGCCGGCAAGACCACGCTGATCAAGGCCTTGTCCGGCGCTCACCAGGCAGATTCCGGCACCATTTTTATCAATGGAGAAGAAGCCTCGATCGATACGCCCCGTGATGCCAAGCACTATGCAATAGAGACCATCTATCAGACGCTGGCCCTCGCTGAGAATATCGACGCCCCGTCCAACATGTTCCTGGGCCGTGAGCTGAAGACGAAGTGGGGTCTCCTCGACGATTCGGCGATGGAGAGCGCAGCCCGTGAAGTTATGGGGCGGCTCAACCCGAAGTTCCAAAACTTCAAGGTACCGGTGAGTTCGCTTTCCGGCGGCCAACGGCAATCCGTGGCGATCGCTAGAGCCGTGCATTTCAACGCCAAGATCCTGATCATGGACGAGCCAACGGCGGCACTAGGACCGCTCGAAACGTCCCAGGTGAACGAGCTGATCCAACAGCTCAAGGCGGAGGGAATTGGCATCTTCCTCATCAGTCATGACATCCACGACGTGTTCGATTCGGCCGATCGAATCGCGGTAATGATGCAGGGCAAACTAGTTGGCACGGTGAACAAGGATGAGGTCACCAAGGACGAGGTATTGGCGATGATCATCATGGGCAAGCTTCCCGGTGAAGCCACGGAGTCCGAGATGGAACACCTCCACGAGTAAAGCAAATGAAGGCCCCCACGATGGGGGCCTTCATCGTTGGGCTTGTTATGGATCAGCTCGGTGGGTAGACCCCGGCTGTTGCAGATGCTTCGGTCTGCCAGAAGACATCTGAGATCTCCTGGATGAGAGCGATTAGGCCTTCCGACACTGCAGGGTCCATTGACTTCTTGGCATCGCCGGCAGCCTTGGTCGCCTGCCAGAACAGATCGTGGAGACTGGGGAACTGCTCGAGATGGGGAGGCTTGAAGAAGTCGGTCCACAGCACGTTTAGATGGTGCTTGACCAGTTCAGCTCGTTCTTCTTTGATCGAGATGCACCGGGCCCGGAACACTTCGTCGTCTGATGCGTGGTACTTGTTCGATATGTTGAGTACCGATCTTGCTTCAATCATTGCCTGCGCCGGGTCATAGACGCCGCAGAAAAGATCACAGTGTGCGTGAGCCACCCGGGTGGGTCGAAAGAGTCCCACAGGTCACCTCCTCAGGTGTGTTTTGCCATTCCTGTGGCGACCATACACCGGAGAAACACCGACGGAGTACGACCGTGGCATAGACTCGGCGCGAGAAAGGACGGAGATGGCCCCTCGTAAGAGTCGCATGGCGCTGGTGGTGGCAGCTGCCCTGGTTGGCTACGCAGGGGTGCGTGGCAGGCTGCGGCGATATGAGATAGCTGAAGGCTCAATGGAGCCAATGCTTGAAACCGGCGACTATGTGATCGCCCAAGCCCACACCGGCCAGCTGGAACGAGGCGACATTGTGATCTTCGCCGATCCCGAGACGCCGGAACTCGAATTGGTCAAGAGGGTTATCGGTCTTCCCGGCGAGTCGGTCACACTGAGCAATGGGCAAGTCCACATCAATGATGCCGTCCTCGCCGAACCGTGGGCGGATGGCCCCTCTCGTCCAGAAGGCTCGTGGTCATTGGGGATCGATCAGGTCTTCGTCCTCGGCGACAACCGAGCCGTCTCCGTTTCCGATAGCCGCCAGGTCGGACCCGTCAACTTGGCGGCGATTGAATGGAAGGCGGTCGCCCGCTACTGGCCGCTGCGGCGAATCGGTCGATTGTCCGCCGCGCGCTAGGGCTTGGCCGCGATAAAGACGAGGTCGAGGGCATCACCGGCGATATCGTCCTTTTCGACATGTCGCACAACTCTGTTGTTTTCGATGATGTCGAAATCCACGAAATCGGCGGCAACCCCCTCCTCGTCGAACAGGACTTCGATCATCGGTGGTCCCCCGATCCCGTGCTCGAGGTTGTCGCGGTGGTGAGCCACAATGAAGACCCGGCCTCCGGGGGCGAAAGCTCGGGCCGCTTTGGCATGGACCGCTTTGCGCGACGATTCAGGAGCCTGTAGATATGCCAGCACAACAAGGTCAAACGACTCGGCTTCCGGCTCCCAGGTTGCTAGGTCCGCAGCGACGAAATTGACCTCGACACCCGCCTCGCTGGCAATTTGTACGCCTTGTGCGGTAGCAACATCCGATACATCGACAGCAGTGACCTGGTGGCCCTGTTGCGCCAGCCAAATCGCGTTGCGGCCTTGGCCTGACCCCAGGTCGAGCACGCGGCACGGTTGCTCACCGGCTAGTCGATCTGCGACAAACTCGTTGGCTCCGACGCCCCAAACGGCGCCGCGTTGTTCATAGCGTTGATTCCAAATTTCTCGTTGTGTCATATCGAGAATCATATATCCAAATGCTTGGAAGCTTCACGGAAGCTCAAGCTGGACAACTGCTTGCGATGCTTGATCAGAAACGAACGGACTCGATCCGGTTCGGTCTTGGCGTATTCACGGAGCGTCCAGCCAATCGCCTTGCGAATGAAGAACTCTTTCTCAGCACAGCGTCGCAGACAATGGTCGAACAGCATCCTGTGGTCGGTCGCTGCTTTGTGCTTGAGCGGTGCGATGAGACTGGTTCTTCGGAGCCACATGGTCTCGTCGTCGATCCAGCGTTCGATCACCGGTTCCGTTGTCTCCCGCTCTCGCAAGAAAACCAGGCCAACACAGTTGGCCGCAATGCCATCTACGAAGTCCCACCATGCACCATCGACAATCAGATGACGATATAGATCGAGGTTCTTGCTGGTTACGAACCGTTTGTTTTGCTCTGCGATTGCAATGGCTAGGTACTTCTCTTCGCGCGAAGGGCGCTGCCACAATGTTTCGATGGCACGGCGATAGGTCTGATCGTCTGTGATCGGGAAGTGCTGTTTGAGTAGCCGGTATACCTCAGTTCGACCCTTCTTCTGCACTCCGTAGAAAGGCATATCGGTCTTCATGTAGGCCGCCATCGCGACGGCCTTGTCTGCATCAGCACGAGCGGCCAGTTCGGCGGCGACAAATGAGACCAGTTGGTTCATGGCATCGACGCTAGTGGTGGTTCGCAACGCAGGCGACACCAGTCCGCAAAAAGACACGCTGGGTTTCGCGCCGCGGGCAAGGTTGTCCCGGCACCAGGTATACACTCCGGCCTCGTGAATATACGGACGCCCCTCATAGCCCTGGTTGCCCTCGCCCTCTTTGCATCTTCATGCGGCGGCGACGAGGCAACGACAACAACCGAAGCGCTAACTACGCTCGCCCCCGTCGATACCGCGGCCGCGTCAACAGCCGCGCCAACGACGACAGTCGCTACCACCACAACGACAACAACAAGCCTCCCTCCCTCTCCGCTCAACGGTATGGGCGTGGCGGACGAGGCCGCCCTCGAACGCAGAGTTATCGCCGTCAAGATCGATAACCATTGGGATGCACGCCCCCAGTCCGGCATTGAGCAGGCAGATGCGGTATACGAACTATTGGTGGAGGGCGGCTTGACCCGGTTCATCGCCCTCTTCCACGACTCAGACACCGAGTATCTAGGCCCAATCCGTTCCGGGCGTCCTACCGATCCCACCCTCGTAAGATTCCTTGGGGCACCGTTGCAGATCTCTGGGGCGCAACCCTGGATAACCAGCCTCATCGTCGGATATGGCGTCAAGCTCCTCGGAGACAACGGCAACACCACGTTCCGTATCGGATCGAAAAGTGCGCCACACAATCTGTACGGTTCCACCTTGTCGATGCGAGATGAAGCGGACCGCCGTGAATATGACGACGAGCCACCCGCGCTACCGATATTCGACTTTGGCGAACCAACCCCTGGTAGCTCAGGTGCAACACAGATCACTCTCGACTGGTCAGACTTGCCTGTCGTTCGCTGGGAGTGGACCGGGTCCGAGTACCTGCGGTTCAATGGGGAGACACCCCACACCGTGCTTACCGCACCTGTTGACGGTGAAGAGCAAACAGAAGAGCAGATCGCGGCCGACACCCTGGTGGTCCTGACGGCTACGAAGTACTGGGCGAGCTCCTCGAGCGGTGCGGGCTCGGCCGTGCCCGCACTCGACACGGTGGGAAGCGGCACCGCCTATGTCTTCTATGACGGGGTCGTTGTCGAGGGCAACTGGGAGCGGGACTCTGTAGACGAGCGATTCGAGCTCACACTCGAAAACGGTTCGCCGATCACGATTCCGGCAGGTCGTCTCTGGATTTCGGTATTCCCCAACAACCAGCAGATCACCTGGGAATGAGCGTCCTCCCTTCAGGTGTCGTCGCGATCGCAGCAGCCGTCGCTAATGGCGAAGCTTCCGCAGTCGAGGTTGTTGCCGACCATTTGCAACGAGCCGAGGCGAGCCAAGAGACCCTCAACGCCTTTACATTGATAGAGCACAAGGCTGCCATGGAGGCTGCCGCCGATGTTGATCTCAGGATCGCGGTCGGTGAACACGTCGGCTCCCTGGCGGGGGTTCCGATCGCGGTGAAAGATCTGATCGACCATGCGGGACGCCCTAACACCGCGGGGAGTAGCTTTCCAGCCCCACCCCCAACCAAGACCGCCCCGGTCATCTCTCGTCTGGAAGCCGCGGGAGCTGTCGTGATCGGCCGAACCGGCCTCCACGAGTACGCCTTTGGATTCTCAAGCGAAAACCACTGGTTCGGTCCCGTGCGCAATCCCTGGGACCCGCAGTTGTCCCCCGGAGGATCCTCTGGCGGATCAGCTGCGGCCGTCGGCGCCGGGGTGGCGGCAGCGGCATTGGGCACCGATACCGGCGGATCTGTTCGCGTACCCGCCGCGTTGTGCGGCGTCGTCGGACTCAAGGTGAACCACGGCAGGGCGCCCCTCACCGGAGTGTTCCCGCTTGCCCCTTCTTTGGACACGGTAGGACCGATCGCAACCAACGTTGCAGACACGGCCCTCATCTACCTCGCCATGGCCGGCTACGACAAGACCGACCCGTGGTCTGCTCCCCAGCCTGTGTTGCACCCACAAGGACCCCTCGCTATCTCCAACCTGACCATCGGTGTTCCCCACCCATGGGTCGACTTGCGGCAAACAGAAGCCATCGCTACGGCTTTCACCGAGACCATCGACAGTCTCCGTCAAACTGGAGCGAAGGTCATCGATCTCGATATACCCAGCCTCGTCCCTGGTCCTGAGATCGAGCATTCCACGTATCCCGAGGTCGCGTTGGTCCACGATGAACGATGGCACGCACATGCCGGAACCTACGGAGTTGACGTGTCGCGCCGACTCAGCGAAGTCTTCGATATCGACCCGATGCTCTACGTCGCGGCGCAACAGTGGCGAGCGCACATCCGGCACACGACGGATGCGTCCCTCAAGGCGTGCGACTTTCTCATAACGCCCGCGGTGGCCGCCAACATCAAACCAATCGGCGACGAAATGATCGAGGTTGCCGGCAAGCAAGTCTCATATAGGCCGCAACTATCTCGATTCTCTGCGTTGGTCAATCACACCGGATTGCCTGCGATCGTCCTCCCCCTCGATAGAGACGGAACGCCGCCTCCGAGCGTTCAGATCATCGGGCGGCGCTGGGAGGAACACCGACTTCTCGAGTTCGGATTAGCCCTCGAACAGACCGGAATCAGCCGCTACCGACGCCCCCCGACACGGACGGATTAGGTACCAGAGAGTATCGCTGACAACGTGCGCCAACGTGCATAGACTGAGTGATCGGATCGCTCCTCTACAGAGGCTCGATCCAGACAAACCAAATGGCAAGTTGGGGCCGCTCACAACGGCACTCATAGGAGCTTCCACCATGCAGGAAGAGACTCTCTCTCCACCAAAACCACCAGAACCGCCCGAAAAACTCGACCGTGTGGTGATCCGGTTTGCCGGGGACTCTGGCGACGGGATGCAGCTAGCGGGAACGAGGTTCACCGAAAGCTCGGCAGCTTTCGGTAACGACCTCGCCACCTACCCCGACTACCCGGCCGAGATCAGAGCGCCGCAGGGCACTCTGGCGGGTGTTTCCTCATTCCAGGTTCATATCGCCGACTGGGACATCCTTACCCACGGCGACGAGGCTGACGTACTGGTCGCGATGAACCCGGCGGCGCTCAAAGCCAACCTGCGAGACGTCGCCACTGGTGGCCTCATCCTTGCCAACGCGGACGCATTCGACGAACGAAACCTCGAAAAGGCGGGATACGACACCGACCCGCTCACCGACGGCAGTCTCAGCACCTATCACCTGATGACCGCCCCGATGGAGAAGTTGACCAAGCTTGCGGTCGCGGACACAGGGGTAAAGGGTCGGTCAGTGCTCCGCTCCAAGAACTTCTTTGCACTTGGCCTGATCTCGTGGATGTTCAACCGGCCAACCGAGTCAGTCTTCGAGTGGATCGACGGTAAATTCGGATCCGACACGCCGGTTGGCCAAGCGAACATCGAAGCTTTTCGAGCGGGGTTCAACTTCGGTATCACAACCGAAGAGTTCCATCACACCTACGAAGTCGCACCGGCCAAACTGCCTGCCGGCACCTACACCAACATCACAGGGAACCAGGCTTTGGCGTGGGGTCTTGTGGCGGCAGCGAAATCGGCTGGATTGACTCTCTTCCTTGGGTCATATCCGATCACACCGGCAACGTCGATCCTCGAAGAGGTCGCCCGTCTCAAGCACTTTGGTGCAAAAACATTCCAGGCCGAGGACGAAATCGCCGGAATCGGAATATCCCTCGGCGCGGCGTTTGCAGGCCATCTTGCGGCCACCACAACGTCGGGCCCCGGTCTTGCTCTCAAGAGCGAAACTTTGAGTCTCGCCTTGATGACCGAACTGCCTCTTATCGTCGTTGACGTACAACGTGCCGGACCGTCGACCGGATTGCCGACCAAGGTCGAGCAGTCGGATCTGATGATGGCGCTCTACGGACGCCATGGGGAAGCGCCGCTTCCGGTGCTGGCAGTTTCTTCACCAAGCGACGCCTTTGCTGTTGCAATGGAAGCCGCCCGCATCGCCCTGACCTACATGACCCCGGTCATCCTGCTCTCGGACGGTTACCTGGCCAACGGTGCAGAGCCGTGGCGGATACCCGACTTCGACGATCTGCCTCCAATCAACGTTTCGCACATCACCGAAGCCAACGGGCCGGATGGCACGTTCTACCCGTACGCCAGAGACGACGTAACCGGCGCCCGGCCGTGGGCGATTCCCGGGACGCCCGGTCTCGAACACCGCGTCGGTGGGCTGGAGAAGGCTGCGCTTACCGGAAACGTATCGTATGACCCCGACAATCACGAGATGATGACGACGGCACGCGCCGCCAAGATTGCTGGCATCGCCAACGACATCCCAGAGGTCGAGGTATTTGGACCGAGCGACGCGGACCTGTTGGTCGTGAGTTGGGGCTCAACATTCGGTGGCGTTCGCGCCGGCGTGAAGAACGCTAACTCCGCGGGGTACTCGGTAGCTCACGTACATCTCAGATACCTGAACCCGCTCCCCCGAAATCTCGAAGCGGTCCTCGCCCGACACGACAAGGTTCTCGTCCCCGAGCTGAACCTCGGTCAACTGTCAAAGGTGTTACGAGCCCAATATCTGACCCCAACCATCTCGCTCAGCAAGGTGCAGGGAGCGCCGTTCATGTCAAATGAGATCACCAAAAAGATCATTGCGCTACTCGAGGACCAGTCATGACCACAGATACTCGATTCACCCGCGCAGATTTCAAATCAGACCAAGAGGTCAAGTGGTGCCCGGGGTGTGGCGACTACACAGTCCTGGCGTCCGTACAAACATTCCTGGCCACTCTCGACATAGACAGAGAGAAGCACGTCTTCATCTCTGGCATCGGCTGTTCGTCTCGCTTCCCGTACTACATGAACACCTATGGGATGCACTCGATCCATGGGCGTGCCCCCGCGGTCGCTACCGGCGTGGCGCTAGCCAATCCTGATCTGACCGTCTGGATCATTACCGGCGACGGAGACGCCTTGTCGATCGGCGGCAATCACATAATCCACGCATTGCGACGCAACGTGAATCTCAATGTGCTGCTGTTCAATAACCAGATCTACGGTCTGACCAAGGGTCAGTACTCCCCCACCAGCGAGACGGGGAAGAAGACAAAGACCAGCCCGCTGGGGTCGTTGGATCACCCATTCAATCCCGTCAGCTTGGCCCTGGGAGCAGAAGCGACATTTGTGGCACGAACGATCGACATGGACAGAGCGCACTCCACCGAGATGCTGCAAGCTGCCTATGAGCATCATGGAACTTCTTTCATTGAGATCTACCAGAACTGCAACGTGTTCAATGACAAGGCATTCCAGCTACTGACCGGACGACAAGAACGCGACGAGAACCGCATCTATCTCCATGAAGGCAAGCCGATCGTCTTCGGACCGGACAGCGAGATGGGTGTTGTGGTCGGTGTCGAAGGTGCCGAGATTGTGCGGGTCGCTGATGTGGGACTCGAGGCAATCGCCGTGCATGATCCGGCCCGACCCAACCCCGGGGTCGCCTTTGCGCTCAGTCGTCTCTCCCATGGCCCGAACGGTCCGACACCAATCGGTATCTTCAGAAACGTGCAACGGGCCAGCTACGGAGACCTCATGGTTAGCCAGATTGAAGATGCCCAGGCCCAGAACAGCTCGGCATCGATCTCTGACCTTGTTCAGCAGCACGGGACGTGGACGGTCGAGTAGCCCCGGTAGAGTCGTCTCACATGGACGACGTGCAAATCGATTTTCGCAAATGGGGCGGGCAGCGCCACTGGCAATTTGTGATGCATCGGCTTGGCGAGGATAAGCATGGGCTGTGGTTGTGGGCGCCTGCCGGCTCGCCCATGCAACGAGGCGACGAACCCGTGAAATACTCGGAATCCATCAACGTGAAGCTGATCCCTGACAACAAGTGGTGGACAGCCATCTGGGCGCGGGAGCGCCCCCACGACCTCTATATCGACATCATTACCCCACCATCTTGGAGCGGCACAACGGTCACCATGGTGGATATCGACCTAGACATAATCCGGTGGACAGACGGTCGAGTCGAGATCGTTGATGAAGATGAATTCGCCC
>CAXMRC010000106.1:0-24873 GCA_964195945.1 uncultured Gemmatimonadales bacterium
GGTGTCGATGCGTACGGTGTCGGGCTGTTTGGTGCAGACATGGAGTTTGCCAGTTCCCTTGCCATGTTCCACGGCAACAACGAGCGGGTCAGCATCAGCAGCGTCGACCTGACCGAAAGACTGCTGACCGCGACCCTCGCCCGGTATGGGGAGCGGACCAGGACAACGTCATGACCGCTTTGCTGCCCGGGTACGGTCCGGTAGACACTGTCATCTGCGACATAGACGGTGTGGTAGTCCTCGGTAGCGCTCCAATACCGGGTGCCGGCGAGGCTCTGCACGTGCTGCGCCGGGCCGGGTTGAGTGTGCTGTTTGTGACGAACAACTCGACCAAGACGCCGACCACGATTGCGGAGCGTCTCCGCGATGTCGTTGGATTTGATCCTGGTCCCGACGGTGTGGTGAATTCGGGTGTGGCAACCGGGCGGTTTCTGGCCGGGAGGGTTGATGCGGTGTATGTACTCGGCAGCGATGGCCTACGCCAGACCCTACGCGAAGCTGGGGTCACCGTCGTGACCGACTGGCACGATGCAGACTCTGTCGTAGCCGGGCTCGACTTCAACTTGAGCTATCAGACTTTGGTCGAAGCCACGCTTGCGGTGCAGCATGGTGCAACGTTTTATGCGACGAACACCGACGCCACCTACCCGACCGGCGAGGGTCTATACCCGGGAGCAGGCGCGCTGGCGGCAGTTGTGGAGCGGGCTACCGGCCGTCAGCCGATCGTATGTGGCAAGCCTCATGAGCCGATGCGGGCAGTGCTCGAGGATTACGGGGGTGACTACCCGCTGATTGTCGGGGATCGGCCGGATACCGATATCGCGTTGGGGAAGGTCGAGGGTTGGGCGACGGCGTTGGTGCTGACCGGCGTTACGGGGGATCCCGACACAGTTCCCGAGCAGTTCCGACCGGACATCGTGCTCGAATCGCTGGCAGACCTGCCGGGTGCCCTTGGTCTCGGCTGAGCGTTCTAGCGGAACATTCTGTATTGGGGGGTGGGCTGGTGGAGTCTGCGAATTCTCCCCAGTAATAGCGGTCGCAGTGGCAGCGTCACCAAGACACCGACGATAAACCCTCCTACGTGCGCTTCCCAGGCGACGCCCGGCTCTTGGTAGGCAAACTGCAGGAAGAACCACAGCGCAAGGTATGCCCCGGCCGGTACGTGGACGAATATGAATACGAACAGCGTCAGGACTCGGTGGGTCGGGAATAGCACCAGATAGGCGCCGAGGACGCCGGCTATAGCCCCGGAGGCCCCGATCATTGGAACCGTCGCATCAGGGTTGGCATACACAAAGGCTGCCGTGGCGCCGATGCCTGCCACGAGATACATGAGGATGTAGCCGCCGGTGCCGTAGGCCTCCTCAACGTTGTTGCCAAATATCCATAGGAACCACATGTTCGACAACAAGTGAGCGAGGCTGCCGTGTAGGAACATCGAGACGATCGCGGAAAGCCAGATGTTCTTGTCGGGGAATGCCGGGCTGGCCGCATCGTCGGAGCACTCGTCGCTGACGATCTCGGCTTCTGAGAGTGGGTCACCGGTGGTTATCTCACAAGCAATGGCTGCGTTCTCGTAGAGGAAGTCGGTTTCCTCGCTGATGCTGTCGCCCGGCTGCCAGAGAAAGAACACAGCAACGTTCAACGCGATGAGCGCGATCGTGAGAATCGGAACGATCCGGGTTGGGTTCAAATCTCTTAACGGGAACAAAAGACCGTTCCTTGTCGTAGCGAAGCGGGATAATGCTTCTATGGATGATACGCATACCTTTGAACCGACCGACGATGAACTGCCGGGTAACGACGCCGATGGGGATCCCATTGACGCTTTAGCGGCTCTTGATCCAGCTGATGCTCCTGCTGCTGCGGAGCGGTACGCAGATGAGTTGGCGACAGAACTGGAGGACGCGGGGGCGACTCCACCCGACCCGGTGCAGCTCCAGGCTGACCTGGGGGATGGATTGGACCCGCTAGACCAATGACACGAAACCGGCTCGATCAAGAGTTGGTTCGTCGGCACCTTCTCCCTTCACGGAGTGGGGCCCGAACCGCCATTCGAGACGGGTTGGTTCGTGTCGACGGTGAGCAAGTGACGAAACCCGCGATGAAGGTGACCGCAATATCCACGATTGATGTTCACACAGATGCCGGTCGCTATGTCGGTCGTGGTGCTCGAAAGCTCGAAGCCGCTCTTGACAGGTTTGGTGTGGCTGTCACCGGACGAACTGCGATCGACGTTGGCTCGTCGACAGGCGGGTTCACGAACGTCTTGCTGGATGCAGGCGCCGCTCGTGTTGTCGCCGTCGACGTTGGCCACGGTCAGCTTCACCCACGGTTACGTGACGACCCGCGTGTTGAGGTGTGTGAGGGCACCAATATTCGATATGTCGATGTTGAAGAACTCGGCGCCCCGTTCGATGTCATAAGCGTCGATCTGTCGTTCATCTCGCTGCTGCTAGTCGCCGAGATCCTGGTGCGTCTTGGTGGAGACGAATCGGATTGGTTGGTCCTGGTGAAACCACAGTTTGAAGCTGGGCAAGATGATCTCGGCAAAGGCGGGATCGTTCGCTCGGATGCGGCTCGGGACTCCGCGTTGCACCGAGTCGTCGATGGGTTTGGGGCCGTCGGTCTGAAGACCATCGGGGCGATCGCTTCGCCCATAGTCGGGGGATCAGGCAACAAAGAGGCTCTACTGTGGCTGCGGCGCCATGGTGAGCAGATAGGTGTTGACAACGTGTTTAAGGTTCTGCCTCATGCTTGAAGTGCCAAGAACTATTGGAACGGTTGTTCTCAACGGACGTGTCGATGTAACTGACGTTGTAGCTCGGTTCGCCGCCGACGCCGCGGAAATGGGCTTCGAAACGGTCGATGCGTTAGATGACGGCGCTCGAGATGCTGGTCTCGATCTCATTGTGGGCATCGGTGGTGATGGAACCCTGCTGCGCGCCGCCCACATCGCGCACGCAAGACAGGTTCCTGTAATTGGCATCAATCTCGGCACCGTCGGCTATTTGACCGAGGTCGAGCCTGAGAACATCGGGACGATGCTGAGGCGGCTTGCCAACGCCGACCTTGGCACGCAATCCCGAATGACAGTTGCTGCCGAAATGCCGGATGGAACAACGTTGCACGGCATCAACGATGTCGTCTTGGAGAAGGTGCTGAGCCAGCGTCTCGTCCAGATCTCCATCGAGGTCAATGGCGAGTTCTTCACGATTTACCGCTCCGACGGATTGATTGTGGCGACACCGCTCGGCTCGACCGCCTATTCGCTATCCGCCGGAGGCCCAGTCGTTGACCCGGATCTCGACGTGCTCATCATGACGCCGGTGGCACCGCACAGTCTCATGTCACGCCCCACGGTGTTCACTCCGGCGACATCGCTGCGATTCACCGTTGCTACGGAGCGACGCGTCAGGGTGAATCTCGACGGCCACGTTGGTTCGGTTCTCGAAGAAGGGGAGAGTGTGGTGGTTCGCGCCGGTAGGCGCGGTGTCGATTTTCTCACCATGGGGATTCATCGCTTCCCGCAGGCTGTTCGCCACCAGTTCGGTCTGGACCATGCTTGACGAGTTGATCGTCAAGAACCTCGGCATCATCGAGGAAGCCCACATCGAGCCGGGAGCCGGCTTTGTCGTTGTTACTGGTGAGACCGGCGCGGGCAAGACGATGCTCATTGGTGCACTGCGTTTACTGATGGGTGCCTCGACTCGTCGTGAGTCTGTTGGCCCGTTTGGTGACGACGCTGTGGTGGATGGGCGTTTCGTGTTCGAGCCCGATGAGGAACTGACCTTGCGTCGTCGGGTCACCGCCGAGGGCAGATCTAAGGCATACGTCGATGGAAGCATGGTTCCGGCCAAGGCGCTTCAGGAGAAGACGGCGGCGCGGGTCGAAGTGGTCGGCCAGCACGACCACATGCTGCTAACGACGAGCAACGGGGCTCGCCGGCTCGTCGATGGGGCGTTGACCAAGGCCGGGCAGGCCGCCATGGCCGGCTACCTCGCGGCATGGCATGACCTCGTTGTGGTGCGCCAGAAACTCGAACTCTTAGGCGGGGGACGTCGCGAGCTCGAGCGTGAGCTGGAGATGGCGCAATACCAAGCAGATGAGATCGCGGCAGCGGGGTTCCATTCAGGTGACGACGCGGCCATGGGGTTGCGGGCCGCGCGATTGCGCAACAGCGAGGACCTGGCCAGAGGATTTGACCTGGTGCTCGATGCGATCGGCGATGACGGGGTGGCCGGTCGGCTCGGAGTCGCCATCGCAGAATTGAAGAAGATGATCCGGGTAGATGACAGCCTCACCGACGCAGCTGAACGGCTCGTTTCGCTAGTGGATACGCTCGGCGAAATCCAGATCGACCTCGCCGCGACAGCCGCAGATCTCGAGCATGAACCAGGGGAGTTGGACTCTTTGGAGCAGCGTATCCAACTCCTGGGTGTACTACGGCGCAAGTATGGAGAGGGGCTCGAGGATGTCTTGGCATTTGGGCAAAAGGCTGCCGACCGTGCCGCGGAGTTGGACCGCCTGCTGGGCACCGCGGATGAGCTTGCAGCCGAACTTGGCGCCGCTGTCGACGCGGCGATGGACGCCGCAATCAGACTGAGGACCGAACGCAAAAAGACCGCAAAGAAGGTGGAGACCAAGACTGCGGACCATCTCCGGCAACTCGGTATGACAGCCCCTACCGTCCATCTCGAGTTCGCCGAAGCCGAACTCGGTCCCCACGGTGCAGATAGCATCGACCTCATGTTTGCGTCAGACAAGAGCCTCACCCCGGGACCTGCCGCCAAGGTTGCCTCCGGTGGCGAGCTGAGCCGTCTTACCCTCGCGCTTCGTCTCGCCACGGGGATCGGCGATGCCAGCTTGATTGCGTTTGACGAAGTCGACGCCGGAATTGGTGGGGCCACTGCCCGCGCGATGGGCGAGAAGCTTGCCGCTCTCAGCAACGACCGTCAGATCTTTTGCGTGACTCATCTTCCCCAAGTGGCGGCACATGCGGATTCGCATTTTGTCGTGACCCGCGACGGTGCCAAGGCGACAGTGCATCTCGTTGTTGGTGACGAGCGTCTCTCTGAGCTGTCACGCATGCTCGGTGGTCTTCCGGATAGTGAACGGGGCCAGCTTCATGCGGCCGAGCTGCTCTCGTCCGCACAGCAGGGTAAGTAGAAATCGATAGCGTGTTGGGAAACCGACCGGTGGTATCATCGAATCCCAGCCGGCCAGCTGGGAGATTGCCTTGACCAAGTATGTATTTGTCACCGGAGGGGTGACATCGAGCCTAGGTAAGGGCATTACCGCTGCATCACTTGCCCGAATCCTGAAGTCTCGTGGCCTTTCCGTCGTTCTGCAGAAGCTCGATCCGTACATCAACGTTGATCCAGGGACGATGAATCCGTTTGAGCACGGGGAGGTATTCGTCACTGAAGACGGGGGAGAAACCGACCTTGATCTGGGCCACTACGAGCGGTTCCTTGGAGAAGATCTACGCCGCGACTCGAATGTGACAACTGGTGCGGTTTATCAGTCGGTCATCCGCAAAGAGCGCCGTGGCGATTACCTGGGTGCCACCGTCCAGGTCATTCCCCACATCACGAACGAGATCAAGACGCGGATCCGCAAGCTCGGCAATGAGGATGTCGATGTTGTCATCAGCGAGATCGGCGGCACCGTCGGCGACATCGAGGGGCTGCCCTACCTCGAAGCAATCCGCCAGATGCGTAAGGATGTCGGTCGGTCGAACACCTGCTACATCCATGTGACGCTGGTGCCGTATTTGTCGACGAGCGAGGAACTGAAGACGAAGCCGACGCAGCACTCTGTCGCCGAGTTGCGCAGTACCGGCATTCACCCTGACGTGATCGTGGCTCGTTCCGATCGCGCTATCGACGATTCCGCCCGTCGCAAGATCAGCCTGTTTTGTGATGTCGACTCCGATGCCGTGATCAACGCTATGGATGCTGACGACATCTACGCAGTGCCTCTCGACATGCTGGCCGGCGGGCTCGATCGTGTGGTCTGTCGTGTCCTCGATATCGAGGCGCCAGAGGCCGACCTGAGTAGTTGGCGCGATATGGTCCACCAACTTGCCCACCCCGAGGACACCGTCACCATTGGTCTGGTTGGTAAGTACATCGATCTTCCAGATGCGTATCTTTCAGTGGTCGAGTCACTGCGTCACGGCGGCCGCGCCAACAAGGCGAAGGTTGACATTCGCTGGATACCTGCGGAAGAGGTCGATGGTCTGCTGGCAGAGTCACACCTCGAAGGCCTGCATGGCATCGTGGTGCCTGGCGGGTTCGGGATTCGTGGTATTGAAGGCAAGATTCAGGCCATCCGCCACGCTCGGGAGCAGTCAATACCGTTCCTGGGGCTCTGCCTCGGGCTGCAGTGTGCAGTGATCGAGTTTGCCCGCAATGTTCTCGGGATAGCTGATGCCCACAGCACCGAGTTTGACCCAACGACGCAAAGCCCTGTAATCGACCTGATGCTCGATCAGCAAGAGGTCGAAGACATGGGCGGAACTATGCGGCTCGGCGTCTATCCCGCCAAACTGACAGAGGGCTCATTGGCGAATCAATTGTACGGCGAGCCCATCGTGTACGAGCGGCATCGACATCGCTGGGAGGTCAACAATCGTTATCGCAAGGCGCTTGCTGATGCGGGTATGCAGGCAAGCGGGGTCTCGCCGGACGACCGTTTGGTTGAGGTAATCGAGATCGCGGAGCATCCGTACTTCATCGCGAGTCAGTTCCATCCGGAATTCACCTCACGGCCCGATCATCCCAGTCCGTTGTTTGCGGGTTTGGTTGCCGCAGCTCTTGAGTACAAGCGGGGCGTTGCGGTCGGCGGCTCCGCCCAAGCCACGCTCCAGGTGGAGTTCTAAGTGGGTGAGGATTCCGGTTTCAGAATCGTCGCCAGGCGGGTAGTGAGCGAAACCCCTCTCGTGACTCTCGAGGAGGTGGACCTCGAAACGCCAATTGGCTCGATTGAGCTGCGCACCGTTGTTCGCTTCGGAGGGGCTGTGTCGGTGGTTCCCGTTATCGATGACGAGGTCGTGCTGATCAAACAGTACCGCACCCCCCTCGACCGACCCCTGCTTGAACTGCCGGCAGGCAAGCTCGACATCCCCGGTGAGGACCTGAAAGCCGCCGCGGCCAGGGAACTCAAGGAAGAGGTCGGTTACACCGCTGGTCACCTCGAGCAGGTCGCTCACTTCTATACAAGCCCCGGGTTTGCCGATGAAGAGATGACGGTTTTCATCGCCACCGATCTCACTGAGACAGAGTCGAGTCCTATGGGAGCCGAGGAGGTTGCGGCCGAGATTGTGCGGGTCCCGATTGTCGACATTCCCGGCATGCTCGGAGAGATCGAAGACAGCAAAACACTGGTCGGGCTCATGATGTTGCTGCTACAGCGGCACGAGGTGCTTACCCCTTCTGGCATATCGTGATTGCTGCGGGCGTAGATCGCAGTGACCGACATCAGGGCATTCTCAAACCGGGTCTCTGATGGATCTAGATCTTGCCATCGAGGAGTTCTTGACCTCGCTTGTCGCCGAACGCGGGCTGGCGCCCAATACCGTTGCCGCCTATCGGCGTGACCTGGTCCAGTATCGCGAGTTTCTATCCACGCTGGAGAAGTCATCGATAGCGGAGATCGATGCTGAAACGGTGACAAACTATGTAGCGATGTTGCGTACGGTCGGGTCGGCCGAATCTACCGTGAGTCGCAAGGTCGCTGCTGTTCGCGGCATGCATCGCTTCTTGGCGGCTGAGGAGTACGTGACGCACGATCCGACCGCGCTTCTCGAGAGCCCGCAGCGGAGGCTGGGTATCCCCAAGGCGCTCGGCGTCGCCGAGGTAGCCGCGCTTCTAGGGGCAGTAGACACCACCACCCCATTGGGATTGCGCAACTCGGCCCTGCTCGAATTCCTATATGCCACAGGGGCTCGGGTGTCTGAGTCAATAGATCTTGACCAGATCGACGTGGACCTCGACGAGTTGACCGCTCTGGTTACAGGGAAGGGCTCCAAAGAGCGGATTGTCCCGCTGGGAAGCTTCGCCGTTGCCGCGTTGCGCCGGTACTACCCGGTTCGACAGGAGTTCGTCGGCAAGCGCATTGACCCCGGTGCGGTGTTCGTGAGCGTGCGAGGCAAGCGGCTGACCCGCCAGGCCGTTTGGCAGATTATCAAGAAAGTAGCGATGGATGCCGGCCTTGATGCGGCGGCGATTTCGCCTCATGTTCTGCGTCACTCGGCGGCCACGCACATGATCGAAGGCGGCGCTGACCTACGGAGCATCCAAGAACTGCTCGGTCACGCTAGTATCTCAACGACACAAACTTACACGAGGGTGTCCCCCCAGCATCTGTTCGAGGTCTATGTGACCTCGCATCCACGTGGCCGATGAGGGCCGCAAGCGGAAGATCCGAAAGGGTTGTAGTGAACATCGATGGCGCCGTAACTGCGTTGAACGAAGAGCGACTGAAGCTGGTGCGCCAGCTTGTCGACCACGGAGCAACCGAATCGGGAGATCTCACTGGTGACGTCGACTACGGGGACGGCTTTGCCGACGCCGCCGCTGCTACCGCGGAGCGCAGCGAAGTGCTCGGGATCGTGGAGAATCTGACCAAACTGCTTGCCGATGTTGACCAGGCGTTGGCCAAGGTCGCAGACGGCACCTACGGGCATTGCAAGGCGTGCGGCAAGGAAATCAGTGCGGACCGGATGGAATTCCGGCCGACGTCTCGCTACTGCGTCGACTGCAAGACTCGCCGCTCGGCTTAAACACACCGATGTCGCCGTTCCGCCAGATCCGGCATCTTGCCTCGCGTTTTCTTGGAGTAGTCACAAGCGATTCGCTGGGCCCGACGGCTCAAGACGAGGTGAACAACATCCTGGAACCGGCGACTGCGGCCTTGTTCTGGGAACAGGATTCGGTTGACCAGCGTCATGCCTACGAGGTTGCCCGCCGTGTCCGCGACGCTTTGGGCGACGATCGCCCCGCTCTCGAGGCCGCGCTGCTCCACGACGTCGGTAAACGACACAGTGATCTGGGCCCCGTGAGCCGATCGCTGGCTACGATTCTCGACGTGGTTCACATGCCCATGCCGAGCGGGTGGCGTCTCTATCGCCAGCATGGGGCACTAGGCGCGATGGATCTGGAAGCGATCGGGGCCGGCCCCATTGCGATTGCGTTTGCCAGAGGCGAAACGGTGCCCGATGATCGGATCGATGGAGTTGTCTGGAGTGCATTGGTGGCGGCGGATGATGCGTAAAGCCTCCCCAAGAGACGGGCGCGGTAATACCATGCCACCCGAGGTGAACAGATGAGCTACGAAGTCAAGACCAGGGTCTTTGAGGGCCCTCTCGATCTGTTGCTCCAACTCATCACCTCCCATCAGCTCGAGATAACCGAGGTGAACCTCGTCGACCTTGTTGGTGAGTACCTCCGCCACCTTGACCTCATGGGGGAGATGGACCTCGATGTGGCGAGCGAGTTCTTGCTCATTGCCGCCACGCTGATCCAACTCAAAGCCCGCTTTCTGCTCCCGGACGATCGGGAGATCGATATAGATGACGAACTGGCCCTGGCAGAGGAAAGGGATCGGTTGCTCGCCCGCCTGCTGGCATGTTTGACGTTCAAAGATGTTGCCGCGGTGCTGGCCCACAGATTCGAAGGCAATGCCCGTTTTATGCCTCGTCTCGCCGGCCTCGACCCGGATATCACTCCGCTGCAGCCCGAGGTCAAGCTTGGCCTCAACCTCGACCAGTTTGCGGAGATCGCGCAACGTGCATTCCAGGCTGCCCCCGACGAACCCGACCTCGATCATCTCGATCTCGAGCTTCCGTCAGTCGGAGATGCCATCGCCGACCTCCGGATCCGGATGGCCGCGGTCGTTGAAACGGAATTTGAAAACCTGGTCGCCCACTGTGATCGCTCCATCGACGTCGTCGCCTACTTCCTGGCATTGCTGGAACTAGCCAGATGGGGAGTGATCAGCGTTACCCAGGAGCACCGGGATGCGCCGATTCGCATTGTGAGCAAGGACGCTGATGGATACGGCTCCCAACAGCTGCAGAGTGAATGGAGCGAAACATGAGTCTGAGTGCGCGCGCTCTTATCGAGGCAATGTTGTTTGTTGCTGAGGAGCCAATCCCGATTACGGAGATCGCTGAAGTATTGGAGCAGCCCCAGGAGGCTGTAGGGGAAGAGCTGCGCGCCTACGGAGCCGACCTCGAGGATTCGGGCCGCGGCTTTGTGCTCCGGGAATTGGGCGGGGGATGGCGTCTCTTCACCCACCCTGACGCTCGCCCCTATCTCGAGCGATTCGCTGCCACCGACCGTGTTGCGCGGCTTTCCAAAGCAGCGCTGGAAACTCTTGCTGTTGTGGCCTACAAGCAACCGGTTTCGCGAGGCCAGGTGTCGGAAATTCGTGGCGTCGACTCAGATAGGGCTTTGCGGACCTTGGAACGGCGGGGTCTGATAGCCGAGATTGGGACGGCACCAGGGCCGGGTCAAGCCGTGTTGTTCGGATCGACCCCTTTGTTCCTCGAGAAGCTGGGTGTCCGCGGACTCGACGAATTGCCGCCCCTTGCCGACCACGTGCCCCCCAAGGACGTCGTTGACGCATTGGAGCGGCCATTCCGGCCGGAGGAATCATCGACAGACTCCAGAAGCTGATCGCCCAGACGGGGCTGATGTCGCGCCGCCGCGCCGAAGACCTGATTCGGCGGGGCCGGGTTACCGTCGACGGCGAAGTCGCTGTCCTCGGAGACCGGGGCGATCCGCTGACGGTTCGCGTGACTGTCGACGGCGTCCCGTTGCCGGTTCGTGCCGATCTGGTCTACATCTTGTTGAATAAGCCGCTCGGTGTCATCAGCACAGCAAGCGATCCCCAGGGCCGTCAGACGGTGGTGGACCTGGTGGATGTCAATACAAGGGTCTATCCGGTCGGAAGGCTCGACGCCGACTCCGAGGGTCTGCTCATCCTCACCAACGATGGGTCGTTGACCAATCTGGTCACCCACCCCAGCCATGAGGTCACCAAGACCTATCTGGCGAGGGTGCAAGGCAGCCCCGGCAAAGCGGCGATGCGTCGTCTTGTCGATGGTGTCAACCTGGAGGACGGGCTGGGCAGCGCGGTGTCAGCGCGCGTGGTGGATCGGCACAAGGCACAGTCACTGGTAGAGCTTGTGATGGCCGAAGGCCGCAAGCGTGAGGTGCGAAGGATGCTCGACGAGGTTGGTCACCCCGCGCAGGCCTTAGTGCGGCTGGCGATCGGGAGCATTCGCGACGGGTCTTTAGACCCCGGCGCCTGGCGAATGCTGACCCTCGAAGAAGTCCGGTCGTTGTATGCCGACGCGGGCGCCACATGGCATGATGCGCCCGTCGTCGTTGCGGAGGACAGCGCAGAATGACGGATAACGAAACTGTTGTGGTCGAAGGGCCGGGCCGGCCATTTGCTGCCGGGATCGAGGTTCCTGGAGACAAGTCACTTTCGCACCGGGCCGTCATCTTGGCCGCAATGGCAAACGGTACGAGCGAGGTGCGGCGGGCTGCGACGGGTAGAGATGTCGCGGCAACGATCGACATTGTGCGAGTCCTGGGCGTCGAGGTGGATGGGGACCGATTTACTTCTCGGGGGATTGACTCGTGGACCGCACCGGGGGAGCCGCTTGACTGTGGCAACTCTGGCACCACTATGCGGCTTATGGCGGGAGCGCTCAGCGGATCGGCTCTTTCGACGAGTCTTGTTGGTGACGGGTATCTGATGCGGCGCCCGATGCGGCGGCTGGTCGAGCCTTTGCATGCACTTGGCGCCACGGTCGGGCTATCCCCTGAGGGAACCGCCCCTGTGTCGATCGATGGCGTGCGGCAGACGACTGCAACGGATGCGAAGATCCCGATGGCTTCGGCTCAGGTCCGTTCCGCTTTTTCGTTTGGTGCGATTCGAGCTGATGGCGAATCCACCATCACCAGTCCGCCCGGCTACCGCGACCACACGGAACGCTGGTTCGAGTCGATGGGTCTTGGGAAGAGAGAGTCGGCAGAGACGTTCCGGATCTACCCTGGCGATGTTCCCACCTATAGCTACGAGATTCCCGGCGACCCATCGTCGGCTGCCTTTCTGTGGGCTGCTGCGGCCATTGTGGAGGGTGCCGAGGTAATCACACCCAATATTTCGCTCAATCCAGGTCGGATCGGCTTTCTCGAGATTCTGGAGGCGATGGGAGCAACGGTCACCGGCAAGGTCACAGGGGCGGTTCTGGGCGATCCTGTGGGCAGCGTGGGGGTCCGGGGGAGCGGGCTGCAGGGTATCAACGTTTCTGGGGCGTTGACCGCTGCCGCATTGGACGAATTGCCCCTCCTGGCAATTGTTGCCTCGTATGCCGAAGGTATCACCAGGGTTGCTGATGCTGCCGAATTGAAGGCCAAAGAGAGCGACAGAATCGCCACCACAGTGGCCATGGTGAACGCACTGGGCGGCGGGGCGCAGGCTCACGACGATGGTTTTGAGGTTCTGGGTCTTGGCTGGCTTGACGGAGGAGTCGTCGAGGCTGGGGGCGATCACCGCATCGCCATGGCCGGCGCCGTGGCTGCGACCGGTGCGACAGGCCCGGTTACGATCTCCGGAGCCGGGTCGATCGGCGTTTCCTGGCCGAGGTTCTTTGAGGCATTGGAGGCGTTGTGGTCATCGCACTAGATGGTCCTGGTGGGGTCGGGAAATCAACGGTCACCCGGCGTCTGGCCACGCAGCTCGAACTCGATTTTCTCGATACCGGCGCTACCTATCGGGCGGCGACCGTTGCCGCGCTGCGGGCCGGTATTGATATCGACGACGAAGACGAGGTGCTCGGTGCGGTAAAGGACTCGGAGATTGAATACGTCGACGGCGTGATCCTGCTTGATGGTGAGTCGGTGGTCGAGGCAACCCGTTCTGATGCGGTGACCAAGGCGGTTAGCGCGGTTTCTGCTCACCCCCGGGTTCGTCGACATGTTGTGGATATTCAGCGTCGCTGGGTGGCAGATCACGGTGGAGAGGCCGTCGTTGAGGGGAGAGACATCGGGACAGTCGTGTTCCCCGACGCTGCGGTGAAGATCTTTCTGACGGCCAGTGCCGAGGTGCGGGCGGCTCGCCGTGCCGGTGATGCCGAGGCGGTCAATCAGGACGTGGCTGCGATCGTCGCCGATCTGAACCGCCGTGACCATGCCGACTCGACGCGGAAGACGTCCCCATTGCGCCCCGCCGATGACTCGGTGGAGGTCGATACCTCGGACCTCGGTATCGATGAGGTCGTCGCCGCCATCCTGGGTGTGATCGCCTCCCGCTCAGCGGACGACGACCCTGCAACCTAGCGAGCCCCCTTCTTTGTTACGGTGTTCCGAGACCGAGGAGACAAGTTGCAGCACTCTTTGCCGGAAATCGAAGACGCCATCCGGCACAGCTGGGGTTCGGACTCTTGCTACGAGAAAGCTCTCTGGGATGCAGGGAACCCTTCTAGAGGCCAGGCTGCGACCACCGCCTTGGTGCTCCTGGACTTTCTTGGGGGTGATCTTCTGGAGGCGCGGGTCTCTCGAGATGGGCTATCAATCGAACACCACTACTGGATGCGATTGCCCTCAGGAGTGGAGATCGATCTCACTCGTGACCAGTTCGATGACGACCTGACGATCGGTGATCCGGAAGTTCGGCAGAGGCCACCCCGCCTCAAATGGCAAGCGCGAAAGCAATATCGTGCCCTACTCGATCGGGTCAACGCCTATCTTGCTGCCAGGGCCGGCGAGTGATCAACCCAGAAACGAACTCAGCACCGCATTGAACGCCTCCGGCGTTTCGAGGCTGGGAAGGTGGGCGGTCCCGGCGAGTTCTACAAGTTGAGCACCCGCAATTCCTTCCGCGGTCGCATGACAGCCAGCAAGGACAACTTCGGCATCCTCGGATCCGACAATCACCAGTGTGGGCGCGGCTACCTCGTCAAGACGATGCATTGCCAGCGGGTCCAGTTGCTGCGAGTCGCCCCAGTCCGTGACCTGATTGATGGGTATGGACCACTCGATGACCTGGTCAATGAGCCACTGTGGAGCCGATCCCTCCGGGCGTCGGGGTCCATCGACCCAGGCCCTTGCCTCAAGACGGCCGGCCTCCTCGTAGTCACCGCGTTCGATGGCAGCATCAACGAGATGCCCCATTTCAACGAGGAACTGGTCGTCTTCATGCTCAAAGCCTGCCGGGGTGACACCGACGAGGACGAGCCGGTCGACACTGGCGGGTCTTTCGATGGCGAAATCGAGCGCAAAAACCGCCCCGATCGAGCAGCCCACGATCGTCGCGGAAGCGGCGCCAATGTTGTCCATCACCGCGGCAAGGTCATCGCGCCTCGAAAACGGCAGTGCCCCCGTCGGTGTATCCCCAAATCCGCGCATGTCGAGTGCCGTGCAGCGGAACCTTCGGCTGAATGCCTCGAGCTGGGGACGCCACATGGTTCGATCTGCGATCCCGGCATGGAGAAACACCAGATCCGGTCCCGTGCCTTTGGTTTCGTACGCGATCCGGGTGCCGATGGTGTCGACGTAGCTGGCCATCAAGCAACCATAGAGGGAGGCGACGGCATGCGGGGGGCGGCCGTTACACCCCGAGCAGATCTAATGCGCCGGTAGCCGAGTACTGAGGGTCCTGTTCGATCGGACCGGGCAGGTTCTGCCGTTTCACCGCAAAGCCTGCCTCGACCACGGCCTGCAGTGTCTTCATGAAACTGCGCAATGAGGGAGGCAGCGGGAAGTACTCGTCCTCGTCGGTGAGAGACAGAACGGTCACTCCGTCACGGGGAGCAACCGCGTCGATGACCTCGCGGACGCGTTGATCCGGTGCGGAAGCGCCGGCGGTGACCCCGACGACCTTGGACGACGCTAGCCAGCTCGGGTCAATGTCTTCCGGTCCGTCCACTCGATACGAAGGCGTGCCTTCCTTGCGACCCACTCTGACCAGAGCCTGGGTGTTGGAGGAGCTCTCGGACCCAACCACCAGGATCGTGTCTGCCTGCTTCGCAAGCTGGGTGATGGCGCTCTGCCGATTGGTGGTGGCGTAGCAAAGATCGCTACGCCGGGCGGTGGTCAACTCGGGATAGCGGTCGGCGGCCGCATCGAGCACGCCCTCCCATTCGTGTAGACCCAGGGTGGTCTGGGCGAGAAGCGCCACCTTCGACGGGTCGCGGGCTAGAAATGAACCAAGCCCTTGCTCGGGGTCGACAAGGGTCACCGCTTGCGGTGCCTCGGCCACGGCACCGATGGCTTCATCGTGACCATCGTGGCCCACATAAATGATGTCGTAATCCTTGCCTGCCATCAGCTTCACTTCGTGGTGGACCTTGGTGACGAGCGGGCAGACGGCATCGACCATAACCGCGGCACGGTTGGTGGCGTCGGTAACGATCTCGGGCGCTGAGCCGTGCGCGGACAGCATGATGGGTCGTCCCGCGGGGACCTCTTTGATGTCGTCGACAAAGATCACTCCGGCGTTCTCGAACGCTTCGACGACAGCTTGATTGTGGACGATCTCGTGATAGCAATACACGGGCGCCTCAAAGATGTTGACCATCCACGTGAGCGCCTTGATCGCCATTTCGACACCTGCGCAAAAACCGCGGGGCTCAGCGAGAAGAACCTTTTCCACCATGGCGGCATGGTAGGCAGCGCGGTGTGCGGTGGGTGACACGGTGAGCCGGGCATACCGCCTTGCTGTGGCCCCTATGCTCTGGTTTCTCATGTCGAATCCGACGATCCTTGAAGTCCTTCCCGGTAGTCCAGCCGCGGCCGCAGGTTTGCAGCCGGGCGACGAGCTGCTGTCCGTAAATGGTGTGGTGCCCACCGACGTTATTGAGTATCAACAGCTCGTTGACGAATCGGCTGTCGCGCTCGAAGTTCGACGCGACGGATCGGCCACGAAGATCGAGATTGCGAAGCTAGCGGGCTCGCCGCTCGGCCTGCGTCTCAGTGCGTCGATTTTCGATCGGGTGCAGACCTGTGACAACCACTGCGAGTTCTGCTTCATCTATCAACTTCCCCCTGGGATGAGGACGACGCTGTATCTGAAGGACGATGACTATCGGCTGTCGTTCCTGTATGGCAACTTCACCACGCTGACCCGGTTCACCGAGCTAGACCTTGCCAGGGTCGTCGAGGAACGCCTGGGCCCTTTGTATGTTTCGATTCACGCCACCGACCCGACGGTGCGGTCATCGATGCTGCGCAACCCGCGGGGGGCGACCAGCCTGCGCTGGTTGCGCGCCTTGCTTGCCAACGATGTGGAAGTCCACGGCCAAATTGTTCTGTGCCCCGGTGTGAACTCCGGCCCGATTCTGCAGAGAACATGCGCCGAGATCATCACTACTTATCCGGAATTGGCGTCGGTTGGGATTGTTCCGCTCGGCTTGTCCAAACACGGCAGAGAAACCACTCTGGTGACGCATACGCCGGCGACGGCGGCGGCGGACATCGAGATCATCAGTTTTTGGCAGGGGTGGGCGCTCGAAACCCTTGGCAGGCGCATGTTCTTCGCATCCGACGAGCTGTACTTGGTGGCGGGTATGCCGGTGCCCGATGCGGAGGAATACGAGGGTTTCGACCAGCATGAGAACGGTATCGGGATGATCCGCAGCTTTTACGACGAACTAGATGAAGCCGAAGCGGGTCGCCTCGCCAGTTTTCCCCGGATGACGGGCAACTGGAGCACTATCCCATCGGCACCGGCTGAGGGTTACCGTGAGGCTCGTCCGGAGCAGCGTGGCGAGGGCGAAGGGGCGGACGGTCCGGTGGTCATCGTGACCGGTGACTACGGTGCGAGAGTATTTGCAGAAGTATTGGGGCGTCTCGAGACGCTGACCGGGTCCCCACTTCGGGTTCTCCCGGTCGCAAACGAATTCTTTGGAGGAAACGTGGCGGTTGCCGGACTCATGGTAGGGGGCGATATCCAAGCAGCGATTGCAGCTGATCAGCTTCCCGCACGTCGGTATCTGATCCCGAATACGGCCGCACCCGGGGGCCGTTTTCTGGACGATGTCGACATCGAAACGGTGGCGGCATCGACTGAGGTCCCGGTGGATGTGGTTGCTTCGACTGTGGCTGGGCTCATCGCGGGGGCGTCGCTATGAGCCGTCTCCCCGTCGTCGCCGTCCTCGGCCGCCCCAACGTCGGCAAGTCGACGCTGGTGAATCGAATCTTGCAACGGAAGGCCGCCGTCGTTGATGAGCAGTCGGGAGTGACCAGGGATCGCCGCGAGTTCACCGCCGAATGGTCGGGCAATCGTTTTCTCCTTATCGATACTGGTGGGTGGGAGGCGCGACCCGACGAAGAGCTCACAATGAACATCCGCGAGCAAGCCGAGATCGCGGTCGGGAGTGCGGACGTTGTCGTTTTCGTGGCAGACGCCACATCGGGGGTCGTCGACGACGATCAGGGTGTCGCCCGACTGTTGTTGCGGAGTGGCGTTCCTTTCGTCTTTGTCGCCAACAAGGTCGACGGACCGCGTCAGGAAGAGGACCTGGAGCACATGTGGACCCTGGGTCTTGGCGCACCGATACCTGTTAGCGCACAACATGGACGCGGCACCGGTGATTTCCTTGATGCCCTCGTCGACAAGTTGCCGCTTGTCGAAGGCGAGGACGAGGAACCAGGGCTGGCTCGTCTTGCGATCATCGGTAGGCCCAATGTGGGTAAATCGACGCTCCTCAACCAACTTGCCGGCTATGAGCGGGTGTTGGTCTCTGATGTTCCCGGCACTACCCGAGACCCGATCAATTTGCTAGTGGAACTCGATGGCGAGACTTTCGAGATAATCGACACGGCGGGGATCAAGCGAGCCACCCGGATCAAGGACGATGTCGAGTTCTATGCGGTGTTGCGGGCTCGTGAGGTGCTGCGCAAGGCAGATGTCGCTCTGCTCATTGTGGATGGGACCAAGGGCGCTACTCACCAAGAGCAGCGGCTGGCCGAGGAGATTCGTGATGCCGGCGTCGGCCTGATTGTGCTTTTGAACAAATGGGATGTGGTGTCCGAGGATGAGCGTCTCGAGACCGAAGACTCGGTTGCGGACCGTCTTGGTTTCGTGGCGTGGGCTCCGGTGCTGAGGATGGCAGCCAAAACCGGGAGCCGACTCCATCGGCTGCCTGCCGCGATCAGGGCAGTGCTGGAGGATCGCCGGCGGCGGGTTCCAACCCCGGTGCTGAACCGTCTTATCCGACAATGGCAGGAGGCGCATCCGCCACCGGTCAAGAAGGGGAAGCGGCCGCGGATCATCTATGCCGTCCAGATCAGCACCGAACCTCCGAATATCGTTCTGTTTGTGAGAGGCGGCGAAATCGGGGTTGACTATCTACGCTATCTGGAGAACCGGTTGCGTGAGGAGTACGACTTCATGGGAACCCCGATTCGATTGACAACGCGTCTTCGCCAGGGCCGGAGACAGCCGTGAGCGAACCCGGTCCGTTCGAGCGCTTCCGCAAGGCGGCTAGTGATGCTCGTAGCGGCGGACCGGAGCGTCATCACGAGAAGCTGAAGACACAGAAGAAGCTTTTTGTGCGGGATCGGGTCGACCTGCTGCTCGACGCGGGAAGCTTTGTCGAAGATGGACTGCTGGCAAACGCGGTGAACCCGGAGATGGGCGCCGACGGGGTGGTGACCGGCCGGGGCACCGTTGATGGGCGGCCCGTAGCTGTCATCGCCAACGATCCGACGGTCAAGGCGGGGAGTTGGGGCCGGCTCACCGTAGAAAAGATGATCAGGACTCTGGAGTACGCCTACGACGAGATGTTGCCGGTTTTCTACCTGATCGACTCGGCCGGTGCTCGAATCACCGATCAGATAGATCTGTTCCCCGGGCGCCGTGGCGCCGGCAAGATCTTCTACAACCAGGTGCGGTTGTCGGGGCGGGTCCCTCAGATCTGTTGCCTGTTTGGGCCGTCTGCCGCGGGTGGCGCCTACATCCCATCGTTCTGTGATGTGGTGATCATGGTTGATGGCAATGCGTCGATGTATCTCGGCTCACCGCGAATGGCGGAGATGGTCGTCGGCGAAAAGACCACACTTGAGGACCTCGGTGGCGCCCGGATGCACTGCACCACGTCTGGCTGTGGTGATGTGCTGGTGTACTCAGATGCGGAGGCGATCGATTGGGCTCGCTTCTATTTCTCGTATATGCCCGACAGCTATCGCACGCTGCCGATGCGCTACGAGGGGACAGAACCCGACCCCGAATTCCGGCCCGATGAGGTATTGCCTGAGGAGCCGACGGCTGTCTATGACATGACCGACTTTTTGCGAGGGATCTTTGACGTGGGCAGCCTGCTCCAGGTCAAGGAACTGTTTGCGCCTGAGGTCATAACGGCCCTGGCCCGTATCGATGGCCAGCCGGTGGGGATCGTTGCTTCACAGCCACAGCATCTCGGTGGTGTGCTCTTCGTCGATTCGGCCGACAAGGCTGCTCGGTTCATCTGGCTGTGCGACGCGTTCAACATTCCGCTGCTGTTTTTTGCAGATGTGCCTGGTTTCATGATCGGGACCGACGTTGAGCGCCAGGGCATCATCAGAGCCGGAGCCAAGATGCTGACGGCGATTGCGGAGGCGACGGTGCCTCGTCTGTCGATCATTGTGCGCAAGGCGTACGGAGCAGGGTTGTATGCGTTCTCCGGTCCGGGATTCCGGCCTGATGCGACGCTGGCGCTTCCCACAGCGGAGATCGCGGTGATGGGACCCGAGGCGGCGGTCAACGCGGTCTATTACAACAAGATCCAGGAACTCCCCGAAGCCGAGCGTGCGGCCTATGTGGCGGAGCGTGAGGCCGAATACAACGAGGACGTTGATCTGATGCGGGTCGCATCGGAGCTGATCGTTGACGGCGTCGTCGAGCCCGAGGACCTTCGTGTTGAGATCCTGGAGCGTCTTTCCTACGCCGCCCGCAAGGGCCGGTCGTTCTCGGAGCGTCGTCACGGCGTGCCGCCGGTCTAGTCATGGTTGAGCCGGACCAGACTCCAGAGGGTGCTGCGGAAGAAGAAACGTGGCCGATTGGTTTCATGATCATCGTGGCCCTGGTGGTTCTCTATCTGGGGTGGCGGTTGATCCAGGCGATTGCTTGGGTTATCGACAAGATCTGAGGCAAGTGATGGCGATTGCGTGGGCTGAGAGCGATGTTCCTTACATAACGACCGAGCAGATGATCGAGGTCGATCGGGCCATGATGGAGGACTTCGGGATCGACCTGGTCCGCATGATGGAGAACGCCGGTCGCAACCTGGCTCATCTCGCCAGGGAGCGGTTTTTGGGCGGGGATCCCCGGGACAAGCGGGTCGTGGTGCTGGCGGGAACCGGCGGAAATGGGGGAGGGGCGCTGGTGGCGGCGCGTCGTCTGCACGGATATGGAGCAAAGGTTGAGATCGTCGTGGCTACGACGGAGATGACCCCGGTCCCTGCTCAGCAACTGGCGATTCTCCGTGAGATCGGGGTGGCGATCGCTGTTGGCGAACCGGCTGCGGGCGAGACCGCACCGGATCTGATCATCGATGGCCTCATAGGCTATTCCTTGCAGGGTGATCCTCGCGGGGTGACCGGTGAGCTGATCATTTGGGCCAACAAAACCGATGCTCCCATCCTGGCGCTTGACACGCCTTCGGGTCTGGACACTACGACGGGGACACGGTTCGACCCGGCGGTGCGGGCGGTGGCGACGATGACTCTGGCGCTGCCGAAGGAAGGTCTGCGGTCGCCTGCCGGGACTGCGATTGTCGGTGAGCTCTACCTTGCCGATATCTCAGTTCCGACGGAGCTGTATGGGAGGGACCCACTGCATCTGGATGTGGGCCCGATCTTTGCCACAAGTGACGTGATTCGCCTGGTCTAGCTGGAATCGCCGGACGCCGCGATGGACTATCGTTGCGTTCTGCCGGCTCTGCCGGCATCGGGCTGTAGCGCAGCATGGCAGCGCGCTTGACTGGGGGTCAAGAGGTCGCCGGTTCAAATCCGGCCAGCCCGACCACTGGAATCCCTTGTGCTGCAAGGGATTCTGATTATTAGCGGGGCAGTTCGGAGACGTCCGAGACGCCAGATGTCCGTGAAATGTCCGTGGGAGTCCGCAAGAATGCGGCATCGAGACGGTCGGCAGCCGCCTCGTCGAGACCCTCGAACAGGTGGCCGTAGGTGTCCAGAGTGACCTGAATCGATGAGTGCCCGAGTCGGAGTTGGATGACTTTTGGGTGCTCGCCCTGGGCGATGAGCATCGCTGCATGGGTGTGTCGGAGGTCATGAAACCGAAACGGCTCGCCAACAGAGGCCCGTACCGCCGGGAGCCAAGCCCGTCTCCGGAAGTTGGTGCGACGCAACGGTCCACCTTCCGGCGCCGTGAAGACGAACTCATCAGATCCCGAAGGCCAATGTGCGAGGTGCCGGGCCAGCTCCTCACTGAGGAACTTCGGCAGCGCCACCTGACGACGTGCAGCCGCCGTCTTGGGAGGAGCCAGGCTCACCTGCCCCTGTACGTCCGAGAGCGCCTCAACGACTGTCAGGCGCCGTCTGAGGAGATCAAGGCGGCGCAACCGCAGCCCGGCAAGCTCACCGAATCGACAGCCTGTGTAAGCGGCGGTGAGAACCAGAGCGTGGTACTGATCGTCGATTGCGTTGGCCACGTCGGCGACCTCTTCGGCATTGAGGAACCGCATTTCGGTTTGCGACTTTGGTGGCAATTTGATCCCACGGCACGGAGTCCGGCTGATGAGATCCGAATCAAGCGCCGACGAGAACAACCCGGCGACGAGTAGGTACGCCTGGCGGATTGTCGACGCCGCCAGGCCCTTCTCTTCGAGGTGAGCGACGAACCCTTGTACATCGGTTGGTGTGACTGAACCGAGCTGACGTCCGCCGAAGTAGGGGAGTACATGATTGCGAAGCATCGATTCCGCTCCGACGCGGGTCGAAGTTCGAAGATGGACCCGACTCGCTTGCCAGGTCGGAAGCCACTCGCTGACGGTGGTCTCGCCGAGCCGGGGATCAGTCCAGGTGCCACGGAGCTTGTCCGCTTCGACGGTGACGAGGAATCTTTCGGCGTCGACCCTGCGACGAAAGCTGCGCGCCCGTTCGGTGCCGGATGGGTCGATGTAGCGAGCCTGCCAACTGTCCAGCTTGTTGGGATGTCTACGGACGTGTGCCATCAGTTCTCGTTTCCTTTGCCTTAGCCCACCCGAACTCGCCAAACGCGGAGGGCCGGTCCAGGCAACCTGTTGCTACCTTTGCCAGCGTTCCATCCCCTCTCCTTGAGGTGCCTTGGCCGAACCTTGGTCGTTCCTGGCTCAGGTCGTGCCATTTCTCTGTGAGTCTGGCGGTAATGCCACCACCTCGCGGTGTCTCCACCAGCACATCGTTGGCGTATTCAGCCCAAGACTGCTGCTTCCTATGGCTAGCACGCGTCCGGTGGACCTCGCTGAGCACGGTGACGTCCGACTGTGCCATCGGTGCCCTCCCCAATCCGTCGTACATCTCACTCCGGAGTATGCCTGATGGCGATCGCTTGCGGTAGGTGAGCTAGCGCGTCTACGACCTACCGTGGCGTGTCGAGCCGCGATCTCGATCTTGGAGCCGGTCGGTGATCCAGTGTTCGACGTCGCTGAGGCGGTACCTGAGGTGTCGGCCTGCTTTGAAGCCGGGTGGTCCTTGTTGGCGGTGTCGCCATGCGTAGAGGGTGGCCACGGGTACCGCGAGGTACTTGGCGAGATCATCGGGTGTCAGCAGTTGATCTGGTGTGTCCATAAGCAGATCGTGCACGGCGACCCTTTAACGTGAGTGAAATTTGAGTGTCAATCGGATTGCATTGGGTGATGCCGGTGGACATATCAAAGATTTGGTACTCGGTTGAGTCGCGTTGAGCAGTGCCGCCAATCTCCCCGGCACCCTGTCACCAATGTCTCCGGAACGAACAAATGCTTTCTCCGACTGGTTGCCGACAGGCTGTTTAAAGGGTTGCTGCAACTCTATTGACATTCTGTTTAAAGGGTGACCGACGATCTTGAACGGCATGCGGATCTTGGTTCATCCGGTCCCAGTTGCCGCCGGCTGTGGTTTCAGGGCTACTGACATTGTGTTTAAAGGGTGTCGCGTCTTCGACCTTCGTGTGCCCCTTATGTGGGTGAGTGTGCAGCGTGTTGAAAGGGCTACCAATAGTGCTTGTTGATCGGTATGGTTGGATTATTGACCAGATAATGGGGGAATCCTCGTGAGCCCGTGGCGTTTGTCAGGTGGGTTCAGCGACTCCTTCCCGTCGTTGAGCCTTGCCGGCGCCGCGATGGCGGCGCTGTTGTTGCTCGGCGCCTGCTCGTCCAATGGGTCTGTTGCATCAACCACAACCTCGACCTCCGCTTCGACACCCACAACCGCGACTGCGGCACCATCAACCACCACCACCTCCACGACAGTGCCGCCTACAACGACAGCCCTTCCGTCGGTTGAGGAGGTTACCGACTCGTGGGCTGCCTATTGGGACGCCTGGGTACAGGTGCGTTCATCAGCTGATCTTGACCCGGCGCTTCTTGAGATGGCAGCGGCTGCTGATGTGGTTGACGGAGCCATTGCGCTGTTTGAGCGTGAACGCTCGTCTGGCGGGGACGCGGTTGAATCCGATGTTGTTCTCCACACGAGGGTGACTGATCTGGGTCCGGATCGGGCTTCGGTTGAGGATTGCGTGTTGTTGTCGCCGTCTTTCACCGACACTGTCGGAGTCTGGTATCAAGCAGATCTGACTCGTACGGAACAGGGCTGGGTTGTTGCCGAAGTTCGGATCCCTAGCGCCGGTGGGTGTGTACCTCGGGAGATAGCGGATGCGGCTATCGCTGGGTACGAGGCCTACTACGAGGCCGAGGCCGACTTCTGGGATCCACCCAACCCTGGAAGCCCTCTCGTTGACCGCGTACTCGCCGAGCCCCAGAAGAGCTTCATCATCGGGCTTCTCGAGCGTCACAAGACTCGGGGCATCGCCCTCCGCGGGCAACCGAGCACTCACCCCGAGGTGATCGAGGTCCGGAGTTCAGCCGAGGTCGTCATTCTTAGTTGTTCTGAGCCCGATCCCGACTACGGCATCTATGACACCGACTCCAATGAACGATTGCCCGACGAGCCACCGGTTCGAGCAGACCAACGCGACCTCCAATCCGCAGTGATGGTCCTTGACGCCGGCGAGTGGAAAGTCTCCGACTTCCAAGGACAGGTTGATTTCGCATGCGAGTTCGCACCGACAGATCGCGGGCTTCCGTCCGTCTGATCGTCTCCGTTGCCTTGGTTGCCTCGGTGATGATGGTCCTCCCTGCGCCAGCAACCGCTCATCACTGTGCCGGTGATGGAAGCATCAGGGACCGGGGCGGTGATGTGGTTGCTGAGTGTCATGGGCAGACTCCTGGCCGACCGGGTGGGCGGACTGTTCATGAGGTTTGGGGTATCTATTGCTCGGCTGCGGTGGGTGTGTTTGTGGAGGGGGACGAGGTCACGTTCGACCAGATAGATCAACTCACTCCGCAGGACATTGAGCATTTGGGTTTCGATCCGACGGGGGAGTATTGGTGGTGGAGCGTTTCGTGTTGGCGGGATGGCGAGGTCGAGCATTCTCATGAGATAGCTGTTGAGGTGACTCCGCCTGTCCCTCCGGAGACAATGCGCGATATTGCGGCTGCTCGACTGGTGCCGCCTTTGCCTGTTCCGGAGACGAGTCCTCCGCTTGCGCGGGAGGCGTTTGTGCGCGTCCCGACTTGGTTGTGGCTCGATGCGGGCGATTGGGTTCCTTTGGAGACGTCGGAGACTCGCGGGTTGACAACGGTGACGGTTCGGGCAACTCCGACTCATGCCC
>CAXMRC010000107.1:0-33280 GCA_964195945.1 uncultured Gemmatimonadales bacterium
CAGCATTCCCCTTTTGGGTCGTCACCGACACCGAAGGCACAGTCGTATTGCGGGTGGCCGGTGCTCTCGACATCGCCAGTGTCGATCAGATATTTGCGCAGTTGGAGACAATGGCAACGGAAAGTTGATCTCCAGCCCCTGGGCCGGGCTCGGAAGCCATGCCGGGCTTGCGTCTATCTGGCGCGTCGCTGCGCTCGATCCATCTCGCGCTTCTCCATGCGCTCCCGGATCGCATGGCGCTTGTCATACGTACGCCGGCCCTTGGCCAGGGCCAATTCGATCTTGGCTTTGCCATCTTTGAAATAGACACGCAGCGGAACCAGCGTCAGGCCTGCTTCGTTGACTTTGATAGTGAGACGATCGATCTCCCTGCGGTGCAGAAGTAGTTTCCGCGGCCGTTCCGGATCGTGGCCTCCCCCAGTGGCGAAACCGTACGGAGCGATATGGGCCCGTTCCAGCCACACCTCGCCGTTGCGGATATCACCGAAAGCGTCCTTCAGCTCGATCTGCGCATCGCGGAGGCTCTTCACCTCGGATCCGCGTAAAACAATGCCACATTCGAAGGTATCAACAATCTCGTAGTCGTGACGAGCTCGACGGTTCCTTGCTACGACCTTTTCATCCGCCATCAGCAATCCCGGAACATCAGAGATAGTCCGCCGGATTCACCGGAGTTCCGAATAGCCGAACCTCGAAGTGGAGGTGAGGTCCGGTTGACAGCCCGGTGGAGCCGACATATCCGATAATGTCGCCTGCGCCTACCTGATCGCCGTACGACACGTTAAAAGCGGACTGATGGGCGTACAACGTGGTCATGCCGCCACCGTGGTCAACAATGATCGTGTTGCCATAGCCACCGTAAACAGACGCCAAGATCACGCGCCCTGAGGCTCCAGCCTTGATCTCCTGGCCGTGTGCGGCGCTCATGTCCACCCCGGAGTGCATCCTCGAGTAGCCGAGAATCGGATGCATCCGCAAGCCGAATGATGAGGTGATAGCTCCGGGCACCGGGCGGACCAGAATCCCTGGTGCGGTACCTTCCTTGGAAGCTTCTTCTTCGATCAGTTGTTCAACACGCTCTTGCTCAGCCTCGAGCCCATCGAGTTCGACACTGAAGTCGGTGATGGCCTCATCGACGGCGTCGAGTTTCGCAGACAGGACCGCCAGTTCGGCGGCGACTACTTCAGCCTGCTCTGTTTGCTCGTCGGCGAGGCTGGCAAGATCGGATTCGATTACCTCGAGGGCATCAATCTGTTCGTCTACCTCAACTTCGTCGGCCCGGATGCGGACCTGCTGTCGCTCTTCCTGAGTCTGTAGAGATTCGTAGGCGAGCATCGCTCTGTCGTTGTCGGCAGCAAGAAGAGAGAGGTATTGAAGACCGATGTAAACGCCGGTCACCGACTCGGCGGAAAACGTGACGCCTTCGCGGCCGTCCGTCGTCCCGACGTAGGCAGCACGCACCCAGTCACGGGCCTCTTGTTTTGACACATCGAGACGAATACGTGTTTCCGCCAACTCCTGATAGGACTCTTGGAGCTGGATGCGGAGGTTGTCGAGCACGCCCTGCCGTTCCGTCAGTTTCTCCTCTGTTGCATCCAGCTGGCCCTGAGTCTCAAAAAGTGAGGCTTGCTTTAATTCCAGTGCGTCGCGGGTCCCCACAATGTCGGCAACTACAGAAGTCCGCGATGAATCCGCTGCGGAGATCTGGTCATTGATGGATTCGATGCGCCGGTTCACCTCTGCCAGATCATCGTTGAGGTCATAGGCCCCGGCGATACCACCGGGCACCACCAGAGCCGCGACCAAAGCGAGCAAGAGGAGACGTCTCATGTGCGAACGTACTTGTGCACAGTCAGCGAGATCCCACTACCGACGATACCGACTAGGGCGCCAAAGCCGATCATGAGTAGACCCCATTGCACCAGGAAGGCATTGTCAATGGTGAGATTGATGAACTCTGGAAGATCGGCAAGTCGATCGCGTGCCAGGTTGTAGAGACCAATCCCGGTGGCCACTGCAAGAGCTGACCCAAGGACGCCCTCGACTACTCCTTCAATGAGAAACGGAGTTCGAATGAACCAGTTGCTGGCGCCCACCAGCTGCATAATCTCGAGTTCTTCACGACGCGCATAGATTGCCATATGAATCGTATTGGCTATCAGAGCCACCGCCGCAACTCCGAGAGCTGACGCGAGAACCCAAAAGAACACGCGCAGCCCATCACGGATGGCCGCTATCTGTTGGACCGCCTCGTCAGCCGAAATCACTTCTGAAATGCCTGGCGAGTTCGTAAGTCTCTGCTTGATCGTGTCGTAGTCATTGAGGTCGACAGGACGCACCCGCAGCGATGCCGGGATAATGGACGGATCTTCTTCGATTATCTGCAGCTGACGCGGGTCATCGGCAAAGAGCTGGCGCGCTTCGTCGAGTGCCTCGGGAGGGCTGAAGTAGATGACGGCCTCGACCTCGACCCATGACTCGATCTCAGCCCGGAGGGCATCAACGTCACGAAAGTCATTGCGAAGGAAACCGATGACGCGAACATCTTCTTGCCATCGTTCGGTGTTAACCCTGGCGATCTCGCCGAAGACCAGCGTACCGAACGTCAGAAACAGCGAGACGAACACGGCAAGGACTGCGCCGAGTACCACAAGTCCGTTGCGGCGAATATTGTTGAATGCTTCGTTGAGCACATATGCGATCCGCATCAGGCTTCGGTCTCCGTGCTCGTGGTCTCTTCGACCGTCTCTTCGACCACTTCCTCGGCCACTTCCTCGGCCACTTCCTCGGCCGTTTCTTCGGCCGCGGCCTTCTCGTCGGTCGACGGCTGCGGTCCCTTGTCGAGGGCCGTCTCACTAGCCCCGTCCTCGACCACTGGCTCCACACTTGGCTCCGGCTCGATAGGCGCCGTCGCCTCAGCGGCATTCACCACCGGCGGTGCGGGCTCCGGCACCGGCTCGGCGGCATTGGACTGCATTCTGATCTCGTAGGCGCCACTGCGCTGATCCCGGATCACCCGTCCGGCTTCAAGCTGGACGACCCTACGGCGCATGGCGTCAACGATTGCATGGTCATGGGTCGCCATGACCACCGTCGTTCCGGTTCGGTTGATGCGATCGAGAATACGCATGATGCCAACAGACGTCCCGGGGTCAAGGTTTCCAGTTGGCTCGTCAGCGAGCAGGATGAGGGGCCGGTTCGCAAACGCCCGCGCAATCGAGACGCGTTGTTGCTCACCACCAGACAACTGACGGGGCTGGCGATCAGCTTTATCGGAAAGGCCGACGAGTTTGAGAACTTGGGGAACCTGGTTCCGCACGACATGCCGAGAACGGCCCGTCACCTCGAGAGCAAAAGACACGTTCTCATACACAGACTTATTGGGAAGCAGCTTGAAATCCTGAAAGACCGTGCCGATCGATCGACGCAGGTGTGGGACTTTCCAGGAGGGAAGGGCCGAGGCATGTTTACCTGCGACCCACACCTCGCCGGTGTCCGGGCGCTCTTCGCGCATCATCAGACGCAGCATTGTGGATTTGCCGGACCCCGAGGGTCCCACAAGAAAAACGAACTCGCCCTTGGCGACTTCGAGGCCAACTTCTCTTAGGGCTACGACGCTGTTGTCGTAGACCTTCGTGACATTATGGAGACGGATCATGTAACTCCCTTTGCGGACCGGAGCGCACCGACCGCAAGAGCCTGTTTACTTCTCCCCATTTCTCCGCCGCCGGAGCGGAATGCTAACTGTGTTTGGGAGATACACCAAGCACGCCGCGTGCCGCTGAGCGGCACCTCGCAGTTTCCGGTGGAAACTGCAACTCGGTCGAACCCAGGTATGCACCAAGCACACCACGTGCACGAAGCGGCACGCTGCACCCGGGATACACCAAGCACGCCGCGTGCCGCGACGCGCCACATTGGAGTTTCCGACGGGAACTGCTGCGGCCGCAGGACAGACCTGCTATTCCTCCTGGTTTGCCCTGCGCCAGTGCAGATACGAATCGATGAAGGCATCGATGTCACCATCGAGAACACCGGTGATGTTGCCAACCTCAATGTCGGAGCGGAGATCCTTGACCATCTGATACGGCTGCATCACGTACGACCTGATCTGGCGTCCCCAGCCCGCCTCGGTCTGCTCACCCCGAATCGAATCGATCTCATTGAGTCGATCCTGTCGGGAGATTTCCGCAAGGCGCGCCACCAGCAACTGCATTGCCCGGTTCTTGTTCTGGAGTTGCGATCGCTCGTTCTGACACGCCACCACGGCACCTGTGGGGATATGCGTGATCCGGACTGCAGAATCTGAAGTGTTGACGTGCTGGCCGCCGGCACCCTGCGACCTGTAGGTATCAATGCGCAGGTCGTCTTGGTCTATTTCGATGTCGTTGGTATCGACTTCAGGGATTACGTCCACACCGGCGAACGACGTATGTCGTCGCGCTGCTGAGTCGAAAGGACTGATGCGGACAAGCCGATGGACCCCTCTCTCGCCCTCGAAAGAGCCGTAGGCATGGTCGCCCCTGATGGTCAGCGTTGCAGATTTGATACCGGCCTCGTCGCCCGGCTGGATCTCATCGATCTCAACCTTGAACGGGGTACGTTCGAGATACCTCACGTACATGCGAAGCAGTATTTCGGCCCAGTCCTGCGCATCGACACCACCAGCGCCGGCATGCACGCTCAGAATCGCCGGACGGTCGTCGTATTCGCCGAAGAAGAGGCTTTCCCGCTCCAACAGTGTTAGCTCGCCGTCGAGCGCGACAACCTCTGCTGAAGCTTCAGCGGCAGTCTCCGCATCACCTTCTTCTGCCGCCAGCTCAAGAAGTACGTCGGCGTCATCGATACGGCCGCCGAGACTTGCGATGTTGTCGATGATCCCTTCGAAACGGGCCAGCTTCTGGGTGACCTCTTTGGCACGGTTCTGATCGCTCCACAAGTCGGGTTCGGAGGCCAATTCACGTAGCTGAGCTAGTTCGGTCTCCTTGCCGGCAACGTCAAAGGAACCTCCGCGCGTCGTCAAGGCGGGAGCGGAGTTCTTGCAGCAGGGCCCTGGAGTCTGTGTCAGTCATAGCGCATCGATGGTAGCTGGCGCCCGACGGGTTCAGGTCTCCGACGGCGGAGACGCCGTCGGTGCTTCTACAAATTGGGTCAGCCAGCACCGCGGCTCGCTCTCCTCGGTAAAGATGCGGGCCGGTACCAAGACGGCATCAAACACCGCTGGAAAGGACCCCGGCAGGTGCTCTTGATCCTCGCCAACGAGGATGGCGACTGCGGCGACCAAGTCTTCGACGCGGTCGATCATTGCGTACCACCCACCAGGGGGCAGCGGTAGCGTTGTTTCCCCGTGCGGCGGCACGCCCACTACCCCGCCAGAGGCGTGGCGCCCGCCTTGCCGTGACACATCTTGTACTTCTTGCCGGAACCACAGGGACAAGGGTCGTTTCGGCCGATCTTGTCCCCCACTCGTACCGTACGACGCTTTGCAGTTGCGGGACCCGAGGTCTGGATCGCGGTGGGACGCTGCGGAGCCTCTTTTTGCACCACCTTGACGTGATACATGTACCGCAGCGTGTCTTCCTTGACACCGTCGACAAGCAACGAAAACATGTCGTAGCCCTCACGCTGATACTCGACAAGGGGGTCTTTTTGGGCCATGGCCCTCAGACCGATCCCTGATCGTAGGTAGTCCATCTCAGCCAAGTGCTCTCGCCACTTGTTATCGATAATCGAAAGGGTGACGGTACGTTCCAGACGACGCAGTATTTCCGGTGTCAGTTCCTCTTCCCTAGCGAGATACGCCTTGGCAGCATCGTCCAGATACGCATCGACCGCTTCGTCTAGGTCGAGGTCGCCCGGGTCCTGAAACGTAGCCTGGCCGATGGCCGGTGTATAGATGGAAGAGATCCGTTCGGTGAATGCTTCCCAATTCCACTCCTGGGCGTCTATGCCGTCGGTCATTTCGTGGACATGCGCCTCGACGACCTCATTTCGCCAGTTCACGATCAGTTCTTCGGCACGATCGCCCACCAGGATCTGGCTGCGCCACTCGTAGATGATCTTGCGTTGAGTGTTCATCACCTCGTCGTATTTCAGAACATTCTTGCGAATCTCGAAGTTCTGCGCTTCAACCTGGTTCTGCGCACGCTCGATCGCTTTGCTCACCATCTTGTGCTCGATGGGAACGTCGCGGGGGATCTTGAGCCGACTCATGATCGAGGCAACCCGATCGTTTGCGAACCTCCGCATCAAGTCGTCTTCCAGCGACAGATAGAAACGGGACTCACCAGGGTCACCCTGACGTCCCGAACGACCCCGTAACTGATTGTCAATGCGGCGTGACTCGTGACGCTCGGTGCCGAGAACATACAGACCGCCGGCGGCCAGAACTAGCTCGCGAGCGACCTTGGTCTCGGAGCGAAACTCCTCGATGAGCTTTCCGATTTCTTCGTCGTATCCCTCGTCGTCCTTTGCAATGCCGCGTTTGCGCATCTCGGTGCGAGCCAGCTCTTCGGCGTTTCCGCCTAAGGCGATGTTGACACCGCGGCCAGCCATGTTGGTGGCCACTGTCACCGCACCAGGCTTGCCGGCCTGGGCAATAATGTGAGCTTCACGCGCATGCTGTTTGGCGTTGAGCACCTCATGTTTGACCCCGCGCCGACTCAGGTGCCCGGCCAACCGTTCGGACTTCTCGATCGACACGGTGCCAATCAGCATCGGTTGACCGGCCGCATGGCGCTCGACAATGTCTTCGACAAGAGCATCAAATTTTGCGTCTTCATCTACATAGACAAGGTCTCCCTCATCGGCACGAGCAATCGGCTGGTTCGTTGGGATCTCTACAACCTCGAGCTTGTAGATCTCATAGAACTCGCCGGCCTCGGTGATGGCGGTACCTGTCATCCCGGCCAGCTTCTCGTACATACGGAAGTAGTTCTGGAGCGTGATGGTCGCCAGCGTCTGGTTCTCTTCTTTGATCTTGACGCCTTCTTTGGCCTCTATCCCCTGGTGAAGACCCTCGGAGTACCGACGCCCATCAAGGACACGACCGGTGAACTCGTCAACAATCTTTATCTCGCCACCACGGATCAGATAGTCGACATCACGCTCGTACAGTTCCTTGGCTTTCAGTGCAACATCGAGATGGTGAATCATGTCTACGTTGGCGAAGTCGTACATGTTCTCCACGCCGAGGATTTGCTCCACCTTGTGGACACCGTCTTCGGTGGTGATGACCTGGCGCTTTTTTTCATCAACTTCGTAGTGAATATCGCGATGCAGGCTGTTTGTAATCCTGGCGAAGTCCCGGTACCACTTGCCTGTCTCTCCGACTCGACCGGAAATGATGAGCGGAGTCCGCGCCTCGTCAATGAGGATCGAGTCAACCTCGTCGACGATTGCATAGGCATGGCCACGCTGCACCATGTCCTCGGGTCTCATGGTCATGTTGTCGCGCAGGTAGTCAAACCCGAATTCGTTGTTCGTGCCGTAGGTGATGTCGGCCGCATAGGCGGGTCGGCGTTCGGCAGGCGTCATGTCAGCCTGGATGATTCCGATCTCAAGACCGAGAAAACGATGCACTGAACCCATCCACTCCGCATCACGGCTAGCCAGGTAGTCGTTCACCGTCACGACGTGTACACCGGTACCGGCGAGAGCATTGAGATAGGTCGGCATCGTGGAGACAAGGGTCTTGCCCTCACCGGTACGCATCTCTGCGATCATGCCGCGAGCAAGCGCACCGGCGCCCACTACCTGCACGTCGTAATGACGTTCCCCAAGGACACGCTTGGCGGTTTCGCGGACCACCGCAAAAGCCTCGGCTTCAATATCGTCAAGAGTTTCGCCTTCGGCAAGCCGCTTCCGGAACTCGTCGGTCTTGCCGCGAAGCTGGTCATCGGTGAGACCCTCGACGTCGGGCTCAAGCGAATTGACGAGTACTGCCAACTTCTCGAGTTTCTTGAGTTGCTTGCCTTCACCGACGCGGAGAATTTTGTTGAAAACTGCCATAGGAAAATCATTGTAGGAGTCAAGAAGAGTATTGGAGGCGGAGTGATGCATCACCTCGGAGTTCGATGCAATCGAACTCCAGCTCGACCGGTGAGCAAGTGTCAGTCGCGCCGCTGTCGGGGGACGGTATCGCCGCCGCAGCCTGGGATTGGAATCGGCGGAAACGGCGGGAGTTTCGCGGAGCGAAACTGCAAGGGATTCACGTAGCTCTGGCGGGAGTTTCGCGGAGCGAAACTGCAAGGGATTCACGTAGCTCTGGCGGGAGTTTCGCGGAGCGAAACTGCAACGAACTCGCAAAGTGAGTTCGCCTAGTCCAGTGTGATGAGCTCTTCACGCAGTGCATAGAGCACCGCTTCATTGCGGGAGTGAAGACCAAGCTTGTCGAGGATGTTACGGATGTGGTTCTTTACCGTGTTCTCCGAGATGTAGAGACGCTCGCCGATCTGCCTGCTCGTCATGCCGCTGGCAACCAGTTGCAATACTTCGATCTCGCGACCTGTCAGGGTCGGTTTCCGAGACTTGAAGAGTTCCTGATGGCGCAGCAGTTGACGCAGGACATCGACCATCTTGCCGGCCATCTTTGGCGAGAACGCTCCGCCACCTTCGGCAACGGCCTGGATCAGGTCGACCAGATGAGCGAAGGGCATGTCTTTGACGATGTAACCGCGAGCCCCCGACTTGATCGCCGAGATCATGTCTTCCTCGGATTCGCTGCCGGTGAGCAGGATCACCTGCGATTTCTCGGAAGTAGCGACGATCTTGCCGACGACGTCGAGCCCAGAGAGACCCGGCATCAATACGTCGAGCAGAACAAGATCCGGTTGCAGGATCTCGGCCTGGGCTACGGCGTCTTCGGCGTTGCCGGCCTCTCCAACAACATCAAATCCCGCCTCCTTTAGGGCCGCGGTTATGCCGGCCCTAAAGAGGGGAACATCATCAACTACAAGGAGTCGTGTCATACGGGTTCAATCAGTCCTAGGTCGCCGTCATCTCGGTGGTAGAGGACGCAGTACTTGCCGCTCTCGGCGTCAAGAAAGAAGAAGAAGTCATGTCCTAGCATCTCCATCTGCAATCCAGCTTCCTCCGCTGTCATGGGCCGCATTTCAAAGCGCTTTGTTCTCACAATGCTGAGCGGCCCGTCTTCCTCATCTTCATCGGAAGCCGGGGTTGGGACATTTAGGGGTTTGTGATCCCGATTTCGCGACCTCTGGATCAGACGTTCCTTGAGCCTGCGGAGCTGACGCTCGAACTTTTCGGCGGCAAGGTCGACGGCGGCAAAGGCATCGGGGGCCATCGACTCGACGCGGACCGTATGGCCCGCGGTGTGCGAGGTTATTTCGACTCTGAAGCGTTCGCCGGCTGAGCGGGGATTCTTACGTTCTGAGAACTCGACATCAGCCACCGACCCGTCATCAAAGATGCGGCTGGCGTGCCCGATCTTATCGAGGGCGACGTCCGTGACCTCTTCCTCGACCCGCATGTTCTTCCCGTGTACGCGTACGTCCACCTTGGCTCCTTTCGAGTGGGCGAACTACAACAAATGAAGATGAATGGAAAGGACCGGACGATCCCCGAATGAACGCAAGAGGTGGGTTTCTGAGGATGTTTAGCTAGGTACCTGCCGAACGATGCCAGCTTCGGTTCGTGCGCGCCCTGATGTCCGGGCACTCTGTCGGACGAGGCGAACCTACGCACCATTTGTCCAACAGCTTCCTCGCACTCCTACTCCTCCAGGGGTCGAACTGACTCGGGTAGCCCTTGCCACATCCTACCCGCAACGGCCTATACCCGCACGGGTGGCGGTGACAGCTCGGCTGATACCGAGGAGACTGCCCGCGGTAGCCAGGGTGGCGCCGGTGGTGAACACATCATCGACAAGCACGCTGAGGGATGGGGCAGTTTGTAGCGTGCGAAATCGCGGCGAGCGTCTCGAGGCCTTGTCCATGCCCGCGTGAGCCAGCCACCATATCTGAGCACGGAGCGCAGGAACTACCGGGAGGCCGGCCGCAAAGCCGACCTGACGCGCCAAGGAGACGGCCGGATCGATCCCGTATCGCATCTTGCGGGCGAGCGCACGCGGCACCGGGACCAGGGCGGTTGCGTCTGACGGTAGCACGGATGCCATTGCCGAGCCCAGAATTCGCCCGGCAGGAGCGTTTCCCTGGTACTTGAGAAGGTGCACAAGACGACGGGCCACCGACTCATGAGCGAAGGCACTCGCTACCTGTAGACCAGCGACAGCCGAATGAGCTGCAGGCTGGAGCAAGAACCGACATCCAGAGCACAGCGGACCCTCCCCCCACCGAGAACAAGCGATACAAACCGGCATGAACCCAAACTATCAACCGCCACTGACTCGACAGGCACTAGTCCTCCGGTGCGGCCACGAAATGTAGTCGAACGACCACTCACCGTCCCTTATGATGATCGCAGGAATGGCAGACAGCTTTGGGGGCTCATGATGCAGGCGGGATCTATCGCCTCCGCGTACGGACGTGGTGGCAGGCACCTTCGTTTTGTTGCGCTGGCGACAGCGCTCGTGATAATCGATGTCTCACTGTGGATCCGGCTTGTCCGAACAAGCGGGACCCTGGTCGAGGTCGGCGATGTGGCGTTCGCCGCCACAGTCGCAACAGCCGCCATCATCGCGATGTTTGCTCTGTGGCGTAACCCGCTCGCCCGCAATACTCGCATGATGACCACACCGGCCCTGCGCCAAATGCTTGCTACCCATCACGCTGGCCACATCATCGCCACCCACATCGACAATCCCGATCGTGTACCCACCGCGGATATGTCGCAGCCGTGCGGTCGACACGCAGCAGTAACCCCGACGGTCACCCAATCTGCGCTTCGCTCTGAAATAGTTATCGGCCTCTCTGGAATGGCCGCCGAAGAGATCTTTGCTGGCGAGAGCGGCGCTCACGTGGACCAGGACCTGGCAAAGGCGACCGCCATCGGTGCAGACATGGTTGGCCGATTCGGAATGGCGGGATCACTGGTATCTCTCGGTGCACCACGCCACAATCGACGCACGTTCCTCGAGCATGTCCTCGAGGACGCCAGAGCCCGCAAAGAACTCGAATCGATCCTCCGTGAATCTAAGAGAGAATCCATCCGTCTCATGCTCGAGAACCGCCACACGATCATCGCGGTGCGCGATGCGCTAATGCGTCACCATCGGCTCACTGCCGTCCAGCTCAGCGAGATCATTTCTGGGGCGGAGGAACTACGCCACACCGACGACAAGGTGCTCGTCGATCTACGCATAGTCGGCGACCGCACTCGACCGGCGGCAACCGCCTCCAAGTCATAGCCGATCCCGCGCCGTAGACCCCTAGGTTCCGTGCTGCCAGGAGCCGAGGTATTCGACCTGTTCGGCGGTGAGTTGCTCAAGACCGCACCCCATCGCCTCGAGCTTGAGAGTCGCCACCTGATCGTCGAGTTCCTTCGGCAAGACATAAACCTTCGCATCGAGCGCTGCTCCGTTCACCGTAAGCCACTCTGCGGCCAGGGCCTGATCGGCGAACGACATGTCCATCACGTCAGCAGGATGCCCTTCGGCTGCGCCTAGATTCACCAGACGCCCCTCTGCGACGACGAGAATCCGACGTCCGTCGGCGAGGGTGTACTCGCCGAGATTGTCTCTCAGCTCCCGATAGCTCACAGACATCTTGCCGAGTGCTTTCAGGTCCAACTCCACGTCGAAGTGCCCTGCGTTGGCAAGAATCACGCTGTCCTTCATCAGCTCGAAATGCTCCTGGCGGAACACATGGATATCACCGGTAGCGGTAATGAACACATCTCCTAGCGGAGCGGCGTCATGACTGGTCATCACCTGATGTCCGTCCATGGCAGCAGAGAGAGCCCTGACCGGGTTCGACTCCACCACGATGACCTTGGCACCAAGCCCATCGGCGCGGTTAGCAATACCGAGGCCGCAGTCCCCATAACCACCGACAACGACAGTACGTCCCGCAAACAGAATGTTGGCCGATCGTAGGATGCCGTCAAGCGCAGACTGACCAGTGCCGTGGCGGTTGTCGAACAAGTGCTTCGTATCCGAATCATTGACCGCGACAACTGGGAATCGCAGCACCCCGTCGTTTTCCATCGCCCGGAGACGAATGACACCTGTGGTGGTCTCTTCCATGCCACCCAGGATCGGCTGGTCGGCCCGCTGTTCATGTAACACCGTGGTCATGTCGGAACCGTCATCGAAGATCAGATCGGGTGAGGTGTCTAGAACCGCGTTGATGTGCCGGTAGAACGTGTCCGAGTCCTCGCCACGGACCGCATACACGGGGATGCCATCTAGGACGAGGGCCGCCGCGACATCATCCTGCGTGGAAAGAGGATTGGATGCGCACAAAGTCACTTTCGCACCGCCGGCGCGAAGCACCGTCATCAGATTCGCAGTCTCTGTCGTGACATGCATGCAGGCGCCGATGGTGATACCGGCGAGCGGTTGCTCCTTTTCAAATCGGTCACGAATAATCCCAAGAACAGGCATACGACGGCCTGCCCACTCGATGCGACGCCCGCCGAGCTCGGCCAGCGAAGGATCTGCAATGTCATAGTCCACGGTGGTTCCTCTCCGAAATGTTGAAGTACCCCCCCAACGCTAACCTGTTTTCATACGATCCTGGCCAGGAGGGACATGAGCACGTTCGTCGAGAAGCCGTGGGGCAGCGAACTCATTTGGACACATACCGATCGGTATGTTGGCAAACTGATCTCCGTTAACGCGGGAGCACGGCTTTCGTTGCAGTTCCATCACCAAAAGGACGAGTCGATTTACGTCGTCGAAGGAACCCTGAACCTTCATCTCGAGAACGACAAAGGTGACGTCGAGCAGATCAAGATGGGTCCCGGTGAATTTGCCAGAGTTTACACCGGGAGAGTTCACCGTTTCGAAGCGATCACCGACGTCAAGATCATCGAAGTATCCACTCCAGAACTCGATGACGTAGTACGCCTCGAAGATGACTACGGACGCCAGGGCACGTCGGCTCCGTAGCGTCCTAAATCATGCGTTCGTATTGAACTACTTCTGTGTAGCTTCCTCGATCAACATGACGGGGATCCCGTCCTCAACCGGATAGCTCAATCCACATCCCCCACACAAAAGTGACGGCGGATCAGCAACTTCGGAGAGAGCTCCTGCGCACGAGGGGCACTGCATGATGTCCAGCAGGCCATCGGGAAGAATCCCTGAACTAGTTTCATTTGGTTCCACGAGGACCGAGCGTACTTGAGAAACAACGGCTGCGACAGCTTCAGCCGTCGGTCCTTCAACATTCAGTCGCAGCACGGGTTCCGTATTGGACGGCCGCACGTTCAACCATCGATCTCCAAGATCGATGGTGAGACCATCGAGTTGATCTCGTTCGCCATCTGGGAAGACACTGGAAATGGCTTCGATCGCCGCAATCTTGTCGACAACGTCGAAGTTGAGCTCACCCGACTGGGCGTATGGCTCATACTGCCGACGCAGCACCGAAAGGGGACGGCCGTCCTCTGTCAACACCTGCAGCAGCACCAGCATCGCCAGGATTCCCGAATCGGCTCGATAGTTGTCCCTGAAGTAATAGTGCCCGGAGTGCTCGCCACCAAAGATGGCGCCGGATTCCTTCATCACCTGCTTGATATACGAATGTCCAACCCGAGTCCGAATAGGTTCGCCCCCCGCCGCTCGCACAGTCTCGGGAACGGCCTTGGAGCAGATCAGATTGTGCACGATTCGCTCACCGGGGTTTTTGGCGAGAAACCAACCTGCGATGATCGCCGTGACCGTACTCCCTGGAAGCGGGTTCAATTCGTCGTCGATAAAGAATGCCCGGTCGGCATCACCGTCGAACGCGACGCCAAGATCATGGGCATCGGCTCGCAGCAACGCTTCGAGATCGACCAGGTTCTCTGGACGAAGCGGGTCGGGATGATGGTTGGGAAATTCGCCATCCGGCTCCAGATACAACCCGGTCAGCTTGGCGGGGATGCGATCGAATACGCTAGGGACCGCTACACCTGCGACCCCGTTGCCGCCATCTGCCGCGATACGGAGATGGCCTATCTTGTCGGGCTCGACAATGGCTAGGAGATGGTCGACATAGCCAGGTAGGGCGTCGATGGCCTGCACGTCACCCCGAGCCTCTATCGGCGCTAAACCCTCTTCGGCCCAGACACGAATCTGTTTGAGCCCGCTATCCACACCGACGGGAGCAGCTCCCTCCACGCACAACTTGATGCCGTTGTAGCCCTTTGGGTTGTGGCTGGCCGTGATCATGGCCCCCGGCTGGTCCATGGCACCCGAGGCGTAATACACCATGTCGGTGGTGATCATGCCGAGATCGTCAACGGCGACACCTTGTGAAGTGATCCCCTCGATCAATGCGGTTGCTAATCCGGGCGACGAGTCACGACAGTCCCGGCCGACGGCGATCCGAGCTGCGCCGGCAAAACGTGCGAACGCCGCGCCGATACGTCGGGCCGCATCCTCGTCGAGTTGTTCGGGCACGGTACCCCTGATGTCGTAGGCCTTGAAGATTTCGTCATATTTCATCGCGGGGATTGTACGGCCCATTTCGACGCGCTGGCGGTCTCGCTTTCAGAGACCCCCTACAATTGATCGTCAATGCCGCACTCTCCACAGCCCGGCGTCTCTGTACTGATGCCGGCCCATCAACTCGAATCCGTGATAGCTGACAACATCGACCGCGTTGTCGATGTTGTCGCTTCGTGGACCGCGGTCGAAATCATCGTGATCGACGATGGCAGCACCGACGACACCAAGGGGTTCCTTGACAAGGCGGCTGCGGTACACGACGAGGTAACAGTGATCAGTTACCCCATTAACCGCGGCAAGGGTGGAGCACTCAAAGAAGGCTTCGCTCACGCCACAGGCAACACTATCGTGTTCTTGGATGCTGACCTGGATCTTCCCCCCGAACAGCTACCTGCTTTCCTTGCCGAGTTCGAACGTCTCGGCGTCGACGCACTAGTCGGGGCGAAGCGAACCGCGATGGCTCCCGACAGGTACCCAACGATTCGGCGCGGGTTGAGCCTGGCGTTTGCCGCCGTCAATCGTGCTCTGTTCCGACTCCCCGTCCACGAAACGCAGACGGGGCTAAAGGTGTTCAGAAGATCGGTGCTGGAGTCGACGCTACCCCGGCTCGAAACCGCTGGCTATGCATTCGATCTCGAGCTGCTGCTGCGCATCTGCAAAAACGGTGGCTCGCTGGCGGAATCGCCGGTAGCGCTGGCGTCTGGCTCGTCAAGCGGTCTTTCACTGTCCACGCTATGGGAAATGGGACGTGACACGATCGTGATCTGGGTGAAGAGCCTCAGGTGGAAGTGAACTGCCCGGGTTGGCCTTTGGCTTCGATGGCCCTGCGGAACACGATGTCTCGGTAGCCGGCAAACTTCGGGATGATTATCAAGGCTGAGGCCAGCAGGTAGAAGGAGTTTTGCTGCATCCGCGTCAGCGGACCCCATGCCCAATCAGCGCCGTTGACGATCACCTGGGTCGCCACCCATGCGGCGATGTTGATCCCCACAAAGTGGACAGTCTCCCTGCGCAACTCTCCTGGCCCACTGAGCTGGAACGTCCAGCGCCGGTTGAGGAGATACGAGACGAAGGTAGCGATCAAAAACGACAAAGCTATCGACCAGAACTGCTCCCAGTTGAATCCCGCAGCGACAGTCTTCGTCCCACCGAGAAGGTTAAGAAAGACGTTGAACAGCGCTAGCGATACGAGGGTATTGACTACCCCAACCAGGCTCACCTTGATCAACTGACCGATCGCATGAGGCGTGAACAAGGTTCGTACGTAGTTTTTCACTCAGACCTCGTGGACGTGGCTACCGCTCACGCCGGACGGCGCGAGAGCGCGACACCCACCAGACCACGAACATGAACGCGGCAAGGGTTAGCGCCATGCCAAGGTTTTCGGTCCAAGTCCTCGCAAACTCCAGCGAAACGTTTTGCTCTGTTGGGATCACGACCATCAGCGATGGAGCCGCTCGATATGGACCTTCGGCACCGGTCGCCTCCCAGTTGGGAAAGTAGGACGTCTTGACCAAGTGAGGAAGACCTACAGCAGTTGTGGTGAAAGAGATGCGGTGATCCTCAATGACGATATCGGTGACTACCGCATCAGTGGTGTCGACCGCGGCGCCAAGATCGTAGGGGCCGACAAGCTCATCGAAACGTTCCCAGTCGGCAGGGCCGTCGGCCACGATCCAATTGTCAAGAGTGTCGAGCTCGTCGTACCAAGCCAGCGCCACTGCAGCGAAATCCTCTTCGCCCTCGTAGACCATCGGTGTGAACTGAGCAACCTCTACGGCACTCGACTCGGGTAGCGCGAACACTGTGTACGCCTCGTCTTCGATGAGAGGCTCAAGGCCAAGCCGTAGCGCTTCGCCGGTCATTTCGTCCGTCTGAGTTACGTAGTACTCGATGTTGTACAACATCGAATGCTCAATGCCACGTGCTAGATCGAAGGTTCGGTACGTCAAACCGCGAACCGGTTGAGATGGCGAACGACTCATCTCAGCCTGATTGAGGAAATGGAAAGGGGTAGTCAGCGACGACTCGAAGAAAACGCCTTCCATCGTCTCGTGCTCTTCGCTCCAGTATGGGATCAGCATTAGAGCCATCGGAGTCCCATACTGCTCCTGGATCTCTTTGTTGTACTCCCACATCACACGACCATCGGGAAGCTCGTCGATGTCAGCGACCAGCGACGCCAATTCTGGGTACGCGGCTTTGCCCTCGTAGCCCTGGTAATTCCAATTGACCCAGCCGGGAATGTCGTGCACCCCAACAATCGTGATGACCAACGTCAACGCAACCACCAGGAGCCCGACCGACACGATGTTCTCGTGACGATTAGGGAGCCACCGCGAGAAACGCATCGCTCCGAGCCCAACCGCTATCCCTGCGAACAGGAATACACCCATGAACCAGTACGGCAGAAGGCGAGCGTTGTAGAGAATGGTCCACCCTTGCTCCGCTATCAGTAGATAGCCAAGGAAGGGGACGATCGTCATTGTGAGCAGTACCCGAACATCTTCCCTCCGCAGCAGCGACCACACCGCGCCGATCAATCCGAGTGCGACGATCGGAATGAACTCGTTGGTAAACGGAGTCCCAACATCCGATATCCCGGCACCGCGAACACCCGTCAACGGTGTCCAACCCATGTCGGTGGTGAGGCCACCGGTGATACGAACGAGCACCGGCAGGGCCCAGAACGCGGCCAGCGCAAACCCTAGGATCCACGACCAGACCGCTTTCAACCCGCCGCGACGGCGAAGAAATATTGGTAGCGAGACAACAATGACAATGAGCGTCGTAACGATGTGGCTGAGCGCAGTAAGAGCGAGCACCCCGGCAGCCGCCGGAGTAAACCCTCTCCCCTCTCTCGAATCTCGGACCACCATTCCGAGATAAACAAGCGAAAGAGCGAAAGACCATGAGAATGAGAATTCTCCGGCAAGAGTCGACTTTATGTTCGCCCCGAAGATGCTGAAGCTCTCCATGAAGACAAACATCGAGCCAAAGGCTGCGGCAATCGCGGCGACGGGACGTGCGAAGCCAATGGACCGCACGAGGTAGTAGGCCGCCCCCGGCATTGCGACCAGGCCCACGATCGTCGTGAGTTTGAACGCGACGCCGTAGGGCATCACCACGTCCAGCAGTACGGTGAAGATCGCGGGCAGCGGGAAGTAGAAGTAGAACACGGGATACCCGGCGTACCAGTCATTGCTCCAACCGAGGATCCGCCCTGAGGGAAGAAGGCTGTCGCGGAGAACTTGGGGAAGAACCACGTGTGCGCCCATGTCTCCACCGGTAGGGGTGTTGGCGATCAACAGCGACGGCCAATGGATGTCGAGGTTGAAAAACGGGAAAGCGTCCTGAGGGCTTACTCGGGCCACAAGACCAGCCATGATCAGCAGGATCAAAGCGGTTGGCAGCAGGACTGCCAGAACCACGAGCACACGGTTGCTCGAAGAAGAACGGGAAACAGGAGTTGTGGTCACCGAGGAGAGGCTAGCTCAGCCGACGAGATCCGTGACTCACGCGTCAGTTTTGCGTGCCAACTCGAGAACTACATCTAGCTCGAGTGGCTCCCCGTCGCGATCCCACCAACGCTCCTCGCACTGGTGACAGGAGCAAAAATTGACCTCGGTGCCGTCAGGAAGGGTCAACTCGATCTGGATGACATTATTTGCGCCACAAGTCGCACACTGCAATGGTTCGGCGGGGACGCCTCTTCTCCTACTCATGGGTGTAAGAGTAGTCGCCTATCTCGTCGCTACCGGCGCATTTCGCGGGTTGCCGGCCAACTGAGCCCATCTCACGATGGATATCAGGCCATTTCCGGAATCTCGTCGAGTTTCCCAACATAGCGGGAGCGACGTTTGCCCTCTTCCCACCAGTAGGCATACCAGTAGGGTCCGTGCGGACATTGCGTACAAGAGTCCTTGCCACACTTGACCATTTGGCGGCGCAGCTTCACCTCTGGCTCGTTGCTTGCGGAAAAGACACCGCGGTTTTCAAGCCGGGCCCGCGCCAGGATTAGCAACCGTCGCAGCTCGGGCTCTTCCATCTCACGGATCGCTTCGAGGACGTCACGGTCTATCGGCATGCCGTCACCTATGCCGGAACCGAGAAGAGTCGTGCCATCGGGGATCGCTTGTCGATCAGGGTCCAGCCGACCGGCGCACCAAGACGCGCGGCATGGGCGGCACAAAGCAGGTAGCCGGTACCTGGCTCAGGAACAACGTCGATATCGGCGATCCACATCGCCCGGCCCGGATAGTCAAACGACATAATCGATTCGGCGGGGTTTGTGCACCGTGTACATCTAAAGGTCATTAGGTTCGAGACGCTAGTGCCCTGAGCCCGATCGTTGGTGGATCTCGGCATGGATGGGTTGCGTGAGAATCGCCGGGTCGACTCGCCCCGCCGACACGCCGGTCATCTAGAAGCCGGCGCGCCCGACCGCTCTTCGCAAATTGCGGGGGTGGAGCCGACCTGCGAATTGGGCAACGGACCTACCGGAAAGATCAATCACCAAAGTCAGCGGAACTCCGGTAACCCCTGCCCGCTCCTGTAGCTCCGATTCGAGCTCATAGGTGACCTCGCGCAACGGAGCGTCTACCGACCTGGCAACGGCCAGTGCCTCTTTGCAACGACTGCAGTCAGTGGAAGTGAAGACCACCAGGCCCGGCGGCAATCCCAAGTCGGTGACATCAAGTAACGGGTGATAGGTCGAGGTGCGCCGCGACAGATAAGAGATGCCAAGCGCCGTCAGGATCACAGCCACGACGACGGCCAGTCCTGCGACCGAATCAACCACCGACAACCGTCCCGGTTATGAACATGATGCCCGTCGGTGCCTCGACACTCCACGCGACCGAAATCGGCGCTGACGATTCGATCAGATAGCCGCCGACCGCGACGTCATATCCGAGTGGAACACCTAGCGCGGACCCGGGGGGAAGCGACTGCTTTGATGCTGGAAGATCTCTCACGCCCAGCGGTTGCAACGTGACCGTTGCCGCCTCAGTTCCGGTGTTGAGCATCCAGATCGTGGATTCACCACCGGCGACGGCCTGCAGTCCCGGCAACAACCACTCGGTGGCCGGGGAGGACACACCGATAGTGCCAGCGATCCTGTCTCCTCGTTGCGCACCCGTCTCGTCGATCTGACCCTCTTCCTCGGTTGCCACGAACGCTGCCACCGACTCCTCGGCAAGTACAACGGCAGCCAGGGGTGCCGCCGATCGGACCCGGATGGCCATGGAACCGTCGCTCAGGTCGCTCAAGTCAACCCGCTGCGGGATAGATGGGTCGACCACAACTTCACGAGCATTCACCGTCGCACCTTGTTCGGTATAGATATCGATAACCGCGGTCACCGACGTGTCCCCGCTGTTGGTAAGCATCAGCGACGGCGCAAAGGCGCTGGACATGGTCGCCACCGGAAACTCCCAGTTCGTCGCAGGGGCCACCCCCGGCCAGCTGGCCTCATCAGTCTCGCCGGCAACGACAAGCGACGGTATAACAAATCCCTCGCTCGAAGTGACGGTCAAGGCAAGGTCGTCCAGCAGCGGGACAAGGGAGTTGAGGTTGACGTCCTGCCAGGTGCGACCCGCCACATCCAGATTCTGCAGATCGATTAGTCCTGTCTCCCCGGACTCGCTGGAACCGTTCACGCTTACTTTTGCCAACTCAGGGAATGGGTTGAACAACCGCAATGTCAGTGTCCGACCTTCACGGGTTGTCCCACCGGGAAGCTCCCAGACCTTCGGGATGCGTGCGACACACGTGTCACCGGTGAGAAGATCGTTGCTGCTCTCAATTACAGCAACGGCGGCCGGTCCATCGGTGAACTCCACAAACAGCGGGGTATCGCCTCTTCTCACAATCTCACCGACGGCGACAACGAGAGCTCCTGCCTGCTCTAGAGCGACGTCCTCGATATCTGGATCCTCACCGGCGATCTGTTGCGGCAAAGTCAACGTTGCGGAGACCGGAACGGTTGCGGCAAGCATGACGGTTGAATCCCGCAGCGCCCCGCTCGCCACCCAGGGGCAATACCAGACGCTCGCAGTCGGTGAAGCGATGGACTCTCTTGCCTCAGGTCCGACAAAGTCGGGACCAGGTGCGGCCGCCGGCTCGGGCAGTATGACAGCCGCAAAGACAGCTGCTCCGGTGAGCACCAGTCCAACAATTCGTTTCATCGCTGCCTCCTTGCAAACGCCGAGAAGAGAACGAGAAACACAAACAATCCGGCAGCCACATACGCCTGGGTGCGTCGTGACTCTATCGGGTCGAAGGCGGCAAATCCGCTGGCCGCCGAAACCTCGTTGCCCCAGCCTGATTGCGACCACGGGTCGGGACCCCATCTTGAATTGGCGTTCTCAGCGAGAAACACTCGCTCCCCTGATTTCGCTTCGCCGACGTAGCCAGTTCCGCTCTTCGTCCAAGAGTCCTCGGAAGTCGCGACCGCCCGCACCGGGTCCTCACTGTCTACGAGGAATGTGGGTCGCTTTGCGCCGCCTAGTGAGATCAAGTCCAATTGACCGTCGAAGACCGCCTCAAGAGGAGTCTCTCCCGTCACAACCACCCACCGAATCCCGAAGGTGGACAGGGCGGCCCCGGCCCGCGACTCTTCACCGTCGATCAGCGACAGAATCAACTCTTCGAGCGCGACATCAGCAGCGCGGGGTTCAGCAAGCGAGGCTTCCCAGAGTTCCGGAACGGGTGCCGAGACCACCCGGTAGGCAGCGCCTCGCACCGACCGCGATTCTCCGGGCAGCGTCGACTCCGGGCCCACGAGGAGAATTCGCGATGAGCTTGCTTCCCCATCCGCAGCCGACGTGAAACGGAGCGGATCGGTGTATTCGTCAGAAGGCAGACCTGCCCTGCCGCCGTAAAGAGGCAGGATCGTCGTCGCCACCAAGACAACTGCGGCCACCGCACCGACGCCGACGACCATCCTCCGCCAGCCACGGATTTCCGCAGACCGCAATGCATCTAGGACAGCACCCACGATCAGAGCGGTACCAAGACCGACGACGGCCAAACCTGACACCGCAACTTCGCTGCCAATCCCGAGGTCATTGCCCCTGGCTAACACAGCACCGAGACCTGCAAGAACGCCACCTAGGACAACCGCATCCAACCGCCGACCGGGTGCGGAGATGAGCCCGGTGACGAACGCAAGCGAAACCGCAATGAGCGGGACCATTCCGGGGACCCAGTACTCGACGCCTCCGGTCAGATAGGCCTCGAGGTCGACCACACCAACCCACGGCAGAAGTAGCGGGACCGCCAGCGCGGTTCCCAGCAAACCAATTGCAAGCGCCATCCAGGCGCGTCGTTCGGTTGGCCGCAGCATCGCTCGGAGCAACAGCACACCGGCAGGAACAACCAACAACGGCGGCGCGACCACTCCGAGGAGACCGATGACCCAACCCGCAGCTGCGACCCTGCCGAATCGTCTCATCCAACTCCAGGGCCAGCGTGTAGAGGCGACACGGATTGCCCACGGCAAGATCCCGAGACCGAGCAACTGGCCTATAGATGTCCTGTCCCCAATCGCCTGTGCCGCAGGCCCGGCGACCAACACGATTCCGGCTGCCCAGCCGGCGACCACCTCGATCTCCCATGTCCGCAGCAGCCGAACTGTTCCCCATATTCCGGCCACCACTGCCACCAAGCTCAAAGCCCACGCGGCAATCGCCGACGAGTCGAACAATATGTACTGCACAGCTCCCGCAAAGCCGACCAGCGGTGGCAACTGGTCTACCGATCCGAACCCTGCGGGATTCCATCCGCCGGCATACGCTCCAACGCTGGCGCTCCCGAACTCGGGCAGAGGCATGCTTGATCCAACCGCAGGCCAACCTGCGGACCACAGGGACCGCACGGCCACAAGAGAGACCAACACCGTGAGGATGCCAACGATGAACGCCGGCTGACGCAGGTCGCTCGCGATTGACGAAACGCTTAAACCTTCGGTGCGAGCAATGCGGGAGCGAAGCTTGTCGCCAATTTCGCTGCCCATTTGCGAGAGTCTCGCAGAACCTCGCATCTGGAAACGGAAGAGTTCAGCATCGCCGAAGGCTCTCCCTTTGCGGGCAGCGGTTCGCTCCGCGACCAGCGAGGGGAAATGCCATATGTTCCACAGCCACGCCCGAATGAAGTCGAACAATTCCCAGCGGCCCATGAAGGGACTCACCAAGGCATCCGTCAGCCCGATGAGGAAACGAAGAGGAATTGCCCAAACAAGTGTGAGGAGACTGTATACCTTGAGCATGGCGCGGATCCGGCCGGCCCATTCTCGCCAGGACTCCGCCCGGAATCGGTCGACAGGGAACAGCACCTCGGAAGAAGGCACCACGATCACGCGCGCTCCGCGCAACCGGGCCCGTTGACATATGTCAATGGCCGCGGCCTCGGGAGGCATCTTCGGATCAGGCCCGCCAACGCCTCGAGCTAGGTCACGCCGAATCAGCATCGACACGCCGGCGACGGCCGCTACATCGCGAACGACGTCATACTGCCCGGCGTCAATCTCGTCTTCGTCCAAGCCGAGATAGGGAACGTCGAACACGTCCGTAGCGATGCCAACAGCGATGAGTCGATCCGGATCGTCGATGTGGACCAGCTTGGACCCGGCTACGGCAGCATCGGCTCTTTCGGCCTCCTCCACCAAAGCCTTCAGGGCGTCGGGTCTTGGCAGCGCCCCCGCATATAGAAGCCAGAGGTGGGTTATCGAAGTATCGATCGAACCAAGCAGATTGGGTACGGTGCTCATCCACTCGACACCGACGCCATCAGCAGCGTGCCGCCCGGCGCTCCCCGATCCCACAACTACGATGCGATCCGTACCGTAAACTTGAGCCCGAACTCGAGCGATCGACTCCGAGACGTCGGTGCTGTCGTACGCAAGTACGGCTGCAACAACTTTTGGTTTCGGATTCCCGGGAGATGACATGGGCCGCATTCTGGAGTCGTGACCGATCTATCGCAATATTGACGTCGTTGTGCTTTGTGGTGGCGTTGGCGGCGCGCGCATGGCACGAGCGTTATCCGGCGCTGTCGCACCAGACCGACTGACGGTAGTCGTCAACGTAGGCGACGACGATTATATGTACGGTGCGCACGTAGCGGCGGATCTCGATACCGTCACCTATACCCTCGCCGGTATCGAAGGACCGTTGGGATGGGGTATTGCCGACGATACGTTCTCGGTGATGGACACCCTCTCCGACCGTGGTGTTGACACATCTTTTCGCCTCGGGGACCGCGATCTCGCCACGTGTCTTTTCCGTACCGAAGCACTCCACAACGGAATACCGCTATCACAGGTCACTGCCGATATAGCAATGTCCCTGGGAATACGAGAGCGGGTGATGCCGGCGACCGACCATAAGATCCGAACCCGGGTACAGATCCAAGATGGATCATGGATTCCGTTCCAGGACTATTTCGTCCGCCGCGGCCATCGGGACACTGTGGTGGCCCTCGAGTACGAAGGCGTTGCTGGGGCAGAACCCGCACCGGGTTCGCTCGAAGCGATCGCTCGCGCCGACCTAGTCGTGATCGCGCCTTCGAACCCGCCGCTTTCGATCTGGCCCATATTGCAGATACCGGGCGTCACCGATGCACTTATCAACGCCGACAAGGTCGTTGCCATTAGTCCACTATTCGGCGGCAAGCCGCTCAAAGGACCGGCCGATCGGGTGCTTGCCTCACTTGGCCTAGAGCCGGGGACACGCGGAGTACTGGAAGCATACGAAGGGCTGTTGTCGGCCCTCGTTGTTGACGAGGCTGATACCGCCGACGAGAGACTCGCTACTGAACGGACGGACATCGTTGCCGCAAACACCAAAATCAGCGACCCCACGACCGGGCGACAATTTGGCGACTGGCTCATAGATACGATGGTGCCGTGAATACCGTTCAAATCTTTCCCATCGTCGGGATACCCGAAATCGCCCAGGGGGATGACGTCGCAAGTTTGATCCTCGACGCCATCGCATCCGGAGACGCCGGTCTGGAGAAGGGTGACGTCCTTGTTGTCACTCACAAGATCGTTTCCAAGGCAGAAGGCCGGATCATCGATGCAAGCGACGACGCCGCATATCGAGCTGCGGTTGAGGATGAGGCCCGAGCCATCATCCGGCGTCGCGGCGATCTGGTCATTGCCCAGACCAGACATGGGTTCATCTGCGCCAACGCCGGCGTGGACAGATCAAACGTGACCGGGGACCGCGCCGTCCTCCTCCCGTTAGATCCTGATCGGTCGGCACATGGAATCCGGATGCGAATTGGTCGGGCAACTGGATTCGATGTGCCGGTAATCATCAGCGACACCTTTGGTCGACCCTGGCGTCGCGGCCAGACCGACATCGCTATCGGCGTCTCCGGGCTCAAAGCAATCGATGACCACAAGGGACTCCCCGATGCCAATGGCAGGATCATGGAAGCAACAGAGGTCGCCATCGTTGACGAGATCGCCGCCGCCGCTGATCTCGCCATGGGGAAATCGACTCAAGTCCCCGTGGCCATAGTTAGGGGCGTCGCGTGGCACGCAGGGTCAGGTAGGGCAACTGATTTGGTGCGTCCTCCACACGAAGATCTCTTCCGCTGACATGCCAGAGCTTCCCGAGATAGTCGCCTACATCGATGCCATAGAAAAGCGCATCGACAATGCGACACTCGAGACCGTACGGGTGAAATCGTTCTCGCTGTTGCGGACATACGACCCTCCACTAGAAGCCGCCTTTGGCAAGCAAGTCACGGGCGTGCGGCGGATCGGGAAGCGCATCGTCTTTGCATTTGAAGACGACCTTTTCATCGTTCTCCATCTGATGGTCGCCGGACGACTCCACTGGCACGACGAACGGAAACAGCTCTCCGGCAAATTCAGCCTTGCCGCGTTCGATTTCTCTTCCGGCACTTTGCTTCTGACAGAAGCGGGCACAAAGCGCCGCGCTTCTCTTCATGTTGTCCGCGGCGAAGCGGCACTCTTGGAACTCGACCCTGGGGGTATCGAGCTCAACGAAGCCAGCCCGGCAGACTTCGCCGCCGCCTTGACCGCCGAGCGCCACACCTTGAAGAGGGCGCTGAGCGACGCTCGTTTCATCTCTGGCATTGGTGGAGCATTCGCAGACGAGATTCTGCACAGGGCTGGTCTGTCCCCCACGCAGATGAACACGAACCTCTCGGACACCGAGACGGAACGTCTCTTCGCTGCTTGTCTTGCGGTCCTCGACGAGTGGACCGAGATCCGGCGAGACGAGACAGGAGACGGTTTCCCCGAGAAGGTGACCGCATTCCATCCGCGCATGGCGGTGCACGGCAAGTACGGAGAACCTTGCCCCGTCTGCGAAACCCCCATACAACGCATCGTATACGCGTCTCGCGAGACCAACTACTGCCCCACTTGCCAGACCGACGGAAGGATCCTCGCAGACAGATCGCTATCGCGGCTGCTGAAGGACGACTGGCCCAAGACCATCGAAGACCTTGACTCGTAGGAGCCTGTTGAACCAATTAGGGTCACTATCGCGTCCCTTTGCTCGGCATCTCGCACTAGATTCGGTGAGCGTCGTCGTTTCATGGTTCAGGTCGTTTGATCATTCCGTTGGTTGCTCAGATCCTGACAACGGGGGCGGCTTCATCGATAACTAGGAGACAATGTCATGACACGCCGCGCCTTGGTGACAGGCATCACAGGCCAGGATGGTTCGTATCTTGCGGAGCAGCTCATAGACAAGGGCTACGAAGTCCACGGATTGATCCGACGCTCGTCAACTTTTGCGACGGAGCGCATCGACCATCTTTACCTGGACTCACACGTCGAGAACGCCAAGCTGTTCCTCCACTATGGCGACCTTGCCGACGGAAACGGCCTCAGCCGGCTCATGCAAGAGGTGAACCCGCACGAGGTCTACAACCTCGGTGCGCAGAGTCACGTCGCGGTCTCGTTCCAGAACCCGATTTACACCGCCGATGTCGACGCTCTAGGCACCCTCCGTATGCTCGAAGCGATCCGCATGACCAATCCGGAGATCCGGTTCTATCAAGCTTCATCCTCGGAGATGTACGGCAAAGTGGTCGAGACTCCTCAATCGGAGACGACACCGTTCCACCCCCGGTCGCCCTATGCCGTCGCAAAGGTGTACAGCTTCTGGCAAGCCGTCAACTACCGCGAGGCGTACGACATGTACGCATGCAGCGGAATTCTCTTCAACCATGAATCACCACGTCGTGGCGAGACGTTTGTCACGAGGAAGATCACCAGAGCAGCCACCCGCATCAAACTTGGCCTCCAAAAGAAGCTATACCTTGGCAATCTTGACGCCGAACGGGACTGGGGATTCGCCGGCGACTACACCGAAGCCATGTGGATGATTCTGCAGCAGGACGAACCGGACGACTACGTAATCGCCACAGGCGAAAGACATTCTGTTCGTGAGTTCGCTCACAAGACGTTCGAAATGCTCGAACTTGACTGGGAGAAGTACGTTGAGTTCGACCCCCGGTATATGAGGCCCGCCGAGGTCGAACTGCTGGAGGGCGATGCCAGCAAGGCTCGTAAAGAGCTCGGCTGGACACCGAAGGTCGGCTTCGACGAGTTGGTCGAAATGATGGTCGAGTCCGATCTGGAATTGGCAAAACAGGAAAAGGTACTTATCGACGCCGGGTTAAAGACGATCGAGTGGAACGGGGGCTCGCAGTGACAGTCCTAGTCGATAAGCGCATTGTTGTAACTGGCGGTGCCGGGTTCGTTGGTTCGTTTCTATGCGAGCAACTCGAAGCGGCCGGTGCGGGAGATCTGTTCATTCCCAGGAGTGCCGACTATGACCTAACTGAGCAAGATGCCGTCAGGCAGCTTTATGCCGATGCCACACCCGACATCATCATCCATCTTGCAGCTGAGGTCGGAGGCATAGGTGCCAACCGGGCCAATCCGGGTCGCTACTTCTACGCCAATATGGCGATGGGTCTGCACCTCATCGAGGAAGCCCGCAAACACCGGTTGGAGAAGTTCGTCCAGGTGGGCACCGTGTGCGCCTACCCGAAGTTCGCACCCGTTCCTTTCCGCGAAGAGGATCTCTGGAACGGATACCCCGAAGAAACCAACGCCCCATATGGTGTTGCGAAGAAGAGCCTCTTGGTCATGCTCCAGGCCTATCGCCAGCAGTACAACCTGAACGGGATCTATCTGTTGCCGGTCAACCTCTACGGTCCGCGCGATAACTTCGACTTGGAAACCTCGCACGTTATTCCGGCATTGATCCGGAAGTTCATAACCGCCCGCGATGAAAAGGCCCGCGAGGTAGTGGCTTGGGGGACCGGGTCGGCTTCTCGCGAATTCCTCTACGTCGAAGATGCTGCCAGGGCAATCGTCGCCGCGACCGAGAAGTTCAACGGTGACCAGCCGGTGAATCTCGGCACCAACCACGAGATCACGATCCGGGAACTGGTCGAGCTCATTGCACGGCTGACCGGGTACGACGGCAAGATCGTCTGGGACACAACGAAGCCCGATGGTCAGCCACGTCGCAAGCTGGACACCACCAGGGCGGCTCAGCTATTTGACTTCGAGGCTGAGACCGTTCTCGAGGACGGTCTCAGCAAGACCATTGCATGGTGGGAGCAGCACGGGTAACCGAGACTCCCCCATGGTGACGAGCTAGAACTCGGCGCTGTTTGGCGTGCGGGGGTAGGGGATGACGTCGCGGATGTTATGCATCCCGGTCGTGAATTGGACTATCCGTCCGAAGCCGAGCCCGAACCCGGAGTGGGGTACCGAACCAAAGCGGCGCAGGTCGAGATACCACCAGTAGTCGTCGAGCGGCAAGCCCTTTTCCTTGATTGACTCAACGAGCACATCATGACGCTCTTCGCGCTGACTCCCGCCAACGATCTCACCCACACCCGGCAACAAGACATCCATCGCGGCGACAGTCTTGCCGTCATCGTTGCGACGCATGTAGAACGCCTTGATGTCCTTCGGATAGTCGGTAACGACGACCGGTTGATCGAACACGACTTCGGTGAGGTAGCGCTCGTGCTCCGACTGGAGATCGCTGCCCCAACTAACCGGGTATTCGAAGGACATATCTGCCTTCTCCAGCGCTTCGACCGCTTCTGTATAAGTGATCCGACGGAAGTCGCTCGTAGCAATGGAATTGAGCCTGTCGAGAAGGCCCTCCTCCACCCATTTGTTGAAGAATTCGAGATCGTCCAGGCAATTGTCGAGCACGTGTTGGAACATGTAACGGATGTAGTCCTCGGCCAGGTCGGCGTTGTCTGACAGGTCGGCAAAAGCCAACTCCGGCTCGATCATCCAGAACTCCGCAAGATGCCGTCGTGTATTCGAGTTCTCTGCGCGAAAAGTGGGTCCAAAGGTGTAGACCCGATCCAGAGCGCTTGCGTACGTCTCGGCAGACAACTGCCCGCTGACGGTGAGAAACGTTGGCTTGCCAAAGAAGTCCCTGGAGTAGTCGACCTCACCATCGATCCGCGGCGGCGCTCCGATGTCCAAGGTCGTGACCTGGAACATCTCGCCAACACCTTCGGCATCACTCGAGGTGATCATCGGAGTGTGCAGATAGAGAAAGTCTCGCTCCTGATAGAACCTGTGGGTGGCGTAGGCCAAAGCGTTACGGACACGGGCCACAGCTCCGAAAGTGTTGGTTCTCGGCCGCAGGTGTGCCAGGTCGCGCAGCTTCTCATATGAGATCCGCTTCTTCTGCAACGGATACTCGTCGGGGTCGGCAAGCCCGTAGACCTGCACCTCGGTGGCATGCACCTCAACACGTTGCCCCGACCCGGGTGATTCAACCAGTTCGCCGACGACAGCAACGGCGCTGCCGATGGTCAGCTGGAGGACCTCGGACTCGTAGTTTTCGATCTTGCCGGGCACGATGATCTGTATACCGGAGAAGCTCGATCCATCGTTGACCTCAACGAAGGAGAAACCGCCCTTGGAATCACGTCTCGTCCGGACCCAGCCGGCCACTTTCACGGGTTCGCCGACTGCATCGGAATTCAGCACGTGTTTGATCAGAGTTCGTTTCACAAGTCCTCACATGATGATCCGGTTTGTACAGACACCAGGCTAGAAGAACTGGCCGTGATGTCTGCAACCGGCCCGCGGACAAGGTCACCGATTGTCACATCTAGCCATCTGTACCAGGGGTTTCGACGCTGCTGTCTACATTGCCCTCGCGGCGCCAATCGCTGGCTGGGCCAGAGGCGAGTGTCATCTCGGCGCGCAATGGTGCAAAGTTGTAGACATAGCCGAGAACCGGAGTTCCAATCATGTCCAGTTGGTGCCGCAAATCCTGAGCTCTGCCGACATCCTGACCATGAGCGAGCACTACGAGCACCCTATCCGCAAGACGCACCAGCGTCGTTGAGTAAGCGACAGTCAGCAGCGGTGGCCCGTCGACGATGACAAGGTCGTAGTTGCGAGACAACGTTCCAAAAAGGGCGCTAGCCGCGGACAGCGACAACAGATCGGATGCGGACACGTTGGAAGCGCCTGACGCGAGCAGGTCAACCGAACCTGCCCCCTCCATGCTTACGCTGACAACGGCATCAGTGAGCGACGCCGCACGTTGGATCACATCTGCCAGGCCGAGCCGAGGCGCAACCGAGCCGATCAGCATGGTCGTCAGCTCCTGGCTTGAGAAGTCCGCGTCGATGAGCAGCACGCGGTTACCGCCGAGAGCGGCTGCAAAAGCGGTGTTGGCCGCCGCGGTTGTCTTCCCCGCGGAGATCGTCGGCGAGGTCAAGATCACCGAAGTGAATACACCTCGCCCTTGCTCGTCGACCACACGATCTCGCTGCATAGCGATCGCAGTGGAGACAAACCGGAAAGCCTCAGACGATGCACTCGACGGCGCTTCCACGACCGGAAGATCCGTAGTGAGACGCTCGTCCAGGAAATTGGGGACGTCAGCCACCAACGGGAAGCCGAGGGCTCGCTCAGGTTCGCCACGTGACGTGAAACTGCGACGCCCGCGCGAGAGCGCAAACGCTATGGCTGAGCCAATGGCAGCACCGAACATGAAGCCACCAAGGACCAATACGCCCGAACCCGAATCACCTGCCGTCGCGGCAGGATCGGAAAACACTACGCCACTCCGCGATAGCTGCGCATCGACCTCGCGCTGATCGCGAACCAGCTGCAAATCGACGAGACGCTCTCTCAAATCGTTCTGACGGTCAACGAGACTCTGGATCTCCAGGCTGCCGTCCTCGCGGATCAACGCTACCTGGATTGTCTCAATCTCCAGCCGGATCTCCGCGAGCCTGGCCGCGTTGTCCGCAAGCTCTTCGGGAGTCGCGGCAGCGCTGCTGGAATCAAACAGGAGAAGCCGAGATAGAGCCGAATCCAGTTGACCCTTCAGTGCAAGCCTGGTCGCATCGCTGGCAATGAGTCTCCGCAGATCATCTTGGACAGCCAATAACTCCGAGGTCAATGCGGCAATTGACGAATCCAACTCGAGAATGGCGGCAGCGAACTCGCCCGTTGCCGCATCCCGCCCAACCTCCTGGTAGGCCGAGACGACGGCATTGGCGATCGTGATGGCGCGATAGCCAGTTTCGTCGGTAAACGAGATGGTGAGGAGATCGCTGTCCGATGACGACTCAACACTCAACCCGACGGCGAGAATGAAATCAGTGGTCACTACAACTGTTGGATCAGCGGCAGCGGCTATCTCGACAGCGCGCGAGGCTACCGCTCGTGAGGCAATGATCTCGGCCTGACTGCGAACATAACGCTCGGGGGCGACGTTGTTGCCGGCCGCAAATAGGGCCGATACTCGTGGGTCCTCGACAGCTATCGCCGCCTGTGCGGTCCATGACTCGCTGCTGCCCGCAAGCAGCCACGCAACCCCGGCGAACGCAATCGAGAGGAACAACACAAGCCAGCGGTATTGCCATGCAGCCCCTGCGACCGTTGGTTCGAATTGTTCGCTGTACTCGTTCATCATCATCCATCGTCGAAAGGCCGCTATTGCCTGTGTTCGAGCAGTGGCGGTGGTGTTGCCGCACCCTAGCCTCAGGGATCAACCAGATCGCCCGCAGATAGACGAAACCAAGCCAACGAGCTATGCCCCGTAAAGTCGCTACGTCGCAAACAATGACACTTACACGGAACCAGCTCAACGGTTGACTAACTCGGTGACCCACCATAGGTTCTCCTCAAACGGATAGCCGCCCTGACCGTATAATCGCGCTGGTGCGGGGCGATGATTTTCCCCAAGCGGTCAGGTATTAGCGACATGGGGGTTTACGGTGAAATCCAGAGAACATAGCGGCGTTTCGGTGATCGGGAGCGGTTACGTCGGCACAGTTGTTGCCGCATGCATGGCTGCGGTCGGGCACAAGGTTGTCGGGGTGGAAATCAATCAGGAAAAACTTGCGCTTCTAAAGATGGGATCGTCCTACTTCTACGAACCCGAACTCGATGAACGCTTGCGGGCCGGTGTTGAGTCCGGCCGCCTCACCTTCACCGACGATTTCGAGTTGGCTATGGCCGAATCTGAAATCGTGTTCCTTTGCGTGGACACACCCCAAGGAGAGAACGGCCACCCCGATGTGACCAGCGTTACGGCTGCGGCCCGCTCCATAGGCAAGGCCATGCATTCTCCCCATATCATTGTCACCAAGAGCACTGTTCCCGTGGGTAGCGGCAACTGGCTGACATCGACGATTGAGAATGTCCTCCCCGACGATGTTGAGCAGGACATATTCTCTGTGGTCAGCAACCCTGAATTCCTCCGCGAAGGGAGTGCGGTCAACGACTTCTTGTACCCGGATCGGATCGTGCTCGGCGGCGACAACGTAGATGCAATTCGGAAGGTCGAGGAAGTCTACGGGCCGATCTTGGACCAGAGCTTCCCCGGCGGCAAGGCAGACAGCCGGCCCGCGCTGGTGACCACCGACCGGTCCACCGCCGAGACGATCAAATACGCTGCCAACGCGTTCCTCGCCACCAAGATCAGCTTTATCAACGAAATCGCAGAGATCTGCGAGTGGGTCGATGCCGATGTGGACGAAGTCGCTCACGCCATCGGTCTGGATTCCCGGATCTCGGCAAAGTTCCTCCAAGCGGGTGCTGGCTGGGGTGGATCATGTTTCGGTAAGGACGTTGAGGCACTGGCGGCAACTGCCCGTGCTCACGGACAGGAGCCGTTCATTCTGGATGCCGCGACAAAGGTCAACCAACACCAGCGCCAGCGTTTGGTGCGCAAACTGCAACAGCATCTTCGACCACTACGGGGTAGTCGCGTTGCACTGTTGGGTTTGGCCTTCAAGCCGAACACCGACGACACCCGTGACGCTCCTGCGATAACAATCGCTCGTGAGCTCATGGACCGTGGCGCCATTGTTCGGGCCTATGACCCATTGGTCAAACAGATTGCGGAACTGCCGAATCTGCAAACCGCCACCGATCCCTACTCGCTGGTCGACCGCGCTGATGCCGTTGTTCTGCTGACCGAGTGGCAGGAATTGCGTGACCTCGACTTCCATGACATAGCGAACCGCATGCGAGGCGACCTCATACTTGATGGGCGCAACGCATTCGACGCCGATCGTGTTCGTGCGGCGGGTCTGGTCTACGAGGGCATGGGACGAGGAGTAGCCCCGAAGAAGTAGGACGGCGCACTCGGCTGGCCGCGGAAAACCTCCGGTGCGAGCGTACGGCGACCGATAGAC
>CAXMRC010000108.1:0-2204 GCA_964195945.1 uncultured Gemmatimonadales bacterium
TCTCTCTCGAGAATCGAAGAAACCTCCTCGACCCAGAGTCGGTCGATGTCGGCCAGAAACGACCCTCGCCAGAGAGCTAGCGCGGTCTCGAGGATTGCCCGACGCTCTTGTGGATCGTCCACATGGGATGCATCCTCGACCGTCGCCCGGAATCTTTCTACGTCGGTTCCGACAGATCGTGGCACAAAACAGTATGTTCCCTGCGCCCCCCGCACGTCCGCGGCGGGTCCGAACAGGCGACGCAGATTCGAGACGTATGTCCTGAGAGATCGGACGGCCGCAGCCGGCGCGTCGGGACCCCACACGGCCTCAATGAGAGTGGCAATGCTGGCCGGCTCACCCGGATGCAGCGCCAACCAACACAACAGCGCCCGTTGCTTGGGGCCGCCGGGATGCACCAACTGCCCATCGACCACCACTTCGAGTGGCCCAAGGAGTCGCAGCACTAGGGCATCGTGAGTCATCTTCGGACCCTAGCCCAGGAGCATGCAGGGCGGTCGAAAAGCCATCAGCAGCTGCGGGATTGCCGGTTGAGTACGGAGCCTCGTCGTTGTACCCCGTGATCCGTCACGGCAAGGGTGGTCCAAGGTTCACCGAGGCCGTACCTCCGCACACAGGAACCCGCGCAATTGCGGGGGTTCCTTGTTGCACGCCGTCGACGCGCTCTGGGCGGTGGCACTATTCATCCCAGCGGTGCACGGCAGCCTCACCGGGATTGATGACTTTGACCCGGATCCCGACACCAGGTTGATCATTTGGGCGGTCCGGAAGCCAATCGAAAGAAGAGGTGTCATACTCCTCACCACTTTTCCCATCGTCTTTGTCTTCACCCTCATGGCGCTGTTCAACGTCATTGATGGAGACACACTCCAGATCTGAATTCTGGTCAAGTGCATTCTCCTGCTCACACCCATGGTCATCTCTTATGCGCTGGCACGGAGGTGGGAGAGCGAGCAGGAGACCCCTTCACTCCAGTTCCAGGCCGGCAAATCTACAGAAGGGGCCGAAGGGGACCACCGAGCCGAACCCGCGGGCGCACAGAAGCCCCCGCAGTTGGCCTCGAGGAGGAGTTCAGCGAGCTGGACTTGACCGAGTTTGACGCGAGTCTGAAAAACAAGTTCGGAAGATCCCCAGCCTTCACTGCCGCCACGAATCCGGTCTCCGGAGAATGTGGTTGGTGTGGCTGTGCCGGGGTCAGGGTGAGCGAAGCGGGAAGCGCTGAGCCGCTTCGATCGGCAGGACATTGTTGCGGTAGACGTTGGCTACGGCGCGGAACACGCTCATGACCAAGAAACCTATCGACCCAGCCCAATAGGACAGAATTCCCAGAAGGACTAGGACTACCGGCACCCACCAGACCAGGTTGTAGGCAAAAAAGCTCAGCCGGCCCGCAGAGCTCATGGCTGGAGGCTGTCCCGATCCTTCCTTGCTACGAAGCCATGCGAACCGCATGGCCGAGTGCTGCTCGACCACTATTCAGTAGAAGGCACCAAAGATCACTAGCCCTACGAAGGCAGATCGGTCGGAGAGTGCGGTGGTGGACAGCGCGATCGCAGCGTAGATCAAGGCGGGCAGCCCCAGACCAGCAACTAGTGCATTGTTCCATCGGACCGTCAGAAACCGATCCCGATTCGCCGCGTTCACCACGTCGGCCATAGCTACTCCTCGCCGCTCGAACCCGCTTCCGCTGCTGCTGGCGTCGTTCGGCGCCATCCTACGCCGACGTGCCAAGACTTCAGTCCGGCACTTGCGGCGACGATTCTGCGAGAAGGAGCTCGTTGCGGCGCCTGCATGGCTCGAGCGGCTTCCACCATTGCGTCGAGAGTTGGAGTTGAAGCTTCGAAGGCACCGCGAAGACTCGTGTGGCTCTCGTTCACGAGGTGCCCGACTGTCTTCGCATCGCCCCGATCCAGGGCTGCGGCTGCTTTCCGCACGAACAAGTTCTCACGCACCACCTGCATTCAGGATGACACCAGCGAGGACAACCGGCCGCCGCCCTCGAGTGTCCATGACTCGGCCGAGAGTGGGCCGGATGATGGTGGCCGATACGGCGGTCACACCCACGAGGACACCGATTTCGGTTGTCGTCGCACCCAAGTCTGTCAGGTAGCTGGGAAGGTGGATGAACAAGAAGAACGCAAGTCCGTGAAGAAGGTTGCCGGCGAAGGCAAAGGTGAAGGAACGGGTGAGGAGACGGTTGGCGT
>CAXMRC010000109.1:0-6105 GCA_964195945.1 uncultured Gemmatimonadales bacterium
GCCACCGACGAGGACAACGGAGCCGGAACTACGCCCGGCGTCCATGAGAGCGTTGTCCAGAACCTCAAGATCTGCCGCTCGTTCGAGAAGGTCCACATAGTGAGCGTACCGGAGTCGGCGCGGCGTGTCCCGGCAGCGGACTGCTCGGGTTGCCAACGCCGCCAGCCGACCTCGACCGGTATGTGGCCTGGAACACCAACGTACCGTGTGCTTCTTCGAGTTGTTGAGCGATCGGCGCTGCAAGCCCCGAGAGGATCGCTACGGTGCTGATCAGAGTGCTGACAGTGAGCCACCAATAGGCGCCCATCAGGTCGGTCAGATCCGCGGTGATCCACTCCATGGGGAGGCCTCCGAGATTCTCACACCGCGGTGCGAGGCATCGACGACCGAGGCCTCCTCACCGTATCGGTGACGGTCAACGGCATCACGAGACTGCGGCGGCGAAGCCTTCCTGGGAGACGCAGTGACGCATACAGCCGCTCAGCTGTGGCTTCACGCTGCCGGTCCTGTTGGATGGACTCAACCAACTTGTTTTGCATGTAGAGCATCTGGGCTCTCCTTCGTTCCTATGTCTACTCGACAAGCTCATCGTCTCTCAAGAGCCGCCGGTTCGCATCGGAAAGAACCCCCCATATCGGGCCGGTAATTCCCCATATTGGGACCAAGTAGTCACCCCCACGGAAGAGCGAACCGTACCCGCCAAAGACGTTGGTGAAGTGACGCGATGCCATCAGGCCGACCAAGCCGACAAGGCGGCACGGCGCGGAAGACCCAACCGCGTTCCTCTCACGACGAAGCGAGGCACTCACGCGGCCTCGCAACCCTCACCGACAGGATGCAAATCAAGAACACCCGCCCATAGCGGCACATGTGCTCGCTTGATCTAGCCATGCATATTGCCGGATATGGGCGTGTGGTTTGCGAGCTATGGATGCCCGATCATCCGACGCATTGCCGTGGCCTGCAGGTTGGTGCCAGGTATGGGTGCGGTCGTCACGATCTCGTAGCTGTGCCGTTTGTAGAAGTCGATGTTGTCAGCGTCGAATGTTTCGAGAGCACATGGGAGGCCCTCTGACTCGGCCCACGCGTGGCCTGCATCGAGGAGGGTGCTTGCGATTCCACGGCGTCGATGGCCGGGCAGGACGCCGACACTGTCGAGATACGCATGCCGGTCGGATCTTGCTCGCTGACGGAGTTCGCTCAGGACCGCTGCGACTGCCTCGAATCGCTCGGCGGCGTGGGGAGGGAACGGTTTGGATGGCTGCGAGCGCTTCATGACAGCGAGGGAATCGGATTGAGTCGGTTCTTCCTCCAAGGCGGGGCGTGACAGCCATACGGCGGCTCCCACGATCGGATCTCCCCAAGCATCGACTCGACCCGAGGTCAAGGCTCGCGCAACAGTGTTGCTGTAGATCCTCCCGAATGTCGCAAAGTACTCGTCGCGGTCGGGGAGCAAGTAGCCACCCAATGGTTCATCGATCATCGCTTCAGTTAGCGTGCGAGCGGTCTCCGGTACCCGGTCGCTGCAGACATTGACCAGTCTCATCGATTTGAGCCCTCCAACAGCGGTCCGCTACGAGGACGCCACCCTCACCTACAACTCTACGAACGTCAGCCATCGATCGTGGGTATCCACACCCATGCCCCCGCCCATATCGGCACATATGCGCTAGCTGAATACCGGTCCACGAGGGGGGCGCATGATGCCCGTTGTGCACTGTCAATGGACGATCCCGATGAACCCGATGACGGCCACAGAGACCAGAAGGACAGAAACGGCGCTCGTGATCAATACGGCCGTCGGGTTGCCGTAGTTGAACGTGTAGCCGATGCCGAATCGTTTCTCGACCATGATCGACGGGTCGTCCCTATCGATATAGAAGAGGCCTCCCCTCCAGTGGGTGTCATCGGCGAGTCCGCCGGTGAGAGGGGCATCTGTGGAGCCTTGTTCGATGAGTGCCCCGCCTTGTCCGTATCGCTTCAAGATCATGATCAGGCTCCCGGACACAAACACGAGCAGGACACCCACGATCCACCAGATGCCGGCGCCCAGGGAGTTGGTCTCGGAGAATCCGAAGCGGATGGTCTGTACCGAGAGGAGGGTCAGGAGGGCGCAGATGAGAAGCGCCATCCCGCTCACCAGGTTGGCCACCGCGGCCCGGAAGGCGTCCTGAGCTTCGATGGAGCGGCCGCCCGAGCCAGCACGCATGGACCGCTTCGCCGTGGCGGTGAGCAGCGCCAAGAGTGCGTAGAACGGACTGAGTACCAGGTTCAAGCTCGGTAGGGACATGACGGCCAGGATGGACTTGTCCTCAAAGCCGTCGGCTGCGCCGAACGCGCTCAGATAGGAGGGTACGCGGTCGGGCATGGCCTCATAACGGACCATTGCGTAGGCACCGGTCGCGAGCGCTGTGAGGAGGCAGACGGCGAGAGCAACCATGGCAAATCGCTCTGCGTTGGTTCTGCCGGCTTCGAGCGGGGCAATGGCCGTCTCGGCCTGCCGGGCGACGCCCGTTGGGACCAGCAAGCGGGCCCTCGAATACACCCGCACGTAGAGCACCAAAGCGCCGAGCAGCAGGACTGCGGTACCGGTGAAGTTTCCTACGACCGCCGAGTGCGCCATACCGAAGGCCGCTCCTGTCGCACCGACCGCCACCCCGACGACCATCGTGACCACCATCAACGTCTTGCAGCCGCGGTACCAGTCGTTGAGGACTCGACGGGCCTCTTCCGCCTCGGCGCGTTCCTCTCCGACATAGAAGCCAAAGAGCAGACCCTTGCGGGTGATACGGGGAAGGATGAGGAGAAAGCCTCCAACCACGAGCACCCGGATCGCAAGAAACAGATACACAACGATCGCTTCACCCATGACTGTTCTCCTTTCGTTGACCCCCTAGGGCCAGCACCTCGCCGTGCATAATCTGGATGAGTTCGTCGGTCGCCATCCCCGCCTGGCGAAGCCGAGCCAGGGTCACCCGCATCTGGTCCAGCAGCTCGGCGCGCGAAGACGGATTGACCTCCCTAGCCGGTGCCGCCACGGTGACCCCCGCCCGATCACGTATCACGAGGAAGCCTTCGCCCTCCAGCACCCGGTACGCCCGGGCGACCGTGTTGAGATTGACCCCTAGGTCCCCGGCCAACCGACGCACCGATGGCAGCGCCGTCCCCGGATCGAGAGCGCCCGAAGCGACCAACTGTCGCACCTGGTCGGCGACCTGCTCGTACACCGGACTCTCCAAGCCACGGTCGATTGTGATTGTCAACATCATCAAACCACAGTGTATACCCATCCGTATACAGATTCAAGACACAGTGATGCATGGCAATCGCTCATCTGGCGTGCGCAAGGAGAGACTCCACCCCACAAATAGCCCGGTTTGAGTTTCAATCGCCCCTCACCGCTTGGAGAAGGAAGCGACGCGTTTGTGCGACAACGCCCAACCCGCGAATCGACAGGTCAGGTAGCGCATAACGGCACAAGGGCCTATGGCATTGAGCACAGCGGTGGGGCGCCGACCGCCCTGGGTGACCTTCAGCGTGCTCAATTCCCACAGGAGCGAAGATCTAGGGTCGAAAGTGGGGCGCTGGCCCAGATTCGGACCAGCAACTGTACTGAAGGACATAGCCCATACGGCACATATGGGCTACCTGAAATTGGGGGTGTACGTCGTGCTCGACGGGCGTACGCTTGGGCTTGGACGGTCCACACGGGGTCTCTCAGTCTCTGAGGGCAGGGGTATGCGAGATGCGTCCATGTGGCGTCGACTCGTCGCATTCGGGGTAGCTGCAATCCTGGTGGTCGTCGGATGCTCCCCAAGCGACGACACCGCCGTTGAAGAGGTGTGGATTGGGGGCTACGAGTGGGTTGGCGACCGAGAACTGGGCGTGCGATCTGTCAGCTGCGAAAGGGTCGTTTCGTTCGCGTCGAAGAGGGAACGGCACGACGCCCACGAGATCGTTGCCTCGCCGAACCAAACCAGTCGTTGAGTCCCGGTGAACGATTGGTACGGGCGCATCCGAGCGCTGAACTGCTTCCCGCATCGCAAGGTTCCGCGACCACTCATTCCTGTGGCACCCGTTGTTGGTCAGCGTCGGTCAGCCGACGTAGGTGTCCATCACGGTGACCGGCGATGGGCTTTCGTCCTCGTCGATGGCTTCAAGCGTGATCCACAGGCGTGGGTAGTCGCGGCGGGCTACGCCGGACCAGAGAACGACGTCGTCGGCTGCGGTGAAGGTGCCGGCCGAAACGTGGATGGAACCCCGGCTCAGCCACAGTTCGTAGACATATCCGTCGGGGGCCGGGTCGAGTCCGTTGATCTCCAGGACCATTCGGGTGCCGTTGCGTGTCTGCCACCCATCGATGGTGCCCATGGCGATGGGGGCCTCATCGGTGCCAGCGATGTCGACCGTCCAATCAGGAACGTCGCTGCGCGAAACGACAACGGCAACAACGAGCAACAGCACGGCGGCAACCGCGGCCACACCGGCCATCGTCCGACGCAGCCAACTCGTGGGCTTCTGCGGGTTCGCGGTTCCCCGGAGGAGCATCGCCACCTGCTCACCGAGTTCGGGAGACGGTTCCTCCCACACTGCGGGTTCGGCGATCGCCATTCGCCCGGCGTCGAGATCGGCGAGGCGAGCCCGGCACGCGACGCATCCCGCCAGGTGGAGGCGGGTGACATCGTCCTGGTGCCCTGCCAGGTACGCAGCCCGGAATTCGTCGCACGTCATGCGGTGGCCTCCTTGAGGTGTGAGAGCAGCCCTGCCATGCGGCGGTGCGCCCGATGCGAGCGCGACTTCACCGTCCCGATCGGAATTCCGAGCCGCTCCGCGGTTTCTTCGTGGGTGAGGCCGAGGTAGTGGGTCGCCCGCAGAACGACCTGTTCATCGTCGGGGACCTGGCCGAGGGCGAGGCGGACTTGCCAGGTTTCCCATGTCGCCTCGAACGACGGAGGGAGCACGGCCACCTCCGGCTCCTCGTCGGCCGCCAGGTGGCGGCGTTCGCGCCGATACAGATCGACGGCGACTCGTCGGGCGATGGCGTAGAGCCACGGACCCGGTTCGCGGTTGGGATCGAATCGACCCGCCGCTCGCCAAGCCTGAAGAAACGTCTGCTGCACCGCTTCTTCCGCCAGACCCCGGTCACCGAGGGCTTGATAGGCCACCGAGAACACGGGCTTCCCGTACACGTCATAGAGCTCGCGTACGGCGTTGGGATCACCGCTGCGAAATCGTTTCATCATACGTGCGCTCATGGTCCTGCCCATTCGGTGCACCGGGCTCGGGCCGTCCGACCCGAACCCGATTCTGGCACTGTCCTCAGCGGATCACCTCACCGGCGGGGGAGATCACGTACCAGACGTCGTTGACGCCTTGTCCGGCGACGTCACCCGGTGCGGCGTCGCTGGCGAAGTAGTAGAGGGGCCAGCCGTTGTAGGTCACCTGCTGCGCACCATCGGTGCGAGGGCTCCTACCGACAAGCGCGGCGTCCAACGAACCGCTCGCGACAGCCTCGCCTTCGAGCGGAGGCCACGCCGTAGCGCACTGGTCGTAGCAGGTGCTCTCCCCGCCATCGTCTGGAATGAACACGTAGAGCGTGAACCCATTCTCGTCGACGGCGATCTCCCCCAATGCTGAGTCGGCGGCCGCAAGCACGGTACCGGTCTCGACCGGGGCGACCGTCGTGGCGGTCTGTGCTGCAGTAGTGGTGGTCTGCGCAGCGGTCGTGGTTGTCGTGTCCGCGGCGTCATCGCCGCTGCTGCATGCTGCGGCCACCAGGGTCAGAGCTAGGACTGTCATTGTGGCTCTCTTCCACACGAGATCTTCCTCCTCTTCTCGGTGTCAACCGACAGTACGGACAGAACCCGAATCCGGTTCTCGACGATCGCGAGACCGGTCCGCGCCGGGATGTCCTGCGGCGGCGCCGCTACGACCGTGGGGGTCTGAAGCCTTTCCGTCGCGGGTGGGTCGCTTCGTCGTGTTGATCTGTGAGGTTTGTTTGTGGCCGGGGGTGGGTGGTGTGTTGTGGTCGTTGTTGCGGCCCGTGGGGTGTCCGTGATCGTGGTGTCTGTGTCGGTGGTAGGCCGCCCATAATGCCGGTTATGG
>CAXMRC010000110.1:0-5020 GCA_964195945.1 uncultured Gemmatimonadales bacterium
CGGGAAGATGAAATGAGCAAAGCACCAATAGACAAACTGCAGGAATGGTCCGAACAGGGTCATCGCACGGTACTGGGAGATACCCTGGTGATGCTGGGCGCCGACTATCCGGACATGGTGGCGCTAACCGCCGACCTCACCCCAACGGCACGGCTAACCGAATTCAAGGAAACCTATCCGGACAGGTTCTATGACGTCGGCATCGCCGAACAGAACCTGATCGACTTCACGGCCGGTCTTGCCCTAGAAGGTCTTCGCCCCTTTGCGGTAGGCCTGGCGGCCATTGTGCCGATGCGTCCGGCCGAACAGATGCGTGTCGCCCTGGGCTATATGAATCTGAGCGCGACGGTTGTGGGCATCGAAGCCGGCGTGCGTTTCGGGCCGTTGGGGAATACTCACTACGCCATGGACGATATCGCTGTAGTCAGAGCGATCCCGAATTTCACTGTTGTCTCCCCGTCCGATCCCCTTCAAACCTACAAGGCGCTTTGCGCTTCCGCCGAGCACGAGGGACCCGTCTATGTCCGCCTCACAGGCGGTCCGGGATATCCCGTGATGTATCCCGACGATTTCGATTTCCAGCTGGGCAAAGCCATCGAGTATCGAACAGGCAGCGATGTTGCGTTCGTATCGACCGGATCTCTCCTGGCTGAAGCGGTCGGCGCCGCTGACATCCTTCAGAGCAAAGGGGTTTCTGCCCGGGTTGTCGATATGCATACCGTGAAACCGTTGGATACAGAGATGCTGGACAAGGTATTTGGCGAGAACGAGCTCGTCGTTACGGTTGAAGAACACAGCTCGGTGGGCGGCCTGGGAGGGGCGGTTGCGGAATACAAAGCCGGTTTCGCCGATGCTCCGAAACAGGTGATCGCCAGCCTGGGCGACAGGTTCCAGAAACTCGGGGACCATGCATTCCTGATGAAGCAAAACGGGTTGACGGCCCCTGATTTGGCGGCTCTGGCGGAGACGAACTTGCGAGCCCAGATTTGAGGAAGAGGCCGTCCCGAGGGCCGGCCTCTTCAAGGTGCTCGCAGTCAACCAAGCCGGCGCACTCTCCAGATGTGTCCGAGGGTGATGGTGTGGGCAGAAGCGCTTGTCAGTACTGGCAAGGTCAAGGAATCGGGGATGCGGATGTGGGTTCCCACAGGAGCGCTCGCCCACTGTGGTTGCCTCATGCACCAATCGATCACCAGCCGACTTTTCCGTATGTAGGGCGAGCCAAACCACGGCTCGCTCCAGAACCTCCTGCGCCACCTGGCTTGGGGGGTTTTCTCATTCCCGATCAAAGGAGCAAATCCATGCGACCCAATCCTCGCTCTGCGGCGACCTGTACATTCGCCGCAGATCCTGTGTCTTCCGTGCCTTGGGGTGTGAGAGCAGATCGCCCACATCCAGCATCGGAAACGCGGGTCTCAGATTTGTCTCCGTCGCTAGCGCCGTGGAACGCTGCATCACTGGACCACCGCCGACGTACTGATCGTTCAGGTTCCGGATCCTTTCTTGGTACCAGGCGATGTCCTCGGTGGGATGAGCCTCGGTGGGGATCGCGTGGCTCCCTTCTCTCTGTGCCATGCCGAGCACTTCGGTCGCCGTCCACGAGAACTCGCTAGCTTGACGGGGGAGAGGGAACCCCGATGAGTAGTCACGCACGCTCCAGGATCGTCCTGTGCTGCCGCGGTAGAAGAAGAACAGGAAGGTACGTGGACTGATCTCCGGAACGTAGATGAACCAGCGTCGGCTGCCCATACCCGTGCCGTAGCGGATGCCTGGGACCGTTCCGAAGGAATGGAGTTCGTGCGGCGAGCGGTCACGCGAGTTCCACTGCTTGAGACGTACGCGAGTCAGCCGTGAGACGACGCTTCGTTCGGGAACCACCGCACCACGACGCTTCGGGCCGGGAGCGCCAACTCCTGGTAGCGAACGACCACACAGCGACGCTTTCCAACGAAAGCGGTGCATTCGCTGGTCGAAGGATTGAGGCCGCCCATATGTGCGGTTTCGCGTGTGTTCGGAGGTTCGTGGTGTTGATGGGCCGAGGAGTCGTGTCCATTCGCCGGCGGCGAGGTCGATGGCACCGACGTTCCTGGCGGATACCCAGTCGTCCCAGTCGGCGTCGGATGCCCCTCAGTCCGGTGGGTCCCATGGCTCGCCGACGCCTTGTCCACTGGAAGCTCCGCAAGAACCACACGACCGGAATGCTCTCGATAGCAGGTACGGTCTCTCCACATATGGAGCTGAGGAAGCACGGCACGCCGTCTTGGATCGATCGGGGGAGGCGGATCTTCAGGCACATCCGCGCCGAAACCCGCAGTGACAACGTCGCGTTGGTTGCCGCGGGCGTTGCGTTCTACGCCGTACTCGCTGTTCTCCCGGCCCTGGTGATCGCGGTTTCCCTCTATGGGCTGTTCACCAACCTCGACGAGGCTGAACGACAGATCGAGGCGGTATTACAGGCGATGCCCGGATCAGCTTCGCAGATCATCGAGAACCAGATGCGCTCTATCGCCCGAACCTCGCAGGCCAGTCTGAGCGTTGGATTCATCGTGTCGTTGGCTGTGTTTGCCTGGACCGTATCGAACGCAACTCGAGCCATCGTGCGCGGTGTGAAGATCGCCTACGACCAGGAGGAGCAGCGGTCAATTCTCGAAACGCGGGCGGTCGCCATTGCGGTAACCATTGTCGGCATCGTCGCGATGCTGATGGCCCTTGCGATTGTTGCCGCGGTCCCCATATGGCTCCGACGCTTCGATCCGACGCACGCCATCGTGACATTCGGCAACTTTCGGTGGGTACTCGTTGGCGGACTCTTCGCTCTCCTCGCGGGCTTGCTCTACCGCTACGCACCCCCACAGCGTCCCAGTACTTGGCGCGACGTCTTTCCCGGAACACTCGCGGCGACCGTCATCTGGACCGTCGCGTCTATCGGTTTCTCCATCTATGTTTCGTCGTTCGGTCGATACAACGAGACCTATGGCACGCTCGGCGCCGCCGTCGTGCTGTTGCTCTGGTTCTGGTTCACGTCGATCGCCATCCTCATTGGAGCCGAACTGAACGAGGCGCTCGTCCTGGATGGGCAGGGCGGGAGGGCAGATTCGGCCGTCCCGAGGAGTGAGGCGTGATCGCTCGGCGACTACTCAGGGCGCTACGCGCATGATGGTCAAGCCGCTTCTCTCATCACGAGAACAACGGGCTACCTCAGGCGACAACTCGCCCCGCAGGCTGACACCCGTGGCTGGGTGCAATTGGTCTTGATCATCCCGTCGGCCGCGGCGTTTCGCGGGTCACCTGTAGCGCTCGATGTATCCGATCACGATGCAGTGCTCCGATTCGTCTCTCTCCCCCCGAAGCCGGCACGCTGCGCGGTTCGCGGAATGTCTGGGGCAAGTCTGGCCTTCTCCGGTCGATGCCCTTGGGGAGAGTCAAATTGGAGGGGCATACATGAAGGGCAAGATCAACTGCTACTTGTGGCAGCGAGCCGTCGCAGAGCACAGGCGCGGCGAACTGTGCTGGTTGAACGCTTTGGCGACCGGCGCCGCGAAACCCCTCGTCTCGAGTTGGCCCCCTGCTGCCATCCGCCAATCCAGGTCGCCCCAGCGATTTGCGGCGGTGAACTAGTTCGGTCAATCCCTTGGGCCCGCGTTCGGGCACTTTCGGTGTTGGGCAAGCGCCGGGCGCACCAGAGAAGGACACCGACAGCGGTTTCGGACACGGTGGCTGTCGATGCCGTTCTTTGATTCCGACACCATGGTTGCTGCGATTGGCGAAGGGATGAACTCCGCCGAGGCGCTCTTGTTCGGTAGGCGAACGGTGCAGGCAATGACTGGGGCATGGCCAGAGAGAACCGGTGACCCGTTTACCGAACAGATGAACTCCGGTGCCAAGTACGTGGCGTCGACCTCGCTCACATCAGATGACATGACGCTGTGGGAGAACTCGACGTTGCTCCCTTCAGATGAGGTCGCTGGAGCTGTCGATGCCCTCAGAGCAGCGGACGGAGGCGACATTCAGGTTTGGGGCAGTTCACAGCTTGTCCGGCACCTCGTCAGCAAGGACCTCGTTGACGAGTATCGGCTCATGATCGAACCGATCCCGTTGGGCGGAGGCAAGCGCATCATTCCTGACGACGGGATTGCTCGCACGTTGACACTCCAAGACGTGATCCAAGCCTCAACCGGGGTCCTTGTCGTCTCCTATGCAAAGGACTGAACCCGCCCATATGTGCTGTGATTTCGGGGGGTCATCGCAACGCCGTGGTGAATGATGCGGGATTGTCGCGATCTGACGCTTCGGACGAGAAGCATCGTTCTCGCAGTGGCCGGCGCCTTGAGCATCTCGCTGTGGCACGGAAGCGACGCTTGTGCCACCGAGCGCGCCTGGTTCTCCGTCCGGCTCTCACGCATACATTTGGCGTGTCTCATGTATCTTTCAGCTCTGTTTGATACATCTTGAGTATCACAAGTCAGGATTCCCGCGGAACTGTGGCGGCGGAGGAGTCGCTGGGGGCAACAGTTGACGCGAGGCCAAACCATCTCCATACACTTGTGTGCGCTACCGGCGGTGGTTCACATCAAAGAGATCTGTACGGCCCAGTATTCGGCGCATCGGAAAGGTTGAGGAGTATGGCGCGGAGAAGCAAAGGGACTCACGTCTCATGAACGCCGTCATCCGCATCGAGGGTCTCACCAAGGAATTCGGAACGCTGAAGGCGGTAGACGACCTCACCGTTGACGTCCATCCCGGTGGCGTCATTGGGCTTCTCGGCCCGAACGGTGCCGGCAAGAGCACAACGATCAGGATGCTCCTCGCTCTGATACGCCCGACTTCAGGGGATGCGAGCATCCTGGGCGAGTCCATCGAACACCCCAGCAGATACATCGAACGTGTGGGTGCGCTGATCGAGACTCCGGCGTTCTATCCCAAGTTGTCCGGAAACGACAACATGCGAACGCTCGCTGTGCTCGACGGACAGCCCGAAGTTCGCATCGAGAAGGCCCTCGAGATCGTCGGGCTCACGAGCCGT
>CAXMRC010000111.1:0-12114 GCA_964195945.1 uncultured Gemmatimonadales bacterium
CGTCATTCGAAAGACAACCACAAGGTGTCAGCCGGTTCGTGAGTCAGACCCAACCCCGGGAACTAACCAACCGTAGACTCAAGCCGCTGGTGACAACCATCCACCACGATCAGCGCACCAACACATCCTCCCTGCCGGTTCTCGGACGGTTGGGGGCGCTCGATAATGCGCGGGATAGTGAGTGATCTGGGTGGTAGCGTCGCCGCCATCTTCCCGACATATCCTTCCAGGTGAAGGCCGATTGCCCTACTTGACTCGATGGATTCGGCCGCGGGTGATCGTGCTGGCGAGCCGGTGCGCCTTGTCGCGATCACTGAATGCCTGGGCCAGAACTCTTGATCCGATCGTTAAGGAACACGAGAGGCCCGACCTCGACCGTGAGAAACACGCAGGCCCTCGCTTGATCACCGTCAATGGTGCCATCGACTATCGACTCGCCAAGGCCTTTTGCGACACGCTTCGCGGATACAAGCGGCCGGGCGATTTGAAGGAATGAACCGGTTACGGATGGGCGCCGCGCTCGGCGGAGCCCTCGAAGTAGAGCGACCCCAGTCGGCAGGTGAGGATGTTCTCGACGCCTGGCGTTGTCTGACCGATACCGAAGGCGTCGCCGGCTCGACGCCGACATGGTCCCGATGGCCGTTGTCTCGGCGGCGTGGCAACCATATGTGTCTCCGAAGCCGGGAATCGCGAATCGTAGGGCGCATACGTCGTGTGTGCTCGAGGCGCTACGAACACCGCTGCGGCGTCGAGACATCCACGTTCGAGACGGTCAACTCACTCATAAGACCTCCTTTACATGGTCTGTTTTGGAGCGTTGAGGACCAGGTCGACGAGCTTGGTGGCAAGGTCGGCTTCGATGGGGGCACCGGTGACGAGCGTCCGATAGAAGATGGGGGAAACCAGGACGTCGAGGACGAGCTCGATGTCCGCGTCAGGTGGGAGATCGCCTCGCTGGATGCCTCGTGTGATTGCCTGTCGGCCGTGGACTCGCCGGGGGTCGACGAAGCGTTTGCGTAGGGCCGCGGCCAAGTCCGGGTCGTGGCTCATATCGCTCACGAGACCGGCGATGATCGGTTGGGCAGCGGCTTCGTCGGAGTAGAGATCGATGAATCCTTGCACGATGGCGATCAGGTCACTACGGGTCTCACCGGTGTCGGGCCCCTCTCCGGGCTCAAGGACGACGGCAAGGGCCTCCAGCACAAGATCACCCTTTGAAGTCCACCAGCGGTAGATGGTGGACTTGCCGACCCCGGCTTTGGCCGCGATCCCCTCGATGGTGAGCCGGGTGTAGCCGGTCTCACGGACCAGGGTCAGTGCCGCTCGGAGGATGGCTTGATGCGAGCCGGGATCGCGACGGCGTTGAGGGACGTCCGATATCGATATGGTCTCACGGGTTTCCACGGGCATACTCTCCACCTCAAGAAAGACGGTACGTATCGTCTTGACAGTAAACCAGTCCTATCATATGATGTCAAGAGACGATACGTACCGTACCGTCCATGACTGCTGAAGAGCCAGGGAAGACTGAACATGACTAACTACCTCAAGACCGCATCGGAAGTTCCCACACCTACCCGTGAATCCGCACCGGACGAGAGCGGCAACCTCGAGCACCTTCTGCAAGTGTGCAAGGACGCCTCCGACGGCGCTGCCAGGATCGCCGAGCTGCTGAGCCTGGACAACGACCCAGACGCCGCTGAGGTCTTCCACAATATCTCGACAGAACGAACGGACTTTGCACGACGCCTGTCACTCATGCTCACCAAAAGCGGACACCAAGACGCGACCGATGCCAAAAGCACGTTCCGTGGCCGCCTTTTCCGCTGGCGCCTCCAGATCGCCAAGCATCTCCCGGTCGGCTACCACGACGTCGACGACCGCCGCTTCCTGCTGCACCTCGCACGTCGCGGATCTGATCTGGTAACCAACGCCTACGCCGACGCCGAATCGAGGCCGCTCGGACCTCGTGCTCGACAAGAGGTGCATCGCCAAGCAGAAGCGGTTCGGGCCGCAAACCGCAACGTACACAGGCTCGCAGCAAACGCCTGAAGCCGAGAGCACGCGCCTGCGCCGACGGTGAGACCGAACTAGCCCGCACGAGTGGCTGCCGCCACGACTTCACCAACCCACCCGCCCCGGCGAGGGCAGACTCCAACCGCTACGATTACCCGAAACGCCCGATCACGACAAAACCGGGCTGTTGGCGTCGACGTAGTATCGGAACCAGACGCGTCGGCTTCGCCATCCTCAATGAGGCTCGGACTATCGCCCTCGCTCTCCCTTCTTGGGGAACCGCCAACAGTTCACAAAGGGTCTCGTCACGCCCGCCGACCGTCAAAACAACGAAGACCCCTGTAGCGGACTCTTAATCCGAAGGTCGTGGGTTCGATTCCCACCGGGCCCACCACGCAAAACGCCCTGGTCAGAGCACGTTTTCTGACCTCTCGACTGGGTAGCTCAAACCGCGGCTCGGTGTAGACCGCCCAACGCCGAACCAAACGGCAAGCACCCGGCCTCGACCTCGCTGCTGGCCGCTGACCACAACCACCCAGCGTGACAACCCAATATCGGGACTGTCAGACGCTCCCAGGGTTGGACTGGGTGTCGCGGTCTGGAAGACAAGTCAAGGTCAGCAGGCAGCTGGCTATCTCGTATGCATTGATGTATGCTGTATTGCATGCAGAGTACCAGTGTTCGGATCGATCAGACCACCCACCAAGAACTAAAGCAGCTAGCGATCGAGCTCGGCACCACTGTCGGTGAGACGGTGGCAATAGCAGTACGCCGTCTTCGTCAGGATCGTATCGGCGCTGAGCTTGTTGCTCCACTCACCTCTAGCGAAGTCAAGTGGCTTGATGCTGACCTCGGGTGACATCGCAGAACTCGACCTTGGTCCACCGGCGGGACGAGAGGCCGGGTTCAGACACCCGGCGGTGGTGGTGACTGCGCAACGCATCCTTGATGCCGGAACCAACGTCGTCCAAGTTGTGCCCTTGACCACCACAATCCGTGGATTCGGGTCAGAGGTTCTGGTCGAACCGGATGACACGAACGGGTTGGGGCGTGTGTCGGCGGCTCAGTGTCAACACGTGCGCGCCGTCTCTATCGGACGGACCGAGCGAGTGCGAGGCAACGTCGGTGCCGTCGTTCTCACCCAGATACGAGACGTCATAGGCCTGATCCTCGACATTCCCTCCTAACCACCAGACACCTCGATCGCCAAAACTGTGCCATAACGCTCCTATCTTCAAGCGATCGGCGTGTCTTCGGGCGCGGTACTCCATTGACCGGGGTGTTGTTGATTGCCCTGGTGAGTGAGACGCTCAGATTTCGTGCAAGCTCCGACGACTCGTTGTCCGGTGTCAGTTGCTCCCAAGCGGCGCTGGCCAAGAAATGGGGCCCTCATCGCTCTCGGGAACGAATACTTGTTCGATCTGCCATCTGCCGGTGGCAGATTCCCAGAGGTGGAATTCGACTTCTCCTGCGATCCCGGAGACCTCGGCAGAGACGATTGCGGTGTCGTATGTGATCTCTTCGCTCCTGATCGTCAGGTTGCCGCTGAGGTCGATGAGGAACGCGTCGTTCTCGTCCGCAATAAGCATGACCTGGTCAAAGAACCACCAGTAGTCAACGGCCGTGGACTCCACTCGAAAGTCGTTCCGTAGCCAGTCGTTGAGATCGTCTCTCGCCCCCGGTCCAACGATTCGGCTGAACTGGACAAGATTGAGATCCTGTTGAAGGCTCACCTGCGCTTGCCGGCCGCCGAGAACCAACCAGACGGTCATGAAATCGTCGCCAGCGAACGCATCTGAGAAAGCTTCGACGGCCGACGTTGGCGAAGTCAGATCGAGTGACTCGTAGTACGTCCCGGCTCCGTCGCGGTGCGGCGAGTCGTCGCTGCACCCGGTAACAATGAGAGCGCAGCAGCGACCAAAAAAGCCAGCCTTCGCACGTTATTCATGTCGGATCAGGATATCAGGCCTGAGCGACTTCCCTTCTCTTGCCAACGGCTACGAGAACTGCGCCATTCACCGGGCTGAACGAAAACTGCACCAGTGAGTGGATGGTCGGAGCTAGGTCGGCAGGTACGCGCAGCGACACCAGTCCGCCGTTGGTTCGACCGGGGGGATGGGCGCCGAGACCTTCGGACCTTGCGAACGGATCCCGATCGCCCGATTCGGCGGCGCGACTTCGTGGTTCATCGGCCGCGCCTGGGCCGCTACATCTTCTTCGTCGGTTTGGCAGGCAGCGAGCCGATCCAGTCCCAGGCCCTGTCGAACCACAGGGCGAGCTCGGCGGGTTTGGCGAGCAGCTCCGCCGGGACGGACACGTAGCCGCGCATCACACTGCCGTACTGCATCACGGGCCCGCTCGCATACTCAGCCTGGAACTGCTCCCCCCGCTCGCCGGAGAGACGCAGCGCCATCGAGCCATCAGAGGTGAGCAAGCTGAACATGTGCCCGTTGCGAGAGGTGTAGGGGTTCTTCGCGCCCTTGATCACAGCCTCACTTCGGGCGGCCTCGATTGCCGCTCGGTACCGAGCAAGCGCCTCTCGAGGGCCCTGATAATCATGTCCGCCGGGCACACCGCCTCCTTATCGAGCTGACAGAAAATCTACTCGTTGGTGACCGGCACGCGTCGGCACATTGGCGTGCGCGGCATGAACCGCATCGCGGGTTCAGTTGCCGCGGAGGGTGGCTTGGCGCCCACGGGTACTCGCCAGGTGCCGCGATCTGCCGCGGTCTCACGGGCTCGGTTGCTGGGGAGTGACCTCAGGGGCGTCATGCCCCTCGGCCTGCTTTCTGTCGGTGCGAGCCCGCAGCGCGGTGAGCGGACCAACCGTTGTTGCGATCCAGAGGGCCAACGGCCACGCCATCTCGTCGGTCACGAAAATGACGACCGCCCAGCCATCGACGGGACAAGCCAAAGAAGCGGAATCGCTCGCCTGAACCAGCGCCGTCCGTCACGGGCAGTCTCACTAACCACTATCAAGCTCCTTCGGAGCGAACGACAATCACGGACTTACCGCTGCTTTCGCCTGCTTCGAGCCGACGGATCGCATCCGGTACACCCTCGAGCTCAAATCGTTGACCGATGGCGGGCACCACCGCCCCCGACTCGATGTGCCCGGCAAGTCGCTCCATGAAGGAGTAGTGCTCCTTGTTGATGAAAGTCGTCAGACGCTGCCGGATGAAGAGTGAGAGAACCATCGCACGGAGTTGACGGCCGACACCGCCTGTCAACCGGTTGCCGCCTTCGCCACCGACAATGACGAGGGTACCGTCGGGAGCCAGGACGCTGCGGAGTCGGGAAATGCTGCTGCGTCCCCCAATGTCGAGGATCAGGTCGTAGCGACTGGCACCGTCGGCGAAGTCATCTCGGGTGTAGTCGATGACGTGGTCGGCACCGATTGAGCGCACCATGTCGAGGTTGCGGGTGCCGGCGACCGCGCTCACCCGGCCGCCAAGAGCCTTGGCAAGCTGGACGGCGTAGGTTCCGACGCCTCCTGACGCGCCGATGATCAGGACCCGCTGACCTGGCTGGAGATCACCGACGTCCGTGAGTGCTTGGAGCGCTGTACTCCCCGAAATCGCAGTTACGGCAGCTTGTTCCGCCGTGATGTTTGCCGGTTTGTGGGCGAGCTTGTCCTCGGACGCAGCTGCGTACTCGGCGTAGGAGCTCTTTGCGATACCAAAGACCTCATCGCCTGGAGCGAACCGGGTCACATCGTCCCCGATGGCGACCACACGGCCGGCGACGTCAAATCCGGGGTTGAGACGGTTGGGTTTGGTGAACCCAAAACCGGCGAGACGAATCAGATACGGCGTACCCGTCATGAGGTGCCACGTGCCGCGGTCGACACCTGCTGCATGGACCTCGATCAGAACTTCGTTCTTTGTGATCGCCGGTCGTGCGACGGTCGATAGTTCCAGTACATCGGCGGAGCCGTATCGGTGCTGGACGATCGCCCGCATGGTCTGGCTTACCGGTGTCGTGTCCGCAGGCGCTGCCGCGGCCGAGTGCTGTCGTTTTGGTTGCATGGTGAGTCTCCCGTGTTTTGGTCTTGTCAATCCCTGTCGTACTTAGTACGATGAGTCTTAGACCGTAACCGTACAATGTGCGACTGTCAACCAGAAATCCCAGGAGTGTCCCGTGTCCCCTGCGACAACCACCAACGACTTGCAACGCAGCCCGCTCACAGCCGACCGCGTACTGGCGGGCGCGATTGAGCTCGCCGACCGGATCGGGATCGAATCGTTCACCATCCGCAAGCTCGCCACAGAGCTCGACGTGAAGCCGATGACGATCTACTACCACATCGCCAGCAAGGAGTCGATCATCGATGGAATCGTCGACGTCGTTTTCAGCGAGATCGATCTCCCCCCGGTCGGGACGCATTGGAAGACCGCTATTCGGCAGCGTTGCATTTCTGCTCGTGCGGTACTGGCCCGCCACCCGTGGGCACCTCCGCTGATGGAGTCGAGGACTTCGCCAGGATCGGCAACCTTGCGCCACCACGACGCCGTGCTCGGCTGCTTGCGACGGGGCGGGCTCTCTCTAGCCCTGACCGCCCACGCCTACGCCACAATCGACAGCTACCTCTACGGGTTCGCCCTCCAAGAAGCCAATCTGCCATTCAACGGCGGCGAGGAGATCGGTGACCTGGCCGAAGCGATCCTCGAGTTGCTACCGGCCGACGAGTTGCCGCACCTCGTCGAGTTCACCACCGAACACGTGCTGCAACCCGGGTACACGTTCGGCAACTCCTTCGAGTTCGGACTGGACGCTCTCCTCGACGGTATCGAAGCAGCCGCCACACAATCGGAGTCCCGGTAGGCCTACAAAGGGCTGTCGTCAGACGGGTCCGGTGAATCTTCGAGCTGACCGTCGACGTCGTCTGCCTGCTGTGGTCCTCCCGGCGGCTCCCAGACCGCCGTGACGGCGTCATCGGCAAGACCCTGGCCAGCTTCTTCGTACAGATCGCGCGCCACGTCGACGCCGGCGTTGCGGAGTTCGATGACCTGGTCCGGGTAGGTGGCGATTGCCGCGATACGCGCCTCGGGCAGGAACTCTTTGGCGCGTTCGGTGCATTCGAGGTTTGATCGGTGACTGTCCATAGCGATCACGATCAAGTCCACGTCGTGGCGGAAGCGGAGACGTTCCCAGAAATCTCGGTCGAGCGCATCACCACGGATCACGGTCCGTCCTTGGTTGGCGTGGTAGGCAACGGTTTCTGCTCTGCGATCCACTCCAACTACGGGCATGCCGCGGCGTGCCACGATCTCGTCGTAGGCACCGACCCCGACCCGACCCATGCCAAAGACAATGACGCGTGCGTATGCGCAATCGACAATGGCGTCATCCGGCAGTGGCGGGTGTCGTTCCAGCCTGGACAGCTGATCCGACAAAGCGCCATACATCCGGTATCGGGCTGTACTGCCAGAAGAAGCCACCACAAACGATGCCGCTACTGCAACTGCGAGCGCAGATACCCACGCTTGATCGAGGTGCCCGTTAGCGACACTGGCGGTGGCCACGATCAGCCCAAACTCGCTGTACGTCGACAGGGTCAACGACGAGTGGAGCGCAGTGCGAGCTCTCAGGCGGAATCGGGTAAATACCGACAAGAACAGTGCTCCCTTCACCGGCACTAACACCAGCATCAGAGCCGCTACCGCATAGGAACCAAGTGGAGGTGTCCCTGCCAATCCAATTGAGAGAAAGAACCCGACGAGGAAGAGATCTTTGAAGTCGAGCAACCGGTCGGCCATCTCACCCGCCCGCGGATGCGAAGACACCGCGATCCCGGTGACCAGAGCACCAAGTTCCGGCTTCAGTCCCGCCAGATCAAAACCGCCTGCACCAACACCCAGGGCGAGCGCAAAGCCAAGCAGGATGAGAAGCTCGCCATGTCCGCTCTGTGACAACAGCCATCCAATAGCGGGTCGCATAGCCACAATGACCACCAAGACAGGCAGCGCCCAAATGTTTGGAACATCTCCAGCGGCAAGTGCGAGAAATGTGACCGCGAACACGTCCTGCACGATCAGCACGCCCACCGCGACTCGCCCCGCAACCGACCCTGACTCGTTCATCTCCTCGAGCGCCTTGACCGCAAAGACGGTGCTTGAGAAAGAGAACGCAAAACCCAACAACGCGGCTTGCCCGATGTCGAGGTCTAGAGCCATCGGGAAACCCAGCGCCCCGACACCGAGCAGCACACCGGCGACCAGGGTTGTAGTGGCGGCAACGTGGATGGTGGCCGTCCCCCACACTTGCGGGCGCGCCAGGGTGCCAATCTTTAGCTTGAGCCCTATCCCGAACAGCAGAAGTTGAACTCCCAGGTCCGAGATGGTCTCTATCGCCGCGGTGGCCTCGAAGCCGCCGGCGTGAAGCACGAAACCAGCGAGAAGGTAGCCCACCAGGGCCGGTAGCCGTAGTCGGGTAGCGACGAATCCGAAGCCAAAGGCGACGACTAGAAGAGTAAGATCCATGGTGAGTCACATTATGATGCCTATTCAGCCCTTTCCGCCACAAGACATCGATCAGATGCCACCCAGTTGACAGCCGTCGATACCTCTCAGGTTATGAAAGGGAAGATGATGCATAACTTATATATTATTAACTACTAGTCTATTGATAACATATACGGTATAGTTGCCAAATGGGAGATTCACAGAGTGCCCAACGAGGCCGTACAGAACTGGATCGTCAATTGCGGAGCCCGGATCCAGCAATTCGACTCCGCCGACCCAACCGCGGGTGGACCAAAGCAATCCGGGAAGCGCTCGGCATGAGCCAGAGCGAATTGGCTGAGCGCCTCGGAATCAGCCAACCCGCAACCGCAAAGCTGGAAGCCAGAGAGGCGGACGGCAGCGTGTCGCTCTCGTCCCTCTCTCGGGTAGCTGACGCCCTCGGGTGCGAACTCGCGTACGCCTTCGTCCCGAGGAAGCCCCACAGCAGCCTTCAAGATATCGTGGAGCATCGGGCACGACTGATCGCGCGACGCGAACTCGCTCCGATCGCCGGAACCATGGCCCTCGAGGCCCAGGGTCTTGACGATGAGCGAATGAGGGAACGGATCGAGAATCGGGTTGCAGAGATCATTGCGAAAGGACGGCAGTGGAAATCGTGACGCCGCTTGGACCCGAACCAGAAGGGGCGACGCAGTTCGGCCCGGACGACATCGACGGTCTAAGGCTCAGCTACATCTCAACCAGAGCGCAGGTCGACGCCGCCGAGTTCGACAACATTGCCTCCGCCGGTGAATGGGCCCTGCGCCGCGCGCAGCGTGGACCCGCTGAAGTGCTGACCGTTGGGTTCTTGCTCGACCTGCACAAGCGGATGTTCGGCCAAGTCTGGGATTGGGCAGGGACCTGGCGCCGGCGCGTAACCAATATCGGTGTGGACTGTACCCAGATCCCCCAAGATGTCGCCAATACCCTCGCCGACGCTTTCTATTGGCATGAGCACGACATGTTTGGCGGCGACGAGATTGCTACACGAGTCCATCATCGGCTTGCCCAGATCCATCCGTTCCCAAACGGCAACGGCCGAATAGCTCGATACATCGCCGATCTGTACCTAGTCAGCGCCGGCACTGAACCCTTTACATGGGGTAGGGGCATACTCACCGCTCCTGGCGACGTTCGCACGCGGTACATCGGAATCCTCCGCAGCACCGACACCACCGGCAACTACCAGGCGATGATCGACTTCGCCCGGTCGTAGCGCCCGCACCGGGCAATCACCTCGTTAGGGCATAGGGACAGCCGAGCCGGTGACGTCGATTCCGCCCGTCGATGGCACATGAACTTCGATACGGCTGGGTCGCCCCATGTCAACACCTTGGTGGATCGTGAACGCGGACGGCGATTCAATAAGACCCAAGGCTCGCAGATGACCGCCCAGCGCCGCCGCGGCCGCTCCGGTTGCCGGGTCCTCCACTACACCTCCCACCGGGAACAGATTCCGAGAGTGGTACACGGTCGGAGATTCACGCCACACAAGATTGACCGTGGTGAGGTCCGCTTCAAGCATGAGCGCCTTCATCGACTCGAAGTCGTAGCTGACATTGGCGAGGTGGGAGCGTTCTGCCACGGCGATGATTAGATGTTTGGCTCCCGCATAGGCAACGGCGGGTACTAACTCTCCGTCGAGTTCGTCGGCACTCCAGCCGAGCGACCGCAACGCTGCCGCCACCAGGCCGTCTGGTGCGCTTTCGCTGTGCGGTTCTACGGAGGTGAGAGTTGCAACGAAGCCTCCCACCGCTGCAGCGACGGTGACTGGCACCATTCCAGCCGCGGTATTTAGCCGGTAGCGGCCAGGCGCAATGTGGTCGCCGAGAAGCACACCGAGGGCGATCGTCGCATGACCACAGAACGGGATTTCACGTGCCGGGCTGAAGTATCGGACACGAAAGTCCGCCCCGGTGGGGACCGCAAAGACGGTCTCGGAGTATCCGACGTCGGCGGCGATCTCGAGCATCCGCTCCTCGTCGGGGAACTCGTCTCCGAGCCAGACGCCGGCAGGGTTGCCGCCACTTGGATCGGTAGTGAAGGCAGTGAGGCGATGCAATGTTGTTCTGTCCATCATGTGAGTCTCCCATCTTCGAGAGACCGAAACGCACGATCTAAGTCGAGGACGGCTGGCCCGCCGACCAAAAGCGGGCTGCGATCAGGAGCATGCATCGGCCAGCGGGTCAATACCCAGTTGCCGCATTGCCTCTTCCGGCGACAGCGTCGTAACAATCTCTGCGTGTTCGCTGATCAGCTCGACATCTGGGATGTTGTACCCGTCCGCCGTTCGCCCCGATATGTAGACAGGTGGGACGAAACGCAGAGATACAGCCTGTTGCGTATCAACCTTGGTCACAAGATCGATCAGATCAGGCACAGCGTTTAGTGGAATGTCGGTTTCGACGGTGTCCTTGATCACTTCGGCTAGTTGGGGATAGCCACGCAATAGCGAAAAAGGATCGGCCTGGTCGAAAAGCGCCTCGATCACACAGCGTTGTCGACCAATCCGGCTGTAGTCATCCGATGAGTAGCGGGTTCTGGCGTAGGCCAACGCGTCGTGGCCATCAAAGTCGTATACCCCAGGCTGGATGTCAACGACTTCGGTGCCGCCCTCCTCCTTTGGGTATGCCGGGTCGTACACCCGCTCGTTGACGATCACCGTTACACCGCCGAGAGCATCCACGACGTCGACAAACCCTTCCAACGCAACGAGCGCATAAAAGTGAACCGGTAGCCCGACCATCTCGCCGACCGCGCCCTTTATTGCGTTCGCCCCGGGGGTGGATGAGCCAAGGAATGACGCCGGGTTGTCCTCCCCGTACTGGTAGAGCTCGTTGAGGATGAGGGGGAAACAGTCACATTGCCAGATGTCGACATCGACCGGCAGCGGCACCTGGATGAAGTTGCGGGGAAAGCTCATCAAGGCCATGTCGCCGTTGTCCGGGTCGATGCTGACCAGGATCATTGTGTCGGTCCGGACCCCCGTCCTCCCCACCCCGGCGTCGCTGCCGAGGAGCAGGATATTGAGCCGCTCAAGCCCGACCCACAGGAGTGGCGGTGCGGTGGTCGTAGGCACCGTGGTCGTAGGTGCAGCAGTCGTAGACGTTGCGGAAGTTGATGTCGAGGACGGGACCGCAGGAGAGGTAGCGGGGGTGGCAACGGCCGATTGGGATGGGTCGGGGGGGAACGTGGTGGTGACAGCCGCGACCGGATCCGGTGCCGTGAACACTGTGTTGATCAGGTCGTATTGCACCAGGTCGTAGTAGGCAAACATCGTATGGGGGGCCAGAAGCACGAACGCAAGCACCGGAGCGACGGACCACAACACTCGCCGTGACGGAGCGTGTGGGGACTGCGCCATCCGGTACGCATCGACGACCGCAAACCCGCGAAACGCCAGCAGCATGACGTCCAAAGCGAGTAGGACCATCAGGACCTTCGGCTCGAATGCCAGCTTGAGCACACGGGTCGGGTTGGCAATCAGCATCGCTACGGCAGCACTACCGGCCAGTAGGGAAATGACCACAAGAGCTAACCCGCGACGCCGGTGACCCGCATAGATCTGCCCGACACCGGGAACCAGGGCCGACAG
>CAXMRC010000112.1:0-6901 GCA_964195945.1 uncultured Gemmatimonadales bacterium
CATTATCGCCAACGGGACCAAGAACCCACCGGTCGACACCCATCCAGCAGCCCGACGGAAGCGCACAATTATGCCCAGATCGGTTTCATAGCCGATTACCACCATCAGAAAGATCACACCGATCCAGGCGAAGGCGAACACTGCAGACCGAACGATGGTGTCACCAAATATCCACTCGAACGCTCCCGGCGCGATCCTTCCAAACAATGTCTGGCCCAAGATCACTCCTGCAAGGAGTTCACCGACGACCGCAGGTTGACCGACTCGCTTCATAAGCCCGCCAAGAAGCCGGGCGAATCCCACGAGTACGAACAGTTGCACTAGCAACGCGAGGACCTGATGCTCGCTCAGTGGAGCCGTAGCGGCACTACCAAGTGGCAATGACGAAAGCATTCCTGATGTCAACATTGGCACCTCCAGTGTCTCCAAATGCCCACGTCGGGGTCTTCACAGGCTGAGAGACAAACGTGGATCTCCGGAAACAGAACGCGACAGCCGCACACTTCGTACGAATCGAGATTAACGAGTTATGTATCCAGATACTATTATCACGATAATATTGGCGTAGTTATGCAGATCGTACCAACAATGACGCGGAGTCCATCGACGATGCAGCGATTATCGGGTCCTGGTTCCATGGGGAAAGCCTCCACGTCGGGATCCGGGACGCAACCTGAAGCGGTATGATTGCCCTATGACTAGTGCACCTGCCGCAGGTCAGACGAGAAGCAGAATCATGATGCTCTCGACCCACGGGTACGTGGGAGCGGAACCCGAGCTCGGCAAGCCGGACACTGGAGGTCAGGTCGTCTTCGTGCTGGAATTGGCGAAACAGTTCGCGGCGCTTGGCAACACCGTCGACATCATCACACGCCGGTTCGAGGGCCAACCCGAGTTCGATGACATGGGTGACGGACTACGGGTGTGGAGGATCCCGTTCGGTGGATCGGAGTTCATTCGCAAAGAGGACATGCACGAGCACCTTGCCGAGTTCGTTGCCAACGCCCTTGCAACGTTCGCGGAGAACCAGACCACCTACGACGTGATCAACTCCCACTACTGGGATGCAGGTTGGGCCGGGCAGCACCTGGCCGAAGAGCTCCAGATCACGCACATCCACACACCTCATTCGCTCGGATCGTGGAAGAAACTCGACATGCGTGGCGACCCGCAGGAGATCGAATCCGACTACCGGTTCGAAGAACGAATCCGCAAGGAATTCCTTGTCTACCGCCGCTGTGACTATGTGATCGCAACCACGAACCAGCAGCTGGAGATTCTCCAAGAGCAGTACGACGTCCCGGAATGGCACATAGCGATGATCCCGCCGGGGATCGACGAGTCGCGGTACACCCCGATCTCCCAGGCACAGATCTCAGAGGTTCGTGAGCGCGTCGGATTCGGCGATCACGACATCTACACGGTTGGCCGCGCGGCTGCGAACAAGGGCTACGACTTGCTGATCGAGGCGGTGCCTTTTCTGCTCGCCGCCGTCCCCGACGCCCGGTTTAAGCTCGCCGTCGGCGCGAACGACGATGCCGACCGAGAGAAGGTCGAGATCTGGAAGTCACTGGCGGCCGACCTAGGCGTGGCGGACGCGATCGACTGGATCGGCTACGTCGAGGACCATGAGATGCCGGACTACTACCGGGCCGCGTCCGTGTTCGCGTTGCCGTCGCGATATGAGCCGTTCGGCATGACCGCGGTCGAGGCGATGGCGTGCGGAACACCCTGTGTCGTCACCGTTCACGGTGGTCTTGAAGAGATGTTCGACTTCGGTTCCCACTCCCTTTTCGCAGACCCGAAACGACCGCAGGAGTACGGGGTCATGCTCAGCATGCCGCTGCGGTATCCCCAACTACGCGAGCGTCTCTCCGTTGCGGGCGCCCGATTCGCGCGACGGCACTTCGGGTGGCGTGGAATCGCACGACGGACGCTCGTCGTGTTCGACAGGGAAAACAGCAACCGGCAAGCGACGCTCGCACGCGAGTCAAGCTGAGGGTCAGCCGCCCGGTCCTCTCATATCGACTGGTCAGCCGATATGCTGCACCGACTTCCCCGCGAAGAGAACGGACTATGACCACCAAGCGCCTCCTCGCCACCGACCTCGATGGTACGTTCATCGGTGATGCGGAAGCAATGCACCGACTCTGGCGCCTCCTGGACGAAGCGGAAGTCACCGTTGCGTTCTCCACAGGCAGGCACTTGCCGTCGATCGAGGCCTTCTACGCCGACGTGGGGACGCAGCGGCGAGCAGCCGCATGCGTCTGCATGGTCGGCACGGAGATCTGGCATGCGTCCGGCGACCACTACGTGATCGATGAGACCTGGAGCGAGACGATTCGCGATTCGTGGGACAAGGAGCGCGTCGAGGCCATTCTCCGCGGTATTCCCGGCGCCGTGATGCAGCCGGAGGAGTGGCAATCCAAATTCAAGAGCAGCTACTACCTCGAAGAAGACGTCGAGGCGCAGCTTGCCGCGATCCGGCTCGAACTCGATGAGCAGGGCATCGATGCCAAGGTCGTGTACTCGGCAGGGCGTTTCCTGGACCTGCTGCCCCAGCGATCCGGCAAAGGTGGCGCGGTCCGCTATCTGGCGGATGAGCTCGCCGTTGGTCCTCCAGAAGTGATCACAGCGGGTGACACCGGCAACGACATCGACATGATGCACCCCGAGCTCGGCTTCGCATCGATCGCGGTTGGCAATGCCAGTCCGGAACTTTTCGAATATCGGGTACCGAACGTCTACCACGCAGAGGCGCCCTTCGCTGCTGGAATTGAGGAAGGGCTTCGCCACTACGGGTGGCTGCCGGAATAGCCCGGTTCGGGATCGAATACGAGACGAGAGAGAGGCTGCACACGTGTCCGAGAAAGAATTCTTTGGTGCCCCCGGCACCCATGTGCTGATGATCACCAATCACGGCGTCCACGAGTGGCAGGTGGTGCCAGGCATGCCCGATACCGGCGGTCAGAACGTGTATGTCAATCAGTTCACCGAGGCACTCATCGATCAGGGCTACCGGGTGACGATCGTCAACCGCGGCGGCTACGCCCATCCCGAGACCGGCGAACTGCAGACCGGGACGGTGTACCACCCGACCGGACGCGCTCGCATCCTCTATCTGGAGGATGGAACACCCGAATTCGTGCGCAAAGAAGACATGGACGAGCACATTCCCGCTCTTGCCGCGGACCTGGAACGCAGACTCGAGGCAGAAGACCTGAGCTACGACCTGATCATCTCCCACTACTGGGACGCGGGCAAGCTGGGCGCGACCATCAACGAACGATCGACGCAACCCGTTCCCCACATTTGGATCCCGCACTCGTTGGGGGCGCTCAAGAAGCGGAACATGGATCCATCCACATGGGAGCATCTCCGGATCGACGAACGCATCGCAAACGAACAAGATCTTGTTGCGAAGATCGACGGAGGAGTCGCGACATCGAGCGCGATCCGGGACACGTTCATCACCGACTACGGGTACGAAGCGGAGTACTTCCTCCCGCCATGTGTCGACACGGCACGCTACCGGCCGCAGAGGGAAGACTGCGATGAGATCTGGGACTTCCTCTCAACACTGTCGACTCATGGCATTCCCGAGTTGCGGACCCGTCGGATCATCACAGAGATCAGTCGCACCGACCGGACCAAACGCAAGGACGTCCTCATCCGTGCGTTCGCCCAGGTTCGCGAGCAGGTTCCCGACGTTGTGCTCGCCGTAGCGCTCGACGAACGCGCCGGCGCACCGTACGACGAAGCCGTTGCACTGATCTCCGAGCTCGGCCTCAAGCGGGACGTGATCCCCCTCGGCTCCGTCTGGGATCGGTTGCCGTGTCTCTACGCCGTTACCTCCGTGTACTGCACGCCGTCGGTGATGGAAGGCTTCGGTATGAGTCCGCAGGAAGCTGCAGCCACGATGAAACCGGTGGTGTCGTCGGACCTCGTACCGTTCGCCGTCGAGTATCTCCTGGGCGACGATCCTCGGGAGGTTCCCATCACGGGTGCGACCGGAGGGAACGAATTATTGGTCGGTGACGGCGCGATCGTCGTACCAGCAGACGACGTGGATGGGTTTGCGCAGGCGTTGCTGCTGCTCCTGACCGACGGTCCGTTGCGCGACGAGATGGGGCGCCGGGCGCTGGACGTCACGGTGCCGTACTTTACCTGGGAGAGCCGAACGAAGGATCTCTTCGGTGACCTCGGCATCACGCCCGGAGCCGGAGCGTGACGAACCCGGAACGGACGAGCCTGGCAGACACACTGATTGCCACATGGCGGTCTCAAGGACAGGACGGATTCCTGCTGTCCGATCCGGATGCTCCGGATATCGAAGTGCGGACCGTGCTCGACCCCCTGTCGAGTGTCCCGTTCCGCTTCCGTTGGCTGCCGCACCGGGAGATCAGGACCGACGTCGCCGAATTGGAGCGACGTGGGATCCTCAACCCCGATCGCAATGCCGACGCGTTGTTCCGTGATCCCCGAGATCCTTCAGGACGGTTCTGTTTCCTCTGCATCGACAACATCCAAGAGTGCAATCCGATGGAGGAACTGGTCCCAATGACGCTCGCCGGGCGCGACTATGTCGCTGGTGCGAACTTCGCGTGGATCGGGAGGAACCACTACACGATCATGGCAGCCGAGCACATCGACCAAGAATTCGCGCCGCACGTGCTCGACGCGATGATCGAGCTCCATGCGCGCACCGACGGGCGTTTCAGAGTGCTCTACAACGGTGCGTATGCCGGAGCGACAATCCCGTGGCATCTCCACTACCAGATCATCACCGAGGAGTTTCCGGTCGAGCAGCTCCCGGTCGGAGCAGAAGCGTCGTACCCGACCGCTCTCTGGCGTGTAGCTGCACCGTATGCGGACGTATCGGCCGCATACGAAGTCGCAACAGATTGGATCGATCGGAACGCCGCCAACCACCGGGTCAACGTGCTGATCGCCGGTCCCGTGGCCGAGCCGATGGTCCACATCTTTGCACGCGATACCCGCAAGAGTCATGCGGAAGCCAAGGGGCGGATGGGTGGTTTCGAGATCTGCGGGGATCTGGTCTACAGCGAGCCGGACAAGCGAGATGTCTTCCTCAACGCCTCAGCCGACCTCGCTCGCCGGGCGCTCGAAGAGATCCGCCCCGACGGGGTGTGACGAACCATTCGTACATGGTGGTTGGGTTCTCTGTGAGCACTTGGAGAAGCCCAAGGCGTCAACCACGAACCTCAAGAAGTGTTTAGCTCCCTCCTGATCCGGGGCTGTACTATGTACTACTGCCTGCTGTCCCTCCCGGTTTCCAGCGCCGACCCCGCCCCACTCCGAAGTGCCGAGAATGGGGAGAGTGCGAGGACCAGGCATTCGCTTTGCGTTGCCGGCGCGAGAGTCAGTGATGGTTGGCGGAAGTAGCCGGCCGCTTGCTCGGCGAATCGAGGGTCTCGGGATCGTCGATGAGCCTGCCGCCTCGAACTGTTGCACCGATCGTGAGGGCTGCCGATACCAGCACGACGTTCTTGATGATGTATTGGCCCTCGAGCGTCGGCACGAACGGACTTGACCAGGTCACTTCGGGGAACAGGAACAGCGGTGTTGCGGCACCGAGCATCTGACCGATGAGTAGCAGCAGGGTCAAGCGCATGAACTTGCCTGTGATGAGTCCGATCCCGATCACTGTTTCGAGGGTTGCCAGCAGGACCCTTGCGAAGTCTTGTGTTACCAGGCCAAAGGAGAGGATATCAATAGTCTATGTGGCGAGTCGATCGGCAGGGCTCAGGCCCGGCCAGAACTTGAGCACTCCGAACCAAATGAAGACGACGCCGAGGCTGATGCGCAAGAGCGTCAGTCCGTGTTCAGCAAGCCATGGGGTTACCCGTCGATCGATCGCCTGGAACGGTGTTCTATCCATATGAACAACGATATCGCCGCATACGAAATAGCAGACGCCGGTTCCCGAAGAGGGACAATGAGGTCTTGTGCAGTTGGAGCGACGGTGCACCAGGACGTCACTCCCGTTGCGAAACGGAGGGTATGGACGTACTCAATCTCCGGGGACTTCCTCGTCACGACCTCGAGGGGGATGTTCGCGAACGGAGATCGAGGTATGTGGGGCGGACGGTCAGTCGCTGACCGGTTATGGATCCTCAAGGAATCGATAGTGGTTGAGGATCGAGGCCGCGGCCGTTGAATCCCGGCCATCCGGCATCGACACACGCGTTCGGGGTTCGGTGAATCCCGTGGAGAGTTCCTCCAAAGTCGAGATCGATATCGCGTGTAGGCCGCGCCTCGTATCGCAGTTCGAGTGCCGATCCGCCTTTGATGCCGAACAACGGCTCGCCGCGACGGTCCCGCCCAGCATCGAGCATTGTTGCGATGGCGACGATGACCATGCTGGGCTGGATTCGTGCCTGCGTTTCACAAGACGCTTCGGACCAGATGCTGATCCATCGTTGAAGCCCCCTGACATCGCGGGCGATACGGCGGGGGAACGGTCAGGTGAATGAGCCGGGGATTCACATCGGCGAGACCCCACAGGAGGAGCGCAGACTCGTGGGAGATCACGCCCGGCCCGTCGGCCCACAATGCGGCCTCCATCAGCCAGTGTCATACCCATGTCAAACGAGTGCCAAACGAACCGAGACGGACGAGGCGACACGGACCGGATTCATCCTGGACGGGTTGTCAGGAGATGGTGTACCCGAAGGTATCCACTCGAACCGGATCCCACCAGCCTGGACAGGGGCACCAGACTCATAACCCGAAGGTCGCAGGTTCAAATCCTGCCCCCGCTACGAAGAAAACCCTTGGCATTCCTACATGTGCCGAGGGTTTTTGAACCGCACTGGGTTTGTTGGAGACTGTTTCTATTGGTTTCCAATCGGGAGTTTGGCTCTCCTTTCGGCATCGT
>CAXMRC010000113.1:0-7231 GCA_964195945.1 uncultured Gemmatimonadales bacterium
ATCCTCCAGCCCAGGCTTGGGAAGAACGACCGCTCCAAGGTCCGTCAACAGCTCGCGCCGTGTCGCAGTGCCACCGGTCTGGCGAGCGATCTCCTCATCCCCTATCCCGAGGGATGCCCCGTAGCCCTCCTCGAAGACCAGCTGGCGTCGCAGCGGCTCTGGAATGCGCGGGAGATGATCCGGGTGGATAGGAATTCGCCTTTCGTTCTTCTTGCTAGACGTTCCGATAACTCCCAGTTTCAGCATTCGAGCTCCTTCGGCGCCACAACCTGCCTCTTGCATTGGTCGCACAGGGAGACGGCCTGTATGGGCATTCAATCCCTCGAACCATGTCGATGGTCCCACAGAACTTAGACCAAGACACGGGAGCATCCATTTCCGGCCCCGACGAGACCTCGACCCATCGTCCCCCACCCGTTGCCCAACGTCGACAAGACGGAGCCCCGATTACCCCCACGCCGTCACATATTGAGCGGGTACGAAAGCCCTCGCTCATACCAGCGTCTCGAAATGTCATCTGATGAGAGCGCAGATGCCTGTTATGGGCGGTCAGTTTTCTTGGCGTGAACAGGTAGGCGAAGGGCGACTTGGTGCAGGGAATTCCTTTCCTTCGCTTGTGCAGTAGCTTCCGGGTGATGGTCGTTTCGGCCTTGGGGGCGAGGTAGGTGTCAAGAGCATCGGTGCGGACCCGGTAGTCCCCTGATCGTGATGTGACGGCACCAGACAACTCGTATCGCGGGTCGATCGATGCGATCGCTGCATCGCCGTGGCTGGGTGCAGCCGGCAACACGCCCCCAACCTGCAAGTAGTCAGTGCGTGCCTCCGAAACGAACCCTGCATACAGCGACACCAGCACATCGAACGACTCGGATTCGATGCCGAGGTCGGTCGAGTAGTCGCCGTAGATGAACTCGACCTCAGCCGACGGGGAGCCGCCCTCGAACCGGATGATGTCCAGAACACCTGCGGTGTCGACGAAGAAGACCTGCCGCACGACAATCCACATCCACATACGCCACCGACGGGAACGCCATCGATGCAGCGATGTCCACATACGAGCCGGGATAGAAAGACCGTCGAACCGCGACGGCATCACGGACGGCGGCGAATAGTCGTTTCCGGTCACCCTCGTGAGAGTCTTGTTTCTTCCAAAAGGCGAGCGTCCGTGGGTCCATCCAGCAACGAAGCCAGGCGCCCATAACGGGTGTGATTTCAGGTGGTCGTTGCATCACTTTCGACGAGAGTTGTTGTCTCGTTCTGGAGGTGTGGTTGTGGGACGGTTCTTGGAGTTGGAGAAGGCCGAGTTGTGGGACAGGTTCGAGGCTGGTGAGTCGCTGCGGGCGATCAGCAGCGAGTTGGGTCGTGCTCCGTCGTCGGTTCGGACCCATATTGTGGCTGCCGGGTGGCGACGTCCGGTCCCTGCTGGGATTGGTGCCGGTTGCGGTTGTCGTTCTCGGAGCGTGAGGAGATCTCGCGTGGGATAGCTGCTGGTGTGTCGCTGCGCTGTATTGCACGCCGGCTGGGTCGAGCATCGTCGACGGTGTCACGCGAGGTCGCCGCCAATGGCGGCCGAATGTCGTATCGGGCCGGGGTGGCACACCGGGCATCACGACACCGAGCGAGACGACCGAAGCCGGCGAAACTGACCATGAACCCGCGGTTGCGTGACGTGGTGGAAGCCAAGCTTGTGTTGTGGTGGTCGCCGTTACAGATCTCTCGGTGGCTCGTGGCGGCATATCCTGACGATGAGGAGATGCGCGTGTCCCATGAGACGATCTACCAATCATTGTTCATCCAGGGCCGAGGCGCACTGCGCACCGAACTGTGGCGGTGTCTGCGCACGGGGAGGGCGGTGCGACGCCCGCAGGGCCGACCCGCATCGACGAAGGGCCAGATCCGTGACATGGTCATGATCTCGGAACGACCCGCCGCCGTCGAGGACCGTGCCGTTCCCGGCCATTGGGAAGGCGACCTGATCATGGGGAAGAACAAGACAGCGATCGGGACGCTCGTCGAACGCTGGTCCCGCTACGTGATGGACTTCCCCTTGCCGGACGGCAACACCGCCGACGCCGTCAGGGTCGCCCTCGAAGCCACCGTCCAACGCCTCCCAGACCATCTCTGGGAATCATTGACATGGGACCAAGGCAAAGAGATGGCCCAACACGCCACGTTCACGGTCGCCACCGGCGTCCAGGTCTACTTCTGCGACCCCAAATCGCCGTGGCAACGAGGAAGCAACGAGAACACGAACGGCCTGTTACGCCAGTACTTCCCGAAAGGCACCAACCTCTCCATCCACAGCCAACACGATCTTGATCAGGCCGCCTACTCACTCAACACCAGACCTCGACAAACCCTCGACTGGATGACACCATCAGACAAACTCGCCGAAGCGATGCAATGACCCCCTGAGGCGGCAGCACATATGGCGCTCTTCTGCTCCATCTGTGGGTGGTCAAGAAACTGGATTGGTCCGCCCATCCCAGCCGGATACGGGCTCGCTGCAACCGCGGCTATCGTGGATGCCGCGCCGTGTGGCGTGGTTCACGGATAGGAAGGGTGCCTCCGTGTGAGCGAGGAGCGCGTGGCAGCCCGGATTGCCATGTATGCAGCGATGGCCATGGCTGCCATCACAACGGTCACTTTCGGCCTGGCACTATTTGCTGTCCCGATTTCTGGTTCGAACTGTCCAAGCGACTGCATCGAGTACCCCTATCTCGATACGCTTGACCGGTTCCCTCGGGACTACGTGTGGATGTACTTCGCGATCGGTCTGGTAGTCGCCTACCTGATCTTCGCCACGGCGCTCAACTTCGCCCGTCCCCGCTCAGGATCAGCGATTGCCGGTCAGGTCGCAGTGGGTTTGGCGATCGTTGTCGTGGCTGTGCTCGCGCCTACCTACTTCGTCCAATTCTCCGTCGTTCCGTCCAGCCTCTCCGTCGGACAGACTGACGGCATCTCGTTGCTCACGCAGTACAACCCTCACGGGATATTCATAGCCCTCGAGGAGATCGGGTACCTGCTCATGAGCTTCTCATTTCTCTTCTTGATCCCATTGATCCCCGCTGAGGGGATCCGGGCGAAGGCCGTTCGATGGATCTTTGGTACCGGATTCGTCGCATCCACTCTCGCGCTGATCGCTATCGCGATTGCCTTTGGATTCGATCGGCAGGATCGATTTGAGGTCGTCGTGATCTCAGTCACCTGGCTCGTATTGATCGTCAACGGAGTGCTGATCGCCCTCGTGTTCCGGAGTCGTCTCCGGACCGGCACCGACTCCTGAACTTGACCGAGCAAATGACCCGCCCATATCAGGCACATATGGGCGGGGTGGGCGAGTGCCGAGAGGCGATCAGTGTGCCGAGGAATGTGCTCCGTCATCGGTTGGGGGCGTGTAGGTTCGGTGCAGGCGACGGAACCGAACCGGGAGGAATCGACAGATCCCAACGTATCTCGACGTGCACACGATGGATGGCGGCGTATCGGTAAGTGATGTCGCTGGGGCGCATCAGGCCGATCTGAAGACGCAGGCCGAATATGGAGTGAACTACCAGCGCTATTGGGTCGATGAGAAGGCTGGAAAGATCTTCTGCCTTGTCGATTCCCCCGATGCTGAGACCGCAGCGAGAGTGCACCGTGAAGCCCACGGTCTCGTGGCCGATGAGATCTAGGAGATCTCCGAAGGCAGTTGACGCTCGTACCAACCCAGAGCCGACACGATCTTCATGGGCTCAGCCCCGGGGGAACTGCCCATATCGGCACTACTGCCTGCTCGCAACGACATCCACAACATCGAGCCCGTACCATCACCGGATCACGCGACTGGAGCATCCACCTTGCTGAGAATGGCCGTGGGGCAAACTGATGAACTCGACGGCGAGTTCGCCGCCGAAGAGATCCTGAAGCAATGCGCCGACGCGCTCGACGGCCAGGAGCCACAGGCAGGTCTGCTACTTGCCTCCCACGATTTGGATATCGAGGATTTCCTCACCGCTGTCGCAACCGCCTATCCCGGCATGGACCTCATCGGTTGCACCACGCTCGCACCGATGTCATCCGCTTCGAACTATGTCGAAGGATCGACGACCCTCACGCTGTTCGCATCCGACGTTCTCGATTTCACGACCGGCCTTGGGACCGATGTCGTAGCCGGTGTCAATTCTGCGGCTCGCCAGGCAGTCGAGGAGGCAACCAGCAAGACAGACAAGCACCCGGCGCTCCTCGTCGTCACTCCGACCGTGGAGCAGTTCGATCCGACTGCCGTCACTTTCGAGATCGGGGAGGTTCTCGGACCCACGGTTCCGGTTTTTGGCGGTGGGGCGGCACCAGACTTTCCGATCGCTATGCCCTGGCTCGGTGGCGTCCAGTTCTATGGCAACCAGGTCCTCACCGACTCGCTTCCGGTTCTTCTCATCTCGGGGCCGCTGAAGGTCTCTGTCGGTGTGGCTCACGGGTGGAGCCCGGTGGGCAAGACGGCGGTGGTTACGCGGTCCGACGACTACAAGGTCTACGAGATCGACGGTCAGCCGATTCTCGACTTCTACCGCCACTACCTCGGGATCGGCAGCGAACCAGCGATAGCGAACCCTCTTGCCATCCTCGACGAAGACACCGGCCGATACTATCTCCGGGCTCCCATGGAGTACGACGAGAGCGACGGCTCGGCAACCTTCTTCGGCTCTATTCCGCAGGGAGCCACAGTGCAACTGGCGATGGCCACCACCGAAGAGATTCTCCGCGGAACCGAGGCGTCCTTGAACGAGGCGATGGCTGGGTTCCCCGGGGAGGTTATGCCGGAGGGCGCGCTGATCGCGTCGTGTGCGGTACGGAGCTTCCTTCTCGGAACGCGTACCAGTGGAGAGATCGAGCGCATCAGAGCCGGTTTGGGCCGGGACCTGCCTGTCTCTGGCTTCTACGCTTTTGGGGAGATCGCCCCACTCGATCTTGACTCGACTCCCAGATTCCACAACGAGACCTGTGTCACGGTTCTCATCGGGACATGAACGAAGTAGAAACGCCAGACCCAGCGCTCCTGGAGAGACAGAATCGCACTCTGGAGAAGAAGCTCGCCAGAGTCGAACGCAAACTGGAGACCCTCGAGATCCTCCAGCAGCAGAACGCGAACCTCATGCGTACTCTCATGGCTGAACTGGAAGAGGAGAGGTCTGAGTCAGAACGTCTGCTACTCAACATTCTGCCCGGACCGATTGCTCAGCGGCTCAAGACCGAACCGGGAGTCATCGCCGATCGCTTTGACTCTGTCAGTGTGATGTTCTCCGATATCGTCGGGTTCACCCCGCTATCAGAGACTCTCTCGGCCGAGCAAATGGTCGAATGGCTCAACGAGGTGTACTCGGTGTTCGACACACTGGTACAAGACCACGACGTCGAGAAGATCCGCACCATCGGCGACGGGTACATGGTGGCCTCAGGTGTTCCATTCCCTCGAGATGACCATGCCACTGCCCTTGCCCGCCTGGCACTCGACATGAAAGCCCACTTTGCGACCCTCCCACCCGTGAGCGGGCATCGCGTCGACTTTCGTATTGGCATCAACTCGGGCCCAGTCGTCGGAGGTGTGATCGGCACGCACAAATTCCAATACGACATTTGGGGAGACACCGTCAACACCGCCGCCCGGATGGAATCCACCGGCGTCCCGGGCCGCATTCACATATCGACAGCCACCTATGAACTGATCAACCGAGAATTCATCTGCGAACCCCGCGGTGTCATCGAAGTCAAAGGCAAAGGCGAGATGGAGACCTGGTTCCTGAAACAGCCATCCAGGCTGTAGTGGACGGTCGACGCACCCGCCCATATCGGCACATATGGGCGGTGCGAAAGGTCGAGCCAGATCGCCCATATTGACTCTCCTATGTGCGTTGGTTTGTCAAGGTGTTTTCGGGTTGGGTGGACAGGACTGGGTTGAGCGACACCGTGTTGGTGGCAGGCTCCTATGAGGTCACACCGCCCTGGCGGGGGTGCGGGTGGGGTCGACAGGTCATTACGAGGACAGCACCGAAGTGGTGCGTCAGCCGGATACTGGGTCAGACCCCACCCACAGAACTGTCATGCGGCTCGAGGCAAGTGTTTGAACGTTTGGCGGGCGACGTAGCGTTTGAGACAGCGCATGATCTCGCGGGTCGACAAGCCCTCAGCACGACGGCGTCTCACGTAGTTGCGGGTCTCCGCGTCCGACGACATGCGGGTCAGGACGATCTGGTAGAGCGCCGCGTTGGCTTGCCGGTCCCCGCCATGATTCAGCCGGACCCGGCCTGCGGTCTTGCCTGTCCCGGTCGGGACCGGGGAGACGCCGCACAGATGCGCCCACGACCGTTCCGTGTGCAACCGATCAGGGTTGTCACCCGCCGTGACCAGCAACGTCGCGGCGGTAACGACACCGATGCCGTAACAGGCGAGCAGCGACGGCGCCGTCTGACCGATCAGTTCGGTGAGGGCATTATCGATGCTGCGCATCTCGTCATTGAGATCCCTGATACGACGCGCAAGGCCACGAATCACGACATACGTCGTATAGGTCACCGGGTTCTCTCCTTTACGGGGCCGCATCGCAGCCGCCTCGGTGACGAGGCCGGTCTTGTATCGATCCTTGAAACGGGCCCGGACCTCATCGGGGCCCGTGATGACGATCTGGCGCAACTGGTTCAACGTCTGATTCCGTTGCATCCGTGCCGAGCGGCGGGCAACCATCAACACCCGCATCTGCTCCACCGCCCCGTCACGCCGCTTCGGCGTCACCGACGCTGTGCCCGACAGTGCGGCTCTCGCTGCGGCTTCGGCGTCGATCGGATCCGACTTCCCCAACCTGCGGCGCATCTGACGGTTCTGGCGATCCACCTCAACCACCTCAACACCAGCGTCGTGGAGATGGCGGGCCAGACCGACGCCATACGACCCCGTGCCCTCCACCCCAACCTTGACGACCGGGCCGAACGATGCGAGCCAGGCAGCCAGATGTTCGTAGCCGGCCCCATCAACCGGGAACGACTCGACCCCCAACACGCCACCGTTCATATCGACCGCCGTAGCGACATGAACATCGGCATGCGTGTCCACACCACCGACTACTCCAGATACCATTGACATGGCTGCCCCTTTCTCTCGCTTTGGGCAAAGGGGTGGCACACGCCACCGGGACGGCGGAAGAGACCAACCGAGCCGCTGTTATCGACTCGACCGGACGCTCACCGCCCAACCGGTGCGT
>CAXMRC010000114.1:0-5932 GCA_964195945.1 uncultured Gemmatimonadales bacterium
CGTCCACCCGATGGGAGATGAACCGTTGTAGTGATGATCGGCGATTGTGCAGTTCCCGGAAACCGGACAACTACTTACAGACTGGCCGTCGGGGTCGAGCCATAGTTGGGAGATCACATTGGGGGAACTCGCCTGCGCCCAGAATGAGTTGTAGACAGTCGCCGCAACACAGGGCTCTCGCAGCGAGAACTCGTCTCCGACAGTGTCATCCCCGCATGCGGTGAAGGTGGCGGACGGACCTACCGCTGGCAGGGTCGTCCCTGTGGTGCCGCCACTAGTCGTTGATGTGGTCGAGGTGGTTGGCGGCGGTGGTGTGATCGGTGTCAGGCCGAGAGCGCGGGTGAGGAAAGACGCCATCTGGTCACGCAACACCGGACTGTTGGGGCAGAATTGGTCGTTGATTGGGGGGTTGCAGCCCTTGGTTACTCCGGCGGTTCCGAGGCGGTCAATGTTGGTTTCGAAGATCGACCCGTCATCATCGACGAACAGATCACCCGGACCGGCATCGGTGTAGCCGAGGGCGCGAACGAGGAACGCCGCCATCTGTCCCCGAGTCACGTATCCCTCGGGACAGAAAAGGTCATTGGTCGGAGGGTTGCAGCCCTTGGTGATCCCGGCTGCGGCCATCCGTTCGATGTCTGCTTCGAAGATAGATCCGTCATCATCGGTAAAGGGGTTGTCGAGCCTTTCGGTCAATCCCAATGCGCGGGTTAGGAATGCCGCCATCTGGCCACGATTGACCCTGTCTGATGGGCAGTACAGATCATTGACCGGCGGATTGCAGCCCTTGGTGATCCCTTCAGCAGCGATCGCCTCGATACTGCCCTCGTGGATGTTCCCATCGTCATCTGAGAACGTGCCCCCCGGCGGCAAATCACCCGCCAACGCTATCCCAGCGATCACTACCAGTAGGGCAGTCACTGCCAGCAGGACGAAACCAAGAAGCCGAGCACGGATCACTGATGAGCCTCCTCGATAGGCACGATCGACTCTATCGACCGATCCCACAGCGAACGAATCCCCACCCCCACAGGCACCCCATAATTGACTACTAGCGCGGTTTGGCTGGACACACGACAGTCATTGTCTATCCCGTGGTTGACCTGCGACACAAGATGTGTGGTGCGGGCGAAGGGACTCGAACCCCCACAGGCTTTCACCTACCAGGACCGAAACCTGGGGTAGTTCATCCCATCCAGTCCCATCCTGTCCCAATGCGTCCGGGTTTCCGGGCGATTTCGAGGGCTTCAGGGGGCGTTCGTCCCATCTAATCCCGTCCTGTCCCATCCTGTTGGGTTGCAATCGGGTTGCAGGTTGAGCTGCTGTGAAGTGAGCGACAACACCCACGCCTTGCGAGGCATCCTGTGAGACCGCGTCCGGCATCGATGAGCTTCTTTGCCCGTGTACCTGAGTGGCCGTCGTCCGCGCGCGCCGACTTACCCTCCTGGAAAGGTCCTTGGACACTGGAGCGTGGCAGTGACCGGTGCTCTAGTACTGACACGGGTCACGGAGGAGGCGGGATGTACACCGGAGCTGTGAGCGCCAACGGGTTGACGGACGCCCTGAAACGTTGCGAACCTGCGACAGTCCATCGCTCGTACAACTATAAGAATGTCGGCGATGTCGAAGTTCTGCTGACTCCCAAGGATATCGCTCGGCGCCGACTAGGTGCCTTGTGGCACTTCGGTCGGCCCAAGTTCTCTCTCGGATCGGACCGTGAACGGGCGGGGCAGCAGCTTGCCTACGGATTGGCAGCAGGCAAAGTCAGCTTTCCTGATAAGTGCGCCATCTGTCTCGGCGAACCCAGCCAGGCCGCAGTTTGGGAAATGCACGCAGGGATGCTCGAAGGAGGCAGCAGCAAGTATCGGGGCAAAGATCGTCGAGTTCTCGATGCGGCGAACCTGCAGCGAGTCTGGTATTCGGTTCCGTTCTGTACCGCCCACGCTGCCAAACCCGGAGCTGTCGCTTTCGGATTGACGATGAACAACCGTGGCTGGATAGCTTTTCGCAACAACGAGTACGCCAGCGAGTTCGGTGACATCAACAACATCGCGCCGCGTTACTTTGTTCGTCGTTGGTGGGCCGCTCTCGCCCTCCTAGCAGCGTTGCTTCTGTTCCTTGGCGGTGGCATCATCGCATCAGTCTTGAGTGAAGACAGCGCTGCCGACGACCTAGCCGTCGCTGCGATCTTGCTCGCCCTCGGGGCTGGGCTATTTGCCTACCTCTACCGGGTGCTTGTCGCACCCTGGAATAGCCGGAGAAAGTCGGGCGAACCGCCACCAAGTGGCCAAGGTGTGGTTGACGCTCACCACGACCGAGGCGACGGCTATTGCTCTGTGTGCAAGCGACCATGGCCTTGCCCGGCAAGCCGCAGCTAGGCTGGGGAACAGACTATGACAGAGACGCTCGATTACACCTGCTTCCATTGCGGGAGGTCGGCGCGAGGCATCTTGGCCGAAGCCAAGGGAGCCTTCTCAACCACCACCAGTCTGGAGTACCGGATAGCGGGTCCGGTTTGTTCATCGTGTGGGATCTTCATCTGCGACGCGGATCGGCAAACCGCATGCAAGGCTGCTGGGGTAAAGACAAAGGATTGCCCATCATGCAGAGGCAAGAAGGTATGGACGCAGCAACTGCGCTCACCCATGCCAGAGGCCGCCATTGCCGTGCCGAGTTCCTGCTCAGGATGCGGGAAAGAACTCTCCGGAAGGGTCGTCTCGATCGAGGAAATTCCTCAGTTGCAGGGTCATGGCAGGACTCCAAGTGCGTACGTCTGCTTCAACTGCGGTGTGGCGTTCTGCACGAAATGGAAGTGCATCAAGCCGCACAACATTCCCTGCCCCCAGTGCGGAATAATCAGCTCATTCACTGGGAGACTGGTTGGCGACACCGCCGCCTCCAAGGACTTTATGGCTGCCTATCGAAGGCTCGAGGAAGAGTCCTTGTGGGTCCACAGCGAGAGGGGGCGATCCAAGCTTGAACCGGTGCTTCAGGCCGATGCCGCCGCCATCATCAGGCGGGCGCTTCCAGATGGCTTCGCCGAGCCACTCAACATTGCACGGCTAGTTGAGCTGGGTCGTGCCGACTTGGTCACCGACGATGTGCTCACGAGGATCACCAGTCTCACCGACTCAAGACCTGCGGCGGCCATGGCGCTCGGACGTATCGCTCTCGCTAGCGGTGAGCCTCATGTGTGGAATCGGGTATTCGACGCTATTAAGACCGAAAATGCCGGTTCCCGTGGGGCGCTAGTCGGATATCTGGCGCTATTCCCGGACGATGAGCGGGTTGTTGCAACGCTAAGTGGTTTACTTGGCGACACCGGAGAGGTACCCCTGACATGCCTCGATGCCAACGCCCCGGAATCCGAGCTGAAATATCTGGGTACCTTGTCGACAGTCGGCAAGGTAGTAAACCCGGCTGGCATCGGTGGGGGGCCATCGACGACTGTGGCCAAGCTCGCCCGAGCAGTATTGCGACAGCTTGCCAGAGGACAGGGAGATACTGCCGCGGCGGCATTGGAGGCCATAGAGAGGCGGACTTAGTTCGGGTTCCTCCGGTCAGGAGGGCCATTACAGACATCCTGTCGGCGTACTTGCGAAAAACCTCTTCGTCGGTCATTGCACCCAGAAGAAGCCGGTGCCGGCGTTCCTGGGGGACACGCTATTGCAGATTTGCCCGAATGCCCCGATGGAATGCGCTACCACCACACGTAGTCATTGGGCACCGGCCCTACGATCGGAGCCAGCCTTCCGACGCTTCCCGAACAGGACCAGGCGCTTCCGTACGAATACCAGTCGGCCGGCACTCCGTCGCAGGTCCACGACCACGGCTGGAGATCCATCGCACACGACAGGCCGGTGGGATCGACGTCGCAGAGCCAGGACTCGTCACCGTCGGCGCTCTTCTCGATATCGCCGATCCCCTCAAACTGGTCATCGCCCGAAAGATGACTGACCTCCCACTCCTCATCGACACCGTCGCTCGTATCAATGTTCCCTGAGCACACTCCAAAACTGGAACAACTCCACGTTTCTATCCCGGTGGTGCGTTTGTCGATATCGCCGGAGCAGTTCCACGGCACATTGTCGTCGGGATAGCCGCTTTCGGTCGGGGTACACGACCACGATTCGTCCGACGGATCCAGCGTGTCGATGTTGCCCGAGCAGCTGCGGACATCCCCACCGCCGACCACGCAATCCCACGATACGTCCGGCAGCGGGGGAAGTGTGGTGGTCGTGGTGGTCGTGGTGGTCGTGGTTGGCGTTGGCGGAATTGCCGATAAAAAGAAGCTGTCGCGGAGTTCAAGCGTCTCGGGATCCCCGAAAGGGGGCCCTGACCAGACCTCCAGGGCGTACCAGCCTGGATCACGGTTTTCGCCATCGACCCAAAACAGCGCCGTCCAGCCGATCAAGTAGCCGGTGACGTAGTTGTATCTCAGTACCGAACAGCTCCCGGCTACCGGACAAACGTCGACCGGTTGACCATCAGGGCCGATCCAGAAGAAGTGAAAATCTGTGTAAAGAGCATTTGCCCACGTCGGCTGATTGACTACACCCTCGATACATTCCTGTTCGAGTGAGAACTCCTCGCCGGTGACGCCGGTGTCGCAGCCTTGGAATATCGCAGTCGGCCCTACCGGCGGCAACGTTGTCCCGGTGGTGCCCCCGCTCGTCGTTGTAGTGGTGCTGGTGGGCGGCGGTGGCGTAATCGGTGTCAGGCCGAGGGCGCGGGTGAGGAACGTCGCCATCTGGTCGCGTAGTACCGGGCTGTGAGGGCAGTACTCGTCGTTGACTGGTGGGTTGCAGCCTTTGGTCACGCCGGCGGTTCCGAGGCGGTCGATGTCCGTCTCGAATACCAATCCGTCATCATCGGTGAATAGATCGCCTAGACCGGCGTCGGTGTAGCCGAGAGCACGAACGAGGAACGCAGCCATCTGCCCACGCGTCACGTATTGATTGGGACAGAAGAGGTCATTGACCGGTGGGTTGCAGCCCTTGGTGATCCCGGCAGCGGCCATCCGTTCGATGTCGGTCTCAAAGATCGAACCGTCATCATCAGTGAACGGGTTGTCGAGCCGGTCCGTCAATCCCAATGCGCGGGTGAGGAATGCCGCCATCTGACCACGATTGACCCTGTCCGAAGGGCAGTACAGATCATTGACGGGCGGGTTGCAGCCCTTGGTGATCCCGGCCGCAGCGATCGCCTCGATACTGCCTTCGTGAATGCTGCCGTTGTCGTCGAGGAACGTGCCCCCCGGCGGCAAGGTATCCGCGAGGGCAAAGCCGATGACCGATGCAAAGAGCAGGAAGGTTATCCCGATCGTTCCAACGAGGCTCTTCCTCGGACCAAGGCGATTCATAAACGATCCCACCTTTCGCAATGACTGCAAACTCCTCTGCGACTTTATGCCGCCGACGCTGGCACCGTCTAGAGGCTTTTGACCCAGCCGCCGCTGCGCGTGCGGCGACCCTTCGTTGGCGAGAGAAGGAATCTGCACCTGCGAGCGTTGGCCCATCATGACGTTGGTTCGGGGTGGTTCGCCCCGGCGGATCTCTGCCGGTCCCAGTTGCAAACCAGTTCCGAGATGAATTGAACGAGATGCCACTCACTGCGACACAAGATGTGTGGTGCGGGCGAAGGGACTCGAACCCCCACAGGCTTTCGCCTACCAGGACCTAAACCTGGGACCGTTCATCCCATCCAGTCCCATCCTGTCCCAAGGAGTCCAGGAATCGGGCTGTTTTCGGGGTGACGGAGAGGCTTTCGTCCCATCTAGTCCCGTCCTGTCCCAGCGTGTTGGGTTGCAATCGGGTTGCAGTCGAGAGCGGTGCGGGGAACGAGCGATGCCCAGATCATGCGGGCATCCTGCGAACGCACCGCGGGTGTTGTAGGACGTCGTTGCCCGCGATTCGAGCAGCCGCCATAACGA
>CAXMRC010000115.1:0-5084 GCA_964195945.1 uncultured Gemmatimonadales bacterium
GTCCTGAATTGCGGATATGTCGCCCGCACCGGCTTGGGGAGGAAATCGCTGGCTCTGATGGTCTGCCGCCACCGGTCGATGTCGATGATCTCGATGCAATACCTGTCCGGGTATTCGTGAAGTCCGATGTCGCCATACGAGCCGATCGTCTCACTGCGAGCGTCCCACAGCACATCGATGGCCCGAACCCCGATGCGGTCCTCATCGGTGCACGACCCGAAGTAGTTGTACGCATGCTGAATACACGACGCTCCACCGATCTCCGGCACATCGGGAGAGAACCACTCGGGTTGATCGATCAGGCTGCCGACCACCTCGTAGTAGTCGCTCGCCGTGCCGTATGCGATGACATCGTCGGCCCATGCCTGTGGGTACCAGCACTGATTCTGCCGCGAGATGATGTAGTGCACCTGCCCACCCTCGGCAAAGATCGCCGCATCCGTCTGCCCCTCAAGCGCGGCACCCTGAACGACGTCAGAGCCGTGGTGTGGATTCGGCAGCGCTGCCGCGGGGGTCGGAATGGTGACGAAAGACGCGGAAGTCAGGACAGCAAGTATGGCGAGTTTGTTTCTCACGAATCGCGCCCCTTCCACTCGACCGGGACCATGTCGTCAAGAACGCTCTGCGGAACTGGGGAGAGTCGTCCCAGAAAGTCCGCAATCCGCCAACGTCCATCATCGCCGAGCCTGAGCGCATACGTCAGAACGTCGAGTTCCCATCCCTGATAGGTCTTGACGACTTGTCCTTGAGAGTCTGCGACCAGCTGATCGCCTCGCCTGCTTGCCACTCGAACGATGGAATCGCGATCGTCGATCGAATCCACTTCGATGGCGACGATCTCGCTCCCCGCATCGATGTAATGCCAGTCGTTCGCGGCGAGTTCATGGAACGCTTCGACCAGGAACGCGCGGTCGGGATAGGAGTCCCCATAGGCGAGGCCCAACATCTCCTCTCCACTGCTGAGTGGGTTGACCTCAAGGAAATTGAGAAGGTCTTCGATCTCGAGCATTACCTGCCACAGGTTGTCTCCCGTTGTATCGAAGTCGTCGACGGAGTCGCGGTCGAAGTTGGAGACCAGCTTCTCGGGACGGGCCAGCGGGTCGACCGTGGCTGACGGCGACTCGGTTGTCGAGGTCGTTGGAGGCACCGTCGTGGTGGTTGTGCTGGTAGTCGTTGGGGGGGCGGTGGTGGTCGCAAGCGAGGTAGTTGTCGTCGCCGAACCGGAGCAGGCCGAGACCACGAGCATCAAGGCTCCGAGAGCCGCTGTACGGATCTGCTGACTGCCATTCCCCACCATGGCGGCATTATGGCATTCTCTGGGGAACACCGTCAAGAAGACTGGCTAAGAGTGCTTAACGATATGTGGTGTAACTAGTCATCGATGTATCGTTTCGATTGACGCATTGTTGGCTATTGCACAGGATGTGCCGCCGCGATACGGTATCGGTTCGTAAACTTGGTCCTACAGACCGGCCGTCACCACCGACCGAGAATTCCTGCCCCACTGCCTAGGTAGTGGGGCAGGAGGGTTTCTGACCCTCTTCTTCTAGCGCCGATTGACTCCGACGGCGATCAGTCCGACTCCCACATAGGCGATGGCGGCGACCACGATCGCGAACTTGATGGCAGCGGCACCGGCCGCAGCCGCAACAGGTAAGCCGCCGATGCTGCCAGAGATGTAGTCACCCAGCGTTTGCAGCAGCAAGGTGTTCTCAACCGCGTCGAGTAGCGCCGCCACAAGAACCAGGGCGGCCAGTCGCCATCCCCACTGCTCGGTCTTCACCCAAGCCCGCGTCCGAGCTGCGATCGCCACGGCGCTCGACGCCAGTACTAACAAGACCGCGTATGCAATCAGGAAGCCGTAGTCGAGTTGGATCGCTCGCTCGACACCAGCGCGGCCGTCGGGACCCCAATCGTCGAGGATCTCGGTCGCACGCTCCACTGTCCCGGCCAATTCGAAACTCACGATCCCAAACGCACTGTCATCGACTGCCGGCTGCATCGCCTGGTTCATCTCGAGTGATAGCCACACCACAGCCGCCGCGGCGCCGATCATCACCGCGATCCTCACGTTGCGGGGGATCGGTTCGATGAGATTCTTCATGGCGTGTCCGAGGTCCGAGCTAGTGGCCCAGACCCAACTCTCGATTCACCGAAAGCTGGGCGGTGGTGAGCCCCTCCAGAAATGTGGTGTACAGGGGAAGCCGGTTGGGAGCGCAGCAGCCCACCTGGAGACGACCGACTTGAGCGCCCGCATCTTCGAGCCTTGCCAGAACCGTGTTGGACTCAGTTGAGTCGTCACCAAACCGCACCAATCCGTCCCTGGCCCTGGCCAGGGTCTCGCCCAGCTCTTTCATTCGAGGGCTACGACCGGGTTCGCAACACATTGCATCGAGCCTGTCGAGGGCTGTCTGGCAGGAATCGAGAGCATCGAAGGCCGACTTGAGTGCAACAGGTGAGGTCATGGCGAGGAGCATAACGAGCTGAGAAAGGCGTGGTTGACGCACAACAACCCCCATGGGGAACGGGGGATCGTCCCCCATGTCTGAACCCATCGAAAGCCATACGTTGGCGGTATGGGAGACACACCATCGCAAACAAAGGGTTCGGACGAAGTCGTCGTGTTCCTGCACGAGGTTCATCGTGAAGGGTTGATCTCGGACACCCTGGCCGACACCCTGCACAACTATCGAGTGCGTCAGGTCGTCCCTGTCCATGCCCCGGTTCCCGTGGCCGCGACACCGCATCCAGCATTTGCGCCGCGCCAGCCGCAGCCGATGCCGACCCCAGCAGCACCACAACCAACGCGACAACCGGCACCGGCGCCCGTGCCCAGGCCTCCCAAGCTTCCTTCCCGCACCGAGCTGTGGGCACGGTTTGCCAAGAAGCGCTCCAAGAAACTGTGGGGCACCTTCACTGCAGACTTCGCCGCCAACGCCCTCACCTACTTCGGCGTGCTGTTGTCGGTGATCGTCATCTTCGTGTTCTTCAGCTTCGGCTACTTCGGTGATTTCATCGACGCCGACCACAAAGAGTTCCGGCCGCTCGTTGAAATCGGTGTCGTCGGGTTCTTCCTTGGTCTCGCCTGGGTGCTGCGTCACCGCACCGGCATCCCGCAGACTTCCGCCGCCATCGAAATGATCGGCATGATCCTCATCCCGATCATGCTGTCTGCATCCGTCCGCGATGGGTGCACCCCGTCGTACCGACCCTGGTGCCTGCCGCCCGACGTCGATGGTCCCGCCCGGTGGGCCGCATATGGCCTCGTCGGTCTCATCTCCACCGCCATTTACTACCTCTATGCCAGACGTCGTCAGATCTACGCATACCTGATTGGCCCGATGATCTGGGTCAGCATCGGCGCCTTCGCCCTCTACCTCGAAGACGGCATCGGGCTGTATCGCGACGGCACGACCTTGGGCATTGACCGGTTCACCAGCGACGGCATCTCCGCCCCGCAGCTCATCGCCGTCATCGCCGCCATCGGTATCACGATCACCATCGCCGCCAGGATCCGTAACACCCGGCTCGGTCAACTCCTGTCAACACCGATCGTTCGCTCCGGGATCCTGTTTACGCCACTGATTCTGGTTCTGTCGCTGGTCTTCTCCCACAACGACGCGGTTGCGCGTGGCATCACCACGCCGACTCTGGCCGATCTGGCCTGGCCCAATCTTGTCGCCACGGCCATCGCCGCCTTCGTATTCGGGATCGCACGACATGCCTCGTTCGCTTGGGCGGCATTCCCGAAACGGCTCCATCGCGATATCTCGCTCGCCCTAGAGGCCGCCGCCTATCTCTCGCTTGCTGCGGCATGGATGTTCACCGCCGGCTTCGGAGTGACAGTCTCCTGGCTAGGCACCGGGCTGGTTGGCTACGCCATTGTCATCGCCGCCGCAAGCCGAATCCTCGGGGATTCCGGCACCGCGGCGTTGTGGATCGTGCGCAGCGCACTTGTCACCGGCGCTGCGCTGTCCCTCATCGATCCCGGGGCGTCTCTGGTCGCATGGGGAACGCTGGGCGTCCTCGCCGTGGCCCGTACCAACACCTCGAGCATCGGGCAACACATCGCCAGGTTCGTTCCCGTCCCCGAACTCGCCATCGATCGGCGTGTCCAGCTGTGGATCCCCACGCTTGTCGCCACCGGCGCCGGCGCCGGACGGCTCGGCTGGCCAGACGCCACGTCATTCATCCTGCTGATCGCCAGCATCCTCTATGTCGCCACTCGACTGGTTCCGCAACGATTCGCCGACGTCCGGTCCTTTGCCGGGGTCCCGGCCGCGGTCGTCGCGGCATCGGCGCTCGCCATGGAGATCGCCAACCAGGTGTGGGGCTCTGGATTGGATCCCTATCTGTTCAGCGGCTTCCTGCTTGGTCTCGCCGCCGTGACCGCCTTCATGACGATCCCGACATCATTCCGGGTTGGAGGGGTGGCGGGACTGATTGTGGCGGCCGCCATGGTTGCGCTGCGAGAACTGATCGGGACCAGTGCTTGGGACACCGCATGGATTGACACATCCGTTCTTGCCGTTGCCGGCATTGCTCTTGTCGCTGCTGCCCTGGTGAAACCACCGGCTCCGTTATTTGTCGGCGCTCTTGGACACTTCCTGCTGGTCGCCGCAGCGATGCGCTCGCTCGTGTTCGAAGAGACCGCCATCTTGGGCCTGGCCGTGCTCGCCACCGCACATGCCGTGGAAGCGGTCCGGATCGAGACCAGCCGTAGCAGCGTCATGGCCCGTATCGCCAAGAACAGCGGACCTGACGCCGAGCTCATCCGCACCCTGCCTGCGTTCGTGGCGCTGGTCAGCCTGGCACCGATAACCGTTCTGGCAGGCCGCCAGTTGGCGATCGTCGTCACCGAGATTCCGCGCTTTGGCCCGCTCCTGGCCATTCTCTCCTGGCTGTACCTCGTCGCAGCCCTACCCGCCCACGCCCGGACCCGACGTGTTGCGGTTCCGCTCGCCTACACCGCGGCCGCCGCTGCCATCGTTGCCGGCGTTCCGTCGGTTACAGCATCCTTGATAACCACTTCCGCCGCTGCTGCACTTACCGCGGTCATCGCGGTCGGCGCCAGGCGACCGGCA
>CAXMRC010000116.1:0-2529 GCA_964195945.1 uncultured Gemmatimonadales bacterium
GGCAGCCGGTACATCGTCGGCAGTAGCAGGCTCGAGCGTCTCTATCACGCTCCGGTGATGCCGTTAGAAGCCGACCATGTGGTTATCAACCTCAACTTCACATACGGAGTCCTCGAGCAGCAGCGATCGCAATGGCTCGACGGCGCGGTAGCCGCATGCGAAGAGCTGGGCTTGGCATACACAGTCGCGCTCCATCCCGCGGAGCGTCGCCGCGGGCGGATTCCGCGATCGAGCTCCATCCCGATCTCGCGTCTTCTGCTCCGAGCCAGCACCCTGATCAGCAGGTTCTCGACAGTTCCGTTCGAGGCGATGGCACGCGGCGTTCCTTTCGTCTATCACAACCCGCACGATGAACAGGTCGCGACGTTTGCGAACGGAGGGGACGCATTCCGCACTACCACCACAGCAGGCGAGCTCCGCGCCGCACTCGAGGAGGCACGTCAGTGGCGCAGTGATTACCGGCTGCGCGGGAAACCCTTCTTTGACAAGCAGGTCGACATCAACTCCGAGGTGTCATCGGCCGACCGGTCGGCCGATGTGGTCATGGGTCTTCTCGGCTGACCATCGGGTGGGTTTTGGCCACAAAGGTCGCAAACCCATCTACCATCGTGCTCCGTATCAGGAGGAGTGGAGAAGTGGTGGACGACCAAGCACCGTCAGATGAGCCGACGCCAGCAACGGGTTCCGGAATCAGCAGCTTGATCGAAACGATCAAACAACGACCAGCACTGTTCGGCGGGGTCGGTGCATTGGTGGTCGCCGCGATCGTTGCGATCGCTCTGCTGGCAGGAGGCGGCGGTGATGGAGACCCGGTCAGTGATGATGTCACTGCGACCCCAACGTCGACAACCGGGGACGTTCCCGCAGTTACTGCCCCAACCGGTGGCGCTACCGCACAAGACCCCGCCCCGGGGGACGATTCCACACCCCAGGTTCAAATCGATCGCAACCCGCTTACTGGTGCTCCGTTAGATTCGGTCAGCTCAGATCGGGTGGTAGCAGTCAAGGTCGACAATGCACCGGAAGCCGGGCCTCCTATCGGCATCCAGGAAGCCGAGCTCGTCATTGAGGTCCCTGTCGAGGGCGGCGTGACCAGACTCACCGCAATGTTCTTCGAGAACGAACCGACGGTGATCGGACCGATCCGCTCGGTTCGTCCGGTCGATGCGGACCTGTTGTCGCCATGGCGGCCTCTCCTAGTCACCACAGGAGGACAGTCGTTTGTGTACCGGGAGATCCTCGCCGCCGGTGTCGAGATTCTCGACGAAGGCACCGACGGGCTGTTCCAGAAGATCGAACGGCGTGAGCCATATAACCTGGTCGCCACCATTCCACTGATCACACGGGAAGCCGGTGAAGGAGCTCCTGCAGTCAACGCTCTCCCGTTCGGTGATGCGGCACTCGATGGTGTGGCAGCAGCTTCGATCGGCATTCCGTTCTCGGGAGTTGCCGATGTCGAATGGAGCTACGACTCGTCGAGCGAAACCTATACCCGTAGCGTCAACGGCGAGGCGTATCAGGTCTTCCCCGAGTACAACGCCGATCTTGCAGATTTTTCGACCGACACGGTGATTGTCCTGAAGGCAGCCCAGCGATCCGCCGGCTACACCGACGGCGCCGGCGCTGACGTGCCGACGTTCGACGTCATCGGATTTGGAGACGTGATGGTTTTCCATGGCGGTGAGGTGCGCACCGGGCAGTGGCTGCGGGCCGCCCAATCCGACGGCTGGGTTTTCCTTGACGATGCGGGGGCTCAGTTCACGATTCCACCGGGGAAGGTCTGGCTAGAGATCGTTCCCCGCTATATCGAGGTGGATGTCAGCTAACCCCCGGCACGATTTAAGGTTTTTCTATCGGATGCCGATATAGGTGGTTCGAGAACGGGCATTAAGGGGCTCCGTTCCCGGGGTGAGGGCGCAGGCCTTCATCACACAACCGCCGACGCTTCTGTGGCGTAGCAGTTCCAGAAGCGAGTGAGAGAAGTGAAATGAACGGCATGATGCGAGCCACGCTCGCGTTGGTGCTTGTGGCTGGTGCGCTGGCATCACCCGGCACGACTGCACCGGAAGCCCGGGCCCAAACCGCGGACGACGCTATCTACGGTTCCTCGATGTATTTCCCTGTCGTCGGAGACAACTACTACTCCGACACCTACGGCGATCCGCGCTCCGGTGGTCGTACCCACCAGGGTGTCGACATAATGGCGGACAAGATGGTCCCCGTGATTGCCGTCGCCGACGGAACAGTCGGCTGGATGGCAGACGAACTGGGTGGCGACTGCTGTGCAATGGCTCTCCAACACGACGATGGCTGGGAGTCCTGGTACATCCACCTCAACAACGACACGCCCGGCACCGACGACGGCCTGGGCTGGGGCTTTGCACCGGGAATCGAGTCAGGCGCACATGTCTTCGCCGGCCAACTCATCGGTTGGGTAGGCGATAGCGGTAACGCCGAATGGACGGGATCGCATCTTCACTTCGAACTCCACGAGCCCGGCGGAATAGTCGTCAACCCCACCCCTCATGT
>CAXMRC010000117.1:0-21008 GCA_964195945.1 uncultured Gemmatimonadales bacterium
GCGCGTATCGAGGCGATCGATGCAGCTCCAGTGCTCGGATCAGTGATCGACAAAGCCATCGAGGGCGGACACCACGAGGCGCTTGTCACCGCGGGACTCCGCGGCATCAACAAGTCGATCTCCGAAAACCGCGACATGCTGCGCTCTCGGATCGGAGAGGAATCTCCATGGTGGGTTCCTGAACAGATCGACGATGTGGTGTTCGAGAAGCTGTACGTGAGCTTGATTCGCTTCATCGGCGAGATCGCAGACAACCCCGGGCACGACATCAGAGTTCTCCTCAACGACCGCGTGGTGTCTCTTGTTGAGCAGCTCAAGACCTCCGCAGAGATGCAGGAGCGGGGCGAATACCTAAAACGTCAAGTCATCGAACACCCAGACTTCAACGCATGGACCGACGGGCTCTGGGATGCCCTCAAGAACCAGTTGGTGGCCGCAGCCGACCAGCCCGAGTCCGATTTGAGGAAACGGCTCGAGCAGTTGGCGCTATCCACCGGAGCGAGGCTCGGCTCCGATCCGGTTCTTCGGGCGAAGGTCGATGCATGGATCGGCAGCCTCGGAGCACACCTCGCCGAACGGTCGGGGCCAGAGGTCGCGTCACTGATCGCGACGACCGTAAAACGCTGGGACGCCGACGAGACAAGCCGCCGCCTCGAACTTCAGGTCGGGCGCGACCTCCAGTTCATCCGAATCAACGGCACCCTGGTAGGCGGACTTGTCGGGCTCTTGATCCATGGGGCCGTCGAGATATTCGCCGGGTGACGATCATGAGGTCGGCCGCGGCATCCCACGCCGGTTACGCTGTGGCTGCCATCTCACTAGCGGGTAGAAATGCGAATCGTCATCATTGGAGCGGGGGCCGTTGGCTCCCACCTCGCCGAAAGGCTCTCCCTCGAACACCAGGACGTGGTGGTCGTCGAATCCGACCCAGCCGCGGCGGCAGATGTACAGGAACAGATCGACTGCTTGGTCATCACCGGCAACGGCGCAAGCCAAGAGACTCTTGAACAAGCCGGAGCCGACAAGGCCGACCTCTTCATTGCGGTGACCTCATCTGATGCGGTCAATGTCCTATCCGCACACGCGGCCGCCAAGATTGGGACTGCACGACGCATCGCTCGCGTTGAAGACCCGCAGCTTCGTGCAGGAGCGGTAGCCCTCGGGGTCGATCTGTTGATCGACCCCGGCGACGCGACCGCACGTGACCTCGAGCTCTTGGTGCGACAGCGTGGCGTCTCGGAAATGCGCGAGTTCGCCGGGGGCAGCCTCGAGCTGATCGGCGGCTACATCGGCCCCGATGCTCCCGCCGCCGGACTCGCACTTTCGGACCTACGGCAGCATGTAAGCGACTGGTCATGGTTGGTCGCCGCCATCATCAGACACGGCGAAACCATTATCGCCAGGGGCGGAACCCGCCTCATGCCGGGCGATCACGTTCTGATCATGGTCGAAACTGAAAAGGCCAATAGCGCCCTCGACATGCTCGGGCTCCATCTCGAGCCAGCCAAGAAGGTGACCATTCTCGGTGCAACCCGTGTCGCAGAACTGACCGCCAAACGACTGTGCCAGCAGGGGATCCAGACGATTCTCGTCGATCAGGACCCGGATCGCGTGCGACGCATAGCTATCGAGAATCCACGTGTCATCGCCGTCGTCGGCGATCCAACCGATCCCAAGCTGTTCCACAGCGAGGGCCTTGAAAACTCAGACGCGGTACTTGCTCTGACGGGCTGGGATGAAATCAACATCCTCGGATCGCTGGTCGCAAAGGCCGTCGGGATACCGACAGCAGTGTCGCGGTTCCATCGCCTCGATCTGGTGACGCTCCTTGATGGCGTCGGCATCGACGGTGCGGTGTCATCACGTCTCTCCGCGGCCAACGAAATCCTTCGCTTCGTTCGCCGCGGTCGCATCCATTCAGTCGTCACGTTCCAAGACAGTGACGCCGAGGCACTTGAGGTAGAGGTCGAAGAGTCCAGCGACATCGTCGGCAAGACACTCCGAGAAATCCACCTCTCCCACGACATGATTGTTGGCGGAATTGTGCGCGACGAACGCGCTTTTGTTCCCCGAGGTCAGAGTCGCATCCAGGCGGGTGACCGGCTGATCATCATTGCCCTGCCCGACGCTATCCATCTCGTCGGCGAGCTGTCCGGCTGATGTCGCGCTATCGGTTGCTCAGCGTTATCGGTGCGGTCGTCGGTGCCTCTGGCGTTGCGATGCTTGTCCCGGTCCTCGTTGCGCTCATCTACGCGGAATACAGCGACGCCTTCCAGATCACGCTTGCGGCGTTGGCCACGATCTCGGTCGGCACCGCCGCCTGGCGATACGGCCGATCCGACGATAGCCAACTAACCGTCCGAGAGGGCTTTGCCATCGTGGGGCTCTCTTGGATAGCGATGACGTTCTTTGGGACTCTTCCCTACATCTTCACGGGCGAGATTGCTTCGCTAACCGACGCATTCTTTGAAACTGCAGCCGGGTTCACGACCACCGGAGCTTCCGTCGTCCCCGATCCAAGTGAACTATCGAAAGGCATCCTGCTGTGGAGGGCCCTGACGCAGTGGATGGGCGGAATGGGGATCATTGTTCTGTCGGTGGCCATCCTGCCCATGCTGGGTGTCGGTGGTGTCGAACTGGCGCGCGCTGAGTCGCCAGGACCCAAACCGGATCGACTCACACCGAGATTCCGCGAGACTGCAAAGCGGCTCTGGATCGTCTATGTCGGGTTCACGGTCGCCGAAGCCCTGCTGCTCTGGGCTGGTGACATGTCCCTGTTCGAGGCGGTGGCCCATGCGTTTACCACCATGTCCACGGGTGGTTTTGGGACCGATATCCGCTCGATGGGTGCCTTTAGCGCATATGCCCAGTGGGTTGTGATCGTTTTCATGTTCCTGGCGGGTGCCTCGTTCGCTCTTCATTTTCGAGCGTTGTCCCGACCCAAGGAATATCTCCGCAACACCGAGTTCCGGCTCTATGGCGGGATCATGGTTGTCGCTTCGATAGTCGCGATCGTCGGCACATGGGCTGGCGAGATCGGTGATGTCATCCGCGACTCTGTGTTCACGGTGACCTCACTGGTGACGACGACCGGCTACGCCACAGCCGACTTCGGAATCTGGCCGGCGTCGCTTCAGATCATGGTGTTCGGATTGATGTTTGTTGGAGGCATGGCCGGGTCGACTGGTGGCGCGATGAAGCCTTACCGGCTGGGCGTGTTGTATCAGGCGTCGAAGACGGACCTCCGTAAGGTGATCCACCCCAAGGGCGTATTCGTGGTACGCCTGGGGCGCGACGTAGTCCCCGACCAGATCGTGAAATCGGTCCAGTCGTTCTTCCTTTTCTATATGTTCATCTTCATGACGGGAACGCTGGCGTTGGGAATCATCACCGATGTTGCTGGGGCCGGCTTCGACCTGGTGTCGTCGGCGTCGGCCGTCGCGTCGTCGTTCGGAAACGTTGGCCCTGGTCTGGCCGCCGTCGGGCCTAGCTCCAACTATGTACTGGTTCCCGCTTTGGGCAAGTGGCTGTTGTCGTTCCTTATGATCGTGGGTCGCCTCGAGATCTTCCCCATTGTCCTGCTGTTCACCAGGGAGCTGTGGCGCCGCTAACGCCATTACGACGGGCGACACCTACGCCTAACCTGCCGACATGCGAGATCGGACCGCCAAGACTTTATCGACTGTGCACACTGCGTTGTATTGGGCGACCAGGGGACACATAGGAAGACGCCTGGTTAGCAATGACATGCTGCTGCTATCTACTACCGGTCGAATCAGCGGCAAGACCCACACTGTGCCACTGCTCTACCTCCACGATGGAGATGACCTGCTTGTGATCGCATCATGGGGCGGGCGCCAGGATCACCCCGACTGGTACGCCAACTTGGTGCGACATCCGAAAGCGGTGGTCCAGATCGAGGGTCGACGCCTCGCTGTCGAAGTAGAGACGGCCGATCCGGCAGAAAGGGTCCGGCTCTGGCCTCAAGTTCTCGCCGCCTACGACGGATATCGGGAGTACCAAAGCCGCACCGACCGCGAGATCCCCATCGTGATCCTTAGCCCAACGGGCAAACCGTGACCAGCTAACGGATCTCCACGATCACTTTGCCCGAAGCGCGGCGCTCCAGAAGATCGGCGATCGCCTTGGGCGCATCCTCTAGTGCGTACCGACCGCTGATATACGGCCGGATCACCCCACCGCGATACATCTCGATTAGCTCACGCAGGTTCTGGCGGTGCCGCTCCGGCTCACGGAACGTATGAGAACCCCAGAAGACTCCGCGAACATCGCAGCCCTTCAGCAGCATCAGGTTCAACGGGATTCTGGGAATCTCCCCGGCAGCGAAGCCGACAACCATGAACCGTCCTTGCCAGGCGGTCGAGCGGAGCGCGGCTTCCGAATACGCACCACCGACGGGATCGATCACCATGTCGACCCCCTGCCCGCTGGTGATCTGCTTGACACGATCGCGGAGATCCTCGTCTGCATAATTGACAGTCTCGGCCGCCCCGTATTCACGGCAGATGGCGAGCTTTTCCTCGGTCGAAGCGGCCGCAATGACTCGCATCCCCATGGCTCTCCCCAAATCGACAGCCGCAAGCCCGACGCCACCAGAGGCGCCCAGCACCAGAAGCGTCTCGCCTTCTTTGGCGGAAGCTCGATCCTTGAGTGCGTAGTAGCTGGTTGCGTATGCCATCACCCAAGAGGCCGCTGCCGCAAAATCCATGTCGTCGGGGATCGGAATCAGAGCCTGGGGTTGGTCTACAAGCGCCTTCTCTGCGAATCCGCCGGCAACCTGGATAGCAATCACCCGATCACCAACCGAGACGTTGTCAACGCCTTGTCCGACTGCGGAAACTGTGCCCGCAAACTCGCCGCCAGGCGAGAATGGCAGCGCTGATTTGAACTGATACATATCGCGGATAGTGAGGGTGTCGGGATAGTTAACTGAGGCCGCGGCAACGTCGACAACCACTTCGCCGCGGCCGGGAACAGGATCAGGGACCTCCGCAAGCACGAGTGAAGATGGAGGACCGAATTCTCTACACAGGATGGCTCTCACGTTGCTAATCCGCAGCCACACCGGCGCGGGGCAGCAGCGCGGGGATCACGACCAACGCAGTCACCGCCGCGGTCGACATCGCCACCCACATGATCATTGAGATCTGGGGGTGGATCTTCAGCGGCGACAACCACAGGGCCGACAGCGCCAGCGCTATCCCGAGAGCATTGGCAACGATGGGGCGACCCGCCCGATCGATGGCCCGGAGGACGTAGCCATCGCCATCCCTCCGTGCGTAGTCGATGGCGGCGATGAAGTGGATCGCGTAGTCGATCCCTACTCCGATCACGATTCCGGAGACAACCGCGGTCAGTAGGTTCAACTGGATACCTGACACGGCGACGAACCCGAGCATGACCATGACCGTGAGGGCGACCGGAACCAACGCCACCAGAGTCTCACGCAGTCGCCGATAGGCCAGCGCCAGCATCGCCGCCACCATCACAAAAGCAACCACCAGGGACACCACCTGAGCCCGCAACACCAAACGGGCAATTTCGTCCCAGACCACCGGCATCCCGCTGAGTTCTCGAATCTCCGGGGTCGCGTCGGCGAAATCGAGCCAGCCACCGAGATCCTCGGTGGTGAATGCCGACGGCAGCAACATGAACCGCAAGCCGTCATCGCTCACCATGTCTCCTACCGGCAACGAGACCTGTCCGGCGAGAACCGCATCCAACTGCTCGGGAGGCAACGTACCGGCAACGTCGGCCACCGAGAAGACCTCGCGGACACCGGGGAGCGCTTCGAACTCAGCCGAGACTCCGGCGAGTCGCTCCAACTGGGCAACACCTTGGGAAGGATCGAATACGAACTCACCGATGAGAGGCGTCGCACCGCCGAACAGTTCTCCTGTCTTCTCGAACGCCACTCTGACGGGGTCATTGTCCTTGAAGAAGAAAAGCTGATCAGGATTGACATCCAATCGCGGCAACGTGACAGCGGAGAACGCCAACAAACCGACGGTGATGATCACGGCAGGCGTGCGAACCCGCGCTAGCGCCTTGAGCCCGCGGGTCACTCGGGGCCCGATGAGAGCCTGGTGGTGACGCTCGTCTATGTCTAAGCGACTCACGAGCGCCGGCAAGGAGAAGAAGGAGATGATCCCGGCAAATGTGATGCCGATTGCGGTGAAGAGACCAAGCTGCTGGATCGGATGGACACCGGTGGCGACCAGCGACAAGAACCCGGCCGCGGTACTGATCGTTGTAAGAATCATCGGAACACCAACATGAGAAAGGGCCGACCTCACCTGGGCAACCCGATCAGGGTTTCTGGCCTCCTCCTGAAAGTGGGTGACGAAATGGAGGCCATCGGCCGACCCCATGACGATCACAAAAATCGGAACGATCACTGTCACGATGTCGATCTCGTTGCCGAGAGCGGCAATAAGGCCAAATGTCCACACAGCACCGAGCCCCGCCGGGAGCAGCGCCATGACGCTAAGTCTGCGGTCACCGATTGTCGCAAAGAACGTGCCGACCAACAGCACAATCACAACGGGGGGGATGATCAGCAGAATGATCGACAGCAGGTCGACCACCGACGCAAACACAACCGGGTTGCCCGAAAACGTGAGATCGACGCCCTCGGGTGCTGCGATGTCTACAACACGTCCGGCCACCGCTACTGAGTCCCCTTCCGGGGCCACCATCATCAACGTGTGCCGCCCGTCCTCGCTCAGCAGCAGCGACGTCACCGGGCTCCCGTCAAATAGCTGAGCGATTACATCGGGAGGCGCCAGTTGCACCATCGATGCCGACAACGGACCGCCCGTCACTGGGTTTACGTCGGGAATGATCGAAGCGACCGCGGCGACGCCCTCGATTGCGGCTAGGTCATCCCGGATCCGTACGAGGGTCGCTAACGCGTCTTGCGAACGAAAGCTCTCCCCTTCTCCCAACGAGACCAGCACGTTGACGGGATCCGCTGACTCATACTTGTCCTGCAGTGCGGCAAATGTCTCGCCGGTTTCATTCCCTTCGAGCACGAAAGAACCGACGTCGCCATTGAACTCTATGCGGAAGAGCATCAGCACAGCCAGCAACGTCACCAGCCCGGTAATGGCGAGGATCCGACGCGAAGAATTGACGATTACTCGAGCAATCCGATCCACATCTCCTCCTCAGCTGCGGGTAGATGACGTTATCACTCGAAGCCCGGCAGCGTCGGTTTCGTGAGGGAAGGCGGTCCCGCAACTTGCGAATCTTGCCAGCCAAGAGCGGCATCTACCGCAGCGATCGCATGGATCATCGTCGTCGGGAAGTACGGGATTGAAACGTCATCAGGCGTTACAAGCAACTCGATCTCGGTGCATCCCGCAATGACACCCCTGGCACCCTGGTCTACCAGTTTGTCGATAATCCTGAGGTACTCACGCCGTGAGGCATCAACAATCTGCCCCTGCACCAGTTCGTCATAGATCACGTCGTGGACAATGGTGCGGTCGGCCTCATCTGGAACGATCACACTGAGGCCATGGCTCTCGAGCCTGCTGCGGTAGAAGTCTTTCTCCATCGTGAAGCGAGTCCCCAAAAGAGCAACTGTGTCAACATCGGCAGCCAGCACTGCCTGCGCCGTCATGTCAGCAAGATGAAGAAACGGAACATCGATCGCGCTCTCTATCTGGTCGGCCACCAGATGCATCGTGTTGGTGCACAACACGATCAAGTCGGCACCGGCCTGTTCGAGCCGAAGAGCGTCGGACGCCAACAAACGACCTGCGCCTTGCCAGTCGCCCTCCTCCTGGAGTTTCTCGATAGCAGCAAAGTCATAAGACCGCACGATCAGATCTGCAGAGTGCACGCCGCCGAGACGGCGTCGCACCTCGGTGTTGATGATGCGCTCGTATTCGATGGATGACTCCCAGCTCATCCCTCCGAGCAAACCGATTGTCTTCACAGAAACCTCCAAGACCCGCTCGTCGTCATACGGTACTCACATCTCCCTTATCCTCGGATGATGCAGATAGCCATACCCATCTTCCCCAGGATCACCGCTCTCGACGCCGTCGGACCCTACGAAGTCCTCCAACGACTTCCCGGTTCGGAGCTGGTCTTCATCGGTCACGAGATCGGCAGCATCCGCACCGAGAACGACTTCCTCGGATTGGCGGTGGACGCTGCTTTCGAAGATGTTCCTTCTCCCGACGTCATCGTGTTCCCCGGCGGTGTCGGGACAAGGCCGCTGATGAAGGACGAGCGGGTGTTGGGATGGTTGCGCAATGCCCATGAGACAACCCGATTCACGACATCGGTCTGCACCGGATCGCTGGTTCTCGGTGCTGCCGGTCTCCTCGACGGGCTGGGTGCAACCACCCACTGGGGCGCCTACGACATTCTGGAGCGCACCGGCGCCAATCCGGTAGCCACCCGAGTTGTCGAGCATCTTGATCGAAAGATCATCACGGCTGCCGGTGTTTCTTCGGGCATCGACATGGCGCTCCGTCTTGCGGAGCTCCTGGTCGATACCGATGCGGCGAAAGCCATGCAACTGTTGATCGAATACGACCCTCAGCCCCCATTCGATGCAGGAAGCGTCGCAAAAGCCGGGCGAGAGGTGATGGACCGCGCCATCGAGTACTCAAAGACACGGGACTAGGAGTCCTCAACCCACGGACGGGATCTGCCGAACATCAGCACTAGCCTGCGTCCAAATCTGCACAGCGGCTGAGACGGCCGCCCGAGGGAGCAACAGATGACCTACCGAATCAATCTCACATTGGTGATCGCGATCGCGCTCCTGGTTGCCAGCTGCGGCGGGTCCTCCGACGAGGCAGCAGCAACAACGACCGTCCCCCCCACGACGGTCGCCACCACCACAACGGCTGCCCCGACCACCACGACCACCGCTCCCCCTGCGACGACCACGGCGGCACCAACCACTACTGCAGCGCCTACTACAACAACCACAACTACGACTACTACAACCACCACAACTACCACCGTTCCACCGCTCCCGGAGGCGTTGGTTCCCACCCATGGTGGCGAGGCAGTTGCCGTTTATCTCGCAGTAGTCGAGTACGACGAGGTCGAAGGGAACCCGGCAGATGGCTTCGCAGAGGCCTTCGCCGCGGCCGAGACCTTGGGCTACTTCGTTGGTAGTGGCGATCTCGCCTGCGACATGGGCGGACAGGATGCTCTCGGGCTTCCCTCCGATGGCTACTACTGGGCAGCTTCCGTGCTGTTTGCGACAGTCGCGGATGCCAATGCTTTTGCCGCCGCCTACACAGGTGACATTGTCGGCATCGCCACCGTCACCACCTACTGTCTCGACTAGGCAAACTGGCCGATACGGCCCCAACAGTCGACCTGCTTAGGGTCAGTCAGCCGCTATCGCGGGACCCTTGGCCGCTATGAGGTTGCACCAGTCGCGCCCAAACTGGACCCATGACTTCAACGATTATTGAATCAACATCCATTGAACAGAGAAGCGCATTGTTCTCGGCGCTGGGTGATCCGATCCGACTTCGAATCCTCGATGAACTAGCCACCGGCGAAACATGCGTCTGCACACTGCAAGAGACGATCGACATCGCGCCCAACCTCCTGTCCTACCACCTTCGGGTACTCCGCAACGCTCATCTGGTTGTCGCATCGCGACGAGGACGGTGGGTCGACTACCAGATCGCACCCGCTGCGCCCGCCACGATCCGTGCGGCGCTCCCCTCCGCCGTCGCGGTCGACACTTCATCATGACCGCCGACGTGGAAACCACGACGGAGACCAGATCGCCGTGGAAGCTGTGGGCAGGGGCGGGTACTGCCATGTTGGTCTGGCTCGCCCTCTACCGGCTGAACCGTGGATTCTGGGAGTGGTTGCTCTTTGATACGTTCGGCCTCGATCCAGATAGCCACGGTGGCGGTGCGGTCGAGTTCTTCTTCTACGACACGGTCAAGATCGCCCTTCTGCTGACCGGCATCATCTTTGCGGTCACCGTGCTCCGTAGCTTCATGAGCGTCGAACGCACCAGGGCGCTGCTTGGCGGTCGCCGCGAGGGAGTCGGCAACGTCGCGGCCGCCGGCCTCGGCGTAGCGACACCATTTTGTTCCTGCAGCGCAGTCCCTGCGTTCATCGGCTTCCTCGCTGCCGGAGTACCCCTCGGCATCACGATGAGCTTTCTCATCGCCAGCCCGATGGTCAATGAGGTCGCCATCGTGCTGCTGTACGGACTGTTTGGGTGGCGGGTTGCCGCGTTGTATGTCGGCGCGGGACTGATCGTTGCGATAGCCGCAGGGTGGGTTATTGGCCGACTACACCTAGAGAGTTGGGTGGAGCCCTTCGTTTTCGAGACCACCATGCGCGGACAGCCGGTCGACCTCTCGATACACCTGAGCTGGTCAGATCGCTTCACTATCGGCCGTGAGGAAGTCGCCAGCATCATCAAGAAGATCTGGCCATATCTGCTCGTTGGCATTGGAGTGGGGGCGCTGGTGCACGGCTGGGTCCCCGAAGATTTCTTCGTCCGCTACGCAGGCCCGGAGAACCCGGTCGCGGTCCCCGTTGCAGTCGGCCTCGGTGTCCCTCTCTATTCAAACGCCGCCGGAGTGTTGCCCCTCGTAGAAGCGCTTCATGCCAAAGGATTGGCGATGGGGACCGTGCTCGCCTTCATGATGTCGGTCGTTGCGCTGTCGTTGCCCGAGATGATCTTGCTGCGACGTGTCCTCAAGCCACGCTTGCTCGCCGTCTTTGTCGGCGTGGTCGCCACCGGCATCGTTGTCGTTGGTTTCGTATTCAATCTTGTCCTATAACGGAGGTCCTCCATGAACATCAAAGTGCTCGGTTCCGGGTGCACCAACTGTCATACCCTCGAACAGAGAGCTGTCGCCGCGGCCGACCTGCTCGGACTTGATGTTGTTGTCGAGAAAGTCACCGACTACGGAGAAATCGCCTCGTACGGTGTAATGTCCACGCCGGCCCTCGTGGTCGATGACCAGGTGGTCCTGGCAGGACGCGTGCCAACCGTCGCCGAGCTACAGAAGATGCTGGCGTAGCAGTCTGTTGAACAATGTCAGTTTCGCCTCGTCGGCGTCGCTGCGGCCAGGCATTTTGTCGGAGAGGGACGAGTCTTCACGCCATTCGTCCAACAGTCTCCTAGCATCCTGCTGAGCCAACGCGGTCTATGCAGCAAGAATGTCTCGCACGACGTCATATACCGCGGAGCGACGCAGTCGGTCAACATCACCGAGCGCATCCTCGAGGCTCTCGTCATACGGCACTGATCCCAGAAACGGCACACCGGCAGCCTGCGCAAGTGACTCAACTGCCCGCTCGCTACCGCGGCGCATGTTCTCCAGCAGTCCGACTATCGGGACGCCGATCTCAGTGAACAGCCGCAGCGCCTTGCGCACACTGTCGATCACGACCCTCGATCCGTTACCGACTAGCAAGAACTCCAATCGAGGCAGCAACTGGATCACGTCAAGACTCGTATCGCCGAGACCCGGCGGCATGTCCAGCACGAGAACGTCGAGATGGCCCCATCGGGTGATGGCAAGCAGCTCGAGCAAAGCACTGGTCGCGGCATCCCCGCGCAACGGAACTGCGGCATCACCGGAGAAAAACGCAACGGACATCATGTGAATGCCGTTGGCAAGGTGGGGATCGATCCCGAACTCCTCTTCAGGGAAACTGCGCTCGACTCCGAGCACGATGTGATCGCTCGGCGAGGTGAAGTCAAGGTCAAACAGACCGACCCGCTTGCCTTGGTCGGCAAGTGACAGTGCGAGCGTCGCGGCGACGACGCTCTTACCAATACCGCCCTTGCTTCCGGTCACCCCGATGATCCGGGACACATTCGCAAGCCTGTCGTTGACCACAAAGGTGCGCGGATCGATCGGTTCACCCTGGATCATCTTCGCCGCTTCCTTCTATTCGTTGCAGCGTGATGCCCCGGCCGGCTCGAATCTCGAAGTCGGGGCTGCCGCAGGCTGGACACCGGGCAAACGCATGGGATAACTCGGGGATGAAGTGGATGGCTTCGCCCTGGTCGCCCGCTCCGTCTATGTCTACGTCGGCGCGGCCGTAGTCCAACCCGCAGGCGCGACACTCGAACCGAACCGGTTCTTCGGCGATATCGAACACGACACCGGCCAAACGCGGATCTTGTGCCGGCAGAACATTGGTCAACGAGAACTCGAAGAGTTCCCTCTCGATCTGCTGCAGTTCGCCCACCTTGACGACGATGCGTCCGATCCGATCCATTCCAGCATCGTCGGCAGCGCTCAAGGCTGCCTTCACGACGGAATCCGCAAGCGCCAACTCATGCATCAGTGTGATCCTTCGTTCAGATCCACGATGCTAGGTGATTGTCACTCAGCGGGAATCCACCTCTGTCTACCTGGCAGGCAGGGCCGTTCGTCCCTAGTCTCGCGATAAGGATCGGCGGACAATAGATCCTTCGTACCGCATATGTTTCTTCCAAACAGTGCGGACGAGGAAGGGTTCGACTCACACAAGGAGTAGAGAATGGGCATCGAGGTACGGAAAGTCGTGCTCGAGAGCGTCAGTGACGCATCTGGCCTGGCCGGATTGATCGACGATGGCGCCTTCGACGCCGACGGCGTTGTTGCAGTCATCGGCAAGACAGAAGGCAACGGCGGAGTCAACGACTTCACGCGGATTCTTGCCGACCAGGCATTCCGCAAGGTGCTGATGGACAAGGGAACACGCCCCTATGAGGTGGTCAAAGAGATTCCTATGGTGTGGTCCGGTGGCACCGACGGCATCCTGACTCCACACGCCACGATCTTCGCCAAGGTCGCCGACGAAGGCCCCGTCTCCGACGAGCCCCGGCTTGCTGTTGGGTATGCGATGAGCGATGTCATCCTCCCTGAGGACATCGGCCGGCCGGCAATGGTCGAAAAGGTCGCTGAGGGTGTCCGCAGGGCAATGGCCGAAGCGGGAATCGAAGATCCAGCCGACGTTCACTACGTCCAGACCAAGACCCCACTCCTGGTCATGGACACCATCAATGACGCCAAGTCGCGCGGCCATACCGTCTTCACCGAAGACCCACTCGAGTCGATGAACGTATCCAACGGAACATCAGGTCTCGGTATCGCAGTCGCCCTCGGCGAGATCGAGATGCCGACCGCGGAGCAGATCGGTCACGATCTCTCGCTGTACTCGTCGGTCGCGTCCTGCTCGTCGGGTGTGGAACTGGACCAGGCACAGACTGTCGTTGTCGGGAACGCTCGCGGCGCGGGCGGCCGCTATCGCATCGGCCACGACGTCATGAAGGACGCTCTTGATCAGGAAGGCGTCTACCGCGCTATTCGGTCCGCCGGTCTCGATCTACCGGAACGGGCCAGGTCCGAAGATCTCGAAGGACGGGTTGTCAATGTCTTCGTGAAGTGCGAAGCAGACCCGACCGCCCGCCTCCGAGGACGGCGCCAGGTGGCACTGGATGATTCCGATGTTCACCATCATCGTCACATCAAGGGCGCGGTCGGCGGTGTCGTCGCATCGGCCGTTGACGACGCTGCTGTATTCGTATCCGTTGCGGCCCTGCACCAGGGCCCGAGCGGAGGCGGCCCGGTTGCGGCCATCGTTGACGTCGGGTAGCTGATCGTGACCGTTCCCGCAGCCGAAGAAACCAAGCGACTCCAGGCACCCGTTCGAGTGCCTGGGGTTGCCAGCACCGCGATATACGGTGCAGTTTCGGCTGCGGGAACGCAAGCGACCGTACTCGGCACTTCCGGTCACGCAGTTTGGCTCCTTGTTGAAGACAAAGTCATTGTTGTCTCGACGAGCGATTCGACCCGACTGCCCAATGGTGTCCAACTGGCCGCAGGATCATCCTCTGACCTGTTCCGCATGGTGCACCACGGAGCGACCGTCGAAATAGGGCATGGCCGGATCATGCTCGAAGGCTTGGCAGTGACCATCACCCGTTGGTGGGATCCTCGTCCGGCGCTCGCCGTGATCTCGCCGGCAAAGCTGGCTGAAGCCGTAGCCGGCTTGCCGTCCGCAGTACCCGACATCGACGCTGGCTCATTAAGAGCGGCACTTGTCGCAGGCTCACCTGGAGGGATCCTCCTCTCGGCGAGATCGCTGCTCGGCAAAGGCCCAGGTCTGACCCCCGAGGGTGATGACTACCTGGCGGGTGCCTTCGCCGCGACCCGCCTCCTCGCAGAAGCTCTCGGCCGCGATCGGACAACCGCGATGATCGCAGGCGTTTCAGTTCCGCTCGCCAGCCTCGCCGATGCCAGGACAACAACCTTCTCCGCTTCACTTATTCACTCCGCGCTACGGGGGCAGGTGGCAGAACCCGCCGGTGCCCTATTGAGGGCGTTCACCGGACGTGGTGATGTTGCGTTGAGCCACGAAGCATTGCTGCGTGTTGGGCATACCTCAGGCCCCGCACTTGCTGCCGGAATGGTGATGGCAGCGCAATCACTCATCCAATCAGTTTCCAATGGAGGTACCGCATGATCTCTCGGGTGGAGATTCACCCGGGTCGCTACCACGACTCGGTTCGTTTGATGCAGGCAAGCAAGGCGCTGCAAGATGTCGAAGGAGTGTCCGATGCGCTGGTGGCGATGGCCACCGAGCTCAATCTCGGCCTGCTCGGCGACATGGGTTTTGACATGAACGCAGCCGCCGGTGCCGGACCCAATGACCTGCTGCTTGCAGTGCGGGCCGAGGATGAAGAGATCATCGCAGCCGCCCACCGCGCTCTCGACGACGCCCTCACCCACAAGGTCGCCCCGTCAGGCGGTCTTGATGCACCAGCACCAAAGACAGTTGGATCTGCCGCAAAGACCAACGGCGCCAACGTTGCCTTGCTGTCGGTACCCGGCGAGCATGCATTCGTAGAAGCCAAGGAAGCCCTCGACAGCGGCCAACACGTGATGATCTTTAGTGACAACGTGCCGGTCGAACAAGAGATCATCCTCAAGAATTACGGAGTCGAAAAGGGGCTGCTTGTAATGGGCCCTGACTGCGGCACCGCCATCATTAACGGTCTCGGCCTTGGCTTCGCCAACGCGATGCAGCCGGGTCCTGTCGGCATGGTGGGAGCCTCCGGCACAGGCATTCAGCAGATGTGCTGCCTTCTTGACGATGCCGGCGTCGGCGTCCGTCACGCTCTGGGAACCGGGAGCCACGACCTGTCCGAGGAAGTCGGTGCACTATCGACGCTGCAGGCTCTGCAGGCTCTCGATGACGACCCGTCGACAGACCTGATCGTTGTGATTTCAAAGCCACCAGCGGCCCCGGTTGCTGCCAGGGTTCGAGCCGCCGCCGCGGCCTGCAGCAAACCGGTGGTCATCACCTTCATGGGCGAGAACACCCTCGAGGAAGGCGCTGGTGAGGTACTGGCCACAATGGGGATGAGCGAAGTTACATACGCCTCATGGCCGGTCGATCAGCAAGACCATCGACCCGGCTTCGTACGCGGCCTGTTCGCTGGCGGCACGCTGCGGTCCGAGGCACGATTCGTCTGTATGCCGTTGCTGGGCGAGATCGGCACTAAGGAAGAAGACCCAGGGCACACCTTTATCGACTACGGCGATGACGAGTACACCCAGGGCCGGGCTCACCCGATGATCGACCAGACGGTCCGCATCGATCGTCTCGCCGAGGCAGCCGCAGATACATCAGTCGGAGTGATACTGATGGACGTCGTGCTCGGCTATGGCGCCAACGCAGACCCGGCGACTGAGCTTGTGCCGGAGATCGAAAAGGCTGTCTCGGCCGGGGCAGCGGTCGTGGTCTCGCTTTGTGGCACAAAAGGAGATCCGCAAAACAGAGATGCACAAGCCAGGGCACTGCAGCAAGCGGGAGCCTCGGTGTGGCTGTCCAATGCCGCTGCCTCTCTGGAAGCCGCCCGTCTTGCTACCTCAAGGACATCAGCATGAGCGACCTCAACCAACTCCTCGACAATGACCCGATCGTCGCCACCGCCGGCACCGACATGCTTGCCGACTCGATAGAGCAGCAAGGCTCCACTGTTTCCCGAGCCGATTGGCGCCCGCCTTTCGCCGGGACCGAAACGGCACTTGCCAGGCTCGCAGCCGACGGCCGGATGCCCGATGCCAATGCAACGGCGATTAGCCGGATGCTGGCAGTTCGACCCCATTTCGCAGATGTCGGAGTGGCCCGCGATGTCTTCCCCGAAATGACCGACCGCACCTTCCTCCACGCCGGCCCACCGTTGGAGTGGGAGAGGGCCAGCGGCCCGATGCGAGGCGCCATCATCGGAGCAATGCTCTATGAAGGTCTCGCCACCGATCCCGACGATGCTGCGGAGAAGGCCGCACGTGGCGAGATCGAGTTGTCACCATGTCACCACCATGGCGCAGTGGGACCGATGGCCGGGGTGACGTCACCGTCGATGCCGGTTGCGATCATCAAAGACGGTGCCGGGGACGGTGTTTCCTACTCGACGCTGAACGAGGGCCTTGGCAAAGTGCTGCGTTACGGCGCCTTTGCGCCTGAGGTCATCGAACGACTCAAGTGGATGGACCGGGTCCTTGGCCCGGTGCTCGGTTCTGCACTGCGTAGCCGCGGTCCGGTGGACCTTCAGTCACTGATCGCACAGGCCTTACAGATGGGTGACGATGGCCACAACCGCAACCGGGCTGTCACGTCATTGTTCCTCCGCGAGATCGGAGCGTCGCTTGTCGATGGGGCCGACGCTCCAACAGCGCAACGGCTCGAGGTATTCAAGTTCATCGACAACAACGACCACTTCATGCTGAATCTCGTGATGGCTGCCGGCAAGCTTGGTTCCGATGCCGCAGCCGGTGTACCCGCGTCAAGTCTGGTAACGGTGATGGCCCGCAACGGAACCGACTTCGGGATTCGGTTGTCGGGTACCGGCGATGAGTGGTTCAGCGCCCCCGCACCCCCTGTCGAGGGTCTCTACCTTGGTGCCTTCACCGAGGAGGATGCCAGCCCGGACATCGGCGATTCGACCATCACCGAGACTGTCGGCCTTGGTGGTTTCGCTATGGCCGCGGCTCCGGCGATCGTCGGATTTGTTGGTGGCACTGCGGCCGGCGCCGTACGAAGGACTCTTGCGATGTACGAAATCTCCCTGACCGAGCATCCTGCCTACCAAATCCCGATGCTTGAGTTCCGGGGCACCCCCACGGGGATCGATGCCGCCCGGGTGGTACGTACCGGAGTGATGCCACAGATCAACACCGGTGTTGCCGGAAAAGTGCCGGGAACGGGCATGGTTGGCGCCGGTCTGGTCGAGGCACCGATGGACTGCTTTGTCCAGGGCATCAACGCTCTGGCAGCGACCCTGGGGTAACAACACGGGGACTCCGGTCCGACAGTCTGTCGGGTATACTGGTAAACAATGGACAATCGTCGCCAGATTAATGTCGTCTTTCCCCCTGGCCTTGATCGGCTGCGTCAGTCTGCGATCGGGCAATCCTGGCTCAACGGCGTGCCTGACGTGCTCCACGAGTGCAGCGAACGATGGGGGCTCACCGTCGGAGATCCCTTCCCTGACGCGTATGTGTCCCTGGCGGTGCCGGCGACGACCCTCAACGGGATGAATGTCGTGCTCAAGCTGCGCTACCCCGACCAAGAGAGCGAGCACGAGGCGGAAGCACTGGCGGCCTGGGGTGGTGCGGGAGCCATCCGGCTGCTTGACCACGACCCGAAACGGGGCGCGTTGCTATTGGAACGTTGCTCGCCTGGCCACTATCTCACCACCGCTGGACCGGAAATCGGTCTCGGAGTACTGATCGAGCTACTGCCCCGCTTGTGGATCCCGGCAACAGGCCCATTCACGTCGCTCGCCGAGGAAACCACGCGGTGGACCGCCAACCTTCCTGAGGAGTTTGAGGAGGCGGGCGAGCCATATGTACGATCGCTCCTCGACCTGGCTATTGCAACACTCACCGACCTGGCCGCGTCCCAGGGTGAACAAGTCCTGATCCACCAGGATCTCCACGGCAACAACGTGCTGTCGTCAGATCGGGAGCCGTGGCTGGCGATTGACCCCAAGCCGCTGGTCGGCGAGCGGGAGTTCGGGCTCAGCCCGATCATCCGCTCGGCGAATTAGGCCACAGCAGAAGCGATGTCGTCTATCGGCTTGATCGGCTTACCAGCGAACTCGGTCTGGACCGGGAGCGCGCCCGACTCTGGGCGTTTGGCCACGCCATGGCGTGGGGCTTCGAGGGCGGGAAGGTCTTACCTCACCACATCGAGGTCGCTCGTTGGTTGCTCGATTCCTAGAGGACCGTCTTGGTTCTCGCCGCAAAGGGCCCGCCGGCCTGCCCAAACAAAAGCGGCCAACCCAGCGAACACCTGCGTAGCGACCACGGCTAGGTACACCGCTTCTACCGCGGCCTCGCTCGGGTCAAGGGACCAAACTGCGGTGTAGGCGGCCGCCGCCATAGCCGACGTGATTCGGGGAGGTGGCTAACCTCCCCGAATCGCTTTCTGGACTATGTGCGTTCTGCCAATCACCAGGCGTCAGAGTGCCACAATCCCGCTGCTCGCCCGTCGCCTGTTGGATTACGGCTTGGCTGGCTTATCTTTGTGTGCGTTTGCGTTGGCATGCTCTGGTGGCCCGTTGGTCTTGTCTTCTTTGACCTTGGGTTCATCGGAGTCGGGGTCGAGGTCGTCGTCGGCTTCGAGCTTCTGATCGTCTTTCCCCAGATCGGACTTGGCTAGCTCACGGACTGCATGGCCACGCGGACCGTCGAACTCAGCGTCTTTCAGAGAATGAACGAACGCCGACATTACGGTCCCGTGGTTGATCTGACCGTTGGGGCCCAATACATCGACTCCGTAGCACCAGTCGGGTAGCTCTAGAGGGGCCCCATCTTCTCCGACTGTGGAGTCCGCCAGCTCCCCGGTGCAATCTTCGCCGGAAGGCTCCTGTTGGGTCATCCAGTAGACAAGGAGATGCTGATCTTCGAAGAACTCGTATTCAATGACTGCTGCCGACTCTTCGGTGCTGTCAGCATCGGTGTCGTCAGTTGTATCGGGGGTCGCTGCTGCCAACCCGCTCACTGCGAGAAGAGCCACTACCAATAGTGTCGTGAACAAGCTGCGTCGCTGGTATCCGGTCAAGGTCGTCCTTCCGTAGACACTCTTTAAGACGCGTTCCGGCCACCTTTGTTACACAACTTCTTGGGGACCGCATGTTCCGGGGTGAGTGCGGACCAGTAATTGTGTAACACCAGGGCCCCGATCGCGTCTTGTATATCGATATGCGTAGTCGACCGGCACTGAACGAATTGAATAGCTATGCCCTTGACCTCCTCGACGAGGCTGGGAGCACGACGGCATCCACTCCCCGAAGCAGCAGAAGTCGCAGCCAGAGACTTGGTTGGCGCTCACCGCGATTCGCCCTGGCCTCATTGGGTTTCATGGTCTTTGGGAACATCGGTATGGCAGCTGCGGCCAACAGCGCAGTGCCCGGTGACCTGCTGTACCCGGTCGATCGGGCGTACGAAAGTGCGGCGGGCATGCTGGGTATCGATACCGGTGGCGCCACCGAGCGACTCAAGGAAGCATCAATATTGATCGCCCGTGGCGAATTCGACGCCGCCATCGAACCAATTGCGGCCGCAGCAGCAGAGATCGACGCCGAATCAAGCGAGGCTATCGCAGCCCTGGCCACGCAATTGGCACGCCTCGAGGCGGACACAGTCGATCGTGAAGACCTACACCGCGCAACATCAGCCCTGGCAACAACGGTACGCGGAATGCTCGAAGAAGGTTCGCCCGGCCACCTCATGACGTGGAAGCAAGCCATCAAGGATGGTGTCGAGTACGTCGCCGACACGGCACAAGGACAGCCTTTCTCTCCCCCGGGTCTCGATATTGCTCCTGGTCTGGAGATCGCACCCGGCCAGGACGAGGAATCCACGCCACCCGGACTCGACATCGCACCCGGCCAGGACGAGGAGACCCTCCCACCCGCCGTGCCGATAGAACCCGATCCAGCGCCAGAGGCTGACAACACCGCGACGACGCCCACACCTCCCGGCCAGGATGATGGCTTTGTCCCGCCGGGTCAGGATCGAGTTAAAACACACCCGGCAGGAGCGGCGAAATGACGGCACCAGCCTCTCCGGAAGTACGGATTTCACTCAAGATTGGGGCGTCGAGGTGCCGATGGATCAATCATGCCCTGCTATCAGCCCCGAATCGAGAAATGATTGACCCCAGAGCAGTGGCCTCCATCGCTCGAGGAGGTTGCGCGAGCGCGTCTGGGCGACCCGAAAGCGGTGGAAGCGATCTACCGCGCCGTCCAACCGCGCCTCAACGCATTCTTGCGATATCACGGCTTCGATCTGGCAACACGAGAGGACATAGCCGCAGACGTCTCCGAGATCGTTCTGAGCAAGATCGATACCTTGCGGCAACTGGAGACCTTCGAAGCCTGGTTCTGGGCGATCACCCGCAATCAGGTGCGCGCCTGGCTCCGCCGCAAGCAGCGGGCTTCGAGACACACCGAACCACATCAACCAGCACCGACGCCACCGGACGAAACAGTCGTGATCGACGAAGAGCATCTGACAATCAGGCGTGCCCTGACCAGATTGTCGGAAGCCGATCGACACCTGCTGTGGCTGCGAGAGGTCGAGGGACTGACCTACAAGGAAATCAGCAACAGACTCGATGCAGCTTCCGGAGCCATCCGTGTGCGGTGCCACCGAGCCAGGCAGAGATTGGAGGCCGCATATGAACACATCTCAAAGCACGGCGATCCGCCCGACGGTACCGCCGGTGCCTGAGCAACCGCGCTCAGCAGACACACAGCGCGGGGCGGCACTCGTTGAGTTCGCCATGGTGTTGCCATTGTTGTTGGCGTTGTTGTTTGGACTTATCGAGATGTCATGGGCATTTGCCCAGGTCAACGACGTCCGCTCCGGCACCCGCGAAGGTGCCAGGGCAGCCGCTGTTGCTATCGGCGATGTTGGGACGGTCGGTCAGAGAGTGTGTGACAGCATGGACATTGTCGC
>CAXMRC010000118.1:0-12045 GCA_964195945.1 uncultured Gemmatimonadales bacterium
CCGCGCAACAGGCGCCCGAGCAAGTTGGGCGTATAGCTGTAGTTGAGGGTCAGCTCAGTGCCGTTGTCGTGTGGGGCAATATTGAAATCTGCGACGGCGCCTGAGATCGGCAGCTTGAATGTCTCATAGAGATTGACAGTCAAGCGCTGATTCGGTTCGTGAAGATCGATGCGCTCGTTGACGCCACCGAACGGTGCGAAGTTGCAGTGTCGAGTGGACCCTGCGCTTACCGGGCCCTCCGAGGTCAATTCGGAAGCGGTCACTCCGCGGCTCCACCGCTGAATGTCTCCGAAGTCGTGCAGAACCTCCCACACCTTCTCCACCGGCGCATCTATTTGCCGCGTGATCGTGAATTCTGGCATCAGGGCGTCCTTGCAGCTGGGGATTGGCAACCCTAGTGGTCAATCACTGCCCTGATGACGCCGATAGAGACTCGGTAGGCACCGGCTGCGGCGACTGTCGGAAACAGCTCCGAGGTTCAGCGGGCATACATCTGCGACTCGTTGAGTTGGTATGAGCACAGAGAGGCCCGGAAATGACACAGACAAGGACCCGCCGTCCGTGGCGAAGTCGATTGACTCGGCTATCAATAGGCCAGAGGGATGGGTACAGACTGTTTATGGCGTCCATCGCGGGGTTTGTGGTTCTCGCTGTCCTGGTCGGAACTCGGACCGCGTGGCTCGTCAATCTTGATCTCACGGTTCAAGATGAGCTGCTGGAGATTCGCTCTCCGTGGTTGAACGAGACCATGGTCTGGATCACACGGCTGGGGAGCCGCTGGGCCATCGGCTCGTTCCTCTTGATCCTCGCCGCATGGGTCGTCCGCACCGGAAGGTGCCGAAAGGCTCTCATGGTGATGACCGTCGCCTTCCTGGCCAACCCAGTACTGGAGTATGCGCTCAAGGCGATTGTCGACCGCCCCCGCCCGGACCTGGCGAGGCTGGTTCCCGGTAATGGACCATCGTTCCCGAGCGGACATGTGCTCGCCACAGTCGGCTTCTACGGTGTGCTCGCCGCCGTGCTATGGCTCTCGTCGAGTCCGCTGCTGGTGCGCGTCCTCGGGTTTGTCGCGGCATCGGTTGTGATCCTGGGCGTCGGGTTCTCCCGTGTCTACCTCGACGTCCATTGGTCCTCGGACGTCGTTGCCGGCATGTTTGCCGGGACCGCCTTTGTGGTCACGGTGGCCTGGTCCCTTCGTGGTCACCACTTCGGCGGCGGACTGGGATGCGGACTCCACGACCTGCCCGACGACGATGACGTGGCGTTTGCGGCATTAAGCAGCTGATCAGCCGGACCGCCGAGGAACTCTTACGACGGTGTTCTGACACCCTCGATACCGGCCCGATACGTGCCGATGGCCCGATCGGCCAAGCGTGACGGGTCCTCGTTGGTTTCCTCTGCTTGTTGTACGAGCCACTCCTGAATGTCGGAACGGATCGTGATCTGCCCGGCCCGGCCCTGACGATGGAGGAGGGACAGGTGCAGCATCACTGTCAATCCGATCAGGAAGAGAACCGCGACCAGAATCGAGCGGGAGAAGTTGTCTCCGTGCCATAGGGCTACGTACTGCAGGTTCGCGGGTTCATCGATTCTGAAGGAACGCCACAGGTAGATAAATATGTATACGCCGGCGTAGCCGACGAAGCCGAGCAGGCTGAGGACTGCTATCCGTCGTTTGGTCATGACGTCTCTCCTTCACGAAACTGGGGGATCAGTAGGCGGGCTCGGTCGAGGCGGCTCTCGGGTGGCGCCTGCAGCCGCCCGAGCGAGGTTGTTTCCATCAATGGGGTGATGCCGGCAATGCGCCGGTCTCTAACAACCGCAAGCATCGCAAAGCTGATGGCAAAACCAGCAGCGATGGCACCGGCCACCGAGCCGAAGACGATCGCAATGGCATTCTCTTCGAGCACGCCATCGTCGCCATATGCCACGATTCCAAGGCTCACAGAAGCGATGGCGAGAGCCACGAGACCTATCGCGCCGACTGCGTAGAATCCGACGCTGCGGAGCCGGCGGCGCGAGATATTCCGTTCCTCGATTGCGATCCCAGCTGCAGCCGCGGTATCAGCGACGATTCGCTGTACGCCGCGGGTCACTTCGATGCTTCTTCTGGCACCACTATTTGGGAAGAGTTTCTTGATCCCGTCGCTCACCAGGATTCCAGCCGACAACAGGATGCCGGCTCCCATTAGGCCGGGCACGAATACGTTCAGGCCGACTTGATCATCCGCGATGCTGTGATCGGCCCGCCGGGGGGCGGTCAGCAACTCATACTCGGTGAAAGGTCTCATGACACCTCCACTAGCTCATCAACCAAGGTGACTGCGCCGGCAGTGCCGTTGACCTCAACCTCTGCTCCTTCTTCGAGCGAGCGCATGGCGCCCTTGACGTTGAGGACGGCAGGTAGCCCGAACTCGCGGGCGACGATGGCGGCGTGTGAAAGCGGTCCACCCTCCTCCAGGACGATGGCGCCGGCTATCAAGAACAAAGGCGTCCAGCTGGGATCGGTGCTCCTGGCCACCAGCACGTCGCCGGCCTCGAGCTTGGCACCGTCGGCCAGGGTGGAGAGCAAGCGAACCCGTCCCCGAGTGACTCCGGGACTTGCAGCCCAACCTTCCAACCGATCACCGTCGAGGGGAGCGAACTCCTCGATTCCGGGATGTCCCGCAAACGTTTGTGGTAGCGGGTCACCGAGTTTGGCCTGCTCGAATGCCGAACGGCGCCGACTGAGCTCGTCGGGGGAGACGGGCTCCTCGCCAACTAGCATCACCGTCAGCTCCTGGTCGGAAAGCATGAGGACGTCGTCTGGTCTTGCGATCAGGCCCGAAGCCACGAGACGGCGTGCAGCCTCCGTTATCAACCGACGTTCCTCGCCTCCCAAGATCAACAATGCGCCTTTGGCTCGTTCGCGAAGGCTGAGGAACTGGGTGGCGTCATCTGCCAGCTTGTGTAGCATGCGCCGTCTCATGTCGACGACCTGCCCGGTCACGATTCGGGTAAGACGCCACTTCCACGAGCTCTTGAACTGCGAAACCAACTCGTCAAAAGCCTCCTCACGGCTCAGTCGGGTCGCCGCGATACGTGGTGCCAGGGCAATATCGTGGCCGTCGACATCGCACCGTGCCATGGATGCGACACATCCCCACACCATGGTTGGGTCCTCGTCCCAGGCCACATCTCCGTAGAGCGCCATGCTGCCGAAGTGTCGCATCGTTCGATGGACAGCAGTGACGAACTTTGCGCCATCATCACCGAGCGCTTCGAGGCGTGCCTCGGTTGTCTCGATCGGACCTTCGATGAGGTAGTCACATGGCGTTTGATTCTGGACGTCGGCGACATATAGATCCCATAGTTCGCCGGCGCAGTTGACCCCCGCTTGGTCCTTCGGGCTGGGTCCCGCGGTCAGCTTCTGAGCCCACAGCGCAGCCTCATCTCCACCGACCCATCGCTCCAGAGCCAACTCCAGGCCTCGATAGGCCGCGGCTGCTCCTGCAGATGCCGCAACTTCGGCTTCGTAGCCCCGCCAGGCAAGATCCCGGATCCGAGCTCGATAGGCGAGGAGTCGTTGCACGGGGAGATCCTTGAGGTTGGCACCGATGGCGAGGATGAACTCGACCGCATCTGCGAATAGGGCAACTTCGTCTTCGACCTGCTTGCGCACCCGAAGCGATTTCAGGCCGGCAATTGTCTGGCGGAGACCAGCCTTCTGCGTTGGCTCGTTTTCGAGGCCTTCGGTAACCACTCTGCCGAGGTACTGTCTTTCCACCTCAGCGGCAGACCCACCGGGCATCGACGACGCCGCCTCTTTCAACACGCTGAGATTCAGTGCCGCTCGACCGCGGAACCGTCCCACTGCGAGAAAGGCGCCGTCCACGTGCGGTGGGGGTATTTCGAGATCGGCGAAGAGTCGTCGAAAGGCATTGTCCAGCATCGGAGCGTTGATGCTCCACAGCAGTGGAGGCAGCACGCCGGGGAGCATCTCAGCAAGACCATACGGTGTGTATGTCTGTTCCAGCTCCGGCGGCGTGTCAAAGCCATCATCGTCGGTGCGGCGCATCCCTTGGATCGTGATCGGGCGTGCCTGGAGGAGAAGCAACCGGCGTCCGTCATGGGCCCATTCGACGTCCATCGGGGCACCGAAGCGACGCTCGACCCGTAGTGTCATCCGGACCAAATCTTCGATGAAGTCGGGTGCTTTGCCGGCCTGGGCACCGCGCACGGTGAGGCTGCTTCGATCTACCCGGTAGTCGTCCGGCGTCACTTCGCCAGATACCAGTGCTTCACCGAGCCCCTCGACTATCTCGACACGCGATGTCTCAGGGTCACCGAGAGGATCTCGGGTGAAGACAACGCCAGCATGGCGAGCCGGAACCATCACCTGCAAGGCGACGGCCATCGCGAGTTCATCTTCGGGGATCTGTTCACGCTTGCGATATGACCGAACCGACGGTCCCCACAGCGAAGCCCAGCAGAGCTTGATGGCCTCGAGCGCCGCCTCCTCGTCTCCGACCTCGAGGATGGTGCGGTACTGGCCGGCAAATGACGCCGAGCCCATGTCCTCCGCGGTCGCTGAGGAACGCACCGCTATGGGGCCTTCGGCGAGTAGCGCCCGGACCGTAGTTCGGATCTCGAGTTCGAGTGCGAAGTCGAATGTGGCGGTGCGGAACAGCGCGTCAACATTGGCAGTCTCAGCTTCGATTCGGTCGGGCGACGGCAGTTCTGCTGCGGCGATCACATTGAGAGACTGCTGCAGCCCCGACCGCTCTACGAAAGAGCGATAGCCATCGACCGTAAGCGCGATGGCAGTTGGTACCGGGAATCCGTGCGAGATAAGCCGGTCGAGACCGGCCGCCTTGCCGCCGACTTCGTCGACGCGCGCACCCGATCCATCGAGATGTCTAATGAAACTCATGTCTCAACAAACATCGAGACTGCTGTTTCTGTTCCGCAGTCGAACAACCACCGACATTGTGGAGTCGATGGATGGATCTGGGCGGCCATGCTGTCGGACCGGTAGCGGCGCTCCGGATATCGCCACCACAGAGTGCCACAGTGGAGGCCACGAATGATCGAGATTGACGGCAATGTGACCGACGACGGAGCGGGTGCGGGGTCACGCGAGTGGCTCAGACAAACGGGCTGGGGTCCTATGCGTCAGGTACGGTCTCGCAACTGCTCACCCGGCGTTATCACGGCTTGCTGGTTGCCGCGCTGGCGCCGCCGCTTGATAGAACTGTGCTGCTGTCGAAGCTTGATGAGACCGCGGTGGTCGACGGCACCGAATATCCGATGTCGACTAACCGGTGGAACGAGTCCGCAGGCGAGCTCACACCGGTTGGATTCGACAATATTGCCGGGCTGCAACTGGACGGATCGATGCCGGTGTGGCGATTTGCGCTCGGCGACGTCACATTGGAGAAGCGGGTGTGGATGGAGCGCCACGAGGACACCACCTACGTCGGCTATCAGCACCTCAGCGGTGGCGATCCGATCCAGCTTTCGATCAAAGTGCTGGTGAACTATCGAGACTTCCACAGCAATACTCGGAGCGGAGACTGGCGGATGAACATCGGCACCGTTGACTCCGGTATCCGCGTCGAAGCCTTCTCAGGAGCGGTTCCGTTTGTGGTTAAGTGCGCCGGTGCTTCAGTGACGCCAGACCACACGTGGTACTTGAATCACTATCTCGACGGGGAGGCCTATCGGGGTCTCGACCCGCTTGGTGATGACCTGTACGCCGCCCGTTTCGATGTCCTGCTGCAGCCGGGAGAGTCTGCAACAGTGGTGGCGAGCACAAACCTAGAGGCAGAAACCGACGGGGATGTTGCGTTGGCCCGGGAGCAGTCCTACGCAGCGGCCCTCGTCTCTGGCTACTCCGACGCACCCGAATGGATCCGGCAACTGGTTCTCGCCGCTGATCAGTTCATCGTGCAGAGACCGGTAGACGATGGGTCTACGGGTGCCACGATCATTGCCGGCTATGGCACCGCATGGATGGCCTTCTACACGCTTGAGATGCTGGCTATTGCGATGGAGCTGTCCAAGACCGACCCGGTTTACCAGGATATGGCCACCAAGTTCCTCGAGCACTTCCTGTCGATTGCCAGAGCCATGACCGCCGCGGGCAAGTGCCTGTGGGACGACGAAGACGGCTTCTTCTACGACGTATCTCGGTTGCCGGACGGAACCAGCTTCCCCCTCAAGCTGCGCTCGATGGTGGGACTCATACCGTTGTTGGCGGTAACGGTGATCGATCGGGAACGTGTCGATGATGTCCCGGAATTCGCGGACCGAATGCACTGGTTCCTGCAGAACCGTCCCCACCTCAGCGAGAACATCGTCAGCCTCGACGACCGCACCGCCGGACACCGGCATCTGGTCTCCATCCTGGACGACGAGCGATTGTCAAGCGTGCTCGAGTACATGCTCGCCGAAAACGAGTTTCTATCACGCAACGGAGTCCGCTCGCTATCAAAGGCCTACGACGGCCGACCCTACCGTATCGAAATAGATGGCCAACCTTTCGGGATTGCCTACGAGCCAGCTGAATCGGCCAGTGGTGTGTTCGGAGGCAACAGCAACTGGCGGGGACCTGTCTGGTTCCCGATTAACTACCTGCTCATCGAAGCGCTCGGCCGGTTCCACGAGTATTACGGTGACGATTTCGGTATCGAATACCCGAGAGGGTCGGGCAACTTGCACAGCTTGGACAGCATTGCCAAAGACCTCTTCCCAGCGACTCATCGATCTGTTTGTTCAAGACGATGACGGAACTCGGCCGGTGTTTGGTCGCCATGGTGTATTCGCCGACGACCCTGAATGGCGCGACCACATCTTGTTCTATGAGTACTTCAATGGCGATACGGGCGCGGGTCTCGGGGCCAGTCACCAAACGGGTTGGACAGGTCTGGTGGCGGAACTCATCGAACAATGCGGCAACCGGGACGCCATGAGTCCGGTGCTGCCGGGGAACTGACGTCGTTTGTCAGTCTGTGTCGGCGGGTCGCCAGAATGTAGCGAGCAGTAGCGCCGATACCCCGATCGCTCCAACAGAGAGGAGGGCACCGATCCGGCCGTCGAAGTACTCGGCCAGGGTCACGTCCGACAATTCGATCACATGGTCCAAAGAGAACTCGCCGGGTCCCGCAATGGCAAGAGCCAATCCCAGCATCCCGAGGACGGCCACGTATTCGTATCCCTCGACATCAACTCCTTCCTTCATGAAGGAGGTGATGAAGAATCCGGCGGAGCGGTGCACCGTCCAGTAGGCAACGAACATGATGCCGATGACGCCGGCTGCGGCGAACCCGGTCAGGAGACCGACGATAAGCAGCACGCCAACACCGATCTCGGTGGCTGTAGATGCAAGCCACTGCAGGTCGGCGCTCTTGAAGCCAATGCTGGCAAACCACTTCGAGGTTTTGGCTCGACCGCGGGCGTGTTTGATCCCGTGCGCCAGGAAAACGATGCCGACCCCGATGCGGACGATCAGTAGAGCGGCGTTGATGGTGTCGGACATGTCGGTTCCTCCAAGTCGGTGCGCCGGTTTCTACGCTAGTGGGTAGGAGATCCGGCAGTTGCGGTAGGTGTTGTGATGACGCTGCAGTTCAATCCACTGTTTCTCGGATGCCTAACGATTCATCCAGGCGCTGCCACTGAGGGCGATGCCCTGGTCGAGGGTGGCCGGGCCCCAGGTCCCCGCGGCATACGGATAGGGCTCTGGTCGATAGTCGAGTAGTGGGTTGTACAGTTTCCAGGAGGCCTCCACCTCGTCGGCGCGCACGAACAACGTTTGGTCGCCTTGCATCATGTCGAGGATCAGCGTCTGATACGCGTCGGGCAACCGGCGGTAGGACTCCTCGTACGCAAATCGCAACGACTGAACATCAAGCTGGTCTTCGTGGTCAGGTGACTTGACATTGAACGCCAGGGAGAAGCCTTCGTCGGGCTGCAGGGTGATGAGCAGCGTGTTGGGGTGCACCTCGCACGTATCTGCCTTGCCGTGGAAAAAGCACAAGGCGGGCCGGTGGAAGGTCAGGGCTATCTGAGTCAGCCGCTTGGGCAGCCGTTTCCCGGTACGGAGCACGAAAGGAACTCCCTCCCATCGCCAGGTGTTGACGTAGGTCTTGATGCCAACGAACGTTGGTGTTGTGGAGTCATCGGCCACGTCATCCTCGTCGCGATAGCCGGGGACTGTTTCGCCTCCGATCGAGCCAGGTCCGTATTGGGCGAACACCACGTTTGCGGTGTCGATCGGAGCTATGGCTTCGATAACTTTCACCTTCTCATTACGGATCCGCTCCGCCTCGAACGAGTTGGGCGGTTCCATCGCAACGAGCGCCAGCAACTGTGTGAGGTGGTTCTGGACCATGTCACGGAGGGCTCCCGTCTTGTCGTAGTAGGCAGCCCTGGTCCCGATGCCGAGATCCTCTGCGACCGTGATTTCCACGGACTCGATACGGTCCCGGTTCCAGATGCTCTCAAACATCGGGTTGGCGAAACGGAAATTCAACAGGTTCTGGACGGTCTCTTTGCCGAGGTAGTGGTCGATGCGATACACCTGGGACTCGTCGAAGTGGGCGTGGATCGTTTCGTTGAGCGCCCGCGCTGTATCGAGATCGGTGCCGATCGGCTTCTCTATGACCAGCTTGGTCCAGCCAGGGCCACGGTTGAGCCCCGCCTTTCCCAGCCCAATGATCGTGGGCACAAAAGCGGCCGGAGGTAACGCAAGGTAGAAAGCCCGATTGCCGGGGAGTCCGTGCTCCTTCTCGATCTGTTCGATACGGGTCCGCAAGGTCTCGTAGGTGTCGGGATCGCGCGTGATTGGCTGGTAGAAGACGTTCTGGTCTTTCCATGCGTCAACCGCATCACTATCGATACCGACATCCTCGAGAGCCTCTCGCGCCCATTGCCGGTATTCGTCGTCGCTCATATCAGTGGTGGCGGCGCTCAGAATCGTAAACCGATCCCCGATGTCGTTCTCGGTGATCAACCGATAGAGAGCCGGCAGCAGTTTGCGGCTTGCCAGGTCCCCGGTTCCGCCGAGGATCACGAACAAATGGTGGTCGACTTCGGCCACGGCTACCCCTCCTTCTTGATGGCATGGCCACCGAACTGGTTGCGCATGGCAGACAACAATTTGTCGGCGTAGTCAACTTCGTCTCGCGAACCGATTCGGCGAAGCAGTGAGAGAGCGATAACCGGAGCGGACACATTGAGATCGATTGCCTCAACGACCGTCCAGCGGCCCTCACCCGAGTCGGGAACGTAAGGAGCAATCCCGTCTAGATCGGGGTTTTCGTTGAGGGCATCGGCGGTGAGGTCAAGCAGCCATGACCGCACCACGCTGCCGTACTTCCAGATCTCAGCGATTTCGGCGACGTCGAGATGCAAGTCGGTCTTGGCATTGATCAGGGCAAAACCTTCGGCATACGCCTGCATCAACCCATATTCGATTCCGTTGTGCACCATCTTGACAAAATGCCCAGCGCCGGTCGGTCCCGTCCGACCCCATCCTTGATCCGGTGCGGGTGCCAGCGTTTCGAATATCGGTCGCAGCGACTCCACAATGTCCTCGTCACCGCCAATCATCATGCTGTAGCCCTCGGCCAGGCCCCAGACACCGCCACTGGTGCCGACATCGACGAAGTGATGACCGGCAGCCGAGCACTGTTCTGCCCGGCGCTGCGTGTCCTTGTAGTTGGAGTTGCCACCGTCGATGACGATGTCACCCTCGCTGAGGTACGGGAGTAGAGCGTTGATGGTGGCGTCGACCGGATCTCCTGATGGCACCATGATCCAGAAGATGCGAGGCGTCGAAAGCTTGCCCGCCATTTCTTCGAGTGATGTGGCGCCTTCGGCGCCGACATCGACAACACGTTGTACCGATTCAGGGCTGAGGTCGAACCCGACCACCCGGTGCCCTCCCCGAACCAAGCGTTCGGTCATATTGGCACCCATCTTCCCCAGTCCAATCATTCCTAGTTCCATTTCGGTACTCCCTGTCAGGTTGTGATGCCGAGTTCGGCACGTAGCGGGCGGCATCCCAAAGTGGGCGAGTCGACCTGCTGTCAGAATGGCATATTCCCGGTCCAGTTGCGGCTATCGCTTGGCACACGTGCGTCCGGGCGGTCTTGTGAGATGTCGATGGCTGGCTTGTAGGTGTTCTCGTGGTCGCCACGGCACGAGGTGAGTCGTCTCTTTGCAGCATCCAGAACCGATGGACTCTGCTTGTCAGTCTCACAATGTCAGTGAGCCGACTATTAGCGGACGGATGGTATTCCAAACCGGGAAAGTGCGCCAGCCATCCCCAATCCATCGTCATAAGCCAGTGCTGCAACGCTCTGCCATGTGTTCGTATCGTCGCCAAGTTCACGGGAGGCAATCGTGAGAGCGGCCACATCCGCTCTCCTGGCTGGATCAATCGCCCGCTGCGGCAGGCCTACCAACTCTCTTGCCTGATTCTCCACCTCGACCGGCAACGTATCCCATTTCGTCGCCACACTCTCTGGCACGTCGGCGCAGACGATCGACGCACAAGCGATCACGAACAGCGGTGCTATCGCCGCGGGAATTCCGTCCTCACCGTACGTATCGAGCAGCAGATCCGTGTAGTCAGCGAGGAGACGCTCGGACCACCAATCGAGGGGGCGCCCAACACCACGTCCGTGGAGCGCGGTCCACTGAGCCGGGAGCCTGCCATCGAGGATCGTTCTGCCATGCGCCCAGCCGCGGAGTGTTGCTCCGCGTTCGCCCACGCGCAGCCGCTTGCCCTTCATCCGGCGCCGATGCCGAATCGCAAATCTCCTTGAGTACCAAGGGTTCAGCTGGACGAATCCGGTCAATTCAGGGGGCAGCTTCTTCCGTGTCTTCATGAGGCTGAAAAGCGCCTCTTCTGCCAGTGCCACCGAGACGGTTACGCCGCCGAGCCCTGGAGCAATCGACCGCCAGTTGGGGGAGTCCGCCACAGATCCGGCGTGCGAGGTGATCCAGCGCATCACCGCGGGTTGTCCAACCACAGTCACCGCGCTCGCATGGAGGGCAGGGGCGTCCGCAGGGTTCGCCGCCTGGGCGCTCTCGACGACGACATTGAGCGCGTCCGGCCGCAACTCGGTCGCCAGACCGGCCGAGCGGGTTGCTGCCAGCAGGTCGAGGCCCGGATGATTATTCAATGTCTCCGTAACAGGCCCGGCGATAGGAAGCTGGGCGTCCCAGAGAACGCGACACAGTTGTTGTATGTGTTTTGCTGCGGAGTCGGTCAGGGCGTCGACTCCGGCTGCTGGAATCGAGCCATCGGTTGAGACAATCTGAGTCGTCGGGCACTCGACTTTGACTGGGTCAAGACTATTGAGCTCTGAGATATGCGGCGAGTTCACACACTGGGAGCCCAAGTTGCGCGGCCTCTTGGTGAGTGGTCTGTGATTGAGCGCAGTCCCTGGCCATAATGAATGGCGATGCTTGATGCCATTGATTTTCAGATTGTTCTCTGGCTGGTTGTGGCCGCGCTGTCCGGTTTTGGCGAGATCATGTCGGGCACGATGCACCTCGTGCCCTTTGTCGTCGGCGCCCTTTTTGCCGCCATTCTTGCCGCTCTGGGAGTAGATATGGCGTGGGCGCTCGTGGTTTTTGCTGCCATCTCAGCGACTTCGTTGGTTTGGCTGCGTAGGTTTGCAATCCGCAGCAACCGGGAGCCGCCCTCAGCCCGGATCGGTGGGGTTCGTTATGTGGATGCCGTTGGGGTAGTGACCGCTGACATCGTTGGGTCGAGTGCCGGGCGGGTTCGTGTCGAGACCGAGTCATGGCGAGCCCTCTCGAAGACTGACGAACCCCTTGCTGCAGGTGCACGGGTGCGAGTCACCGAGGTTCGTGGCAACGCACTCATCGTCGTGCCGTATGAGCCCACCACCTAGGTGTATTGATTCGTAGGGTTGTTGACGCGGGTGATGGGTGGGCCACCGACGGCGGTGTGATGTCGGTGGTGATTGTATCGGTGGAGCCAGCTTGTGAGGTCGTCTGTTCTTTGTTGGTTTGAGGTCCAGGTTCTGG
>CAXMRC010000119.1:0-4152 GCA_964195945.1 uncultured Gemmatimonadales bacterium
CGTCTGTTGTTGGATTCGACGGGTGAGGGTATCTATGGGGTGGATCTCGAGGGAAACTGCACATTCGCGAACCCTGCAAGTCTCCGGATTCTCGGATTCGACTCCGCAGACGAACTCCTCGGGCGAAACATGCACGACCTCGTCCACCACACGCTGCCCAGCGGCGATCCGTACCCTATGTCGGAATGCAAGATCTATCTCGCATTCCGCGAAGGTCGCGGCGTGCACGTCGATAGCGAGGTCATGTGGCGAGCAGATGGATCGCGTTTCAACGCCGAATACTGGTCCTATCCGATCGAACAGGACGGCGGACCGATCGGGTCCGTCCTCACATTCGTCGACATAACCGAACGCAAACATCTCGAACGCCAACTCCGAAACGAGCACGATCGTGCCGAACGGCTGCTCCTCAACGTGCTTCCTGCGAAGATCGCGGCCCAACTCAAAGCCCAACCAGGGAAGACGATCGCCGAGGAGTTCGAGCAGGTCACAGCCCTGTTCGCCGATGTTGTCGGCTTCACACCGATCTCCGCACACCTGAGCGCGACGGAGGCCGTCGAGCTCCTAAACGAGCTCTTCACAGCGTTTGACCGTATCGCCAAGCGCTACGACCTCGAGAAGGTCAAGACCATGGGAGACGGGTACATGATCGTTGCTGGTGCCCCCACCCGGCGCAGTGACGACTGTGACGTAGTCGCCCGCATGGCCCTCGACATGCGGGACTGGGTTCGTGATCGTGTCGCGGATGACGGAATCAGGCTCCAGGTGCGGATCGGCATCAATTCCGGGAGTGCTGTTGGCGCAGTCGTCGGAACCACGAAGTTCGCATACGACCTGTGGGGCGACACGATCAATATTGCGTCGAGAATGGAATCGACCGGCGTCCCGGGCCGCATCCAGGTAGCGAAGCCAGCGTTCGACCGCCTATCCGGCCGCTATGTTTTGGAGCCGAGAGGCTCGATCGAAGTGGAAGGCAAGGGCGAACTCGAGACGTGGTTCCTCGAATCGAAGATCTGAGCCGCTGACTGTCGTGGCAAACGGCGTCGCCAGAATCGAAGGCATGATGCTCGCCCTGGAAGCCTGCAAGCCATCCGCACCTTCCCGCCGACCTTGACCACGCTCAATACGCGCCCGCCGAACGTGGCTCTGAACGTTGTCGAACCAGCAACCGAGAGCAGAATCCTGCCGCCCATATGTGCCGATATGGGCGGGGTGACGGTGAGGGAGTCTGGGGCCGTGACGACCTGACTCTTCTGATTGCTCGGCGTCGTCCGGGTGTCTTGAGTGGTCGAACTATTGCAGTCCTTCGACCAAGAACATCTCCATTTCGCCCTTGCCTTTGACCTCGATCATGCCGCGAGATCGCCCTTGACATGCGTGGGCGATCCTGTTCCAGGAGGTGCGGCTGACAGAAACGGCATCGGGGACGCCGTTGCTCTCGACTCTCGATGCGATGTTGACGGTGTCACCCCAGACGTCGAACAGGAACTTCTTGCTTCCCAGCACACCCGCGATGAGGTCGCCGCTGTGTATACCCAGTCTGACACGCCACATCGGTGTCAGCTCTCGGCATGCGACGACCATGTCGAGAGCTGCCTTGACACATTGGAGATCCGGGTTGAGCATCGGCGATAGGAGTCCGGTGGCGGCCATGAAGGAGTCCCCGATGGTCTTGATCTTCTCGAGGCCGTGATGCTCTGAGATCTGTTCGAATCGCTGCGTGATCAGTGTTAGCGCTTCGAGCACCTCTTCGGGATCGTGGGTATCGCAATACTCCGTGAAGCCGACAATGTCGGCGAACAACACCGCCACGCCCTCGTGGCGTCGCGCCTGTACCCGGCCATTGGCTTTGAGTTCCTCGGCGATCTGGTCCGGCAGGATCGCTCTGAGTAACCGATCAGCCTCACGTTGCTCGGTTTGGCTGTCTTGGTAGAGCCTGGCGTTGCGTATCGCGCTGCCAGCGTGGTCAGCAAACGCCTGTAACCGTAGGGCCTGCTCCAGGGTGAAACTCCCGGTCTCGACACTGTCCAAGCTGATGAAGCCGATGACCTGCCCGTCGGCATGCATCCCAACAACCGCCGCGGAAAGAACGTCCTTGCCCTCATCGGTCACAATCCAACCCGGCTCCTCGCGTGTGTCCTGGACCACCACAGGATCACCGGTCTCGATCACACGGCGCACGATATTCGTAAGCGGAAGCCGCACGCCGAGCATCGAATCCGGATATCCCCTGGCTCTCATGACCTTGGCGTGATCGCCCTCAACCAGAAGCACCGTCCCAAGAACGTATGGCACAACCCGAGCCGCTCGATCCAAGATGAGATCCAGCACATCGTCCAACTCCAACGTGCTACTCAAAGCAGCCGAAACGTCACCAAGCGCCTCAGCCAACAACCGCTCTTCCTGCGCGGCTGACCGGGCGGCTTCGCAGTCAGCGAACATCCGTGCGTTGTGTATTGCTATTCCGATTTGGTTCGAGAATGTTTCGAGCGGCTGAAACAACGCTGCTGGGAAAGCGGCCGGTTCCCCGCTGTCAAGGCTCAGGAAGCCGATTACCTCGCCACTCAGCTTGATCGGTGCTGTCAGGTTGGATCGAATCCACGCGGTGTCCTCGATCAGCACCCAGTCGCTTGCGTCGGCGCGGGTGTCTTCAATCAGACACGGCCGTTGAGTGTCGAACACCCTACGAAGCGTCGGCGTTTCCGAGATGGTCAACCTCGTACCTAGCATCGCCTCGTCTGCGGCCGTGGTGCGCACAACCTCTGCCACGCCATCCTGAATCAGGATGACGGTGACGGCTGCGCCCGCGAAGAACCCAGACACGCGCCCGAGGATGTAATCGAGGAGATCATCGACATCGCGCTGCATCGTCAGCTCTGTGGTGATGTCAGCCAGAATCTGCGTCAATCGGCGTTGCTCGCGCATCGCTGCCAGCGCCGTTTGGCTGTCTTGGTAGAGCCTGGCGTTGCGGATAGCGCTGCCAGCGTGGTCAGCAAACGCCTGTAACTGTAGGGCCTGCTCCAGGGTGAAACTCCCGGTCTCGACACTGTCCAAGCTGATGAGGCCGATGACCTGTCCGTCGGCATGCATCCCAACAACCGCCGCGGAAAGAACGTCCTTGCCCTCATCGGTCACAATCCAATCCGGCTCCTCGCGTGTGTCCTGGACCACCACAGGATCACCGGTCTCGATCACACGGCGCACGATCTTCGTAAGCGGAAGCCGCACGCCGAGCATCGAATCCGGATATCCCCTGGCTCTCATGACCTTGGCGTGATCGCCCTCGACCAGAAGCGCCGTCCCAAGAACGTATGGCACAACCCGAGCCGCTCGATCCAAGATGAGGTCCAGGACATCGTCCAACTCCAACGTGCTACTCAAAGCAGCCGAAACGTCACCAAGCGCCTCAGCCAACAACCGATCCTCACCCTCGCGGTCTTCTCCCCCAGACGAAAGCGACGATTCGGCCACGGTGGATGCCTTTCGGGTCGAGGACGGACCCCTATTGATGGTTGCGGAGATCCGTTGGAATCAGATGGCCAATGACGTGCATTGAAGTGTGTCGACAGTCAATCCCGGCGGCGTCAAAGACCGCGTTCGCCGGATGACTGTCCTCCTCGCCAAGAGCCCGATCCAGCGAGTCGGCATCATCCCACACCGAGATGACCCGCCAGACGCCGTCCCCGCTCAGCAGGTAAGACTCCACCAGTCCTTTCGGTTGTTCGCCGACAACCAGATCCGACCAGGCACCGGCAAGGTGGTGAGAATCAGCCTCAGCAACTTCGGCTTCAGCAACTGCAAAGATCACAAACGCCTCCCTTAGGTTCTTCGACTCTACGCTACCCATACCGCCACCGCCACGAACTGAGCGCAATATTCCGTGAATCCCGCGAGGATCTCCTCGACGCCTTGTGAACTGAGGTCACGTGACGCAGAAGCAAGCAGACGCCCCCGCATCGAATTGACGACGACCCGAGAGCCCGCACACCCAAACAGCAGCTGCAACACCGCCCATATGTGCCTGATTGATGATGTTGGGGTGTTGCGGGACGTTCTGGTTCCGTAGCGTTGGGGGTGTCGGCGGGTCTGGCTCTCCAAGTGCCTGACACCCGGAGGGTGTCTTGGTAACGAATTGTCGGCCCGTCGTGCCCT
>CAXMRC010000120.1:0-27239 GCA_964195945.1 uncultured Gemmatimonadales bacterium
TTGTCGAAGTCCTCTTGGCTAGTACCGGCTATTTTTTGGCTATCGGACAACAAAACCCAAAACTGTTGCAGAAAACTTTCGCTCGCGAATTGGCTAGTCACCCGTGGGTTCCGGGTCTTCCTCTTGGCAGGCCCTGCCGGACCGTTTACCCCGATGGCAGCAAGTGAACCGGCTGGCCATTCACTTTTGCGGTCCATGTAGTGCGGTCGTGGGCACCGCCGGCAAAGTCGTAAAAGACCGACGTCCAGCAGGCGCTACCCGAGCATGAGTGGGCGTCGGGGACGTCAAACCTGACCTCAATCCACTGGTTGTTGTGCTCCTGAACGGCAATGGCAAGGCGACACTGCGCCGACCCGGAGTCGCCGTCGTCGGCTCTCCAGTCGACAACCACACCCCCGGTCTCGTTCAGCACACGGAACTCACACTCGTATGCAGCGACCGAGCCGCGGAATTCGAGAGCACCCGAGGCGTTCAAGTCCCCAACGTCCCACAGACCAACAATGATTTGCTCGCCCGCATAAGCCGGCGTGACTTCCATGAGATCAAAGTCGGCGACCGTGCCCCCTGGCTGCCAGCCACCGCCGGTATTCCAGATCGACATGGCGCCAAGCCCGTACACCGCAACGCTGTTACTGGGATTGCCGTTGATAAGTGCGCGTGCCGCATAGCTGTTGAGATCCCCGCTGAACCCGCGCACGTCAACGGCCATCACATAGATGCCGGGGTTGGCTGCCGTGCTACAGACGCTGGTCCACGAGTCCTCGATGCCGGCGACCCAACCACCACCCGGATCGAACTCGTGGTTGTAGGTCTGCGAGCAACCGCCGTTGACCTGGACATTGTTGTCGCTCGGATCCGCAGCAGTGGCGTCAGGAACGTACACGGTGAACTTCACATCGTTGACGTTGCTCGTGCTATTGACGGCGTAGTTTCCGCTGACGTCGTCATCCCTGTCGTCTGCGAGTCCCCCCGCATTTAGCTGCGGATCGTAAACCTGGAAGGAGACCGTTCCCGCGGCCGACGCCGGCACATCAAAAGCTATGTAGTAGGCAGGGCGGCGATAGTCGGGATTGAACGGTGGGGAATCTTGGGTGGCCGGGCAAAGATTCGTACCAGCTGCACCGGTGCACAGCGTTGTGAAGGGATCGCCCTGACCCTTTGCCATCGCGTTTCCGTTTACGGCAAGCCAGAACCCCTTCCATATCCCCCGGGTCGGATCATTCGCAAGATTCGACTCATCACTTCCGAGACGGAGTGGCGGCAGGGCTTCGGCGATAGCGTTCTCCTGAATCGCCACGGTGCTGATGCCAAATAGCCTCATGAAGAACGTTGGCGTTGTGGTATCGACGAAAACTTGAAGCTGATAATCCTTACCCGCGATGAGGGTGGGGGTAACACCGCCGGTGTATCCGGCCTGTGTCGCCACACTGATCGCGGTGTCATATGCCGGCTCACCAGGACCCCACACGCCAATGGATGGCATATTGACTACACCCGCCAACGCCGCCGACTCGGCAGCCTTGCGGGCGTTGGTCTGCTGGTAGTAGAGCCAGCCCAGATCCGCCGAAAAGCCAACCATTCCGATCATTACAACCATCAGTGAGGCAACAAGTACGAGCGTCGTACCGCCCTCGTCCTTCAGCTTGGCAAGCGTCTTTTCCCCCATGCGCCACCTCATTACTCGAACACCTGAGGTTCGAGGCGTTGAATAGCGGTGTCATACCAGCAGCCGGCGCCAGGCGTGCCGTCACAGTCGACATTTGGCAGTGGCAGCAATCCGGTGGTTATCCAGCTGTGAGCAAACTCCACCCTAAGACCGAGCACCGCAAGTCCGGGAAGAGCGTCGTCCCGCCCCCCTGGGACCCCCGGAATCCAGGATCCTCCAAAGCCCTCGAAATTGTCGGGATCGGGACACGGGTTCCAGTCACATGTTGGCGTGTGCCCTGGTTGGTAAACGTAGTGGTTGCATTGGGCGCCCGGACAACCCGACAACGGATCGCCGTTGCCGTCGGCTTCATAGATATCGACTGCCTTGACGATGCCAATGCCCGATGACGGCAGCGTCTGCAGGGATTGAGCAAGAGCAAGAAGGGTTTCGTAGTCGGCCGCGGCATCGTTTCCAAGGGCCGCAGCGATCCGCGATGCACCCTGGGTGGAATTGGCCATAGTGAGTCGGTCTCTGAATGCCAACCCGAACTCCACAATTCCGAACACGATCATGAGAAGAAGGCTGGCGACCATCGCAAACTCGACGAGGGCGGCGCCCTTCTCGTTCTTTAGCAGAACACGTGTTGTATTCGTATAGCTACGCATAGTGGGCATATGCTACTTGGCTCAATTCTCTTCGGCCAGCGCTAATTCTAGGTAGTCACCAGGCAGTAAATACCGGGAATCTCGCAGAAAGCTATGCCCCTCGATGTGACTAGTTAGCGAATCTGTCCAGCAACTTTTGTTTTTTGAGCTCGAGCCTGGCCCGTTTGCCACGCAGATTATCCAGGTGGCGCTCGAACCGGGCAACGTCACCGGCGGTTTCTCGAGCATCAGACCGATCGATCGGATGATTCGATACAACTGCGTCTCGCTGCGCATCATCATTGAGATGCTCGTGATAGATCAACTCTTCCGATGCGAGTTGTTCTGCCCTCTGCAAAGCTTCAATCTCGTCACCAATGGCAAAGAGCTTACGTTCGATTCGCTTCATGATGAACTGAGTCTACGATGCCATCCGGTCTTGGTGTGACGACCGGCCAGCGGCACGGCTAATTTCACATCACACACCTAAAGTATGCACAGGCCGGGATGGCGGAATGGAAGACGCGACGGACTCAAAATCCGTTGGGCGAAAGCCCGTGGGGGTTCGAGTCCCCCTCCCGGTACGAGACAGGCGGCGGAAGTTGGCGGAGGGCTATCGACGCAACGGTGTGTGGTGCGTATACCGATATGTCGCCGACAGCCCCGCCGCCGATGCAAGCCGTGCCGCGCTGGAAGGGTGCGGACTCGACCTGTAACGATTGTGCAGATCTGACTCCACGCACGCTAGAGGCAAAAAGCCAACATTCATGATGGCTAGTCCGTCTGCTCCGGCCGTACCGCCCTGGATAGGTCCCGCACCGCCGCACGCAGTCGACCCTCGGCCTCGCTCACATCGTCAGCGATGAGAACTCGTCGCACCAGAGCCGATCCAACGATTACACCATCGGCAACGCGCGCGGCCGCTCGAGCCTGATCGGGTGTCGAGATCCCGACGCCGGCAACGACCGGGACCTCGCTTTGCCTGCGCACCATGGCGACCAACGACGCTATGTGGCTCGAGGCTGTGGACCGGACCCCGGTCACTCCGAGCTCTGCGACTCCATAAACAAAGGGCGGGTTGGCTTTGACCACGCGAGCGAGACGCCGCTCGGTCGTGGTCGGTGCAACAAACAAGACCAGGCCGATCCCCCTTTTATCGAATGCTGACGTAAATGGCTCAGCCTCATCGACGGGAAGATCGGCGACGATCACAGCGGATGCCCCGGCGTCGGTCACACGATCGGCAAAAGCCGCAATCCCCATTCGTAGGATTGGGTTGACGTACGTCATCACCACGCAAGGTTTGCCGGTCTCGGCAACTATCTCCGCCAGAAGATCGAGTCCGACATCGACGCTGGATCCGGCCGCGAGCGCCGCGTCTCCCGCTGCCTGGATTGTTGGACCATCCATGAGTGGGTCTGCATACGGAATCCCGACCTCAAAACCGTCGGCGCCTGCTTCAGCCATCGCCACAAAGAGCCGGACCGACTCTTCCGGTGACGGGAGCCCCACCGTCATGTATGGCAGCAAGGCGGCCCGGTTCTCTCGCCGGCATGTCTCGAATAGGTTGGTGAGGAGTTCTCTACTCATTGGCATCAATAATCTGCTGGACATCCTTGTCGCCGCGCCCCGACAGGTTGAGAACGACAGTCTTCCCTTGTAACGACTTCGCTTCTTTCGCTATCCACGCCAGGGCATGCGCCGACTCGAGGGCCGGAATAATGCCTTCCACCGAGGCCAGCAGGTGTACCGCTTCTACAGCTTCATCGTCTGTAATCGAAACATATCTGACGAGGCCGCGATCCTTGAAGTAGGCGTGTTCCGGCCCGACTCCTGGATAGTCGAGACCGGCCGATATCGAGTGCGCCTCGAGAATCTGACCTTGGTCATCCTGCAGCAGATACGTCATTGACCCGTGGATCACGCCGGGAGAACCAGCAACCAGCGACGCACCGTGATGACCAGTGTCAAGCCCGTAACCGGCAGCCTCGACCCCGACAAGATCAACAGCCGAACCTGCGTACGGATAGAAGATGCCCATCGCATTGGACCCACCGCCAACACAAGCGACGATCACATCCGGAGCAGGTGTGTTGTCTGACGAACCATCCATCTGCTCCTGTAGTTCTTCACCAATAACTTTCTGCAGTTCACGGACCATCCATGGAAAAGGATGCGGGCCGACCACGGAACCGATGATGTAGTGAGTCCCATCCACGCTCGACACCCAGTCCCGCATCGCTGCGGAGACAGCGTCCTTCAACGTGCCTGCACCCGATGTAACCGGGCGCACCTCAGCGCCCAGCAGCCGCATCCGATGGACGTTCAACGCTTGGCGTTCGATGTCCTTTTCGCCCATGTAGACGACGCATTCTTGCCCGAGAAGAGCACACGCTGTCGCGGTCGCGACACCGTGCTGACCCGCGCCGGTCTCAGCGATAACCCGCTGCTTGCCCATTCTCTTGGTGAGCAGAGCTTGCCCCATCGTGTTGTTGATCTTGTGGGCGCCGGTATGGGCGAGGTCTTCACGCTTCAGGTACAAGTCGATCCCAAGGCGGTCCGAGAGACGAGCGGCGCGATATACCGGGGTGGGACGACCTACATAGTTTCTCAGAAGACCGTTGAGTTCTTCATGGAAAGCTGGGTCCGCCCACGCCTTGGTGAACTCGGCTTCGAGTTCTTCCAATGCGGGCATGAGTGTTTCTGGGGCAAACTGGCCGCCGTATTCGGCGAACCGGCCTCTCTCATCGGGTCTGTCAAGTCTCACGTGTTCTTCGCCTTCGTGATGAAGTCCGTCACCATACCGTGGTCTTTTCGGCCAGGGGACTGCTCGAGGCCGCTGGACGCATCAACGCCCCAGGGCCGCACTGTATCGATTGCGCCAGCGACATTGCCTGGTCCGAGCCCACCAGCGAGAACAAACCGGTCTGAGCGCCCGGCTGCCAGCGACCAGTCAAACACTCGACCGGTACCACCCAGCGCGCTCGCGGACGGAGTGTCCAGCAGCGGTATGCCGAGACTCTTGTCGCTTCGCACACCTGCGCCCGCCTGCTGTGGGTACAGAACCAGATACCCAGCACCCAGTGCGGCCCGAGCCGAGTCTGCGCTATCAGCACCATACGGCTGGATACCCGATATACCGGTTTCCTCGAGAATTCGGAGGGCGTCACTCGGCATCAGATCAATCGTCAACAGAACCGTGTGGATGGCAATTCCTTGCGCCAGGTCCGCAGCTCTCTCCACAGTCACGAACCGGGGCGATGCAGGGATATTCACAAATCCAGCGGCATCCGCCCCGGCAGCGACGACTGCGGCGACATCACCTTCATCGGTAAGCCCGCAAACCTTTACCCAGGTCACTCTGCTGCCGCCTGGAGCGCTCCGATAAGGCCAGCCGGGTCATCAGACGTGACGAGGGCCTCACCCACCAGAATCGCGTCATAGCCGGCTGCCGCCATTCTGGCCGCACCGGCCGCTGTCGAAACGCCGCTTTCGCCAACCAGCGTGGGTCCTTGCGGCAGCATCGGTGCGATCCGCTCGGCAACGGCGAGATCCGTTTTGAACGTCGCAAGATCGCGATTGTTGACACCGATGATGCGTGCTCCAGCCGCGGCTGCCGTCTCAGCCTCAGCTTCGCTATGGGCCTCAACCAGAGCCTCGATGCCCACCGCCTCGCACTCAGCCATGAGCTCCCTGAGCAGCCCCCGATCGAGACCAGCCACGATCAGCAGCAGTGCATCGGCCCCGGCACCTCTCGACTCTGCAACCTGGCGCGGGTCGATGATGAAGTCCTTGCGTAGGACCGGTAGGGAAACTGCGTGATGCACGCTGCTGAGATCGTCCAATGATCCGCCGAAATACTCCGGCTCCGTCAGAACCGAGATGGCGGCCGCTCCGCCCGCGGCATACGCCAGCGCCTGCTCTACCGGATCCATACTCATGTTCAAGTCGCCTGCTGAAGGTGACCGTCGTTTGATTTCAGCGATCACCTGGAGACCCGGTTTCGACAAAGCGGCCGCAAACTGACGACGCGGCGCAGGCTCGCCGACGGTCACGACACCGTGGCGCTCCAAACGATCTCTTGCTGATTGGATGATTTGATCGAGCATGTGGGGCGCATAGTACGTTGAGTGAGCCGACGCTATGGCGCCAAGGACCGTACGTATTGGATGAGGCTTTCCACCTGTTCATCACTGAGCCGGCTGAATCCTGGCATGTTGCCCGGCCCAACCCTGATGACACCAGCGATCTGGTCGTCGCTGAGGTTCAGGTGGGTATTTGAACCGGTGCCGATATCAAGTCCGATGCCACCACTCCCATCACCGCTGTGACAGACCGCGCACGACCGTTCGTAAAGGTCATCCCCGAGAAGATATTCATCTGTGACGCTACACCCCCCCAGCACCAGGAGTAGCACAGTGCCGACCAGCCAGACGCGCATTCGACGCAATCTAGTGGCAGCGCCGCCGATCCGAGTCCGACGAACTCGTCAGTCCCGTCGCTGCCGACGCGGAAACCCGACACTCACGATCGTGCCTGCGCCGGGGGCGCTATCCACGGTTATAGATCCACCCAATGCGTCGACGAGTTCCTTGACGATGCTGAGACCGAGACCGCTCCCCTCCGGCCGCACCGGCCGATAGCGCTGGGCCACGTACAGCCGCTCGAACACGTGTGCAAGGTCCTCTTTGTCGATCCCGGGACCGGTGTCGGTCACTCGGAGGATCACCGCGTCGCCACTCTTCTCCAGACGTAAAGTCACGGTGCCCCGTTCCGGCGTGTAGCGCAGCGCATTATCAATGAGGTTCCCCACGATTTGACTGATCCGGTCAGGATCAATCTCGACTACGCCGACATCTTCTAGGTCGGTCACCAGCTTGACGTGCAGCTTGACAGCGCGGTCGTCCTGGGCGGCGACGAGACCCGCAAGGTGAGCGGAAAGATCAACGTCCTCGGGGCGCAGGCTGAATTCGCGCGCTTGGAGCCTCGACAACAGCGTCAGATCTTCGACCAGCCGGCTGAGCCGATCTGTCTGGCGGTGCAAGACCCCACCGACTCTGGCAAGGTCGTCAGGTTCTATCTCGCCGGCATCGAGAGCTTCGGCGTAGCCGCGCAGGGTCGTAAGCGGTGTGCGCAGATCGTGGCCAACGCTCATTAAGAAGTCCCGCTCCCGGCGCCGGCTGTCTTCAAGTTGATGGGCCATGTCGTTGAACGCGGAGCCGAGACGAGCCACGTCGTCAGATCCTTCGACGGAGGCACGCACTGAGAAATCACCTGCGGCGATGGCCTGCGAGGCGTCACCAAGCCGATCGAGACGTTTACCGACCTGACCGGAGACCCAGCCAGCCAGGACCACTGCGACAATCGCTCCGATTCCCAGAGCAAAAAGCAAGGGGCGGAGCAAGAGATTGGCAGCAAGCATCGGTTCGGTCCGCCCGATGGCGATAAGCATCTTGGCATCCGTCCTGGCGCTAAGCGGGATAGACCGCACGTAGGCGAGCACGGGTTCACCATTGACTTCAACCTCGGTAACACGATCAAGGGGCGGATCGGAGCCGAGGCTCGTCAAGAGGGGTGCATCGGGGAGCTCAATGCTCGCAATCCGCGCAGCCGCCACGTTGACTACGCGAACCTCCACGTAGTCATGTCCCCCAACTGTCTTGGCAATCTCGAGGGTACGGGCGACCGGTATAGCGTCGTCTTGATCGGATGCCGGAAGGTTGTCCCTAAACGAAGTAGCGACAAGAGTTGCTGTTGCTTCAGCCTGGCGAAGCAGTTCCGCCTCGGTCTCGGCAATAAGGCTGCGGCGAATCGTCGCCCCCGCCGCGACGCCAGCGACAAGAGTCACAGCTGCAACCATGAGCACACTCCATAGAACCTGGCGTCGCATGGCTCAGTCTCCGATCCTGTAGCCGATGCCCCACACAGTTTCGATGGGAATGTCGGGCATCTTCTTGCGCAATTGTCGAACATGCACGTCGACAGTCCTGGTCTCACCGAAGTAGTCGTAGCCCCAGACTGCCTCGAGGATTTGGCTGCGCGATAGAACCAGCCCCTGATGCCGCGCCAGGTACCAGAGGAGATCGAATTCGCGGGCCGTGGGACGGATCATTTCACCGTCGGGACATTCGACCTGGCGCCGACCGCTGTCGATCACGAAGCCTGCAACGTCAATCGTCTGGACCGCTACCGGTCGTTCCTCGCTGCGACGCAATACGGCTTTCACTCGAGCTACCAATTCGCGTGGCGAGAATGGTTTGGTTACGTAGTCGTCGGCACCGATCTCAAGGCCGATAACTTTGTCGATTTCGGAATCGCGGGCGGTGAGCATAATGATCGGGATGTCAGATTCGCTGCGGATCCGCTTGCACACCTCAACCCCGTCAATGCCAGGGAGACCGATGTCTAGCAGCGCAGCTCGAATGTCGCCTTGCTGGACCCGCTCCAAGCCGCGTTCTCCAGTTGTTGTGTGAACGAGCCGGAAACCTTCGCGCTCGAAATACAGACGCAGCAGGTCTGCGATTTCTTCTTCGTCTTCGATAAGCAGAATGGTTCCACTGCCGGTCAAGCCGTTACCTCCTAACCCCAGCAGTATCGGCATCACATGTTCGAGGACTGTAAGGGATTCGGGTTCTACGCCCGGATCGGCAACTCCACGATCGAACCGCGAGTCCCTTCGATCGTGACGGCACCGCCGTATTCGACCTCGACCCGTACCAGACCTAGAGCGACAACACCACCGCTTCCCTCTGACCACGCCGCTGAAGATACGGTGCCGACGATCTTCCCGTCATGCTCGACGTCGGAGCCGATCTCGGGCACTCGCTCACCCTCGAGGGTTATACCACAGAGACGTCTGTTGACGTGTCCTCGAGAATCGATGCGGGCGACCAATTCCTGCCCCAAGTAACAACCCTTGCGGAAATCGACAAGGGCGGCGACATCTCCGCCTTCCTGAGGGATGGTGCTGTCATCGAGGTCTATGCCCATCACCGGCTCGCCCAATTCGATGCGAACTGCATCGGTGTCGGCTGCATCGAGGACCGGCAATTCGGGCGGACTGCCGGCCACGATCACGCGGGGCAACGCGGAATGTCGGAACGGCGCCGGCACCACGAGGGTGCCGTCACTATCGGTCCATTCCCCGATCGGCGGCATGACCCCGAATGCCGACGATGCCCTCGGTCCCCAGATATTCCAGACGGGTCGATCGTCAACCGCAATGTCAGCATCAACCCGGATCTTGAATCGAGCCAGGTCACCGACGACGGTATCGATCCGACCCGCGTCACACACCAGTCCCACTCGATCATCGCCGCGCAGGACCAATAACGTGGCGCGCAGCTTTCCGTTTGGTGCGAGTAGCAGAGCTGGCGCTGATGTCCCTGGCCTCATAGCCTCGATGTTCTGGCTCAGCAGGCCATCCAGGAAACCGACCGCATCCGGCCCGGTGACCCAGGCGACGCCGGAAAGGCCAGCAATCACGGCCGCCTTGGTTCGCAATACGTTGTAGGTGGACTGAGCTTCAGACACTTCGTGCCGCCTCCACTGCCGCCAGTACGGCCGCCGCCTTGTTCATACATTCGTTGTACTCGGCCTCGGGGTCGCTATCCGCCACTACACCGGCACCTGCCTGAACCCACGCCTTGCCGTTGGCCGCAACCAGCGTTCGGAGCGCTATTGCAGTATCGAGGTTCCCCGAGAAGTCAACGTAACCGACGGCTCCGGCATATGGCCCACGCGCTGTCGGCTCGAGATCGTCGATGATCTCCATGGCCCGCACTTTCGGCGCTCCGGACACTGTTCCGTGCGGGAATGTTGCTCTGAGAACGTCCACAGGACCCACCTCGGGGCGGAGCTTTCCCGAAACACCCGAGACGATGTGCATTACATGCGAATAGCGCTCGATGACCATTAGGTCGTCGACCTGCACCGACCCAAACTCGCAAACCCGGCCCAGGTCATTGCGGGCAAGGTCGATCAGCATCACATGCTCGGCGCGTTCCTTGGGATCGGCGAGCAGCTCCTGTTCAAGCTTGTCATCTTCGGTAACGGTGGCGCCGCGCGGCCGGGTCCCGGCAATCGGTCGGCTAGTAGCTACACCGTCGCGGGCCCGAACCATGAGCTCGGGGGACGACCCGACGATAGAGACCTCATCGTGCCGTACAAAGAACATGAACGGAGACGGGTTGACCAGTCGCAAGGACCGGTATACCAAGAATGGATCCGCATCGAATTCAACTTCGAGGCGTATTGACGGAACGATCTGAAACGCATCGCCGACTCTGATGTGCTCCTTCGCCTTGAGCACCGCCGCTTCGAAATCGGCCTGGCTCATGTTGGGAACCACCGCAGGCCGCGCATCGAATGCCGGGCGTGGCCGGGGCTCGTAATGCGAAGGCGAGGTCAGCCGGGTGGCGGCTTGGTCGAGTTCGACCACCGCCCGGTCGTACGCCTCGCCCGGATTTCCACCGGTGAACACATTGCGGATCAAGTGCACTGTCTCGCGGAAGCGATCAACCGCGGCGAGCAGCCCAAAGAATTGCCACACCATTTCCGGAAGGTTCCGGTCATCGTTCGGTCGATTCGGAAGATGTTCTACATGGCGCACTGCGTCATAAGCCAGATAGCCAACGGCGCCAGAATGGAGTGGCGGATGATCGTCGGCGTAGCCAAGCTCCGCGGCGGATGGAACCGACATCTCCGCAATCACCTGTTCAAGCACCTCGAGCGGATTGCCTTCCGGGATCCCCCGCGAGCTGCCGCTAACGGTTGTCAATCCGTTGCGCGCCTCCAACGTGAACTCGGGTCGTCCCCCGACAAACGACCATCTTGCCCATCGTTCGCCACCCTCGACCGATTCCAGAAGAAACCCTGGCTCGTCGCCAATCAGCTTCTCAAAGACCGACACGGCTGTTTCCCTGTCGCCAAGGATCGCCATCGAAATCGGAACGACCGCATACGATTTGGCGAGTTCGATAAATCTGTCACGAGTCAGGTCGGGCGTCATGTGACGAGGTTAGACCTCTGCGAGGAATTCCAGACCGAGGTTCACCAGGATTTCGGAGAACCATCTGTTCAGATCAGTGATCTGGCCGGTGACCATCAGCACGCCGAACCCTGCCAGGAGCAGCCCGGAGACCACACTGATGGGAGTCAAGAAGCGTTTGATGCCATTGACAAGTGAGTAGGTCTTGGCCAGTAGCAGAGCCGATACCAGGAAAGGAACGCCGAGACCGAGGGAGTAAAAGCCAAGCACCACCATGCCCCGACCTGTGGTATCTGCGTTCGCTCCAAGAGCTATCGCCGCGGTCAGGAAGGGGCCGATACATGGGGTCCACCCGAACGCAAAAGCCATCCCCATCACCGGCGGCGCAAAGGAACCGAATTTGCTGGGTCTGATGTCTTTGCGACGGTCCTTCATGACAGGGAGCAAGACGGAGGGCGTCCAAATCGCAGTGGCGGCGATGAACAACCCCATCGAAATGATCACCCAGCCGGCAATGGTGGTGAACACATTGCCTTGAAGGAGACGGCCGAACGTTGAAGCTGCCCCACCAAACAGCACCACGAAAACTAGCGTGAAGCCCAATACGAAAAGGAGGGTGGCTCGTGCCACCTTCCACATGGACACGTTTCCCTCGGCGAATTCCCTGGTCGAATATCCCGACATGAGGCTCAGATAGCCCGGCAACAACGGAAGCACACACGGCGATAGAAACGATGCAGCTCCCGCAAAAACTGCAGCGATAAGTGTCGTGTCGGCCAACTGGTCTCCTCATCCTCTATTCGCTGGCCCTCAACGCACTTTGCGGAAACTTTGTTCCCGCAGCATCGTTTGGAGGTCGACGACCTTTGGAGAGGTTAACCTCGGTCCGCTGATGCGATACCTCAATGGGCAGACAAACACATGCCGGTGATATCCGATTTCACAATTCGGGACCGGCGAATCCTGACCTTGATGATCTTTGTCGCGCTCATTGTCGGCTACGGCGCCAGCCAACTCAGCCACACCCTCCCGTTTGCTCGCAAAGCTCTCGGGTTGACGGAAGGCGGCATGAATTGGGTCTTTGCAGCGACTCGCTTTGCGTCACTCATCGGTCTGCTCTTTATGTTGTTTGCGGACAGGAGGGGACGAAGATTGCCCTTCCTCGTCGCTTTCGGTTTGATGCCGATTGGCAATCTCCTCACCGCAGTTGCCCCCGATCCGATCACCTTCACGCTTGCCCAAAGCATCACACGCATCGCCGTGGTTTCGGTTGCGGGCCTTGCCATCGTCATCCTTGCGGAAGAGCTCTCCCCACGGGTCCGCGCTCTTGGGATCGGTATTTATGCCCTGGCAGGTGCCTCCGGCTCAGGTATCGGTCTGGCGCTTCTGCCGATTGCCGAGCGATCTGAATACGCCTACCGAGCGCTTTTTGCATTCACCGGAATTGGGCTACTTGCCATTCCGATCCTGGTTAAGTTCCTCAGCGAGAGCCGCGCCTACGTTCAATACGAGACAAGCGTCACCTTTCGTACCGCGTTGCGAGCCGGTCTGGGTCGTCACTTTTGGCCGCTCGCTGCGATCGCTTTCCTGGTTGCGATGTTCTCATCACCAGCAACAGCCTTTGTGATGGAACGTCTCGTGGATGACCTGGAGTGGGAGACGGCGACTGCGCGGTTCCTGCTTATGGTTTTCAGCGGTTTGGGGACGGCAGGAGTTCTCATCGGTGGGCGCATGGCGGACGTCATCGGTCGGAAACGGACCACGATCATGGCCATGCTCACGGGTGCTGTTGGCGGCGTGGCGTTCTACACCCAAGACAGCGGCTGGGTACTCGCGCCCGCAGTCTTTCTGGCGACAATGGGCCTCGGCATGTTGACACCGGCGATAGCGGCCCTTCGCTCGGAGCTCTTCCCGACGCGAGTACGGGCAACTGCAGCCGGATGGATTACCAACATCGCCGTCGCGGGCAGCATCTCCGGGTTCGTGATCGGCGCATTCATCGTCGACGACGTTGGGCTGCCAAAGACCATCACTGCTCTTGCCGGCGGGCTGTTGCTCGCCATGTTGCTGGTTACTCGACTGCCGGAGACCCGCGGGATGGATCTGGTGAGGTCGCGAGGGGGCCGGTCGCATACCACCAAGCCAGACTCACAAATCGCACCAGCATCATCGCAACCAGCGCCCACCACACCCCTGCCAAGCCCCAACCCCGTACCTGCACAACCACAAGCACCGCAGCAGTAGCCAGCGCCGACGCCACCGTTGATGCAGCTAGAAAAGCAAACCGTGAGGCACCAATGGCGATGCCATCCCAAACGAACACGATCGCGTTCAGGGGCTGCATCACAACGATGAAGACATAGACCGCTTCGACTTCAGCGAGCACCCCAGCATCGTTGGTAAACAGCCCGGGTAGCACGGCCCAACCAGCACCCATCACCGCCGCGAGAAACACTCCGCTGACGAATCCCCATTTCAGCAACCTGGCTGAGTAGGCCCTGGCCAGGGCTGGCTCCGTCCCCAGGTGGAGACCGACCAGCGCTTGACCGGCGATCGCGAGCGCATCGACGACCAGCGCAAGGAAGATCCACAGCTGTACCGCGACTTGGTGGGCGGCCACAATCTTGTCGCCCTGCCTGGTAGCGACAGCCGTTGCGAGCGTGAAAGCAGTCAGCAGAGACCCGCTTCTTATGACCAAAGCCCTCCCCGCACCAACTAGTGGTCGCAACGAATCGAATCCCGGCCACTTCATCTCCAGGGCGAATACCCCTCGCCTTCTGTAGAACAGGATCACGAATGCTCCCGCGCCGAGCCATTGCGCGACCGTGGTGGCCCAGGCGGCGCCTGCCAAACCCCAGCCCATACCGAAAATCAAGATAGGATCGAGGATCAAGTTCAGTATTGCGATCGACCCGGTTACCCACATAGGTGTCCTGGTGTCCTGGTATCCCCTGAACACTCCGTGGGCCACCATCGCCAGCAGTAGCGCCGGCATCCCGAGGACCCGGATCCGCAGATAGACGGTGGCATCACTCAGCAAATCCGACTGAGCGCCCATCAGCCGCAGAATCGGGTCAGCGAAGAGTTCAAGAACCCCGGTTAAGGCCAGACCGATCGCCAGCCCAAGGACCAGCGCACCGATCGTCATCCTCCCCGCCTCGCCCCTGCGACCGGTCGCTATTGCACCTGCGATAAGCGGGGTGGTCCCGTAGGCAAGGAAGTTGAACATGAAGAAAGCCACCGAGAACACCGCAACCGACACGCCGAGCGCCCCAAGGGGAATCCTGCCGAGTTGCCCCACATAGGCGGTATCGATCAGCGAGACCAGGGGGTCGGCGGCTAAGGCGCCCAGCGCCGGAATAGCGAGTCGGAAGATCTCTCGATCGAGCGGCTTTGCGCTCACCGAGCCGCCGGCGGTCGCACGGTTTTCGGCTCGTAGGGGCAGCGATCACAGAGCGGACATTCCCAGCATCGTGGTTTGCGAGCATCGCAGTAGTCACGACCAAACTGGATGAACCGCATCGAGACCCCTGCCCACGTGCTCTTCAGGTAGAGGTCCTTCAGATCCGCCTCGATCTTGGCCGGATCGGAGTTGTTGCTAAGTCCTAGTCGATTGGAAACTCTTTTGACATGGGTATCAACGGCGATCGCGGGCAGGCCCCAGGCTTCGGCCAACACGACGCTCGCCGTCTTCCGCCCGACCCCTTTGAGAGTGATCATCGCATCGAGGCTCCGTGGCACCTCACCCCCAAATCGCTCAACCACATCGGCGGCGAGAGCCAGGATCGACCTGGTCTTTTGCCGGTAGAACCCTGTGGAGAAGACAACCTTCTCGACGTCTTCCGGATTGGCCTCAGCCAGATCCTCCGCATGAGGCCACTTTTCAAAGAGAACCGGCGTCACCCGATTGACGTTCTCGTCCGTAGTCTGCGCCGAGAGAACTGTCGCCACAATCAACTGCCAGGGATCGCGGTAGGTGAGCGCCGTCGTTATTTCCGGATACGTGGCGGTAAGGCGTTTCAGGACGATTCGGGCGGAACGACGCTTCTGGGCGACTGCCTGCTCAGTGGGTGATGCTGGTGTCATACGGTGTGGAGTGTAAGCCGCAACGGTGACCGATTCGATACAGCGAGATTTCCCGCTACGATCTCGTCCGTGGACCTACGTACTGCTGTGGCTGAAAGAGCCCGAATTGAAGGAAACCTCGTCCTCGTCGATGAGTTCCTAAATCACCGTGTTGAGCCCGCCGTGATTGATTCTGTTGGTCGATCCCTCGCCGCGACTTTCACCGACATGAATCCCGACCTAATTCTCACCGCGGAAGCGTCAGGGATTCCTCCGGCACTGGCCTGCTCCCGAGAACTCGACATCCCAATGGTCTATGCCAAGAAGTATCTCGGCACCGGCGATCGGTACTCGTTTGCGAGGGAAGTCACCTCGCCAACCAAGGGTGTCGAATATCGCGTCGAGGTTGCACGCCGGGTGCTACCCCCCGGGCTGCGGGTGATCATCATCGACGACTTCCTGGCCAGAGGCCGAACCGCGGAAGCTCTTGGCGAAATCGCGCTGGAAGCCGGCTGTGAGCTGTTGGGTTTCGGATTCGCACTCGAGAAGGGGTGGCAAGGAGGAAGGGAACGTCTCGAACGTCATGGATGGGTCGTTCATTCGGTTGTCGAACTCGAAGCAATCGAAGGGTCCTCGGTCATAATCAGGGACAAGGATTGAACGTCTCCGACCGCATCGCCTCCATTCGCGGGGACTATGACCATTGCTTCGGATGTGGGATCAACAATCCCATTGGCTTGAATCTCACCGGATTTGAGCGCACAGGCAACATAGTTCGCGCCTCATTTGACCCACGTGTCGATTTTCACGGCTTCTCCGATCTGTTGCACGGCGGAATCGTTGCCGCCGCCCTTGACGAGATCATGGCGTGGACCGCAATTCTCGTCGAGGACGTCATGGTGATGACCGGCAAGCTCGATCTCCGCTACCGCAAACCGGCCAAAGTTGATAGCTCGTTTGTTCTCGAAGGGGAGCTGGGCCAGCGCAGTGGACGGCGGCTACAGATCAGCGCCCAGATGCTCGACGAAGGGGTCGTCGTGGCGCAGGCGTCGGGTTTGTTCCTTGCTATCGAGGATCTTGCAGAACAATCCGCTCGCTAGCTACTGAACGCAAAGAGTAGCCCCAGCCCGACCGCCAGATACAGGAGGCCTGCGACTACCTGCCAGAACGCTCGCGGATTCTTCTCGGGGCGAAGCCCCTTGCGCAGACGGTCCCGCGGGTTGACCTTCTTGATCCTGCCTCTCCGCACCTCGGCGTCGTCGTACTCCTCGTCGTGACGCTGACCAGAGCCAAGAATCGCACCAGCAGCACCCATGCCGAGACTCGTATATCCACCACCGGTCGCACCACCGCCGAGCAGAAGAACCACCCCACCGGCCATCGCAATATACGCGATCCCCTCGACGACACTCGCCTCGGTAAACAGACCGATTAGCAGACCGATTGCGCCCATCCCAGCCCAACCGATGCCAAAAACCGCGAGGTAATCGGGCAGCCGATCGCGCAATGAAAGCAACACATCCTCGGGGTCGGGAACAATCCCATCCGTCATTAGACGGTCACCGAGGTGCCCTTGCCGGATCGGGCTTCGAGATGACGGAGGACCCGGACACACAAAGCAATCATGCCGAGTAGGACGAACATGGCAAGAAAGAGCCAACCGATCAGTTCGAAACCAGCGAAGTAGCTATTGCGACAATCACCAAGGCCGTCGGCGCATAGACCCCACCCGGTGCCGCCTCTTCGCAGATCGAGGAGCACCATCAACGGAATCAGCGCGACCGCGACGGCGGCCCCGATCAATCCAACAATGAACGCCCGCAAAATGATCATGACGCGGAGATTACCGCGTATCGGGAGTCTTGCACCGCCTTCCGGCTCCCGGGTAGGGTGCAGCGCGGCGACAGAACGGTGGAAAATGGCGTTTCATATAGAGGAATTCAGCGATGAGGAGAGGCGGGTTCTTTCCCGTTTCTTCAGCAACCTCGACAGCCCGGTGTTTGCAATCGTGAACCTGCCTGAGGTTGTGAAGGGTGCCCTTTTCGCTCGCTACAGCCGATCCCCCAAGTCCGTACGCCGCTTGTTCCTGGACGAGTTCTATCACCAACCCGACATCGGAGTCGAACACGTGGCGGCCGAGCTCGACGGCGACGATCCTGTTGTGAAACTGCAGAAGGCGCAGGACCTGTACGACCGGGTGTTCTCGGAGTATGGCGATGACTCGGTTGCCCAGCTCGGCGGTGCACACCTGGCCTGCGAGCAAGCATCCAACATCCTTACCAAGGTGCTCGAGTGGGGTCGTCTCGCGTCCTATCTGGAACAGAGCACTCGCTACATCTTCTATGACAAGAAACTTGGCGACCGCTACCGCTACATGGTTCCACCCGAGATCGAAGCATCGCCGTATCGTGATCGCTATGTCGAGACGATGGATTGGCTCTTTGATACCTATGCCGATCTAGTCGGCAAGCTTGTTCCCTACTACGAGACGTTGTATCCGAAGCAAGAAGACGACTCGGGTTTTGTCTGGCGCTCGACTATCCGGGCCAAGGCCTGTGATGACATCCGCGGTCTGCTCCCCGCCTCAACTACATCGAATGTGGGAATCTTCGGATCCGGGCAGGCCTACGAGATGATGCTGATGAGGATGCGGTCTCATCCGCTTGCCGAGGCAAGGGAGTATGCCGATCTGATGCTGACGGAGTTGCGCAAGGTCGTTCCCTCGTTCATGCGTCGTGTCGACGTTCCAGGACGCGGCGTTGACTGGAGCGAGTACCTCGGTTCCGTTGCAGCTCGCATGAACGAGCTCTCTGCCGCTTTGCCGACCGATCCCGCCCCGCAACCGGAGGTGACGCTGGTCGAATGGGACCCGGAAGGCGAGACGAAGACTGCGGCGGCGGCCCTGTATGCGTATACCAATCTTTCAGACAGTGAACTGGCTGCCCTTGTCAACGAGATGACGGAGGACGAGCGGACGGAGTTGATCCGGAGCTACATCGGCGATCGCCGCAACCGGCGACACAAGCCGGGACGCGCCATGGAGCGCACGGAGTATCGGTTCGACATCCTGTGCGACTACGGCATCTTCCGCGATCTGCAACGTCACCGGATGCTGACCATCGAATGGCAGCGTCTCTCGCCGACTCATGGCTACATCACGCCCGAGTCAATCGAAGACGTTGGCGCAGCCGAGGTTTGGAACGAGGCCATGGCTCGCACCGCCGACTTGTTCAACGACATCGCCGCTGACCTCGGACCAGATGTCGCCCAGTACGTGATCCCCTTTGCTTACCGTATCCGCTTCTTCTTCCAGTTGAACGCCAGAGAGGCTTTCCACCTGCTGGAGCTGCGCACCGGCGCCGGCGGTCATCCCGGGTATCGACGGGTGTGCCAGGAAATGCACCGCCTCATCGATGAAAAGGCCGGTCATCATCTGATTGCCGACGCGATGAGCTATGTCGATCACGAGGACCACGAACTGGCGCGTCTCGAAGGCGAACGACGGTCAGCAGCCAAGCGCGCTGCGCTCGGTATCGAAGACCCTTCCTAACTCTCAAAGGCGGACCCGGATCTCGGCATGACCCGTGGCTTCACCGAGGTGCCGATCCACGAACTCGAAACCGTACGCGTCATAGAAGCGACGGCCTGCGGAGTTGGCTTCGAAGACATCGAGTTCCAGGTACGGGCGAGAATCTCGGGCACCATCCATGAGAGCACGACCGATACCGCGTCCCTGATAGTGAGGATCGACAAAGACGGCGCCAACTTCATTGCCGATCAGGGCGAGGAAACCAACCACGCGCCCGTCGGTCTCGTAGACCATTGTTTCGGCCGTCGGCAGCCAATGCTCGGCGATCAGGCGCCGCTCTGTGTCAAAGAATTCCTCGGAGAGAAACGAATGGGCTATCAGCGATGCCTGGTACCAGACATCGAGCAACTCACTTAGGTCCTCATCGGTGTAGGGGCGAATCATATCTCCGCAACTCTGCGCACTCCCCTCGACGCCACCCATGTCAGCGCATCCGGCGCCCGCTGCGGATTGGTGGACAGGCGTGGGTGGCCACCGGGGTGCAACAATGGCTCATGCACCTCGTCTACCCGGACCCCGAACTGCGATCGGAAACGGTTCGCATACGGAAGTGGACCTACGACGACCTGGGATGCATCGAAGCCGCCGGCACCGATCCCGACATCCCGAAGGGTACGACCGTGCCGGCCCATTACACGGATAAGGAGGGTCGGGCATTCATCGACCGAGCGTGGTCGAGGAACGCCGATGGACAGGCGATCGCCCTTGCCATCGCTAGAGCCGACTCGAATGAGGCTGTAGGACACCTGTACCTCGGACTGACCAGAGTTGAGAGGCAATGTCGACTTGGCTATTGGCTCATCCCTGACGCTCGGAGACAAGGCCTCGGATCAAGCGCGGTGCACCTGATCAGCCGGTGGGTGTTGATGGAGACCGATGTTCACCGGCTCGTCGCCGAGTTACACCCAGACAACGTGGCTTCGAGGCGACTGCTTGAGACGCGTGGCTTTGCGCTGGAAGGCACGCTCCGATCGTGGCTGTGGATCGACGACGAGGTGCACGATGCACTCCAATACTCCTTGATTCGATCTGACCTGAGCCACGCCTAACTGCGTATCGGAGTGCGGTTGCGTCAGGGGACTCTCAGCACCTCTGCGCCAACCTTCCCGCGATCCGGTTCACGATCAAGGTGACTACTTAGCGAAATCGTGCCGAATCACGATTGCCGATATCGCGCAGTCAAGGTCCACACCGTCGCTTCCCAGACCGGTGCCACTGCTGACCGCTAGCGTTGTCACCAGGCAAGAAGCCGGAGGACTAAATGATCATGCGAACCTGGCGGGGATGGACTCGCCCTGAGGACACCGACGCCTACGCCGAGTACATTCTCGGCACCGGCATCGTCGAGTACAAGGCAACTCCGGGGAACCAGGGCGCGTACATCGCAAGCCGACCAGATGGCGACGTTACTGAGTTCCTGACGATCAGTTTCTGGGACAGTCGTGATTCAATCATCGCCTTTGCTGGAGATGACATCGAGCGTGCTGTCTTCTATCCCGAGGACGACCGGTACCTCATCGACCGGGAGACCACGGTCAAACACTTCACCGTCCATTGATCCAGGCGCCCATATCGTCACATCGGTGTGCGGTCATGTCCGGAACCCCTCAGCACCCCTGTTCGAACCTTCTCGCGGTGAGGTTCACGATCGGGATAGCCGTCTAGCAAAGCCTGGTCGCCCGGGATTGGCCGGGTTTATGGCGGGGCTTCTCCTTCGGATTAGGTACGTCGTGGCGGTCTCTGCGCGGCCCGAACCGTTGCGAACTACTCTTCCCTGCTCTGTCCGCACGACGTCGACAGATGGGCCACACTTGGAGGGGCTGCGATGGGTACTCAGCGATCCGTTCTGCCGAATGAATCGAATCGTCTCTTCTTGACGGACGGCGGAACCGAGACCTGGTTGATCCACAAACGTGGGCTTGAACTCCCGTACTTCAGCTCGTTTCATCTGTTGGCCGACGCCGGAGCGACTGAGGTGATCAGGTCGTACTACCGGGCCTTTGCCGACATCGCAGTCGAACACGGCACGGCCTTCATTTTCGACAGTCTGACCTATCGGGCAAGCAGCGATTGGGGCGAACTGTTGGGCTACTCCGCAAGCGAGCTAGCCGAAGTGAACCTCATGGCTCTAGAGCTCTACCGAGACGTCGCCAGAGAGTCCGGCTTAGCCGATCACGACACCATCATCAGTGGTTGCATCGGGCCAAAGGGAGATGCCTATAAACGGAACGACGTACTAACCGCCGACAGCGCCCATGAGTATCACCAGGTTCAGGTCGACACATTCAAGTCAGGGGACGTTGACATTGTGACAGCCCTCTCGCTGAGTTCGAGCCAAGAGGCCATCGGCATTGTGCGAGCAGCGCAGGCCGCAGGACTCCCGTCGGCAATCTCATTCATGGTGGAGAGGGATCATTGTCTACAAAGCGGCGAATCCCTGCAGACCGCGATTGAGACGGTTGATCAGGCAACGGGCGCAGCAGCAGCATATTTCATGGTCAATTGCGCCCACCCTGTCGACTTCGGTCCAGCGCTGACAGAAGGGGACTGGGTCAGTCGTGTTCACGGAATCCGAGCGAACTCCTCCAAACAGGAACACAGCTGCTTGATCACGCTAAGCCATCTGGACGAAGGGAACCCCGAAGAACTCGCAGGGGAATATGCCAGCCTGAAGTCAAGGTTTCCCGACATGAACGTATTCGGAGGATGCTGCGGAACGGATTTCACCCACGTCCGGAAGATAAGTTCTGCGCTACAAAGCACCTAACGGCACATCGAGGAACGGTTACGTCTTAAGACTCTCAGCACCCCTGTTCAAACCCTTCCACGATCGGGTTCATGATTGAGGTGGCGGGCCAGCACTACGCGACCGCTCAAGAGGCCGGTTCTTGAGCGGTCGTTTTCTCGCCGGGACGCGTGCTTCGGGTGCCCCCCGACCCGAAGACGTGGTGCGGTTCGGGGCTCTCGGGAAGGAGTCCAGCTCGCCGTTGGCGAGAGCTCGATTTCGGCTCAACCCACGTGGGTCTCGCAGAGCTTCTTGAGGTGGACGTGCTGCTTAGCGATGTCACGCTTGATCATCGGCACGAGCAGCGGAAGCAGAACCTTCATGAATCCCTTCGGCTGGGCGGCGAACTTGCCGACGGCCATCGTCGTTCCGTCCGTCTCCGTGAAGGTGTATTTGATGGCTACGTCCATTCCTTTACTAATCAAGGCGAATTCGAAGCGTTCTGGTCGGTCGAAGAGAGTGATCGCCAACTCGTGCTCCCCGCTTCGGTCCTCAACGATGAACTGCGAGCCTATGCCGACCGTTCGTCGGTCAGCAACTCGACCCGCGAGACGCTGCCGTTCCACAGCAGCTCGTTCCGGGCGTCCGCCATCAGGTCAAAACCCGTTGTGGACGGACTGTCGATGTGCATCTCATCGGTGAACTCCTGCGCAGTAGGTTAGGAGAATGCGAGAAGAACATCGGGTTGGTATTCAGTATTTGGAAGCGGTGACGGCGCTCCTGCAACGGGTCCGAAGCGCTCACCCCACGCACGGCTCGTACGAAGCCGCCGAAATCCAATTCTGGTGGAGTATCCCGCGCTCGACCGACAGGCTCGGTCAGCTCTTCTGGTTCGATGACCTCGGTCGCCCAGAAGCTGCGGTGATCGTCACCGACTTTGGCGACGGGTCTTCCCTTCTGTACGAGGATCCAACACTTGTCGTGATCGTCATGCCCGACGCAGATCCGGAATGGGTTGCACATGTCGTCGAGCGCGGGCTCGCTCACGTTGCTGAATGCGGGATTGGAGCCGTCGAACTCGAGGTCGACCGTGCCGATGACGTGATGCGCGAAGTGTTGTTCGGCCATGGTTTCACGATCAAAGGAGATGGCCTGAGCGAATGCTGGTTGGATGCAGGCGCTCGGCCCGAGATCAGCCCGTTGCATGAGGACTACCGGTTGTTCAGTCGCCGCGACACGATGCAGCGTCCCCATCACATGACCCATCCGCGCAGACCCGACGTCGAGCAGCGTCTCCTGCAAACATCGTTGTATCGCTCAGACCTTGATTTGCTGATTCTCGACAGCGAGGACGACCTCGCAGCGTATGGGCTGTTCTGGTACGACCCTGAGACCGCCACGGGTGTTGTCGAACCCATGCGCACCCAAGACGATCACCAGCGACGAGGACTTGCCCGGCACATCCTCACCACCGGCGTCGACCTGCTTGCGGAGGCCGGCGCAGAGCGAATCTCGATCACCTTCGGACCGGACAACCCAGCATCGGGCCCCCTATACCGCAGCGTCGGGTTCGAACCCCACAGGCAGACCGACGTCCTCTCCCGCGGCGTTAGCACACCACCTTCATAGGCGGACCCTGCCCGTCATCTTCCGACGAGCCCACCGCAGCAACCGTCCTTATCACCAACGTCGGCCGGACTGGCGATCCAATCGATATCCCCACCTCGGCGGGTGGTGACGTCCGCACACCTTCAGCACCACGTTTTGAACCTTCCCGCGATCAGGTTCATGATTGAGGTGGCTGCGTAGCACGGTCGAGCCGTTCGGGATTGCCGCTGATGGGCGGGTCTTGCGCCATACTGTTGGCGATGTCGAATACCAATGAGTTTGGCCAGGCGGTTGGCAATCATCTCGCAGGGTGGGTGCCCCCACCGATGATTGCGGACGCTGTTCTCAATGGAACCTACGTGCGCTTGCGCCCGCTTACTGTCGATGATGCGGAGACTATCTATTCGGCCCTGGGGCAGGCTCGTCACGATCTGTGGACGTATATGCCGTTTGGACCGTTCTATTCAGTGAACGATACGTCGGAATACCTCCGCTACATGGTCGATCAAGCTGATTGGCGGCCCTACATCATTGACGTCGAAGGGTTCGTCCAAGGATTCAAGTCGTATCTGCGAATCAAGCCTGCCGACGGTGTTATCGAGATTGGGTCGATCGTTTTCTCGCCACAACTTCAGCGCACCACCGCGGCTACGGAGTCGGTCTATCTCATGATGCGCCATGCCTTCGATTCTGGCTATCGGCGGGTCGAATGGAAGTGCGACTCCCTCCATGTGGTGTCAAGGAAGGCGGCGGAACGGCTGGGATTCCGTTATGAAGGAACGTTCGCAAACGCCACCCACTACAAGGGACGGAGCCGTGATACGGCATGGTTTGCAGTCACCGCCGAGGAGTGGCCCGACCGCCGTAAAAGGCTCGAAGCGTGGCTCGACCCCGCCAATTTCGACAAGGACGGAGACCAACTCCGGCCGCTATCGACTTTCGACGAACCCAACAGGTGACCCGCCAGGATCGCCACTTCGCGTCTCGGTCACGTCCGATCGCCCTCAGCACCTCTGCGCAAACTTTCCCGCGATCAGGTTCACGATTGAAGTCGCGGCTTAGTGGGATTGTGCGCTCGGTATTGTCGGAATATGGGCGGGGCGGGTCGGTGAGTTTCGGGAAGCGTCGGTAGGCTTCTTCGGAGAACATGCAAGACCAATTCGATGTATCGCTTTTTGACTCTCCGTACTCGCAAGACGAGCCTCCACGATGGCGACGGCTCGCCATCCTCATCGGCATTCTCGCCGTGGCTGCAGTCACGGTCGCTGTGGCAGTCTGGGCGGGGTCCAACGATTCGCCAGATGACCTAGCCCTGTCGACCTCGACCTCTCAGCCATCCAGCGATAGCACCGTGGCGACCACGACGCTGCCGACGGTCAGGCTCACTCCCAACGAACCCGATCCCCCGCTGCTTCATCACCCCACGAGACTTCCCGAGGGTTGGGAAGCATGCCGAGTTATCGAAGATGCATCACGAGGCGACCGATTCTGCGACCCTCAGAGTCCAGACGATTGGGTTCAGGTCTCGGTCAAGTACCCCCAGACCGTCAACTCATTCGACGGTGCCCCGACAACTGGCAACGTGTTCGACGGAAAGTGGCTGTCCGTGGGCGAGACGAACGAAGCTGCCTACCTACGGGGCTTCACCTACGTGTCGGTCATGAGCGCAGCACTCCCACCCGACACCCTTTTAGCGATTGCAGGATCAATTCCCTCTGTCAGTGACTTTGGGGCTCTGTACGGTAGCTACGAGGTGCCGCTGAACATGACCGACATGTCAGACGAGGAGCTGGCTCTTCTCCTCGCTGACTTTGACAATGAGCCCGTGGTGCAGCGACGAACCGGAGAGGTCCAAGTCTTCACCCCGTTTGTCACGTTGTATGGGTTCTGGGGCGACGGGTTCACCCTGCCCGACTTCGCCCCAACCATCTCTCTACCGCGACTCGTGGAGGCCCCTCGCCCTCTCGTCATTGGCGAATCGTTGGAGTCGGGTCGGGCTATCGCACTATGGGACCAAGGCGGATACGGATGGAGGCTCGAAGGTCGGATGACAGCTGAGAATGCCACTGATCTAACCCTCGAGCTCATCAACCAAATCTCTGACTTCCCCACGGAGTAGCCCGCAGATACCGCCACATCGGAGTGCGGTTACGTCCGCACACCCTCAGCGCCTTTACTCAGACATCGCCGCGGTGAGATTTATGATTGAGGTGGCCGCATAAAGGAATATGACCGCTCGGGATTGCCGGATCTAGTGCACTTCATGGGGGCATCGCGAGACAGACCCGCGCGCGTTATGTGCGGCTCGTTATCCCACTTCGTCAGGTCGATGTCGGATAGGTCGGCTTCGGTAGGTTCTGAAGCTGGTCACAACTGAGGAAGGGGAGAACCGTGCGGAGTCCTGCGCTCAGCACGGCGATCTCGATAGGCGCCACATCTGGACCAGAACGCCTCTCGGCCCATGGCGGCATCCGGTCCTCTACAGTCGGGTTCGCGACAAGGAGAAACGGGAGGGGCTGGAAGGGATGTCTGAGGTGTGGCGCGACGTCGGTGATTTCTTCGAGCGATACCCATACGCCGAAGCACTGGCGATCGTGGTGGCATTTGCCCTGGCGGCGAAACTGACCGACTGGCTGCTGACCGGGTCCGTCCGACGGTTTGCAGCCCGATCGGAGAGCGAGTTCGACGACAAACTCGTCGATCTCATGCACCGACCGATCTTCACCACAGTTGCACTCGTCGGCCTGATTCTCGCCACGTACCGGCTCGATCTGAGTACCACGTTGGAGAAGAACACCGTGTTAATCGTCCAGACCATCTTGGTCATCGTGTGGATCGTTTTCGCGCTTCGGTTCTCGCGGTTGTTGCTGGGCACGATGACGCGGAGCACCGATCGGTTCGGGATCGTGCAGCCGACGACCGAACCGCTGCTGTCCAATGCTGCGGCGGTGATCTTCTTCGTCGTTGCCGTCTATGCGATCCTCGTTGTGTGGGACATCAACGTCACGGGTCTCGTCGCGTCGGCCGGCATTGTCGGCCTTGCGCTGAGCTTCGCTGCTCAGGACACACTGTCGAATCTGTTCGCCGGGGTCGCGATCCTCTCGGATAGGCCTTACGAGATCGGCGACTTCATCATCTTGGACAGCGGAGAGCGGGGCGAGGTCACCAAGATTGGCCTGCGCTCCACGAGGTTGCTGACCCGCGATGACGTCGAGGTGTCGATTCCGAACGGCGTGATGGGGGCGACCAAGATCGTTAACGAGGCAGGTGGACCAAGCCGATACCGAGTCAAGGCGGCGGTCGGAGTTGCTTACGGCTCCAACCTCGACGAGGTCGTCGAAGTGCTCACAGAGGTCGCCGAGAGCCAGCCGAAGACCTTGCGCTTTCCTGAGCCGAGGGTTCGGTTTCAGACTTTTGGCGGCTCGAGCCTCGACTTCGAGCTGCAGTGCTGGATCGAGCGGCCGGCCGACCGAGACCTCGTGCTGCACGAGTTGAACTCAGAGATCTACCGCCTCTTCGCCGCTCATGGCATCACGATTCCGTTCCCGCAGCAGGATCTCCACGTAAAGGAGCTCCCTGCGAACCGCCCTTCTACTGGCGACAGAGAAATCTGACGCGGCCTCGCCTCAGTGGCAACTGGCTTGAAGCCATGTCGCGCCGCTGATGGCCTCGGTGAGGCCCGCAGGAAGGTCGCGCGCTGGCTCGGACGTCGTCGGTTCAACGTGTGGAAGGTCGAACGCTCTGGCCACGAGTTCGGTTCGAGCGAACAGCAGTGCGCGTTGCAGGACTCGAACCTGCGACTTCTTCCTTGTAAGGGCGAGTCACGGGGTCTGAGGAGGTCCAGCAAACCTGGGCGAATCGGCGGTTTCGCCAATGGCTAGCAGGGGTTCTTGGTAGGCGGCGGTTCGCGTGGTTTTCGGGTGTCTCGCGGCCTGTGCGCGGCCTGGGGAAAGCACCGCTGCCTGTGCCAG
>CAXMRC010000121.1:0-6254 GCA_964195945.1 uncultured Gemmatimonadales bacterium
CGAAAGCAACACCTCGATGTTGGGTTGCGCGCCGATCTGGTCGACCAGATATTGCGACATCTTTGCTTCAAGAGCATCCGATCGCACGACCATCGTCACCTTGGCGGCGTGCTTGGAGAACATCATGGCGGCCTGACCTGCGGAGTTGGCACCACCGATGACAAAGATTTCGCTGCCGGCATAGGTGGCAGCCTCCGAAGGGGCAGCACCGTAGTACACGCCCGCGCCTTCGAACCGTTCGTAGCCGGGAACGGCGAGTTTGCGGACGGTCATCCCAGTCGAGACAAGGGCCGCGTGTGCTCGAACTTCCTCGCCGGCGCCAAGAGCCGCGATCTTCACTCCATCCTCGACACGTAGGCTCGCAACGGCGGCACTGATGATTTCCGCTCCAAGTCGAGTGGCCTGGGTAACCGCTCTCCTTGCGAGATCTCCGCCACTGATGCCGGCTGGGAACCCCAAATAGTTCTCGATCCTGCTGCTGGTACCCGCTTGACCCCCCGGTGCGGCTTGCTCGATCAGCACCGTTCGCAGACCCTCCGACGCCCCGTACACGGCTGCTGCCAGACCTGCTGGTCCGCCGCCCACTATGACCAGGTCATAGAAAGGACTGTCGGCTTCCGTCTGCAATCCAACCTGTTCGGCGAGGGTGCGACGGTCTGGGGCGACGAGCCGGGTGCCATCTGTGAAGAGGACAACGGGCAAACCGCTGTCTCCGGTCTTTCCTGCCTGCAGGATGGCCGCGGCCTCCGGATCTCGTTCGATATCTAGGAAACGATATGGCACCTGGTTCCTGGCGAAGAAGTCCTTCGTTTCGTAGGTTGCCGGCGACCACCGGGTTCCAACCACGCGGATGCCGTCATAGGGCGGAGGCGTATTGGCCAACCAATCATCGAGCAGATCGTCGAGAATCGGGTATAGCTGTTGGTCAGGTGGGTCCCACGGCTTCATCAAGTAGTGGTCGAGGTCGACTTCGTTGATCGCGGCGATCGCGGCCGCGGTGTCTGCATAGGCAGTGAGAAGGACTCTCTTTGCGTCGGGGTAGATCTCGCGAGCCTCCAGCAAGAGCTCGGTGCCGCTCATCCCCGGCATACGCTGATCGGCGAGGAACAGAGCAACGGTATCTCCTCGGGATTTCAGCTCCCGCGCCACGTCGAGAGCCTCGACACCAGACTCGGTGTCGATGATGCGGTAGTCAGCGGCATACCTCGTACGGAGGTCTCGCTTGACGGCATTGCGCACTTGCGGGTCGTCGTCAACCGCAAATATGACAGGCTTACTCAAATTGGCTCTCCCTCGGCAAAGCTTGGTGCGAGCCACCATACCGAGTCACCTATGGGCGTGTCGGCCTGTCGAGCGGCACGTAGTAGTGGACGATACCGGTCGGGTCCACGTCGACAACGCGCAGACCCGAGGGATCGGCCCCAAGCGGGATCCCGACTGGTCCCGAGGTCACCATCTGAAAGTCACCATCGAAGGCCACGGAGTTGCGATGCCAATGTCCGGCGAAAGCCAACCGGACGCCATGAAGGTGGATCAATTGAAGCAACAAGGCACGTCGTTCGATCGGTAGGTTCCAGTAGGTGTCCGGTTCGTCGGGTCTCGCGGTGAATAATGGGTGGTGTCCGAACAGCACAGCTTGACCGGGCTCAGTTGCGGAGAGCTCATACTCGAGGAACCCGACCTGGTCCTCGAGTTGATCGGGGACCTCTTCCGGGTGATCAAGAACCACGGTGTTGAGCACGATGAATCGACGGTTTCCAAAGCTGAATGCGTAGTAATCCTCGCCAAAGATCTCCCGGTACTTATCGATGCTGTACGCATTCGGGACAACATTGTCGACAGCAATATCGTGGTTGCCGGGGACCCAATACAACGGGATGTCGCGATCAAGCCCTGACGTGATCTGCAACAACTCCGCAATCTGCTCTTGCGACGTAAGATCGTCAATCATGTCGCCACCCACCACGACAAAGTCAGGGCGGGTGCTGTTGACCATCGCCACAGCCTCGCGATACCGAGCGGCATCCCACTCGAAGCCCTCAGCCTTTGGCACGGCCCGCACGTGCATGTCTCGTTCAGCCAGGGCCTTGACCCCGGCGTCGTCGAGCCCGCTGAAGGAGGCATAAGCCCCCAACTGGGTATCGGCCAGGAACAGAAATCGGAATCGGGACTGTTTCATCAGCCATGACCCTAACGCTCGCCTCACCGAACTGAACCCGCCCCTATGACATGATCCAGCCGCCATCGACGTTGAGTGTCTGACCGGTTACGAAGGATGACTCCGGACCGGCGAGGAAGGAAATCGCCGCGGCGAGCTCCTCAAGACTCCCTCGTCGGGGTAGCGCCTGGGATTCCAAGATTCTGGTCTCGTATTCAGCAAGGTCCGGATGCTGGGCCTTCTCTGCGGCGGTGGGGAATGCCCCTGGGGCCACGGCGTTTACCCGGATCTCGTGCTGTCCAAGTTCGGTGGCGAGAGCCCTGGTCATCGCGACAATGGCACCTTTCGTGGCGACGTATGGTGCCATCTCCGCCCAACCACCGTGCCAGGTGATCGACGCGATATTCACGATCGACCCTCCGCCTGAGGCGATCATGGAGCGGGCGGCATGCTGGGCGCATAGGAAGTAGGCCCGCTGGTTGACGCGGATGGTGTCGTCAAGATCCTCGACGCTTACGTCAACAAACGGACCCGAGGGGAACACGGCGGCGTTGTTGACGAGCACATCGAGCGAGCCGAATGCGTCGATCGCCGCCGCAAAGGCAGCAGCGATTTGTTGCGCGTCGCGAAGGTCACAGCCGATGGCACGCGCCCTCCCTCCGCTGCCCCGGATCTCGTCGGCGACCGCCTCAGCAGAAAGCGCATCAATATCAACTGCGGCGACCTCGTGCCCGTCGGCGGCAAGACGGATGGCGACCGCACTCCCGATCGCCCCACCCGCACCGGTAACTAAGGCCGTCAATGTGATTCTCGTTTCACTTCTGATCCACTTGATCCCACAAGAAAATCGAAATCGGCGCCGAGATGCGCCTGCTGGACATGATCGATGTAGAGACGGGCATAGCCCCGGCGATAATCGCTTGGCTCCGCTTGCACGGCGAGGCGACGAACCGACAACTCCTCGTCTGCGACTTCGAGATGTAACGACCTCGTTTCCACATCGAGTGTGATGGAGTCGCCGCTTTGCACCAACGCCAGTGGCCCGCCGGCCGCCGACTCAGGGGCGACATGCAGAACCACGGTGCCGTACGCCGTGCCACTCATCCTGGCGTCCGAGATTCGTACCATGTCGGTGATGCCGCGCTCCAGTAGCTTCTTGGGAAGTGGCATATTGCCGACCTCAGGCATCCCGGGATAGCCACGCGGGCCGCATCCCTTGAGAACCATGATGGAGTCGGCGTCCACTTCGAGACCTGGATCATCAATACGGGCTTTGAAGTCCTCGATGCTGTCGAACACAACGGCACGACCCGTGTGCTGGAGCAGCGCACCTGTCGCCGCGGCTGGCTTGATGATGGCTCCGTCCGGCGCAAGGTTGCCGTACAGGACCGCTATGCCGGCGTCGTCACGAAGCGGGTCGGTCATGGGACGAATGACCTTGCTGCCAACACGTTCGGCGTCCGCAATCTGGCTGCCGATTGGCGCACCGAGAACGGTGGGTGCCTCGGTATCGATGAGGTCGCCGAGTTCCCGCATCACCGCGGGGAGTCCGCCGGCGTAGTAGAAGTCCTCCATGAGGTACTCGCCTGCCGGCATCAGATTGACCAGAAGCGGCACGTCTTTGCCGAGCCGGTCCCAGTCGTCGAGTTCGAATTCGACACCGAGCCGCCCTGCGATCGCAAGCAGGTGCACAACTGCGTTGGTGGACCCGCCGATGGCGGCGCACACTCGGACCGCATTGGCAAAAGCAGCTTTGGTGAGAATCTGCGAGGGCCGTAGATCTTGGCGAACCATCTCGACGATGCGACGCCCGGTCAGGTGTGCCAGCACGTTACGTCGCGAATCCACGGCGGGGATGGCGCCGTTCTGTGGCAGCGTGATCCCCATCGCTTCCACGAGGCAGGCCATGGTCGATGCCGTACCCATGGTGTTGCAGAAGCCTTTGCTACGGGACATGCAGGACTCTGCCGCAAGAAAATCATCGGTACTCATCTCGCCGGCACGCACTGCTTCGGAGTACTGCCAGACGCCCGTTCCGCTGCCCAGATCTTCACCCCGGAACTTGCCGTTGAGTTTGGGGCCGCCGGATAGGACGATGGTGGGGAGGTCAACGCTGGCGGCGCCCATCAGTTGCGCCGGTGTGTTCTTGTCGCATCCACCGAGCAGCACAACACCGTCGATCGGGTTACCGCGGATCGACTCTTCAACCGCCATCGACATCAGGTTGCGGAACAGCATCGCAGTCGGGAGCAATTGGGTTTCTCCAAGCGACATTGCAGGGAATACGAAAGGAACCCCGCCGGATTCCCACACGCCGCGCTTGACGTACTCGGCAACTTCGTCGAGGTGGCTATTGCAGGGGGTCAGGTCGGACCAACTCGAGCAGATCCCGATCATGGGCTTACCCGAGAAGATGTCGTCGGGGTAGCCGTCGGATCTCATCCAGCTGCGGTGGATGAAGCCATCGCGGTCGAGACCGCCGTACCACCGACTGCTCCGCAACTTTGGGTCAGGGACAATTGCGTCAGTCATTGTGCGGCCACCACCGTTTGCTGTTGCTCTCCAAGCCCCGCAATGCCGAGCTTCATCACGTTTCCCGGCTGCAACCAGACCTGAGGATCAAGCCCAAGACCCACCCCCGGTGGCGTGCCGGTGCTGATGATGTCGCCGGGTTGCAACGACATGAACCGACTGACGTAGGCGACGAGTTCGTCCACCCCGAAGACCATCGTCCTGGTGTTGCCGTTTTGGTAGCGGTGCCCGTCGATCTCGAGCCACATGTCGAGGTTCTGCGGGTCGGGAACTTCGTCACTGGTGACCAGCCACGGCCCGATGGGGGCGAAGGTATCGGCTGACTTACCCTTCACCCACTGCCCGGTGCCTTCCAATTGCGCCTCGCGTGCGGAGAGATCGTTAACGACGCAGAAGCCGGCGATATGGCTGCGAGCATCCTGAACCGAGACGTATTTGGCGGGTTTCCCGATCACAACGCCGAGTTCGATTTCCCAGTCGCCTTTCGATTCGCCGCGGGGCAGCACGACATCGTCATATGGACCACTGATCGATGAGGTCGCCTTCATGAACAGCACCGGTTCTTCTGGAACCTCCATGCCGGATTCGGCAGCGTGGTCCGAATAGTTGAGGCCGATGCAGATTATCTTGCCGACATTGCCGACGCAGGGCCCGAGCCGGGTTCCTTCTTCGACCAGCGGGAGAGTGGCAAGATCCGTTTTGGCAATACGGCCGAGGGAACGGGGTGTCAGCGCGACTCCTGACAGATCCGAGACGATGCCTGCGATTGAACGTACATGTCCTTCGGGATCAACGATGCCGGAGAGCTCGAGGCCACGATCGCCGTATCGAACAAGTTTCACGAGATCTCCTTCCTATAGCGTCATGCCGCCGTCGATGACATGGACGCTGCCTGTGGTGTAAGCGGATTCGTTAGATGCGAGGTAGACCGCAAGGGCCGCAATTTCGTCGGCACTACCCAGTCGGCCCATTGGTTGTCTGGCGATGAACTGCGCCCGAGCCGCTGCGGGGTCTTCGTATACCGACAGACGCTCCGCCAGCGACGGTGTTTCGACCGTACCGGGGGCAATGGCGTTGCAGCGGATACCACTCGCCACGAAATCTGCGGCTATCGATTTGGTCATCCCGATCACCGCCGCCTTCGAGGTGCCGTAAGCGAAACGGCCGGGAACGCCGCTGATGCTGGACACCACCGATGCCATGTTGATGATGCTCCCTGAGCCGGCCGTGATCATGGCGGGAAGGAACGCTTTGCTCATCAGGTACATCGACTTCACGTTGATGTTCATCGCCGCGTCCCAATCTGACTCGGGACAGTCGAGGATGCCCCCAGCATGGACATAGCCAGCACAATTGAACAACACATCGGCGGTGCCGACCGTTGCCGAGAGGGCCGCAACGCCAGACGCATCGGTGACGTCGAGAACCGACGTCTTGATTTCAGGACGATCGCTGCGGAGCGTGGCGATCGATTCAGGGTTGCGATCGACAGCCCAGACCGTCGCACCCTCATCCGCAAAGGCCAGTGCGGCAGAACGCCCGATGCCCTGACCGGCCCCGGTGA
>CAXMRC010000122.1:0-6656 GCA_964195945.1 uncultured Gemmatimonadales bacterium
GGGGAGCGGGACGCTACATCGGGGAGAACGAGAACAACCTCCACCGGCTTCAGGGCGCCCGAGTTGATGAAGGAGACGCTCGACTTGCTGAACCTGGAGGTAACGGTCGAACCTGACCCTCTCCACGGTTACGGCAAGATCCCCATCATTAGTTTCCAGGAGCAGATCGCGCTTGGTGAACTCCGGTCAGGAGGGCCTCAGCACCACGTTTCGAACCTTCCCGCGATCAGATTCACGATCGCCGTGGCTGTAGAACGATTGCAGTCCCCGTAGCCCCATTTCGGTCGAACACACCAACGAGGGCTCTAGAAATGCTCTACTGAGCCGCAGTTGCGGAGGAAGTCGGTGTAGTAGGCGGGCAGCCCAGCATCGATCGCACCCTCGATCATTCTCCGGAGGTACTCGTCGGCTGGTGGCGCCTCGTCGGCAGCTCTGTGCTCCGGCTTGACCGTGTAGGTAAACGCCCGTTTGGTGAGGCCAGCCCGTCCTGTCGGGAACTGAAGGACATCGACCTCAGAGCGGTTGTAGCGAAGTTCGAAAGGATCCAGGGCGTCTGGTTCAGCCATCTCCCAGAGGACTCCCCAAACTCCTACTCCTGGCGCAGGCATGATATCGGCCGCTCGTCCTGTCCATCGTTCGGAGGGGAGCGTGAAAGCGAGACGGTGGTCCCTGAGGAGCGCAGCCCCTTCCGGATTCGCATCGACGCCTCGGTCGCGAAGAGTCAAGAGCGACATGTTGCTGCCGAATGCAAAGTAGAGCTGCGACATGCCGTCAGACTAGGCGACGGCGCGATTGGCGTACCGCACGACGCCGCGGTCACAGACGCCCGGTGGCGCTCCGTCGGTGGAGGTTCAGAACGCTGGCGACTCCCGGTAGGGATGTTGAGCTCTTTGTCGGTTTCAGCAGGCGGTTCATACACCAACACTGGAATCTGCGACCCGCGTCCGCCAACTATGCCGAACTACTGCACGCGATGGGCCGAAGCAAGACGAGATCGAAACTGCCCTGTCAGAGCTGATGCACCGCAGTCCGAAATGCGCTCGGGAGCCACGGCTGCAGCCGAGTGCAGGTAGATGGGACGACCCAAGCTTGTTCGGCTACGTCCGCACACCTTCAGCACCTCTGTTCAAACGTTCCCGCGATCAGCTTCACGATCGAGAAGGCGGCCTGTGCGACGTGACACCCCAGATTATCGGTCATCCTCACGGATGGATCCGTCGCTTACTGCCCGACGGGGACCTTTCATTCACCGACCAACTCGGCGACACCCACACAACAAGCGACCGATACCGAAAAGGAGCGATCCTGAGCTTCCCTAGCACCAAGACCATTGCGGCACCGCAGCGCGGTCGCCTTTGCGGCGCTTCAGCAGCGGATCAACGATCCGAGTAGGTTTCACCGCAATCCACTCCGGGGAGGGAGATGGCTGATCGGGCTATAGACGCGCTTCCCAGCGGCACTGTGACTTTCGTCTTCACCGACATCGAGGGTTCCACGCGCCGCTGGGAGCTTGATCCTGATGCGATGCAGACAGACCTCCAAAAGCATGACTCCCTGCTCATCGAGACGTTTGCCGCACACGACGGCATTGTCTTCAAACACACAGGTGATGGAATGTGTGCAGTCTTTGCGTCGGCTAGCGCAGCGGTAGGGGCCGCAGCGGCCGTGCAACAGGCCATCGCCACCACCGACTGGTCACCGATGCCGGACCTGAACGTGCGAGTCGGTGTCCACTCCGGCGAGGCCGAGAATCGCAATGGCGACTACTACGGACCGGCGCTGAACCGAGTTGCGAGAATCATGGATGCGGGACACGGTGGGCAGATCCTGCTCTCGGCCTCCACTGCAACGTTGATCCGCCGCGACCCGGGAGATGGCCTATCCCTGGCCGACCTCGGCGAGCACCGTTTCAAGGATCTCGGCGGAAAGGATCGGGTCTACCAACTCGTCGGGGACGGCCTCGCCGCCGATTTTCCCCACATCCGATCGCTGGAAACGGTGCCCAACAACCTTCCGGAACAACTGACCAGCTTCGTAGGCCGAGAACGCGAGTTGAACGACGTCATCGAACTGATCGCAGACAACCGGCTCATCACCCTCACCGGGGTCGGTGGAGTCGGCAAAACCCGGCTGGCCATCCAGGCTGCCGCCGAGTCCGTCGACGACTACGCCGACGGCGTCTTCTTAGTTGAACTCGCCGCCATTGAAGACCCCGTCCTTGTGATGCGGATGGTCGCCGCATCGATCGGCGTCAACGAACAACCCACCCGGCCCCTGCTGGAAACGATGCTCGAGCATCTCGCCGAGCGTGACGTGTTGATCGTTCTCGACAACTGTGAACACGTGATCAACGATGCCGCCAAGCTATGCGATCTAATCCTGCGCGCCGCACCTGGAGTCCGCATCGTTGCCACCAGCCGCGAGGGCCTCGCCATCGGTGGTGAAAGACTATGGCAAGTCCCATCGCTGGGAGTGTCCGGCGATGGCGAGATATCGGACGCGGTCCAACTCTTCATCGAACGTGCCCGCATGGTGCGACCCGGGTTCACCCTGGACGACGCCAGCGCAGATGCAGTAACCAAGATCTGCAATCGTCTCGACGGCATCCCGCTAGCGATCGAACTCGCCACAGCTCGATTGAAGGTCTTCTCTCCTGCACAGATTGCCGAGCGCCTCGACGACCGTTTTCGCCTCTTAACCGGCGGCAGCCGCACCGCGCTCGAACGTCAGAGAACCCTGCAGGCAACAATGGATTGGAGCTACGACCTGCTCTCAGATCTGGAGCAGGCGCTGCTACGGCGTTTGTCAGTGTTCCTCGGCGGGTTCACGTTCGAGGCTGCCGAGGAGGTCTGCTCCGGTGACCTTGTCCCTGAATACGAGATTCTCGACCTGCTCACGCGTCTGGTCGATCACTCCCTAGTGATCGCCGACGAAGACGACCAGATTCGCTACCGAGCCTTGGAGACCGTTCGCCAATACGGTTTGAATCAACTAGTCGCAGCCGGAGAATCTGACGAGGCGCGCCTCCGCCATGCGCAGTACTTCGCGGCGATCGCGGACACAGTCGAGGAGTTCCTGCTCGGCGACAAATACCGCGGCAGTATCGAGAGACTCAACGTGGAGCACGACAATCTGCGCGCCGCCATGACATGGGCATTGGAACACGGAAGCGCGGAGTTGGCATTGCGGATCTCAGCCGGTCTTGGTCGATTCTGGTTCTTCCAGGCCCACTACCGCGAGGGCCGGGAGTGGCTGGAGAAGGCGGTTGCGGCTTGCGGTGGGGTCCAGTCGGAGCATATGGCAACGGCGCTGGGCTGGATTGCCGGACTTGGCCTGCACATGGGGGACTATGCGCGAGCTGAGGAAACAAGCTTGGCAGCGGTTGCAATGTTCGAAGCCCTCGGCGACGAGGCCGGGGCGATGAAGGAGCAGAACTCGCTAGCCAATACCTACCTGGCATCCGGGAGAATCGAGCAAGCAAGAGCCATCTACGACAAGCTGGTCGAGTTCTTCGATGCCCGCGGCGACAACTACGTCCATGTCCCGATGGTCAACCGAGCGATGGTCGCGGTGTGGCAGGGCGACCCCGTCACCGCAACCAAGCTGATAGCGCGGCTCCACGACCATGCCAAAAGACTCGATAACCCGGAGATCGATGCCTGGGCGACTCTGGTTGAAGGCGACTTGGCCGCAATGCTCGACGATGTGGAGAAGATGGCCGACGCCTTCGAGCGGGCTCTCGAGCAGGCCCTAGAGGCGGGGAACCGGCTCCTCGAAGGCTGGGCCTATGCGGGCCTCGCTGATACTGCCCGCGCCCGAGGAGACTTCGCCAGGGCGCACGATTTGCTCGCCACGGCTTCTCGAGCTGGTGCCGAGAGCGGAGCAGCCTCCATCGACTGGGTGGGTTTGGTCGTTCGCATCGACCTGGCCGCGGAAGAGCGGGATTCCGAAGGTTTCGCAATGGCGCTGAATCAGCTGCTTGCCAGCTCCCTCCAGTGGGGGGACACCAGAACACTGGCGATGTCGGCTCTGGGGTACGGACTCGAGGTAATCCAGGAAGATCCGGCTAACGCAGCGCGACTCCTCGGCCTTCACGAGGCGGCGTTCGCAAGCGAGAAGCTCGCCAGGCGTCCGCGTCATGAACGTCTGTTCCAGACGGCCAAGAGCGAGCTCCAGGCTGAACTTGGAGAGGCGGGATTTGCGTCGGCCTGGGATGTAGGCGCCGCGATTTCACCGCTCGACGTGATGAGCTTGATGCCCGATCTACCCTAGTTCCCGGGTGACGTCCGCGGCGTGGGAAGGTGAAGACCGGGGCACCTCAGCACCCCTGTTCGAACCTTCCCGCAATATCCTTCCAGATTCAGATCGCCGGCTAGTCGGTTCTTGTGTCTCGAAAGGTCGCATGGGCATGGTTAGAGGCGGTACGGCGATTCCGGACGGTGCGGTCGTCGTCAAGAGAGGCAAGACGGAATGGCTCTGCTTGATTGAGGTCAAGACTGGACGAACCGAATTGGCGTCCGAGCAGGTCAATCGCTACCTCACAATCGCCAACCGAGAAGGCTTCGACGCTCTACTGACGATCTCAAACCAGATCGTCTCCGACGGTAGCGAAGCTCCCGTCGCCATCGACAAGAGGAAGACCCGCAACCTCAAAGTCGGACACATTTCGTGGTTCAGAATCCTGACCGAGGCAATCATCGAGTACGAGCACCACGGGATCGAGGACCCAGAACAAGCCTTCATAATCGGTGACCTCATCGCTTATCTCGATGACGCTCGGTCTGGGGCGGCTGGATTCGATGGCATGGGCAAGGAATGGGTTGCGGTGCGAGATGCCGCACGCAACCAAACCTTAAGAGCGCGTGATGCAGGAGTCATAGACGTTGCCGAAGACTGGGAACAGTTCGTTGAGTACCTCGCTCTCCGCTTGCGTCAGGTCCTCGGCCGAAGGGTCGCCCCTGTTTATGGGCGGAAGAGCACGCGTAACTCACGCCTTGAGACCCACATTTCCTCCCTAGTCGACAAGGGAGTGCTTGAGGCCACAATCAACGTTCCCGACGCCGTCGCCCCGATCGAGATCGAAGCACACCTGGGATCTCGGCAGGTCACCACACACGCCCGCATCAAGGCGCCAGGCGACGGTCGAGCAAAGACAAAACTGAATTGGCTCCTCCGCCAACTAAAGGATGCTCCACCCAATCTCAGAGTCACGGCCAGGTTCCCCCACACCCGTCAGACAACATCGCTTCTTCTGACAGACGCATCCAAGGACCCCACGGGTCTTCTCCTACCGGACGATCCAAAGCGGGAACCATCCGGTTTCGATGTTGCTCTCATGAGAAACATGGGCGCGAAGAAGGGTAAGGACAAGGGCTCGTTCGTGGCTGACACGATGGATCAGGTTCTGCTGTTCTACGGTGAGGTCCTACAGGACATCCGCGGGTGGACACGGCCGCCAGCGCGACTCGCCGAGGACCAGATGGCTGTTGATGAGCCAGAGGATCCCGTGGCGATGAATGAGCCGATCGAGAGCGCGCCCACCTCCGATTGGCGTTAGCACACTGACCTCTAGCCCCCACGTTAGGTCGGCGTCACCTCAGCGCCTCTTATCGAAACCCACCGGTCTGTTCACACTGGAGTCGCCCCTCGTGGTCACCCTGGACAGCAGGTATGTCGCTGTGCGGTATCTCGGGTACGTTGTCGGTCGGCATGTCGCACCCGCGTGTCGGCCTCAGCCTTTACGCAAACCTCCGTGCGGTGAAATTCACGATCGAGGTGGCCGCGTGAGGCAGGTCACCCCGCTCGGAAGTGCCGGTTCTGGGCGGGTCCGGGAACCGGGATCTCGCCTGTGTGGTGTGTGATATGTGCGGGTTGCGATTCCTCTTTGACCGGGACTGCGTGCGTGACTCAACCGAGCGCAGTTTCGGGATCTTTCCAGGATGAGATGGTGGCCCGGGCGGTTGGCCTCTGCGGAATCGATGCCGGGCGCCGTAGATTCCTCAGGCAGGGGAGACGGCGTCTACCGGTACCCGGGTGTCTCGGTCGATGAGGTCACCCGTCTCGATGTGCTTCTTCACGCCTGCGAGGAAGATCTTCCACTCCTTGGTGAGCTGCTTACGCAGCACGATGGGGTACAGGAGGTTGCCCACGAAGCTGTACTTGAGCGAGGTGTGCAGTGACCCGGTGAGCAGTGCTCCCCCTTCGTGCTCCTGGACCAGGAGCGAACCGCCGGAGGTCTTGATGAGCGGCAGACGCTTGGAGTTGTAGATATCAATGCGGAAGCTCTCGCCCTCGGTCCACTCGACGATTCGCTCCTCAAGGGTTGCCCCGTAGAGGGCCAGGTCGCAGTGCCGCGTGGCGCCAACTCCGCTGGTTGCTTCCGACGTTAGGTACGACTTCTTGATCCCGGGGCTCAGGTTCGCAACGTTTCCGAAGTCGGCAATCGCCGCCCAGACCTTCTCTTTGGGCGCATCGACGTGAACCTGATACTTAATTGTCCTGTCGGGCATGGTCGTATTCTCCCTGTCTTGGCGCCTGTCGCTTCGGAACGGCCAGTACGCGCAGCAACCGGAATGATCGTTTCTATATTCCCGTTGCCGAGGAGAACATGGGACAGTTGGACGCTCCTCCATCGAGGCCATACAGGCGGGCGCACA
>CAXMRC010000123.1:0-5280 GCA_964195945.1 uncultured Gemmatimonadales bacterium
GTGATGAGCTGCTTCTCGCCGGCGCTCACGGTCCCGCCTTCGTTGTCGATTATCGTGTCATAACCGTCGGGGAGCGCACCGACGAAGCGATCGACATAGGTCGCTTGGGCTGCTTCGAGGATCTCATCGTCGGTCGCGTTGAGACGTCCGTATCCGATGTTGTCCCTGATGGTCCCTTCGAATAGCCAGGTGTCTTGGAGCACCATGCCGGTCTGCGAGCGGAGATCGTGACGCTCCATAGTGGCGATGTCGATGCCGTCCAGCGTGATGCGCCCGGCATCGAGGCTATAGAACCGCATGATGAGGTTGACCAGCGTTGTCTTGCCCGCTCCGGTCGGCCCGACGATGGCGACTGTCTGGCCGGGATCGACATGGAAGCTCACTTTGTCGATCAGTGGCTGGTCCTCGAGGTAGCGGAACGAGACGTCCTCGAACGCCACCCGCCCGTGAGTGACGGCCAGCATGTCGCTCGATGCGCCGTTGGTTGGTTCGTCCTGGGCGTCGAGAAGCTCGAACACCCGCTCCACCGAGGCCACCCCCGACTGCAGAAGGTTGACCATCGAAGCGATCTGCGTGATGGGTCGGGTGAACTGCCGCGAGTACTGGATGAAGGCCTGCACGTCGCCGAGGCTCAACGTCCCACTGGCGACCCGCAAGCCGCCGAGGACCGCGATGATCACGTAGTTCAGATTCCCGATGAACATCGCGATCGGCATGATGAGGCCGGACAGGAACTGAGCACCAAAGCTCGCTTCGTATAGCTCGTTGTTCTCTGCTTCAAAAGATTCCTGGACTTCGTTCTGGCGCCCGAACACTTTGACGAGAGCGTGGCCGGTGAAGGCTTCCTCGACCTGGGCATTGAGGTTGCCGGTGTGGCGCCATTGGGCGATGAATTTGCTCTGCGATCTCCGCATGACAAGGCCAGCGACCAGCATCGTCAGGGGGATCGTCACCAGCGCGATCAAGCCGAGGGTCGGCGAGATGGAGAACATCATGGCGAATACGAAGACGACCGTGAGCAGGGAGTTGAGGAGTTGGCTCATTGTCTGTTGCAGGCTTTGGGCTACGTTGTCGATGTCGTTTGTCACCCTGCTCAGGAGCTCGCCACGTGGTTGTCGATCGAAGTAACGCAGCGGTAGGCGGTTGATCTTGTCTTCGACTTCGGCGCGCAGGCGGAGCATCGTGTGTTGGACCACATCGTTGAGCAGATATGCCTGGAGAAACTGGAACAGGGCCGACGCTATGTACAGGACAAGGGCGATGAGGAGGATCTGGCGAAGAGCGGTGAAGTCGACTCCCTGGCCAGGGACCAGGTCGACGCCACCCAGCATGTCCGCTATCTGATCCTGGCCATTGGCCCTGGCCGATTCGATGGTGTCGGCCTTCGACATCCCGGCGGGAAGAGCCTTGCCGATGACGCCGGAGAAGATGATGTCTGTGGCCCGTCCCAGCACCTTGGGGCCGACCGCGGCAAGGGCGACGCTGGTCACACCGGCGACGATGACTGCAATGACCTTGGGCCGCTCGGGTCGGAGCCGCCTGGCGAGCCGCTTCATGGAAGGGCCAAAACTCATGGCCTTCTGACCTACCATCCCGCTGCCAAACGGGCCGCGGCCGTGCCCTCCGCCCTGCACCTGAGCCCGTTCGGTCTTTTTCATCGTCGGTGTGGTGCTCATGACGGCTCCGCCGCGAGCTGCGAGTCGACGATCTCGGCGTAGGGGAGACACGTGTCGAGCAGCTCAGCGTGGGTCCCGAGACCGACGATGCCGCCGTTCTCCAGCACCACGATCTGGTCGGCGTCCATGATCGTCGCGACACGTTGTGCCACGATGATGACTGCGGCATCGACGGTCACGTTCTTGAGGGCTCGGCGAAGGCGAGCATCCGTCGCCACGTCGAGGGCAGCGAACGAATCGTCGAATAGGTACAACTCGGGACGGCGGATGAGTGCCCTGGCAATGGCGAGGCGCTGGCGCTGGCCACCCGAAACGTTGGTGCCGCCTTGTGCGATTGCGGAGTCGAGTCCGTCCGGCATCGCCTCGACGAAGTCGCGGGCTTGTGCAATCTCGAGCGCTTCCCACATCTCATCGTCGGTGGCATCGGGCTTGCCGTAGCGGAGATTGGAAGCGACGGTCCCCGAGAACAGGTAGATCGTCTGCGGTACGAGACCGATCTTGTTCCAGAGGGTATCGGGGTCGATGTGGCGTACATCGACGCCATCGACAAGGACTCGTCCTCCGGTGGCGTCAAATAGGCGGGGGATCAGATTGACCAGTGTTGTCTTGCCGGAGCCTGTTGACCCGATCACGGCTGTCGTCTGTCCAGGTTGCGCGGTGAAGGTGATGTTGTGCAACACCGATTGCAGAGCACCGGGATAGCTGAACCCGGCACTCTCGAACTCGACTGTGCTGCGTTGCGGGAGGTCGGTGACACCATCGGACGGCGGCACCACCGACGAATCGGTGTCGAGGACTTCGCCGATACGATCCGCGGAAACCGAGGCCCTGGGGAGGAGCATGAGCATGAACGTGGCCATCATCACGGACATGAGGATCTGGATGATGTAGGTCAGGAAAGCGGTCATCGACCCGATCTGCATCGCCCCGGAATCAACCCGCACGCTGCCGAACCAGAGCACGGCGACGCTCGAAACGTTCATGATCATCATGACGGCTGGGAAGATTGCAGCCATCCATCGGCCAACGCTGAGAGAGACGTTGGTGAGGTCGGTGTTGGCCTCTCCGAACCGGTTGGTTTCGAAGGGCTCCCTGACAAAGGCGCGGACCACCCGGATACCGGTGATCTGTTCACGGAGGACCCGGTTGATGGAGTCGAGTCGCTTCTGCATGACCCGGAATCCCGGCACCATGTGCGACAGGATGTACCAGATGATCGCAGAGAGCACCGGAACCAGCGCCAGGATCAGCCACGAGAGCCCGACATCCTCACGCAGCGCCATAAACACGCCTCCGATCATCATCATTGGAGCGGTGATGAGCATCGTGAAGGTGGTGAGGACCAGCATCTGTACCTGTTGAACATCGTTGGTGTTGCGGGTGAGGAGCGATGGTGCGCCAAAGTCGGCCATCTCCCGGCTGGAGAAAGCGATTACCCGGCGAAAGAATGCGGAGCGCACGTCGCGTCCAAAGGCCATGGCCGTCCTGGCGCCGAAATAGACCGCGGTAATCGTGGCGGCCACCTGAACTAGGGAAACGGCGAGCATCCATGTCCCCAGGCGAAGGATGTACCCGGTGTCACCGCGGATGACCCCATTGTCGATGATGTCGGCGTTGAGACTGGGCAGGGTGAGGGCGGCGACGGTGCCGATGAGTTGGAGCACGACAACGATGCCGATCTCACGTTTGTAGGGCTTGAGGTAATCGCGGAGGATTCGCACCAGCATCAGACGGGTGGCTCCAGGTCGGGGATGGCGACGCCGTGTAGTACCAGATCGACGATCTCTCGAGGTGTGGCCTTCTGTTCGGATGCGGCCATCGGGTGGGCGTTGGCAAAGATGAAGCCACGGAATGCAAAGGCGGCCCGCGCCGGCGCTACCCGCAGTGTGTCCAGATGGCGAGAGAAGATGTCGGTAAGAGAGGCGAGGATTGCGGCATTCGAGGTGTGGATGAAGTGGCGGGCACTAGCCGGCGCTGCGGATGCAGCGCTATGGGCGGCGCGCAGAACGCCAACGAGGGCGGCGACTCTTTCGCTGTGTTCGAGCAGGATGGTGGCGGCGTCTTCGAGTTGGCGTGCCATGGGGGCGGACACGGGGATATGGGCCAGGGCTTCACAGACCGGGACCGGGTCCATGCTGAACTTGACGGCTTCGATAATGACTGAAGGTTTGTCGGGGAAGACCCGGAAGATAGTTCCTTCGGCGATGCCAGCAGCTTCTGCCATCTCCCGGGAGGTGACGGCTGCTCCCTTGTCGAGAAGGAGGGGGATGACGGCCGCAACGATCGCCTGTCTGCGGTCGTCCGGCGACAGCGGTTGAGCACGGATGTTCTTGACGTTCACCCGCACACTATAACTGAGTGAGCGCTCACTCAGTACGCACGGAGACGCCCCATCGCGCCGTGCCCAATCAGCGGACGTCGCGTTTCCAGTAGCCGCGCACGGTTGCATGCGATCGTGGGAAGTCGATCTCGCTGAACAGGTACCTTCGGATGCGGTGCATCGCCGCCGCCTCGCCGGCAGCCCAGATCCGCATGCCAGGCGTAAGGTCAGCGGCCCGGATGGCATCGCACAACACTTCCCCGGAGTCCAACCCGTTGGACGCCACATGCCACGTGACGTCAACATCTCGGTGGAGATCGACTCTTGCCTCCTTGTGGGATACCAATAGGTGAACTGTGATCGGAACCGATGGGAACTGCTCGAGGAGTTGGCAGATCGCTGGAATCGCCGTCTCGTCACCAGCAAGGAGGAACGCTGCCGCATCAGGATCAATGTCGTAGCCCCGTCCCGGTCCTGACACCGCGACGACGTCGCCCGGCCGTGTTGTCTCTGCCCATATTGATGCGGCACCAGATCCGTGGAGAACGACGTCGAGGTGAAGTTCGTGGGCTGCTTCGTCGAAGCGGCGGGGCGTCAGGGTACGGATGATGGGCCGTGTGCCATCGCCCAACAGAAACTCGTTGCCACTCCACGTAGGTATCTCCAACTCACCGGCGGTTGGCAACAGCAGCCGAACACTCGCCGCAGGCCGGTCTATCAAGAATCCTTCGAGTTCGTCCCCGCCAAGGATGATTCTCGTCGTTCGGGGAGAGACGGATTCAGTTCCCCTGACGGTGAGGCTTCGAAACGGTGGGGGTTCGCGACGGGTTCGCGGTTCGGTCATCCTCCGACCCTAACCCTTCACCGGCTCTGACCAACGGGAATCGCAGACCACCTGGAACGTTGTGATGTCTGTAACCCGGCCACCGACACAGACAGGTTCGACACATGACAGAGCAGAGCCAGGCTTGGCCCAATGGACAACCGGCAGTGGGTGCCACGGCGGAGCGGTCGCGGGCGATCACAACCCGTGACATTGAATTGTTCACCGAGATCAGCGGAGACCGGAATCCGATCCACTACGACCCTGAGTTTGCGGCAGCAACATCGTTCGGTGGGATTGTTGTGCAGGGGGGCATTACAACGGCGATTCTCAACGCGGTGGTCGCCGAAGACCTTCCCGGCCCCGGCACCGTCTTCCTCAATGTCGATTGGAGTTTCCGCGCCCCGGTGCGCCCCGGCGACGTGATCACGGGACGGGTCGAGGTGACGGAGGTGCGCACC
>CAXMRC010000124.1:0-1605 GCA_964195945.1 uncultured Gemmatimonadales bacterium
CCATCCGGGTCTCGGTAGAACGCGTGGTAGACGTTGTAGGCCGGATTGAACTGGGGTTCCTTGTCGCATCGCACCCCGGCAGCGACCAAGGCCCGGTGGCGTTCGTCAACTTCGTCTGTAACCAGCGTGACAAGCACCGCCCCGGGATCGCGCTCGCCTTTGCGTTCGCAGATGCCGACGAACGCAGTGTCGGTCACTCGCAAAATTCGGCAGTCTCCCTGATCAAGCACGATCTCAAGCCCGAGCGCGTCGCGATAGAACTCCGTACTGCGCTCGAGATCGGCTACCAGCAGGAACGTAACTTGCTGATCGAAGCTGCTCATGCCCAGCCGGAGGGTCCAGTCGCTGCAAAGACGCGCTCGACGACACGAATATTTCCCACTACGTCCCCACCCGAATCAGGCACCGGCACACCGTCGAGAACTGCTCCCGCAAACGCCTCCGCCTGCAACGTGTACTGGTCAACAGGATCGAAATCGATGACCTTCGCAGCTGGTTCCGTTGGGGGATTGCCGCCGGCAATTACCGAAATGCGTGTTGGCCGATCGACAGGGATATTGAATGGGATCTCAATTGAGATACGTCCCTCCGTTCCGTACACATCGACCCGCTGGTCCGGCTCAGCTCGAGTCGAGCAACCGAACGTTGCGATCTTTTCACCGAACTCCAGGATTGCAGTCGTCAACGTGTCAACACCGGTCGCAGGGTCACGCTGCACGGCTGCCTTGATGGCCGTCGGCTCTCCTCCCAGAAGCATTCTCGACAAGTGAATGGAGTAGCAGCCAATGTCCATCAAAGCACCACCTCCGTATTCGAGGATGTTGCGGATGTTTTCGGGGTCGTCGTTGAAGTACGAGAACCAACTGTCGACCGCCATCACCTCGCCGATGATGCCCTCGTCGAGAAGTCTCCGCGCAGCCAGCCAGGTGGGGTGGAAGCGATACATGAACGCCTCCCGCAGGATCACGCCAGCACTTGCTGCGGCCGCTGCCATGGCTTCGGCTTCAGTGGAAGTAAGCGCAATTGGCTTCTCGCACAGCACATGCTTGCCGTTTTCTGCCGCAGCGATGGCCCACTCAGCATGCATGTGATTGGGCAGCGGTATGTAGACGGCGTCGATATCGGGGTCGTGAAGAAGCTGACCATACGAGCCATAGGCTTTTTCGATACCCAGCTCTGCGGCGTATTCGGTGGCGCTATCAATACTGCGCGAGGCTATGGCTACGACCTCGCAGTGGGCCGCGGCCTGGATCGCAGGGACGACCTGTTCTCTGCCGATGTTGGCGGTACTCAGAATTCCCCAACGCACGCTACTCATGGTTTCCTCCCCGTAGACCCAGATTTGGCTCTGCTCAATACAGAGACTACCTGTCGGTTCTGAGCCGCCACAGTCTCGGGCTATTTGTCTTGTGCAATTGAGACAGATCGGCGACCATATGCTGCAATGCGCTGGCTTGCCGAAAGACTCATGCGGTTGCGGGGTTGGGGTTTCACCGGCGAAACCCCTTCGTTCTCCAAGTTCGTGGCCATCGGCGCTCCCCATACCTCCAACTGGGACTTTGTCGTGTTCCTCGCGGTTATGTCTCACTTCCGGCTGCCGGGTCG
>CAXMRC010000125.1:0-7747 GCA_964195945.1 uncultured Gemmatimonadales bacterium
GAGCTGGCATCGCTGCGGTCACAATTCAAGAAGCTGAAGAAACAGAAGATCGATCTGGTCTCGCAAGCGGGCGGTGGGTCGGGGCGCGGGGAGATGGGCAACCTGGGTGGCGTGGCTCTCAATGCTCGGATAATGGAAGCCAGCGGTGCCGATCGCATCCAGGCGCGCATTGGGGTCATCACAGGAATCCTCAATGATCGTGGCGTCGACGTTCCGCCGGAGAAGTAGACCTACGGATTCCACCACTTGACTGCTCTTGTGAGCAGTGTGGCTGCCTGATCCCGGAATACAGGTTCTTGCGGGCAGTAGTGATCAGTCGTGTCGTGACATCCTCGGGTGATTCCAATGGCGGCGATAGCGTTGATATCCGCCTCAAAGACACTGGCGTCGTCATCGACAAACTGGTCAGTGCCGGCGGGCGGGATCTGCAGTGCTCGCTTCAAGAGGGCGGCAAACTGACCCCTGGTCACCGATTCGTCAGGGCAGGCCGTCGCCGGACCGCAGCCGCGCAGGATCCCAGCCGTGGCAAGCCTGTTCATCGATGCCTCTGCCCAGTGCCCATCGTCGTCAACGAAATGGTCGATAGTTGTCATCGGTGTCTCCAGGATGCGGTCGAGCAGAGCGGCAGCCTCCGCCCGGCTCAGCTCCCGATACGGGCAATACAGTTCCGTGTCACAGCCAAATATGTATTCCTGCTGGAACATCCACTCGATATCGTTTTCGTGCTGGTTGCCGTCGTCGTCGGTAAAACGGTTAGGGCATCCGACCCGGCCATCTGCGCTGATGGCGAGATCGTCAATGCGCAGAGTGAGATCTCGGTCGTTCGGAATGGTCGAACCACCGAAGTACACGTTGAGCCAGAACGTGCGGACATCGAGCCACTCCTCTGTCTCCCGTCTGAAGCTGAGTTCCTCCTGACGGAACGCCAGGTCGTTGTCGACCCAGCCTTGAAGAACTCCGTCGGCAACTCCGGGGGTGTTGAGGGCGATATGCCCCTCTATGCAATACCACTGGTCTTGATCGAGGACACCATCGTTGTCCCACAACATGAAGTCGCCGCAGGTTCCTGCCTGATCAAGGTGGTAGGTGTAGTAGCCGAGCTGGATCTGATCAGATTCAAGATCACCGAATCCGGCAGGCTCAAAGAGCATCCGCGCCGACCAGCCAGGGTATGTCTCCGTCGAGGGGTTGCAGCCGCGGGCGGTGAAGTTCGGCATTCCGGCAAACCCCGGAAGCTTGCCGCTTGTGATCGGTTCGAAATCGTCCAGCCGTATCCGATATCGGAACCACGCTTCGTCGACGTCCTCAGGGAGTTTCCACAGCGGTCCGGTACCGCGCCGCTCGTTGGGAGGTATGTTGACCTCGAGCCCGCTGGCCTGGTAGCCGCGGGTGATCGTGGTGTTCTTGTCATCCGCATAGCGCCAGTCGATCCAGGTGTCGTGCCAATCCTCTGCCTCGAACTGTTCGAAGAAGGGCAGGCTTGGGGGAGGCGGCTCCACCGGCGGTTCTTCCTGGGCAACGACGACCGCGGGAGAGACGAGCGCAGGCAACGTCGCCAGGACCACCATGATGCGAATTATTCTTCTCACGTGTGGGGAGAGTAACGAGGGCTCAGGGCTAAACCTGGTGATATGAGCGCAGCATCAAGGCCGCCATGTATCCGACGGTTCGAAACGCCCGTACAATCGAAGGTATGAAGATGTACGCGATGTGCCGCAACCGCGGGAGAGCCCTAGCGGGGTCCCACGGTCTGTGTCGTGGTTGCCAGTTGCGCTGGATCCCGCCACGACGCGTGCAGCCAAACCTGATCCAGAAGAAACGACGCTGATGCTCCGCTTCTCTCTGGCACGGATCCCGGTCGCGGTGCACTGGTCTTTCGTCTTGATCGGTGTTCTTGTCATCGGTCAGTTCGAGATACCAGAGGTTGTCGGGTTTGTGGTTGGGGTTTTCATCGCCGTCCTGTCACACGAAATGGGGCATGCGCTTACCGCCCGCCGCTTTGGCGCGACGCAGGTGACGATCACATTGTTCGGTCTTGGCGGCCTGACCCAGTACCCGGCCAACACGCCGTTGACCCCTGGGCGTCGCTTCCTGATTGCGGCCAGCGGATCAGCTGTCGGCATGACCCTCGGCGGACTCCTCTTCATCGGTCGCGACACCGAGGTAGCTCTTGGCTTGTTCCCGTTCGGCCGTGCTGTCATCTGGGGGATCATCGTCGCTGGCTTGCTGTGGGGCGCTCTCAACTGGCTCCCCATCCTTCCGCTCGATGGCGGCAATATGGCCTGGCACGCTCTCGAGATTGTTACCCCCACCTATGCGCTACGCATCGCCAAAGTCATTACCGCTGTCGTTGCTGCTGTTGTCGCCTACCTGGCGGTGACCGTGTGGGACAACACCTTTGGTGCTGTCTTTCTTGCGATCATTGCAATGCAGGGCCTACGCATTCCGGAGCGCAATGCGTCTCCGCGGACCCGGGTGCGCCCCACACAGGCCGACGAGGAATCTCTGCTCTCAATCTTCGACGACGGCCCGGAACTACCCTGACCGCATGGCACTCGTCGATTCAGACACCGAATCTCCCATCGTCCAGGCGATCCAACTCATGGTGGTCGTCGTCGCTCTGATGTGGGTAGTCGAATCTGCGGATCGCCTTCTGCTGGATGGCCGACTCGATCAACATGGAATCGTCCCCAGGTCATGGGGTGGTCTCGACGGGATTCTGTGGGCACCCATGCTCCATGGCGGTTTTGGGCATTTGCTGGCAAACACCATTCCGTTTCTAGTTCTTGGATGGTTTATCGCTCTCGACGGGTCTCGTCGCTGGCTCACAGTCACGGTATTCGTGATGGTCGTCGGTGGCGCCGCCACCTGGCTGTTGGCACGCCCCGCGGTGCACATCGGTACGAGTGGTCTTGTCTTTGGATACGCCGGGTTCCTGCTCGTCGCCGGTTTTGTTGAGAAGTCGATCAAAGGCATCGCCGTATCGATCATCGTTGGAGTTCTTTTCGGGGGGATGGTGTTGCGCGGGATCACGCCCGTCTCGAGCTGGGTCTCATGGGAATCTCACATATTTGGCCTGGCAGCCGGGGTGCTTGCCGCTTTCGTGATCGCGACACCACAGAGCGAACGAATCGCGATTTGACTCCGTTGTTCACCGGAACTCATTAGCCTTCTAGGTGAGAGCCTGAACTTTGGGGGTGCAGTGAAAAAGCTATTGCTCTGGATGATCTTGCTGGGAGCCCTTGTTGCCATCGGCATAAAGACGGGTGTGATCCAGATCGACCATCCAATCGATGCATAACATCGGCCCTATCGAGGTAGCCGACTACCACACGGCTGGCGAGCCGTTTCGTATTGTCGTGTCTGGCAACCCCGAACTCCAGGGACATACCGCGCTGGAACGTCGGGCGTATGCGGCAGACCACGTCGATGACATACGACGCCTTCTCGTCAACGAACCGCGCGGTCACGCCGACATGTACGGCTGTTTTGTGACCCCGCCGGACGATGCCGGGGGAGACCTCGGGGTGGTGTTCTTCCACAAGGACGGCTACAGCACCGCCTGCGGACACGGGACGATCGCTCTTGTGACGTGGGCAGTTGAATCCGGGCGCCTGGTTGGAGATGGTGATAGGCAAAGAGTGGTTGTGGACACGCCGTCGGGGCGTCTCGAAACCACAGCCGAGCTAGTTGACGGACGGGTGGCAGCTGTTTCGTTTGTGAATGTGCCAAGTTATGTCAGCGGTCGTCAGATCCCCGTTCAGCTCCCCGAAGGAGTTGTTGGGATCGATGTCTCCTACGGTGGCGCGTATTACGCATCTGTCGATGTTGCCGACGTGGAAATGACTATCGAACCAAAGAACCTGACGAGATTCATCGCGTTAGGACGCGAAATCAAAGAGATTCTGCGGGAGAACGAGGCCGTCATCCATCCTGTCGACTCCCGCCTCTCCGGACTCTACGGAACCATCTTCTATGAGAGTTTGCAGCACGCTGAGCCCGGGCTTCACCAACGCAACGTCACCGTATTCGCCGATGGCGAAGTCGACCGATCTCCTTGTGGGAGTGGAACATCCGCCAGATTGGCCATCCTCGACTCGCGGGCACAGCTAGGTAGGGGAGAGACTCTTATTCACGAGAGCATTATTGGGACGAGATTCACCGGTCGGGTGGTTGGCGACGGCTCTGTAGCAGGTGTACACGGGGTCTTGACGGAGGTTCGAGGTGCGTCGTACCGGATCGGCCAGGGAGTATTTACTCTCGACGAACACGATCCCATAGGCCTCGGTTTCCAACTCCGGTAGGACCCGTGATCGCCGCGGTGTGGTCGCGAGTGGAGTTGGGTAGCATTGAACTCCAAGCTGGTTTCGACACGGGTTCTAGGGGCTCGCGGTCGCGAGTGGAGTTGGGTAGCATCCAACTCCAAGCTGATTTCATCAGCCGCCGTCTTGCGTTGTGCTGGGATGACTATCTATACTCCGCCACCGGTTTTCCCATTGGATTCCCACTTACCCTGAGGCGTCTCGGCGCTGTTGTGAGTGGAGTAATCCCATAAAGGGGTCGGCGGCCCCCGCATCTGCGGTGGAGCCGATTTTTGTCTGTAAGTACCCGCTCCAATTATGGGGTCGGGGTGCGCCGAAGAGAGAAGAGAAGGCACTGTGCCGACTGTGCAGCAACTAATTCGTCAAGGCCGTAAGCCAAAGCCGAAGAAGACCAAGACCCTCGGTCTCGCTGGCTCGCCGCAAAGGCGAGGTGTGTGCACGCGCGTCTATACCGTCACGCCCAAGAAACCGAACTCCGCGCTGCGCAAAGTTGCCCGTGTTCGGCTCACCTCTCAGATGGAAATCACTGCGTACATTCCAGGCGAGGGACACAACCTCCAGGAGCACTCAATCGTGCTCGTCCGTGGTGGTCGTGTGAAAGACCTCCCTGGTGTCCGTTACAAGGTCATCCGTGGAGCGCTTGACGCTGCCGGTGTAGACGGCCGAAAGCAATCGCGTTCCCGCTACGGCACAAAGAAGGAGAGCTAATGCGCAGGGCTCCCGCCGAAGTTCGCAAGATCGAACCCGATCCGATCTACAAGAGCGTTCTCGTCAGCCAGGTCATCAACAAGGTCCTATGGCGTGGCAAGAAAGGTGCGGCCCGCCGCATCGTCTACGGCGCTCTCGAGACCGTGCAAAAGCGCACCGGAGATGATCCGGTAAAGGTACTGAAGCGTGGGATCGACAACATTCGGCCCTCGCTCGAGGTTCGTTCCCGCCGGGTTGGTGGTTCGAGCTATCAGGTCCCGGTCGAGGTCCGTCCTCGCCGTGGCCAGACCCTGGCAGTGCGCTGGCTTGTCGAGTTCGCCCGCAAGCGCAAAGAGAACACCATGTCGTTGCGTCTCGCCAACGAGATCCTCGACGCTTCCAACCGCACCGGCTCCGCTGTAAAGCGCAAGGAAGATGTCCACAAGATGGCGGAGTCCAACAAGGCCTTCGCCCACTACCGCTGGTAAAAGAATCATGGCACGCACCATCCCCCTAGAGAAGATCCGCAATATCGGGATCATGGCCCACATTGATGCTGGGAAGACCACGACCACCGAACGGATTCTTTACTACACAGGACGCACCTACAAGATGGGTGAGGTCCATGAAGGCGCGGCCGTCATGGACTGGATGGAGCAGGAGCAAGAGCGCGGCATCACGATCACGTCCGCTGCGACCACTGCTGCATGGGATGGACACGTTGTCAACATCATCGACACCCCCGGTCATGTCGATTTCACAGTCGAGGTAGAGCGTTCCTTGCGGGTACTCGATGGAGCCGTCGCCGTCTTCGACGCCGTATCCGGTGTCGAGCCACAGTCCGAAACCGTATGGCGTCAGGCCGACAAGTACGGCGTTCCCCGCATTTGCTTTATCAACAAGATGGACCGCATCGGTGCCGATTTCTATGCGGCTGTCGAGTCGATCGTGGAGCGCTTGGGCGGCAATCCCGTTGTCATTCAGGTGCCGATGGGTGCCGAGTCCGAATTCCGTGGTGTTATCGACCTCGTCGAGATGAATGCCATCGTCTGGCACGACGAAGAGGGCATGGACCGAGAAGTCGTCGAGATCCCAGCGGAATACGTCGAGGTTGCCAACGAGTGGCACCACAAGATGCTCGACATCGTCGCTTCCGAGGATGAAGAGTTGCTAGAGAAGTACCTTCTCGAAGCCGACCTCGACCCATCCGAGATTCGCAAGGTAATCCGCAAGGGCACGGTTAACCGCGACTTCGTGCCGGTGATGTGCGGATCAGCGTTCAAGAACAAAGGCGTTCAGCCTCTGCTCGACGCGGTCGTCGCCTACTTGCCAAGCCCACTTGATACACCCCCGATGGAGGGCTTCAAGCCAGGCAAAGAAAACGAGGTTCTTTATCGCAAGGCGGATGATTCCGAGCCGTTTAGTGCCCTCGCCTTCAAGATCATGTCCGATCCATACGTCGGCAAGCTCACCTACTTCCGGGTCTACTCCGGTACAGCTGCAAAAGGCGATTCTGTCATCAACACCACGGATCGCAAGAAAGAACGCTTCGGTCGCCTCCTCCGCATGCACGCCGCATCGCAAGAGGACATTGATGAGATTCACACAGGCGACATCGTCGCTGCAGTTGGTCTCAAGCACACCAAGACCGGCGACACGCTGACTGCCATATCCGCTCCCATTCAGCTCGAGTCAATGACCTTCCCAGAGCCTGTGATCGCCGTGGCTATTGAGCCAAGGACAAAGAGCGATCAGGACAAACTGGGTAGCGCTCTTGCCCGTCTCTCCGAAGAGGATCCGACATTCCGGGTCCGGTCCGATGAAGAGACCGGCCAAACCATCATCAGCGGCATGGGCGAGCTTCATCTCGAGATCATCGTCTCCCGGCTGTTGCGCGAATTCAAGGTCGATGCCAACGTTGGCCGTCCCCAGGTGGCATACCGCGAGACCATCAGGAAGAGCATCGAAGGTTTCAGGCTCCGGCTCAAGCGCCAAACTGGTGGCTCCGGCATGTTCGCTGAGATCGTCGTGTCTCTCCTGCCCCAGGCACCCGGCGTAGGCTTCGAGTTTGAAGACAAGGTCAAAGGTGGCAAGGTGCCACGTGAGTACATACCCGCTGTCGAGAAGGGTCTTCGTGACGCCCTCGACGGTGGTGTGTTGGCGGGTTATCCCCTCGTCGATCTGAAGGCCATACTCACCGATGGCAATAGCCATGCGGTGGACTCCTCGGAGATGGCCTTCCGCATCGCAGGCTCTATGGCTCTGAAGGATGCCGCCAAGCAAGCTGGAGTGAAGCTCCTCGAACCAGTAATGGAACTCGAGGTCGTCACTCCTGAAGAGAACATGGGTGATGTCATCGGAGATCTTTCCTCACGTCGAGGCAAGGTCGAAGCGATGGACAGCCGCGGTAACGCCAGGGTGGTTACCGCACTCGTGCCTCTGGCTGAAATGTTTGGTTACGCCACCGACCTGCGGTCACGCACCCAGGGACGGGCGAATTACAGCATGCAGTTCCATTCGTATCAGGAAGTTCCGACCGAGGCCGCACGGGAAATCGTGGCCAAGGTCCGAGGCGAGTAACTCAAGGAGAAGCCGGCATGGCTAAGGCAAAATTCGAGCGGACGAAGCCGCATGTAAATATTGGGACGATGGGTCATATTGATCATGGTAAGACGACGTTGACTGCGGCGATTACGAAGGTTTTGGCTGAGTCTGGTTCTGGTGCGACTGTGTTTACG
>CAXMRC010000126.1:0-5509 GCA_964195945.1 uncultured Gemmatimonadales bacterium
ATGGTGCCGATGAGATCCCAGAGATACTCATCATCAACCGGTGCACCGGTAAGAAGTAGTCGGTAGTAGATGGGGCCGAGGATATGGTCGAGCATGAGCTCGACCTCGGCCGCGGTCGTTGCGGAAGGAACGATCCGTCGGATGATGGCAGCGGGGATGGCCCGTCGTTCCTTCCAAAACTGTTGGAAGCCATCGGCGAGACGCTGGTTGCGGTCTGACTCTCCGACAACACCGGCGATTATTGGCCCGAGGTCGGTGCATACGTTCACCCGCACGATGTCCTGCAGGAATATGAGTAATGCGTATCGAGGATCATCGAGTTGCGGTACGGGCACGTTTTCCTCTGCCATCAATGTCAGCAGGTGGAGGACCAGTTCTTCCTTGGATTTCCAGCGGCGATACAACGTGTCTTTGCCGACGCCCGCCTGGCGGGCGATCTCGTCCATCGAGGCTCCGGTGAATCCTTTGCGGGCGAGCACTGACCGGGCCGCATCGACGATCGCCCGATCGACGGCTGGGTCACGAGGTCTACCCCGGCGGTTTGTCTCTGCCTCTGTCTTCATATCAATACAATACCATACGGTCCCGTATGTGTATAGTCTCTCGTCGGTCGTCGGCGACTCTTTGACCCGGTGCCCGATAGCATGGCGTCGAGCGGATAAATGGAGTTGCACATTCCGTCGATTCCGCCGACGATGGAACCGGTTTATCGGGGATGACGGATGCCGACCGGTCCCAGGGCCTATACGCCACCCCGCTCTGACGCCTCCAGGAGATCGACATGCTGAGAACGCCCCAACGACCCAAGAGCCTCGCCGTGCTCACCAGCGGCGGTGATGCTGCTGGGATGAACGCTGCCGTGCGCGCCGTCGTTCGTTCCGGTATCAACGAAGGTCTTCATGTGTACGCGGTGTCGGAAGGATTGCAAGGCCTGGTCGACGGTGGCGCTGCCATCCGCATGGTGACCTCCGAAGACGTCGGCGGCATCCTGCAACAGGGAGGGACGGTGCTCGGATCCGCTCGCTGCGACGACTTCCGCACTCCTGAGGGGAGGCTCAAGGCTGCCCGCAATCTTCTCGAATTGGGCATTGACGCCCTAGTCGTCATCGGTGGTGATGGCAGCCTCACCGGGGCGAGCGTGTTCCGCGAGGAATGGCGCAGCCTTTTGCGCCAGTTGGTCGAAGCGGGCGAGGTCGACAAGTCCATAGCGGATGCCCATCAGCGACTCACCCTTGTCGGCATGGTTGGATCTATCGACAACGACATGCTCGGGACCGACATGACCATTGGAGCGGACTCCGCTCTGCACCGGATCACAGAGGCGATTGATGCTATTCACAGCACAGCTTCAAGCCATCAGCGGGCGTTTGTGATCGAGGTCATGGGAAGGAACTGCGGCTATCTGGCATTGATGAGTGCCCTGGCCAGCGGGGCCAATTGGGTCTTGATCCCTGAGAGCCCCCCCGACTCTGACGACTGGGAAGAGTCCATGTGCAGGGCGCTGACGGCAGGAAGGGCAATCGGCAGGCGGATCAACCTGGTTATCGTCGCCGAAGGTGCTCGAGACATGCACGGCAACATCATCACGGCCCAGCATGTCCGTGATGTGCTTTCGGAGCGTCTTGGAGAAGATGCGCGAGTCACGAGTTTGGGCCACGTGCAACGCGGCGGCTCACCAAGCGCCTTCGATCGCTATTTGTCGACGGTGCTCGGCTTTGCGGCTGTAGAGCAGGTCGTGACCTCGCCGGGTGGCGAGCCACAACTCATTGGGTTCAAAGAGCACCAAATCATCAGTACGCCACTTATGGAGTGTGTTGAGCAAACCAGGTCGATTCAGGATGTAATCGCCAGTGGCGACTACAGCACTGCGATGGACCTGAGAGGCGGCAGTTTCCACGATTCATTCGAGATGATCAAGACGATGGTGAGGGCTCAGCCGCACGAGCCAGTCCCCGGCCAACGCCGTCTCCGACTCGCCGTGATGCATGCCGGCGGACCTGCCCCCGGAATGAATACTGCGGTCCGCGTCGCCGTCCGTGTCGCCATCGACCGCGGTCACACGGTGCTAGCCGTAAGGAACGGCTTCCCTGGTCTCGCAGCTGGGGACTTCAAGGAAATGGACTGGATGAGTGTCAACGGTTGGGTGTCTCGAGGTGGGGCTGAACTAGGGACAAGTCGTCGGCTCCCCAAAGAAGAAGACCTGGCGGCGATGGCGGCGCACATCGCCGAGAATCAACTCGATGGCCTGCTCATGATTGGTGGTTGGACCGGCTATCGGGTCGCACACGAGATGAAGACCAAGGTCGACCGATACCCGGCGTTTTCAATTCCGATTGTGTGTCTGCCCGCCTCGATCAACAACAACCTGCCCGGTTCAGAACAGAGCATTGGGTCAGACACGGCACTGAACAATATTGTTAGTGATGTCGACAAGATCAAACAGTCCGCAGTTGCGTCGGGTCGTTGCTTTGTTGTCGAGGTCATGGGACGCGACTGTGGATACCTTGCCTTGATGAGTGGTCTCGCCACAGGAGCAGAGCGGGTGTACCTCCCTGAGGAGGGCATCTCGTTGCGGGATCTCGAGCAGGACGTTGATGACTTGCGAGAAGGCTTCGAGAATGGGAAGCGGCTCGGACTTGTCATTCGTGGTGAGCACTCAGACCCCGTCTACACAACGAGCTTCATGAAGGCTCTTTACCAGCGAGAAGGCGGCGACGTCTTCGACGTGAGGGAATCCATTCTCGGCCATATCCAACAAGGTGGGGACCCGTCGCCATACGACCGTATCCAGGCAACCCGTCTAGCTTCCCAGAGCGTTGCGCACTTGATCGAGCAGGCCAACGCTGAGATCCCGGGCAGTTCGTTCGTAGGTCTGCAACACGGGAAGATCGCGTTCACACCGGTCGAGGACTTCGTGTCGTTAATCGAGGCGGATGCAGACCGGCCTCTTGAGCAATCGTGGATGGAATTGCGGCCGCTGTCGCTCGTGATGGCCAACCCCAACCCGCCCCGTTAGAGGGCCTCTTGCGACCTTGGGGGTAGACCCCTCGTCCCGTACGTGTTACTGTGATGGCTGCCTCACCGGATGGAGGCCAGCGCTACGTCGCTTCACCGGTGATCACACGGCAGCTTTTTCTCACCCGGTTGGACCGCCTCTTCGGCCGAAGCTTGAACCTCTAGGCGATTGGCGCCGCACGTTCCAGCGAGACCGAACAACCAACTACTTCCCTATCCTGGGCCAGGAGAAAATCATGACGACTACGTTCGCCCATCTCGGGCTGCCCGAACCTTTGGTTCGCGCCCTCAACAAAATAGACATCACCGAACCGTTTCCGGTGCAAGCTGCCACGATCCCCGATGCGCTTGCCGGCAGGGACGTGTCAGGCAAGGCACCCACTGGATCAGGCAAGACGCTCGCCTTCGGGCTGCCGCTTCTGGCCAACGTCGAGAGAGCATCCGGTAACAAGCCAAAGGCTCTGATTCTCGCTCCGACCCGTGAGCTTGCCGAGCAGATCAAGCGTGAGTTGACCGGACCCGCAAAGGCGGTCAAGCGTCACGTGTTCGCCGTATACGGCGGTGTTTCGTACGGCCCGCAAAAACAAGCCTTCCGCAAGGGTGTCGATGTTCTTGTGGCCACTCCTGGCCGGCTCGAAGACCTCATGGAGCAGAGGATTGTCGATCTCAGCCAGGCGAATATCGTCGTCGTTGACGAAGCCGATCGTATGGCAGACATGGGCTTTTTGCCATCGGTGAAGAAGATCTTGCATAAGACGTCGAAGAATCGGCAGACGATGCTGTTCTCGGCGACTCTTGACGGTGACATTGCCGTCTTGACCCGCGACTTTCAGCGGAATCCGGTTCGCCACGAAGCCGAAGGCGTCGAGGATCATGCCATTGATGCCCGTCACCACTTCTGGCTCGTCGACAACCATGACCGTGTTCAGCACACCGCGGATGTCGTTGGCGAGGCTGGACGATCGATCGTGTTCACCCGGACCCGGCGTGGTGCGGACCGATTGGCCAAGCAACTGTCAAAGGCTGGTGTCGACGCCGTTGCGATGCATGGTGGTCTCTCACAGAACCAGAGGAATCGGGCCCTCCGTTCCTTCTCCTCGTATGGTTCGCAAGCTCTTGTTGCGACAGATGTTGCCGCACGCGGGATCCACATTGATGCTGTCGAGTCGGTCATTCATTTTGATCCGCCGGCGGACTACAAGGACTACCTACACAGGTCGGGCCGTACCGCTAGGGCCGGCGCCAGCGGAATTGTCGTCAGCCTCGTAACAGGTAGTCAGCGACGCACCGCCGGAAGAATGCAGAGAGATCTCGATCTATCTGCTCCCATTGGCGAGCCGCGTCTGTCGGAGCTGGAGCATGGTGGGCATCGGATCGGTGAACCCGGGTCGAACGGCTCCAGGTCGGCTCATGCATCTGCTCGCCCGGCCACACACGCCAAGAAGCGCGAGCACGGTGGGGGCCCTGACCGCGGCGAGAAGCGTGATCGCAGCGAAAGCCGTGATCATGGTGCCAGGCGCCCCAACACTCAGAACGGCACGCCGGCCGAGTCCGGCCCCAACAGCGTGTACATCGCAAACCTACCGTGGACACATACCGACTCGGATCTCCAAGAGATGTTTGAGCCCTACGGCAAAGTGCACGACACCTCGGTGATCATGGACCGCCGGACCGGGCGCTCCAAGGGCTTCGGTTTCGTCGATATGCCGCAACGATCAGCCCGTCGGGCGATCGAAGCGTTGCACGGGAAGATGGTGGACGGGCGCGACCTGACGGTTCGTTTTGCCCAGCCCCGCACGTACGGCGCCTAACTAGAACACCTCAACTATCTACTGGGCCGAAAAGGCCCGTCAAACCTCAATCGATCGAGCGCGAAACAAACCGCTCGTGCTCGATCGTTGCACGAAAGGAGTGTCGAATGTCGACACCAACAATTGCGCAATTCAGCGCACCAAACCTCAACCATCTGCGTCGCGGATGGACCTATATGGCAACAACGCACACCGGCGCCACCGTCGGCGAATACCTGGGCATGGAAGCCCTCTATGGCGAACGTGCAGTCTTGCTTCGTAACGAGCTCGGCACTGAGGCGATCAGTCGCCACGACCTCGTCTCCATCGAACGCGCCGCATAAGCGGCCCCTTCGTCGAGGCTGGCCAGCGGCCCGTTCGACCGTCCATCGAGGCTGGGGTTGCCTATCAGGCGCCCTCCTCTGGTCGGAGGACGAGCGAGCCGATGGCTGGACCAGGCGCGGGAACCACTTATGGCGCAGCGATCGATATTGCCCGGCAGATGTGACAGCTACTGGAAGAGTTCTCCATGACTATTTGAGAATGACCCGAAGTAGCTACTTACCCGCAGATTCCGTTCGCCGACCGGACACTGGTAGCTCAACGGAGGCACCACTGATATGCGGTCATGGATAGCGCTGATTATTGCGGGGACGCTCATAGGACCCGTAGCCGGGTCAACAGTCGCGTATGCCGACACCCTT
>CAXMRC010000127.1:0-4245 GCA_964195945.1 uncultured Gemmatimonadales bacterium
CGGGCTCAATGAACCCACCGTCGTGCAGCTTGGGATCTACTTGAAGAACGTGGCGACGTTTGACCTCGGCGACTCCATCCGCTTCTCTCGACCGGTGAATCAGTTGCTGATTGAGCGCCTACCGCTGACCACCGAACTGGCAATTACGGCCCTTGCGATCGCCGTTGCGGTCGGTGTGCCTCTTGGAGTCATCGCAGCCCGCAGGCACAACACGGCAATCGATACCGGGACCATGGCTCTCGCCAATGTCGGTGTCTCGATGCCTGTGTTCTGGCTGGGACTGATGCTGGCCTACCTGTTTGCGCTCGTCTTGAAAGACACACCGCTTGCGTTACCGCCCTCTGGACGGTTAACCGCGGGCGTGTTTTCGGTCCCCTATACCGAGGTATGGGGTTGGTCGCTCGAGGAAGGGAAATTCTGGGCGAAGTTCCACGAGTACATCTCAAACCACTACATCTTCAACGCAATGATCACGTTCCAGTGGGAGATCTTCCGCGATGCGGTCAAGCACATGATCTTGCCGGCAGTGGCCCTGGCCACTATTCCCCTCGCGATTATTGCCCGCATCACCCGCAGTTCGCTACTCGAGGTCATGGGCAAGGACTACATCAGGACTGCGCGGGCCAAGGGAGCCGTGGAGATGCGAGTAGTGCGACGGCACGCGCTGCGTAATTCACTGCTGCCGGTAGTAACGATTATCGGTCTGCAAGTCGGGCTCCTTCTCGGCGGAGCAGTGTTGACCGAGACGGTATTCAACTTGGCCGGTGTCGGTCGAGCCCTGTTCGACGCGATCACCGGACGTGACTACGCCATTGTCCAGGGATTCACGGTGATCATTGCCGCAGGGTATGTAGTTGTGAATCTGCTGGTGGACCTCTCCTATGCATACCTCGACCCGAGAGTCAGAGTCCAATGATGCTCAGTCAACGACAGGCCCTCGAGCAACTGGAAGCTATGGCCGCCGATAGTGCGGGGCTCACGGAAAAGCCCCTCAGCCAAGGCCGTCTTGCGTTGCGACGCTTTCGTGGGCGTAAGTCCGGAATGGTCGGCCTGTTCATCGTCCTTGCGTTGATGTTGATGGCTCTATTCGCTCCTTTGATCGCTCCGTTCGAACCCAATGATGTTCTCGTTGGCAAGGAGGAGGGCATAGTCCGGCGGGCGCCGCCGTGTGTCCATCTCTTTGGATGCGACGCAGAGACGCCGCAACACATTTTGGGAACCGACGGGAACCTTCGCGATCAATTCTCTCGCATCGTATATGGCAGCCGCGTCAGCCTGACGCTCGGTTTGTTCACTGTCACCCTTGCCCTCGTTGTAGGAAGTCTCCTGGGGGCGGTGGCCGGCTACACCGGTGGCTGGGTGGACAACGTGATCATGCGTGTCATGGACGTAGTGCTGGGTTTCCCATCGCTGCTTCTTGCAATAGCGATCGTCTCTGTGTTCGGTCCCGGGTTGCGCAATGCACTCATCGCGATTGCGGTGGTGACGATTCCGGCCTACGCCAGGGTCATGCGCGCCCAGGTGCTCTCCATTAAAGAGAGCGACTTTGTCGCCGCAGCGCGAGCGTTGGGTGCCGCCCCACGCCAGATTCTGCTGCGGAGGGTGGTGCCAAACGCGCTTACGCCTCTTGTGGTGCTGGCAACGCTCGGTATTGCGACCGCGATCCTCGAAGCGGCTGGGCTCTCCTTCCTTGGCCTCGGGGCACAACCGCCACTCGCCGAGTGGGGTTCGATGCTCGCATCAGAACGAAACCAGGTCTTCACGTCGCCTCACCTGGTCTTCTTCCCCGGTCTGGCGATCATGATCACCGTCCTCGGATTCAATCTGATGGGCGACGGACTGCGCGACGCTCTCGACCCCACGCTGAACCGATGACGGCAGTAACCCCCCTACCCCCGAAATCTCCGAATGCGGCGGCCGATGCGCCGAAGCGATTGCTTGAGATCCGTGGAATGAAGACCCATTTCGACACTCGGGACGGCGTCGTCAAGGCGGTCGATGCGGTGAGCCTCCACGTCGACCGTGGCGAGGTACTCGGTGTGGTCGGCGAATCCGGGTGCGGCAAGTCGGTCATGGCACTCTCGATCATGGGCTTGGTCTCTCACCCCGGCAAGGTGGTTGCGGGTGAGATTCTCTTCGACGGCAAAAACATCGCAGCCATGGATAAGAACGAGGTGCGCGCCTTGCGCGGTGAAGAAATCTCGATGATCTTTCAGCAGCCGACGTCTTCGCTGAACCCGGTCCACCGCGCCGGTGCTCAGATCAAGGAGGTCTTCGAACTTCACAGGGACTGGTCCAAGGACGTGGAAGAGGAGAAGGTGGTGGAGATGCTGACGAGGGTTGGTATTCCCGACCCTCGTTCCCGGGCGAAGGCTTTTCCGCATGAGCTCTCTGGCGGTATGGCGCAGCGCGTGATGATTGCGATGGCCCTCGCTTGTGAGCCGGAGTTGCTGATCGCCGACGAGCCGACGACCGCGCTGGACGTCACCATCCAAGCCCAGATTCTCGACCTCATCCGGGATCTGCAGAAGTCATCGAAGACCGCAGTCATCCTTATTACGCATGATCTGGGCGTAGTCGCAGAGATGGCCGACCGGGTGGCCGTGATGTACGCAGGACAGGTCGTAGAAGAAACCGAAGTTACCAGGCTGTTTCGGGAGCCTCTGCATCCCTACACGAGAGGGTTGATCGGATCCATCCCGGTCCTCGGCACAGAGACTGACATGCTGGAAACCATTCCGGGGATTGTTCCCTCTCTCATCGACCTGCCCACCGGCTGTCGCTTTGCGTCCCGGTGCGTGGCTCGGCTCCAGAACGACCTGAGCATCTGTTTGGAAGAGGAGCCCAAACTCCACGAGGTTGTCGACGGGCACAATGTCCGCTGCTGGCTCTACCCAGAAGGTGGTTCTGATGAGTGAGCCGCTCGTCGAGATCCGCAACCTGGTCAAGCAGTTCCCAGTAAAGGGTGGTGTGTTGCATCGCCAGATCGCCATGGTCAACGCGGTCGCCGACGTCAGTTTCGATATCCAGGCCGGCGAGACCGTCGGTCTCGTTGGCGAGTCGGGGTGTGGCAAGACGACTCTGGGGCGGGTGTTGGTGCGGCTGCTGGAACCAACCTCTGGCACCATTCGGTTCGGTGGCGAAGACATCACGCATGTCAAGGGACGGCATTTGAAACCGTTCCGGAAGCGAATGCAGATCATCTTCCAGGATCCCTTCTCATCGCTCGACCCGCGTGCCCAGGTAGGGCAGTCCATTTCGGAAGGTCTACGTATCCACGGAATTGGCAATAAAGATGAGCGCCACGAGCGGGTCACAGAGATGCTCGATCTGGTGGGACTTCGTGCCGCTCATGCGGGGCGTTACCCGCACGAGTTTTCGGGGGGCCAAAGGCAGCGTATTGGCATCGCACGGGCCCTGATCCTGAAGCCAGACTTCGTGGTGGCCGACGAGCCGGTTAGCGCCCTCGACGTATCTGTTCAGGCGCAGGTGCTCAACCTCCTCAAAGAGCTGCAAAGCGAGCTGAACCTGACGCTGCTGTTCATCGCTCATAACCTTGCTGTTGTCGAGCACATCAGCGACCGTGTCGCCGTCATGTACCTCGGCTCCGTTGTCGAGATCACGGACCAAGCAACGCTGTATAGAGCCCCACAGCATCCGTATACGGAGTCGCTGCTGTCGGCGATCCCGATCCCTAATCCGGACCTCCGCCGCACTCGAATCGTGCTGCAGGGCGACGTACCCAGCCCGATCAATCCGCCGACCGGATGCACGTTCCATCCCCGCTGTCCGATCGCCGTGGAAGGCGTTTGCGACATCGAGATCCCAGAGTTGTTGACCGCCGGTAACGATGTCTTCCACGAAGCCGCCTGCCATCTCCGCACCGGCGCTCACCAACACTTGAACCGCGCCCTCGCGGACTAGCGAGGTCGATATGGCCGACGACAACTCGAGTGACGAGGACCGCTTCTTCCCTTTCCGATTCGATAGGCGTTGGATAGCGACGTTCATCGCATTGCGGGTGAAGAAGAACGATGGCGTCACCGTCACCGCCGACGGCCTGCTCAGAGCCACATTCGGACGCTTCCACGTGGAGACACCTGTCTCAAATATCGACCACACGGTCGTTACCGGCCCACACCGCTGGTACACGGCCGTGGGGCTTCGACTCAGCGCAACCGACGACGGGATCACCTTTGGCACCAACCATCGGCTTGGTCTCTCCATCACATTCAAGGAGCGGGT
>CAXMRC010000128.1:0-22171 GCA_964195945.1 uncultured Gemmatimonadales bacterium
CGCCGGCTCAAGCACAAAACACAGGTGTTTATCAATCCTGAGGGCGACCACTATGTGACCAGGCTCACCCACACGTTGCAGGTAACTCAGATCGGTCGTTCGATAGCTCGTAATCTTTCGCTGAACGAGGATCTTGCCGAGGCAATCTGTTTGGCCCACGATGTCGGCCACTCCCCATTTGGCCATACCGGGGAAGATGCTCTCAGCGAGTTCGTCGAGGATGAGTGGCTGCACTCGGCTCAGGGGGTGCGCATCTTCGAGGTCCTCGAACCGGCGAACCTGACCTGGGAGGTCCTCGACGGGGTACGGGCACACTCGTGGAAGATCCCGCAGCCGCCGGCAACTCCCGAAGGCTACATTTGTCGTTTCGCCGACCGGTTTGCCTATCTGACCCATGACGTTGACGATGCCCTTCGGGCCGGAATCATCACACGAGCCGACCTCCCGACGGCCGCTCTTGCTCATTTCGGGGAGCCGGGAGGCGAGTGGGTCGCATCGATGATTAGGGCTGTAGTCAATGAGTCGCTGACCCGTGGAGCGGTGATCATGGACGAAGAGTCACTCGAGGTAATGAACGAGCTTCGCGACTTCATGTTCGCAAACGTATACATCCGGGCAGGCACCGAGGGACAGCGCCGCACCGTGACCGGGATCGTCCGTGACCTCGTCAACTACTTTGTAGATCACGCTGACGAGATACCTGACAGCTACCGACACACCGAAGCAGATACGATGACCCAGGTGATCGACTACGTCGCGGGGATGACCGACCGATATGCCATCCGCATCCACGACGAGTTGTATCGACCGCGCCTGTTCTAGTACTAACTCGCGGGACATCCCGCCTGGGCCGGATCAGCCGGGAGAGCTGCCAACACCTCAGGACGACTACTTGCCCGGCGCCGTTCCCCTGCCAGCAGCGCTACCCCAAACAGGATTATTGGGAGTGCGGCCAGCGGCTGGGTGCCTACAATCTCGTCGCCGAGAGTCACCCCGAGCAGCACAGCAACGACGGGATTCACATAGGCGTAGCTGGTAGCCAATGCCGGTCGGACTGTGCGCAGCAGGTACATGTAGGCCGAAAAGGCGATCATCGATCCGAAGACGATCAGATACGCAAGCGCCAGCCATGAAGACAGACCTGGCATCTCGGTGATTCGTTCGCCAAATACCGGGGCCAGCACGGTCAGAAGAACGCCCCCGGTGAGCATCTGGGTTGCGGTTGCCATGGCACCTCCCGGAAGGTCAAGATGCTTTGACCACACCGACCCCAGCGCCCACAGAACTGGTGAGATCAGCACGAGCATGGTCCCAAAGAGGTTCACCGTAAGGTCACCGGCCGTCGCCAGAATCGCTACGCCCAGAAAACCGATTCCTAGCCCAAGCGCTTCACGTCTGGTGGTTCTGTCGCCGAAGAATCTTGACCACACTGCGGCCCACAGAGGGACCGCGGCGATAGCAGTTGCCGCAATCCCTGATCCGACACCAGAGTTCTCCGCGACCGTCACGAGACCAACGCCGCCCACCATCATCAAGCCACCGATTCGCATCGCGTTCAACCACTGCCGTCGGGTCGGAGCCTGACCGCCGCGCCAGAGGAGCCAGCCGTACATGGCGCCGCCTGCGAGCAAGAACCGTATCGCGCTCATCGTGAGAGGGGGGAACCCGTCCTCCACTGCGAAGCGGATGGCAAGGTAGGTAGATCCCCAAATGACGTAGACGGCGAAGAGGCCGGCTCCGACCGCAAAGGCGTCGGTAGTTGCTTTGTGTTGGGGCTTCTTGGTCACAGACATAGCAGCACCAGAGGTTGGTTGCGGGTTGCACCCGCCACGGATGAGGCTCCGCCTCGGTCGGGTGACCGGGCAGTCTCTATGAGCGGCCGTCGAGGCCGATAGCAGCGACCCGCAGCTTGAGAAGATCCGCGTCGGACACGGCCACCTTCGAGGAAACCTCGTATGTCGGATGCACGACCGTGATCCGAGCGCGTTCCTGAGCAATCTCTGAGCGCACCTCGTCCAGAGCGATCCGGGCGGCGGCCAAGTCGGTTACTCGAGCGGGGTCGCGCGGGGCACTCTGATATTGCGACCAGCGAACCACCAAACGGCTGAAGAGCCGGGAGAAGCGTTCTGTAAGCATCATGTTCGCCCTTCCTTAGGCACATCACTCGGCGCCCCGTTGGCCCCAATTGTGCCCGCGATCCTGGTTTAGGTGTAAGCGTTTTCCGCTTTCGGCAGGACCCTCTAGACTCGAAATCATGGTGATCGACGATATTGACACAGCAATCCTACGCCAACTGCAGATCGACGGCCGTATGACGTATCGCCAGCTTGGCGAATCTGTCGGTCTGAGTAGCACCGCGGTAGCGGCTCGAATGGACCGCCTTGTCGAGAGCGGTGTTATCTCCGGATTCCAGGTCAATATTGATCACCACGCCCTCGGCAAGATGATTCACGCGCTTGTCGATATTCGGTTCAACCAGTCGACCTACAGCGACGAGTTTGTCGAGAACCTTGCGCTGCTCGACAACGTCGAGCGAGCATGGTGCGTTACCGGGCCGTTCGACTGCAACCTCGAGATCTGGGTTCCGACCCCCGAGGACCTCGACAAAACACTTGCTGCCATCAAGCGGACCGGCGACGTAGCTGAGCTGCAGACGCGGCTCGTCCTGACAACCCTCAAGGCGTAGCCACCGGCTGACGCAGAATCGTCTTAAGCCTGGCGGGATCCGACTTGCGTGGGTCCCCAAAGTAGATCTCGTGATGCAACCCGCTTCTCGCCAACCCTTCACCTTGAATGAACCTGTGCAACTTCTGGATCGTTGGTGCTTCGTCGGCATAAGAACCAACGTGCATCACCTGCGCCGCCGGACCCTCGGCAAACACCCCGAACCTCACCAAGTCTCCTGCGACAAGCTTCTTGCTCGATACGACCTTCGGAAGCACCTCCGCTGCCATGTCGGCAGTGGCAAGGTCGGGAAGGCAGATCATCATCCGCCACTTCCACGCCGCTTTGTCATCCACGGAGAACTGACTCATGTCATCTGCCCACCACAGACCTTCTAGTGGCAGCACCGTGTAGCCGTCACCCGTTGCTCGCTTTATCTCCGCCCGGATCCCATACGCCAACGGGTACAGAGCCTGCACGGCGTCGGCATAGCGCTGCGAAGCCGGGTCGCCTTCTCCATCGATCATCAGAAACGGTCTTGCGGGTAAATCGACCAGGCTTGGTTTCCCAACTTTGGCTGTGTAGTGCTCGCGGTAGATCCTCTTCAGGTCGATTGACGCCATCGCTATTCCACCGGGAATCGGATCTCGGTGACAGGTCCTCCAGGATCGTCTGGCGCTACCAGATATGCCTCCTGGACCGGACCGGCAATACGCAGTCCGTTATCCGCAATCCAGCCGCCTATGGCGGCGTATGACTCCTCTATAGCGTCATAGGGACCTTCGTGAATTATCACCGCGGCTTTCCCGCCGGGGACTACCCGTTGGCTGAACGATCGTCCACCGGGTGTAACGGGAACCGGGTCTACCTGATCGGCGATCGGGAAGGCGATCTCGACATCGAGGTCGGTCGGTTTGAAGTCTTGATCGTGATAGATAGAAAAGCACGGTCCCACCGGGATGATCCCAGCTGGCAGCAACGCCCCGTATCCGTCCCCGATCAATACTCCGACTTCTCGGGGGTCCGTCAGCACCTCACGAATCGACAACACTCGCTGCGCCTCGATTCCCTTCAACACCACTTCATGGTCTGGCATGTCTCTCTCACTTTCTATGAGGCGAAGACGGTTCTCAACCCGTGACAGACGTGCCTGCTCCTCCGTGACAAGCTGGCCTATCTCTGCCTGTTTGAGTCTGAGCATTCCGCGCAGCTCGGCCGCTGACAGCTCGTCGCTAAGAGTCGCCCCGATCTCATCGAGGGACAACCCCAAGTCCTTGAGCGCCAGTATGCGATTGAGCCGTGGCAGCTGCATAACCGCGTAGTAGCGGTAGCCAGTGTCAGGGTCAATAGTTTCGGGCGGTAGCAATCCGAGATCGCTGTAGTAGCGGAGCGCCGATACCGGCACCCTACAGATCCTGGAGAATTCCCCTATCCGATACACAACCACCTCCGCAGTTTTCTTTCTCGGTGAAGGCCTTCGCCACCAGTATGGGGTCTCCAGCTACTTGAGAGTCAAGCCCGCCCAGAGCGAGCTGCTCGAGCTATGTGGCGTCGTCGGTTCCGGTTTCTGATTTAGCTCGTTGGCCCCGTGCGTGCCTCGCAACCACATCGATGAAGCCAAGCAGAATCCCGATGCCGATGAGGACAAAGACCACCGTGAACAGTCGGGTGGTCGAAGTGGTCGGGCTGAGGTCTCCGTATCCGACCGTCGTGAGCGTCATCACCGTGAAATACAGGGAATCAACGACCGACCATCCCTCCATCCTGGAATAGAACCAGGTTCCGGTTGCGATAATCATCATGGCCCCGGTCACAAGAGCGCGGGTCTGAGGATCGCGAAACGACGCAAATACGGATCGGGCGAACCGAACGACGGCACCCCAGAAGACAATCATAGGGGGAGGCTACCAACCCGTTCCCGGATCTCCACCGACCGTGATCTATGACCCGGCGGTATCAGCCGACCACTGATCCGATTAGGACCATGGCCGTGATGTTGAAAACGCTCCACGCGACGCAGAAGACCACGTAGCGACGTATCCAGGCCGGCCAACCGGTCGCAAAGTACGCAAGCCGCGAGCCCAGTAGATACCACAGCGGAAGCGACGTCATGAGTCCTGACGTGACCACGAGCAGCCTCCCCGCCTCGATGAAGTCCACGGTGAAGATCCACGTCGTCGGTGCCGCAATCAGAAAGAGCATCGTGGCCAGGATCGATGCAGCAAGGTCGGCCATGTTGCCGACACGATCGAAATCCACGCTGAGCGCAGAAGCCGCAAGAGCGAGCGGATAGACGAAAGCGGCAATCCCCCCGACCCAACGAGGGAGACCCCCTACTCGCGCCGAAAAGTCGATACCGGTTGTCACCGCCTCAGGCTAACGGATCCACCACAGCACGCGTCTGGCGTCCGTGAGCGCTCTATACCGTGCTCAGGGACGCCAGACGCTGACAACCGCACTCGAGATACCTAGCATCGGACCCGGTCACCAAAGGAGCAACGTCATGGGCGAATTCATCGAGTCGGGCGCAGTCAAAGTCATCGAAGTCATCGGGATCTCGGGAGAAGGATTCGAAGCTGCCATAGACAACGCTGTCACCAAAGCCTCTGAGAGCATCGCAGGGATAACAGGCGTCGAAGTGCAGAACCTCAGTGCCAGGGTGAACGATGGCAAAGTCGTCCAGTACCGCGCCAACGTGAAACTTGCATTCGCCGTCCGGTAGACCCCTCAGCTCAAGCAATTCGGAGGGAACTCAACTGGCACAATCACCATCAAGCCAGAGCCCAGCACGTCTTACCCGGAGCCGCAACGACCGTATGGTCGGCGGCGTCGCTGGGGGCATGGCCGACTACATGAACATCGATCACGCCTGGATACGTATCGCATGGTTGGCGCTGCTGGTGTTGGGCCCAGGATTCATCTTGTACATCATTGCGTGGATCGCTATTCCTGAATCGGATGCCGGAGCCGAAGAGCCACCCGCACGCCGCACCACCAGCAGCGAGTCGGGCCAACTCATCATCGGCGGACTTCTCGTGGCCATTGGAGGAGCGCTGCTGGCGGATCGGTACCTGCCATGGATGAAGGACCTGATTCTCCCTGTAGTTCTCATCGCGGTCGGGACAGCGGTAGTCATCTATTCGTTGAAGAAATAGGCGGCGGCAGGATCGACCAAGACCTACTGGGGAACACCCGCCTGTTGCTTGACCGTTTCACGATCGATCAGACTGCCATGGCTGACCACCGCTCGGGGCGCGGCATGGAATCGCAACGCCTCAGCCACGGTCGCGCCCTCTAGCACAACAAGGTTGGCTGTGCTCCCGACCTCGACGGTATGGCGATCCAGCCCAATGGCAGCAGCGGGGTTCACAGTGATGGCGTCGTAGAGGTAGTCCAGTTCCGCCTCCGACATCATCCACAGCAGATGCGAGCCGAGGAACGCCACCTCCAACATGTTGTTTCTACCAAACGCGTAGTAGGCATCTGAGATGTCATCTTGACCAAGGCTGACGTTGACGCCCGCAGCCGCGAGCTCCTTGACCCTGGCATGAAGCGGACCGGTATGAGGGTCGGACACAACTGAGACATCCGCAGCAACGAGGAGAGCTACCAGCCTCTCGAAGTATGGATCGGGGTAGAGCTGCATCGCTCGAGCATGGTGGGCCAAGGCCCGGCCGGTCCAACCGCGCTGCAGAGCTTCCGTCGCCATCATCTCCAAGGTACGAAGACCAGGATCACCGGCATCGTCCAGCAGCATCGACACCGGTGCGTCACTGGCGACCGCGATGTCGAATACGGTGCGGACGTGTTCGGCCATATCGGCCTCGGTATATTCGATCCACGGGATCCCACCAACCACGTCGGCACCGAGTTCCATCGAGCGTCGCAGTAGATCATCGGTACCGGGCTCGCGCACGATTCCATCCTGGGCAAAGGCAACAACCTGTATGTCGACAAGACCTACAAATTCTTCGCGGAGCGAGACAAGAACCTCCACCCCCCGTGTTCCTGCCTTCGAATCGACATCAGCCAGGGCTCTGATATGGGTGTTGCCGTAGTACGCGGCCATTGCAACCGCCCTACGACCAGCCGCAAGCATCACCTCTGGACTCTGGGCATCCTTCACTACCGCCGCGGTCTCGATTGCCGTCATGGCCTTGCCCATGCCGCTGCCGTGGTAGTCGAGAAGTGCGTCGTCGCCGAGTTGGCGCAGAGTGAACACCTTGTCCAGATGCAGATGAGTGTTGACAAACGATTCCGTCACCAAATTCCCCGCAGCATCCAGTTCAATTCCGCCAGCCGCCGACTCTCCAGCGGGAACGATCGCAGCGATCACTCCGTCCCGAATCTCAATATCCACCAGGCTCTGCGCTCCCCGAAGACGGCCAGAACGGATAGTCAGTAATGTGGGTCCACTCATGTTTGCTCCCGTATTTCGGCTGCCTGGACAATACCGCTTACCGAATCCCGCCTCCTCGTGACGTTTGGCACTAGAACCGAGCACGCAAGCAGCGGATCATGGCTGACAGACAAGCGCCTTTGAGAGGAGAATCGGTATGCCCGAGACTGTCTCGATTTCTATCGAGCTGGACAAGTCCGCCACGGGAGTCGATGCAACTGGGTGGTTCGAGCTCTCGAGCAAGACCTATCGAGCAACTGCTCATGCCCCAGAAAACCACAGTGACCACAGGATCGCTCACGATCTTGCAATGGCTCGAGTGATGCGGAACCTCGAAATCGAACTCATGGAATGGATCCACGAGCACATCGATCGTTGCATCGCCGACGAGTAGGTCAGGTCAAGTCCAGGACATAGCCGACTTCGTCGATACCGCTACCCGGCCAATCGCTGCGAGACCACGGGCGGTATGACCAGCCACGCCGCTCGTACATCGAGCGAGCCAGGGTGTTGTGTTCCAGGACCCAGAGACGGGCTCGCCGATAGTTCTGCGCACGAAACCAATCGATCGCACGATCATGCAGGATCGAGCCGATGCCCTGCCCGAAATGGGTTGGCTCTACATATAGCTTCAGCAGTATGCAGTCGGTCCCCTTGTCTTGTTCGGCATCGGGACCGAAAGCGATAGCGCCTACGAAAAGCTTGCCGATCGCTGCCGCAAGGACTTCCGTATCGGGGTCGGCAACAAGGGCCGCCCATTCGTCCTCTAGATCGTTTTGAGTTGGCTTGGGAATCGACTCGGGGAAGATATCAGCGAACCCGGTCAGTGCGCTGCGAAGCTGGACACCGGCCAGGGTTGGAACGTCGGCGATTGTGATGGTTCGCACTCGAACCGCTCGTTCAACGTGGCTCATAGTGCGCAGCATGTCGCAAACCGCCATAGGGCAGTCGAGCTGATTGCGGGGCCTGGTAGGTGTCCTCGAAGGTGCACATCGCTGGATCGTAGCCGCTGAAAATTCACGTCAGTTATGGTGGCTCCATGCAGCGAAGCCCTACCATTTGGTCCCTACTCGTCCTTGCGGTACTCGCCACCTCGTGCGGCAGCGGCAATCCGCCCGCTTCTACGTTACCCCCCGAATCCGAACCAGTGCTGGCGATGGCGGCCCAAGAGATGGGATCTGTCGAATACGTCCGCTTCAAAATCGAGAGAAGCGGGGCGCCGGTCTACATAGACAATCTCGACACGCTCAATTTTGCACTCGCCGAAGGACAGTTTGCGGCCCCCAGTTCGGCCAACGCCGTCGTCACTCTGGCGGTAGGGAACATCAACGCACAGATCGGTGCAATCGCAATCGACGGTGTCACCTGGCTGACGAATCCGATCACGGGGGATTGGGACGAAGCGCCATCCGGATACGATTTCGATCCGTCAACCCTCTTTGATCCTGAGCTCGGCTGGCGCCCGCTACTCGCCAACGGTCTCAGCGACGTCGTGTGGATCGGCGAAGAAACAAAGAACTCGGAGACGAGATACCACATCAGGGCAGTCGCCGACGAAGATAGAGTCGCCTTGATCCTCGCCGGCCTCATCAAGAAACAGACCGTGGACATCGACATGTGGATCGATCCCGAGACCGGCTACGTGCGCGAGGCAGAACTCTCGACTGTGTTCGAGGATCAAACTAGTGATTGGTACATAGAGTTCTCAGAGTTCGACGAGCCAATTGAAATCGCACCACCTGACATCGAGAGTTGACCGTGCCATGAACCGACGCGAGGCATCACCACGTGCCGTTCTGATCGTCGTCGCCTTTGGCATATTCATCGCAGCCGATGACCTCACAGTCGTTACCACGATGCTGCGTCCGATCATCAACGATCTTGGCATCGTCCTTCCCGACGGTATCGACGATGCCGCCTGGATCGTCAACGCCTATCTCATTGCGTATGTAGCGGTGATGCCATTCATGGGTCGTCTCAGCGATGTGCTCGGTCGGCGACGCGTGTACATCGCGGCGCTGACCCTCTTTATGGCCGGCTCGATCATCATCCCGATGACAAGCACCCTCGGCCCATTCCTGTTCGGCCGGGTTCTCACCGCCATCGGCGGGGGAGCTCTTGTGCCCATTGGCATGGCCGCTGTTAGCGACGCCTATGCCGCCCGCAAGCGTGCTCGCGCCCTTGGCGTGCTGGCCGCGGTCGACACTCTCGGTTGGGTGTGGGGGCCGATGTACGGGGCGTTGATCATCCGATTCCTCTCCTGGCGATGGCAGTTCCACTTCAACATCCCCCTCGCCATCATCGGGATCGCGGCCGCCTGGTTGGTCCTGAGCGATGCAACCGAGGAGCAGCGTGCGGCCAAGATCGATTGGACGGGAGCAGTCCTGCTGACAACGGCGTTGGTCACCCTGAACCTTGCTCTCCTGGGCAGTGCTGAGATCCAAAGCGTGACCGGCCTCGACGAGTTGACCGGTGGTTCCGGATCCGGGCTTGTCTGGCTATACCCGGTGGCGTTGGTCGCCGGACTCGCCTTTGTCGTAACCCAGCGGCGAACTGAACACCCTTTGATTGATCCCGGACTGTTCCGAGGGCGGAATCTGGTTGTGGCGGGGACGGTGAACTTCTTTGTCGGCGCGACGCTGGTCATAGCCATGGTCGATGTGCCATTGTTCATCAACGTCGTCGAACTCGACCTCGAGGGTGCGGCGGTCACGACGGGATGGGTGCTGAGCGCGTTGACCGCTTCGATGTCGGTGGCCGCATACATCGGAGGGCGGATTACCGAAAGCCGCTGGTACCGGCCACCAGTTCTGATTGGTCTCGGGTTCTCGGCGGTGGCGTTCTTCATGATGGGATACGGCTGGGGTGTTGCGACCGGCTATTGGACGATGGCCTGGCAACTCGCAATCCTCGGTGCTGGTTTTGGCCTGGTGATGGCGCCAACTACTGCCGCGGTCGTCGACGCCGCACCTTCCGACCGACGCGGAACTGCGGCCAGCCTGGTGATGGTGATGCGGCTCATCGGGCTGTCCGTCGGGCTGTCTGGTCTAACCGCATGGGGACTACATCGATTCAACCAACTCCGTACCGATATCGACCTTCCACCGATAACCGATCCCGAATACGCACGGGCCGCCACAGATGCGTCGGCGGAACTGACGACCGCGGCTATGGCCGAGACGTTCGTCGCGGCCGGGGCCCTGATTGTCATCGCCTGGGTCATCGCAGCGATGATGCGACGCGCCCCAGATCAACCGGCCACCCAAGAACAACAAATCGATCCCGACCCGGCAGCCCAGGGGGTGCCCATGAACCAATTCATCAACCGCAACCTGACCGCGATCGTGGTCGGGGTATCGCTAGTGGTGCTCGCACTTGCTGCGACCGCCGTCTTCATGACGACAAAGGTCAACGCATTGTCTAGCGACCTAACTGCGGCCCAGGACCGACAGGACCAACTCGAGGCGGATATCGGCAGGGTGGAAGGAGGTGCGGCCCTGTTTGCAGCGCAGGTGACCGCGTTTCAGGAGCAGCTCGGCGGGCTCAGCCCGACCATTGACTCCGCGCTCGGAGAGGCCGTCACGGGGATAGACCAGTTCCGTACCTCAGTCATCCGGTTTGATGTGAGAATCGACGAGGTGGTTCCCATCAACGCTGCCGTGACCCTCGCCCGTACGATCCAGGTACCGATTCGAACCACGATCCCAATTGATGAGGAGTTCGACACAACCATTACGATCAACGGGCCATTCGGGATCGATATCCCCCTGGATATCACCGTTCCCATTCTTCTCGATTTACCGATCGATCTGGATGTTGCGATCCCTATCAACGAAACAATCCCCATCGATACGGAAATCCCGGTGAACCTGACCGTCCCGATCGAGATAGACATCGCCGACACGGACCTGGCCGCACTGGCGGATGCGTTGGCGCTCGGTCTGGAATCGTTCCGGCAGATAGCTGCAGATCTCGGGTCCTAGGCAACTACGTGGTAGCCGCCCAAACTCGCAGTGCGATGCGTCGACCCTTGACATCGGCCGCCACAAACTCCACCCTCTGGCCTGCTTGCAGTGTCTCCATGTTGTCGAGCGCACGGCCGTGCACAAACACCTCATCATCTCCATCGACAGGGACAACTCGCCCCAGACCGTGGATGTCGTCGTATGACTTGACATACCCTTGCTCGTGCTTCCGCGCAGCTGCAGCCGGGAGGTACGAAATACGACCGATGGTGAGCGCAAGAAGCAACGCAATCGCCAATAGCAGCAGCGGAAAACCCAACTTCGGCAAGGTTGATATACCACTGTTGAGAGAAGCAACGATGGCTCTGGGAATCTCGGACATGAAGCCATCACCTCCACTTGCCGCGGGCTGCCACAAGGCATTTGTGGCCCCAACAACATCGAGCCTTGGCCCGTCATCAACCAGAGGAAGAGCTACGACCTCGGCCGCATTGACTGTCAGCACCACCGTGGCTGTGGCTTCCGCGCCGAAAGCGTCGGTTGCCACATAAACAAACTTGTCGCCACCCGAAAACCCGTCACCAGGCATGTAGGTGAACGAACCGTCAGCGTTGAACACGAGACGGCCGTTGTCCGGTCCACCGACCAGCACAGCGATCAACTGCTCACCGTCACCATCCGAATCATTGGCAAGAACTCCTGGCGCTCCCACCTCGAGAAGAACTCCTTCGTCCACCACATACTCGTCAGACTCGGCGGTTGGAGGTGTGTTGGCCGTGCGGATTTCGATTCCCACTTCAGCCTCGGCTTCGAACTCGCCATCGCTGACAACAAAGGTGAAGGAGTCGGCGTCGCCGCCACCCGAGCTGACATAGACCATGTCGGATCCGGTCCCCTCGAGAGTGCCGAATACCGGTGCCACCGCAATGGTGTATTCGAGGTCATCATCATCCGGGTCCGCCGCGATCAAAGTGATTGCGGTCTCTTCACCGACAATGGCAATGACCTCAGCCGGCGTGGCAGTAGGCGGACGATTGGTGTTGTCTATCTCCCACTCGAACGAAACCGTCGCGGATTTCACGGGCTGCCCATTGTCGGTAGCTGTGACCTTCACGGTATACGGAGAGTCGGCGGCGGCCTCGTAGTCGACCGTACCGGAGATAGTTCCGTTGACCGAGTTGATCAACAGTCCGCTAGGAAGACCTACGGCAGCAAAGCGCAAGGCGTCAGTCGCATCAGGATCTGTCGCTGCGACGTCGAGGACTACTGAATCTCCCTCGGCCGACCTTTGTCTCGCCGGTCTAACAACTTCGGGTGCTTGATTGATCTTGGGAACGACGATCGTCACCAGTTGCGTATCAGAGAGACGCGGAGAGCCCGAGTCCGACACCCCAACGTTGAGTAGATATGTCGTCCCGTGCTCAGCTTCCGTGGGCTTCCAGTAGAACTTGCCCGTGTCCGGGTCTATAGAGGCTCCGGAAGGCACAGCATCAATACCGTCTGCCAGCCAGTAGTTCAGTGTGTCGCCGGTATCGGCATCGGTAGCGGTGCTGGTGAACGACACAGATCCGCCACTTTCAGGGTTCTGGTCGGGGATTGGGGCAAGAACAGGAGCGTGATTGCCTCTAGTGACCAGCCATGAGAACGTCTTGGTGGTCGCTTCCCGCGGTATACCGCTGTCCTCGACCGTCACCGTCGCAGTGCCTGTCGATTGCGCAGTATCACTGGGAATGGTCCCGTTCATCACACCGGTACTCAAGTCAATCCGCACCCCGGGAGGAAGCCCCGTTGCGCCGAAAGTGAGATTGTTGGGAGGAAGGTCCGGGTCAGTCGCGATAACTGGATATGACATCGTGTCACCTGCACCCAGCGCCTGATCTGGAATGTATGCCACGACAGGAGATGCGTTCACCTCGAACACGGACACGCTGAAAGAACGCACCACGGACGCCGGTGGGCCCGCTGAATCCTTGACCTTCACGGTGAAGCCATAGATGCCAGGACCACTCGACTCACTGGGCGTCCACGCGATCACGCCACTTTGGTTGATGGTGGCACCAGCCGGCGCGCTGGTGAGGCTGAAAGTGAGGAGGTCCCCCGGCAAGTCGGGGTCGTCGGCATCGACCGCGATCTGAAGAGCAACCTCTTCGTCGGCCGTTGCGCTCGGAATCGCCATCATTGTTGGAATCCGATTGAGGTCATCGACCGACCAGCCGAACGAAGCCGAGTCCACACCGCTGTTGCCGTCAGACACCGTCATGACAGTCGCAAACGGCGAGGACGCCGCGGCGGTGTATCCGAGGGTTCCGGAGATCGTTCCCGAATCCGGATCGATAGATATGCCGGGAGGCAACCCTGAGGCACCAAAGGTGAGATCGTCATTGTCTGGATCCGTCGCAGTAAGAGTGATGCTGATCGTGTCGGCCTCAGCATCACTCCGATTCGGCAGCGACGAGACGAGGGTTGGGCTGCCGTTTGCAGCCAATGCAACCTGGACATTGTCAACGAAGAAATATCCACCGAAGTCGCCATCTCCGAAGAAGCCGATCTTGAGAGACGAACCTGCCCACGAGGAAAGATCGAGGCTCTGAGTCACGTTCCCGGCGTCCTCTGTGTCGAGTTGGTAGGTCGTGATCGTGCTCCACGTCCAGCCATCCGTCGAGACGCTGACCATCATCTTGCCATCACCGCCGAGGTCGAGCTGACGCCGAAAAGAGAAAGTCAGAGTTGCTGATGTGGAACCGGTGAGATCGACTTCACGGTATGCACCAAGACCGGTGACGTTGTTAGGTCCGATCCGCAGACAGTTGGTTGCTGCGCACTTCGAATCAGAGACAACCTGAAACTCGCCGGCAGTCGGGCCGTTCGTCAAAGGTGCCTCCAGCCAGCCGCCCTGCCAGGCAACCGACCCGTCGTTGCCGGTGTAGGAGATGGCGTTGAATTCATCTCGTACAAAGTCGCGGGACCCTGCAGTAGCTGGAGAGATGACGGCCAACACCAGCACCGCAGCCAGGCTGAGAAGCAAAGAGCGACGCACAGGCGACATCATTGGGGTGACGCTGCGAGCAACTCATCACCGAGGGCGGGTTGCGCGGCGTCTCCTACCAGCGGCAACGAAAGAACAAAGCTGGTTCGGTTGGCGACTCTGTCGTAGTCGAGCATCCCGTTCATGGCTTCGGCAAGCAGGTGAGCTACCGCAAGACCCAGCCCAACTGAACCTTCGGTAAGTGGAGCATCACCCTGATGCACAAATCGTGAGAACAAACGCGGTTCCAAGTTCTCTGGCACGCCCGGCCCGTCATCTTCAACCGAAACGACGTAGTTGTTTCCGGCAACGGCTCCGTACACTCGAATGGTCGGGCCGCCGTGTTGGATAGCGTTGGAAAGGAGATTGCGGAGGATCTGACGGATTCGGAGTTGATCGCCCAAGACAGTTTCCGACCCGTAGGTACCGCCGATGCTGCAACCCCTCCGCTGAAACGGAGAGATAATCGCATCGAGTTGCTCATCGATCGCCACCCGGGATGAATCCATGGCAAGTGGCGTATCTACATCGTGGGCAGCCACGAGAAGGTCCTCAACCATCCGGGCCAGCTCAGCCGACTCGCTGTTGATCAGCCCAACAAGGTCGCCAGACGCGGCGGGGTCAACGAAGCCCTGCTCGAGCAGCACTTCCGAAAAGCCGTAGATGGAGGTGAGAGGTGTTCGAAGCTCGTGCGAGATGTCTGCGATGAATTGATCCTTCGCTCTCCCCACAGACTTTTCCGCTTCAAGACGGGCGTCGAGATGAGCCTCGGCTACCTCCAACTGACGGTGGACCGAGATTCTATAGGCAATGATCGCGCCAAGCGGCAACAAGAATGCGGTGAGAAAGCCCGCGATCTGCACCAGCCGGCCAACCCGTCGCTGGGCATCGTCAACAGCAGTTGCTCGCTCGTCACGTTCAAGCGTCACAACAGCAGCGAATTGTTCGGCAGCGGGGACAAGGGAATCGACGAGTCTTTGCGACGCAGCCGTTGCCTCGCCGTCCAGCGCCAGGGTGACTACCTGACGGGCGGCCTCATCCCAGGCACCGAGGGCGGGAGTCAGAGTGTTCGACACGTTCTCGTCGAAGGAAGCAAACCTCGATTGCAGAGAGGCAATGGCTCGATCCGCCTCGGTTGCTGCCGCCGCAACAGCTTCATCGCCGGCAACGCCAAGTTCCTTGTCCTGCGCCAATAGGACCAACTGTCCAATCGACTTCATCGCGACATCCTGCGCGGCGAGCGTCATGTCGGCCGTGTGTAGAGCCGCGGCCTCTTCGAGAGTGTCGCCTGCGCTGCGCGAGTTCGTGAAGGTCAACGCCGCAAAGACGAGGATCAGCGGACCGACGACCGCGGCTGCCGCCCACCCCAGCACACGCGACTGGATTTCAATTCTCCTGGCCATTCATCTCTTCCCTTGACCCGCCATTTATCGGCACGAGGTGGCGATTGCTAAACCACAATGAATAACCGTCGACAAGCCCGCCGGCTGGCCCTATCTACGACAGGTGATGAAGGAAGAAGGCATAGATGTCTGCCGCCTCGTCTATCAGCTTCGCTGTCGGCTTACCGAGGCCATGCCCGGCACGCCGATCGACGCGGAGAAGAGCGGGCCCTGACTCACCGACTGCCGCCTGCAGCTCAGCTATGAGCTTGTACGAGTGCAAGGGCACGACACGGTCATCGGTATCCCCGGTCGTGATCAACGTCGGCGGGTAGCTTCCAGGTTTCACGTTATGAACCGGCGAATACTCGATTAGGAAATCAAAGTGGTCGTAGCGTTCCTCGGCGTCGCCATACTCTGCAGTCCAGTATCGACCAGCCGTGAAGCGGTGATAACGCAGCATGTCGGTAACCGGCACCATCCCGACGACAGCACCGAACAGGTCTGGGCGCTGCAGCAAACACGCTGCTACCAGTAGCCCTCCGTTGGAGCGGCCGTAGATACCGAGGTTTTGTGACGACGTATACCCGGCGGTGATGAGGTGCTCGCCCGCTGCGACGAAGTCGTCAAACACATTCTGCTTCTTCTCAAACATTCCTGCTCGGTGCCAGTCCTGACCGTACTCACCGCCACCCCGTAGATTGGCGACCGCAAAGACACCGCCTGCCTCGACAAAGCCAAGCTGGTCGGGTGCGTACAGCGGGGTCATGCTGATATCGAAACCGCCGTAGCCGTAGAGAATCGTTGGTGCCGATCCGTCCAGCACAAGATCACTGCGGTGTGTAACGAACATCGGTATCGCCGTCCCGTCCAGTGATTCGGTCCAGATCTGTGTGGTACTGAACTCGGCTGGATTGACCGATGTCTCCGACTTGGTGAACATCTCGAGGGTGTCGTCGTCAAAGTCGTAGCGGAGCACAGTCGGTGGGTGAACGAAAGATTGAAATCCGATGAACAGCTCGCGATGAGATGGCCTACCTGTCAATTGGGTAACAGTTCCCATCGTCGGCAGTTCAAGATTACGGAGGTGCACGCCGTCCATGTCGTACAATGTGACCACATGGTTCGCGTCGTGTAGCGAACCGGTGACGAGCCGATCAGCGACAACAGTGGCGAATTCGAGCGTGTCTGTCCCCTCAGGGAGGATCTCTCGCCAATTGCCGCGATCGGGATTGTCCAGCTCGATCGCTACCAAACGTCCCCTGGGTGCATCGAGATCGGTTAGTAGGTAGAGCCATCCTGCGTGGTGGCCGACGACATGGTATTTCGCATCAAAGTCATCCAGCAGGCGAACGAACTCGCCTTCGTCATCAAGACGTCTGTAGTAGAGCCGGTTTCGAGTGTCGGTCCCTTGCCACACGTGAAGTATGAGCAACTCGTCGTCGTCAGTCACTAGCGGTTGGAAACCGAGATCCGGTGCGTCGGGCCTTTCATATACCAGCTCGTCCGCTGCCTGATCGGTCCCCAGTCGATGCAGGTAGACCCTGTGATGGGTACTCGTTGGTGCGTCGGGAAACTCGCCGGGCGAGGGATATCGGCTGTAGTAGAACGACTCACCATCGGGTGTCCATGTCAGCGATGTGAACTTGATCCAATCCAGCTCATCATCGTGTTGGTGCCCCGTTTCGATTTCCATGACCCGAGCGACCTGCCAGTCGCTTCCCGCTTCGGCGACGCTGTAAGCGAGTAGACGGCCATCACTTGTGAACGACTGGGTCACAATGGCGACAGTCCCATCCGCAGACAGCGTGTTTGGATCGAGGACGACGGTGGCGTCACCTCCTCCTACGTGCCGCTTGTACAACGTCGGCTGGGCCTCGAGCCCATCATTGTGGGAGTAGAAATACCAGTCTCCACGTCGCACTGGTGCCGACTGTCTCGGGAAGTCCCAAAGCTCTTGGAAACGATCGCGAATCGCATCGCGTCCCGGGATCGCGTCTAGATGAGCCGAAGTCAGTTCGTTCTGAGCATCTACCCAGGAGTTGGTCTCTGCGGAATCCATCTCCTCCAGCCAGCGATATGGGTCAGACACCAGGGTTCCGTGATAGCTATCGGCATCGTCGCTACGCCGTGACACCGGGTATTCGACCATCAGAACTCCTTCACCTCACACGCCATGCGTGGTAGATCGTAAGCCCTCTGGGGAACAGATCGATGGCAAACATCGAACACGGCGTCAAGTGGCGCAGGTCGACGCGGGCATCTGAAATGACGACGCTGGTATCGCGATGAGTTTGACCCGCTACTCCCCGCCGGCAAAGGATGCCGGTGTCGGTCCGCTACCGGTACCGACACTGCCGGCCGCCGGCAGCTCGAGCCGAAAGCACGACCACTCAGATTCATATCGATACTCGAGGGTGCCACCCATCAGCTGGGCGAGCTTCCGCGATACCGTCAACCCAAGACCGACGGATGAGGGTTGGCCTGTTGCGTTGTGAGCTCGACTGTACGGTTCGAACACTTCAGCTATGGCGTCCTCGGGGATGCCCTGGCCATCGTCGCGTATCTCAAGCCAGATCTCCTCTCCGTCCGATCCAAACCAGGCCTGTACATTCGGCCCCCCGTAACGCTTGGCGTTGACCAGCAGATTGCGGATGATCTGACGGACCCGGGTCGCGTCGGCGAATGCGACGGGCGCCTCCTCCCCGACCCACTCGATACTCACATCTGTTTCGGGGACTGCCATCAACGCCGATTCCAACTGCTCCCGAAGGTCAACGCTCGTAGCATCGATAGGGAGCTTGCCGATATCGGCACGCGCTGCCACCAGCAGGTCTTCGACGATATGGGCCACCTCGGCCGATTGCTGGGCGATGAGCCCAATGAACTCTTTCTGCTCCGGTACCGAGAAAGAGATCCAGCTGTTGTCGAGCTCTAGAGCGAGCCCATGGACGACCGTGAGCGGTGTTCGCAGTTCGTGACTGACGCTGGCGATGAGCTCATCCTTCGATCGACTCAGATTCTCAAGGGCTTCGCTTGCTGCCCGACGCTCAGTGATATCGGTCACATGCGCAATGAAGAGTTGCGGGTGGGTCGTATCGCGAATGAGTGTCAGGCTTAGCGATACCCAAATATGTGAACCATCAGGTCTCTTGATCCGTCGCTCACGCCCAACAGTGTCACCAGCCGCAGCCGCGGCGAGGTCTCTCTGTGACGGTTCGATGTCATCCTCAAACGAGAAGTCAACGAAGTTGGCCCCGGGGAGATTCGCCAAATCAACACCCAGCAGATCTGCAATTGCCTGGTTGCCTCGGACAACCGACCCATCGACATTCGCGAGGACCATGCCATATGGGGAGTCCTCAAAAGCGGCGCGGAATCGCTCATCAGCGACGTGTTGTGCGGTTACATCCTCAAGGACACCGTCATAGTGAGTGATCTCTCCCGCAGCGTTCTCGACCCCGCGAGCCCAGTCACGAACCCAGATAGTCTTGCCATCGGCTGTCTTCAGTTCGAACTCGGTCCAGGAACCCTCGGCCGATCTTGCTTCGTCAACATGGCGGCGACGATCCTCCGGTCGGACATAGTGGTCCCAGACGTTGGTTCTCATCATCGCCTCAACACTGGAGAAGCCGAGGATGCCCATCAAGGCATCGTTGCCGCCGACTATCTGGCCCTGGGGAGTAGTCCGGTATAGGCCGACAGGGACCTGGTCGGTAATTGTCAACATGCGGTCACGTGCAACGTGCTCCAAGTCAATAAGGGCCCGATCCGATCGTGCCCTCGCTCCCAGAGCCCTTTCGAGGTGACAACCGATGTGCCCGGCCAGAAAGGCTGTCGCACCGATCGCAACCGCATCTGTTACGGCAGGGGCGAACTCGGCGTGCGCGACGCCAGCGGCGTCGGCCCATAAGAAATTGCCGAACGCCACCAGGAACCCGATCGCGGCCCCTGGCACTCGACCCCACATCCAGGCAAGCGCAAACGCCACAACAGCGACCACGGCGTTGTTCGTCTCGCCCAGTGCTATCTGGACCGGTCCGCCGACAACGATCAGGGCACTGAGGAGCAGAGCGGTCCACGTCATCCGCGTTCGGCCACGCAGAAGTAACGTTCCTGCCAGGTACGAGGACATTGTGGTGTTCGACTCAGATGTTGCAGCATTCATTCATTAGATGCTTCGGTAGAAGATGGCAGGCCCTTGATAATCTCGTGTCACTACCCCTGTAGAACCGCGTGTAGCGTCTGGTTATCGAGAGCAAGGCGACCACTTGACGACGACAACAGAGGAGATCAGACGGGTCTATCTGCTGTTAACCCTGTCACAGACACTTGCTGCATCACTGATCTTCGGGATCAACACTCTCTTCCTTCTCGACGCCGGGCTCTCTAACACTGGAGCGTTCGTTGCAAACGCGGCGTTTACTGCCGGGATGGTTGTCTTTGAGATACCGACCGGTGTTGTTGCCGATGTTGTCGGTCGGCGTGCGTCGTATCTGTGGGGAACAGTCACTCTTGGGGCAGCGACGGGCCTGTATCTGGCGCTGTGGGCCGTGGGGAGCCCGTTGTGGATGTGGATTGTCGTGTCTGCACTGCTGGGCCTCGGGTTCACCTTTTTCTCGGGAGCAACCGAGGCGTGGTTGGTTGATGCCCTGGCGGCAACCGGCGGGGAGCAACAGCTCGAGGAGATCTTCGGAAGAGCCGCTGTGGTCGGCGGCACTGCGATGCTTGTCGGCTCGGTTGCAGGCGGGGCCATCGCCCAGTTCGGATTGGGGATCCCGTATATCCTTCGTTCAGTGTTACTGCTGGTGACCTTTGCGATCGCGTGGTTCTGGATGCACGACGTTGGTTTCGAGCCCAAGACCTCGAGAAAGTTCACCACCGAAGTCCGGGAACTAACACGAGCGTCCCTCGATCACGGGCTGCGCAATCCACCGGTACGCAGGCTTATGCTGGCCGCACCGTTCTCCTTCGGGGTTGGTATCTGGGCGTTCTATGCGTTTCAGCCTCATCTTCTCGACCTCTACGGCGATCCAAACGCCACCTGGATTGCAGGGACCGCAGCTGCGGTGTTCGCAGGGGCGCGGATTGCCGGTGGGTTTATCGCGTCTCATGTGTCGCGTTTCTTCAGCCATCGCTCCAGCGCCCTGGCCACCGCCGTGATATTTGAAGTAGCGGCCCTGGTGGTGGTCGGGGCGACGAGGAGCTTCTGGGTAGCCCTTCTTGCCCTCGTCTTAGCATCGGTGACGATGGCTGCAGCTATGCCCATCAGGCAGACTTTGATCAACTCGTTGATCCCTTCCGAGCAACGGGCGACCGTCTTGTCATTCGACGGGCTCATGGGCAGCACCGGTGGAGTAGTCATCCAGCCGGCTCTGGGTCGGGTAGCCGATGTATGGTCGTATGGAACTGCCTACATGATTGGCGGAGTTGTTCATTTCCTCGTGGCTCCGCTCGTCATTGGCATCCGCAAGATGAATCTCAGCGAGGACTCGACAACCACTGCCAGCACCAAGTAGACGACGATCCCGTGTTCCGGTAGTGACCGCAACATGGTCAGAATGATCGGACGACATCGGAGGCATATGTCACAGACCAGCAGGATCAGCGTCGTGGCGATCACACTTTTCGCACTCCTTGCGGCGCCGACTGGTGATACTCCGGCGCAAGCGGGGGCGGTCTGCGCTTCGCTACCGGCGCCGGCGGGTGTCGTCGTCCAAGTCGATACCGAATCAGAGCTGCAGAGTGCGGTGAACAACCTCACTTCTGGCACGACAATCCTGCTCGCGGACGGCACCTATGAGCTGACCAACACCCTCAATATTCGTGGGGTGACGGATGTCGCCATCCGCAGCACAAGCGGCAATCGTGATGCCGTTGTGCTGCAGGGCAAGGGGATGAGCAACACGGCCTACGGGAACGTGCCTCATGTCATGGCTGTCTACGACGCCCAGGACGTACTCATTGCCGACCTGACCCTTCGTGACGCCTACTTCCATCTGATCCAGATCCATGGCGAGGCCGACGCCGATCGAGTGCACCTCTACAACCTCCACCTGATCGATGCAGGCGAGCAGTTTGTAAAGGGCTCGACTGCGGGTAACCCTGGCCCCTATGCCGACGATGGCGTCGTCGAGTGCTCTCTTTTCGAATACACCGATAGAGCCCGGAGTTGGTACACCAACGGAGTCGACGTTCTGGCTGGGTCGGGATGGATCATCCGCGACAACGTCTTCCGCAATATCCGCGCCCCGGAAGGGCAGCTTGCCGGACCTGCGGTGCTGTTGTGGCGCAATTCAATCGATACGGTTGTCGAGCGCAACCTGTTCATCGAGTGTGATCGGGCTATTGCGCTGGGGTTGTCGAGCCCGGATTCCAACTCCCGTGACGGCGAGACTGAATTCGATCATCAGCGCGGCGTCATCCGCAACAACATGATCTATCGGGCAGGACCAGGCGACGTCGGTATCTCCGCCAACTACTCGCGCGATGTTGAGATCTATCACAACACTGTCATCCTCAACGGCACGTTCCCCTGGGGCGCCATCGAATACCGGTTCGCGTCGACCAATGCCACCATCTCCAACAACCTCACCGATGCACCAATCTGGCAGAGAAACGATGCAGTAGCTACCGAGTCTGGAAATATCGCGACAGCAGCGTTGACATGGTTCGTCGCCGCCCCCGCTGGCGACCTGCACCTAAACGCAACTGCCACCTCGGCCATCGACGCCGC
>CAXMRC010000129.1:0-6838 GCA_964195945.1 uncultured Gemmatimonadales bacterium
TGTGGTGCCAACTCTTCTCCGAGCCAGGCGCAGGCTCCGACGTCGCAGGTCTCGCTACCCGAGCCGTCAAGGACGGCGACGAATGGGTTGTCAATGGGCAGAAGGTGTGGACCACAGTTGCCCACATCGCCAAATGGGGCATGCTGGTGGCGCGCACCGATCCGGATGCTCCCAAACATCGCGGGATGACCTATTTCCTCATGGATATGGAAGCCGACGGTGTGGAGATACGCCCGTTGCGGCAGATAACCGGTGAGGCAGAGTTCAACGAGGTCTATATGACCGACCTCCGGATACCCGACACTCAGAGAATCGATCAGACCGGTGCCGGGTGGCGGGTGGCGCTGACCACGCTTATGAACGAGCGTGTCGCCATTGGAGGGAAGGTCTCTCCGCGCAACTCTGGACCCATTGGCGAGTTACTCGAGGTATGGAAGAAACACGGCGGCACGGAAGCGGAACGCGACCGGCTCATGCAACTGTGGGTCGAGGCCGAAGCAGCTCGTCTTACCAATATCCGTGCCCAGCAGAACCGCACTGCCGGTACCCCCGGCCCCGAGGGCAGCACGGCCAAGCTCGTTTTTGCGGAACTCAACAAGCAGATCTATTCGATGGCAGTCGAGTTGCTCGGCGCCGCGGGGATGCTCTACGACACCTACGAGTTCATCGTGCCTAAAGGACCTGAAGACATACGACACGACATTCGCCGCTCGTTCTTGCGAAGTCGCGCCAACTCGATCGAGGGAGGCACCTCCGAAATCATGAAGAACATCCTTGGCGAACGTGTCCTCGGTCTGCCGGGAGAGCCCCGTATCGACAAGGATCTTCCATGGGCCGACGTCCCCCGCGGATAACTGCAGCACATATTGGCGCTCAAGAACCTATCCGAGAGACCCGATTCCCTTATTGATCGAAAGTTAGGCAGTACGTGCACGATTTCTATGGAACTGTTCGCCTCCTCAACGAGCCAGATGCTGCGATAGACGCCAAAGTAACGCTTGACCTGAACCGCGTCTCGATCCGCGCCGGCGATGCCGACATCGGTAGCTGGCCTCATGCCGACGTCGACGTGAAAAAGGTCAGGGACGAACTACACCTTGTCGCCGATGGTGAAACTCTTGTTCTGAAACTCAACAAAGGTGACTTCTTGTTGGATCTCCTCGGAGTGAGCGACACCCCGGTGCCCTCTCGGAAACGGCGCAGCAAGAAAAAGAAGTCAGCGAAGCCGGCGCCGGTGCAAACCCAAGCAACGGATGGATTTGGTGACCTTCGAACCAAGTCCGCGGGCCTCTACCTTGAAGACTCCAAGCTGCACAACCTTCTCGCCATCGGCATGGTGGCCGCGGCTGTTCTCATATTGCTGGGGGCGGCGCTGACCTGGGGGCCCTTCCGACTTCTGGACTCCGACTTCCAAATCGGTCGGATACTCGCAGGATTTGGGGCTCTTGGTGGACTCTTCGGGTTGTATCTGGCCTACTTCGACAGCAATCGGGCAACCGGTTCGGCCGTTGCTATTGCCGCCGGCATAGTTACGTTCGTCGTAGCTTATCTCTACGCCAGAGCCGCCCACCTGGGCATCGGGTTCATGATGGTCCTGGTCGGATCGATAGCGCTCATCGTTGTTGGAGCCCTTGGCATGTCCCGCCGAGGCGGCGGGTCTGTTGAAGAAGACGAGGAATAGGGCGCTCCTGTCCGGTCAGGAACCCTTGCTCTCGCTCCACCAGGCGTCCAACAACCGATAGGCCTCATCCTCGTCATACGGGCCATTCTCGATCCGGTGCTCCAAAAGAATCTTCATCGCGGTGCCAACGTCGCGGCCGGGTGCCAGCCCAAGATGTTTCATCACCGCGTTGCCATCGATCGGAGGTCGCAACGCATCCAGTTCCTCTTGTTTGCTGAGGACAGCAATTCTTTCCTCCAGCTCATCAATTCGCCGCGATATGGCGTTCGCCCGTTTCTTGCTGCGCGTTGTCACATCGCAACGAACCAACTCGTTCAACAATGGCAGCAGCTCTCCCGCATCGCGGACGTACCGTCTCACTGCGGCATCGGTCCACCCCATCTTGAAGGTATGGGGTCGCATGTGGAGGAACACGAGCTGCGAAACAGCCTTCACCGTCTCTTTCGGATACCGCAAGGCCCGCATCCGTTCTCTCGCCATCCTGGCCCCCACCACCTCGTGGTGATGGAACGACACTCCCTGGTCGCCAAAATCACGTGTAGCCGGCTTGCCAACGTCGTGGAACAGCGCCGCGATTCGCAATGTCTCGACTGGCGAGGTCTTGGCAACAACCGCGATCGTGTGCGCAAGCACATCCTTGTGATGATGCATCGGGTCTTGCTCGAGTTCGAGGCCGGTCAACTCGGGAATGAATTCCTCGGCGAGTTGGCTATCGATCAGACCCCACAAGCCCCTGGCAACATGATCTCCAACCATCAGCTTGTTGAGCTCGTCGCGAATTCGTTCAGCCGAAATTATGGAGAGTCGGTGCCTCATCTCATCGACAGCTCGCACCGCGGCCTCATCTGGAGCGAACCCCAAGGTGGCAACAAACCGGTAGAGACGAAGCATTCGCAGCGGATCGTCGCCAAAGGAAACCTCGGGATCCACCGGCGTACGCAACACCTGGCCGGCAAGATCGGAAAGTCCGTTGAACGGATCGATCATGTTCGGATCGCCCGAACCCGACACCAGAATCGCCATCGCGTTGACCGTGAAATCACGTCGCGATAGATCCGTTTCTATGTCATCGGAGAACTCGATCTGCGGCTTTCGGCTCTCCTCACGGTAAACGTCGCTCCGGAAGGTCGTGATCTCATACACGTCACCGTTCTTTACCGCTCCGATCGTCCCAAAAGCCTCCCCGACGCGAAAGATGCTGTCTGCCCATCCGTCCAGTAGATCGGTGATCTGATCGGGACGGGCGTCGGTGGCAAAGTCGAGATCTCTTGTGGGCATCTCGAGGAAGGCGTCGCGGACACTCCCCCCTACCAGATACAGCTGCCGGTCGGCACCTTCGAACCGGTCTCCCAATCGGCGAGTCGGCGAGCCCACAGCGAGGATTGGGTCGAGTCGTTTCGGAATCATGACTCGCGCCACCTCGAAGCTAGTTCGTCCGCATACTCATTCCAGCGGAAGCCAACGTGCGCTTTGATCCACTTCAGCTCGAGCTCGGGACGCTTGCGGTATCCGGCGTATACCTTTTTGACGAGGTCCAAATTCTCGACTGGTCCAGACTTCCGCTTCCAGCCACGCTTTTCCCACCCGGCTGCCCACTCGGTGATGGTTCTAACGGCGAGGTTCGAGTCCGAGTAGATCGTCATCGTGGTGCCCTCCGGAATCACGTCCAAAGCCTCCAAAAGCGCAGTGAGCTCCATCCGATTGTTGGTCGTATCCGGATCGTGCCCATGCCGCTCGGCGATGATCTCGTTGTCAACGACGTGGACGACGCCCCATCCCCCAGGGCCTGGATTGGGAACCGAGCTTCCATCGGTGAATACGCCCGTCTTTGGATCAACGGCCGCACCACCGTTGTACTTGTTCAACGTCGAACGTCTCTTCGGGTTCGCACCGGCCGAAGGCGCTCGGCAATCGCGACATTGCCGCGGTGTCCAGCCTGGGTACCTGTCCACCACGTTTTGAGGCAGAGAGAACGATGCGTCGCAATCACGGCATTTATAGTCGGGCATCACCAGAGCGTAATGCCCTGGAGTAAGCCGCCGGACCTAGGACTCGGGACAACCCTGCCTTGGCTTCCCTGCTGAGTCCTAGATCCGGACAGTTCTGTCAGGCGGTGCGCAAACCAGTTCTTTGTGCTGCCATCCTAAAATCTGATGGATGCGACGCATGATTGAGCGCCTCCTCAAAGGTAATCACGCTGTCTCTGAACATCTGAAGGAGACACTGATCAAACGTCTTCATGCCGTAGTAGGCGCCTTCCACCATTACCTCTTCGAGTTTTGGAGTCAGCTCAGGATCCATGATGTAGTCAAATGTCCTGTCTGTCTCAGTCAGGACTTCGACGGCGGGAACCCGGCCGGATCCATCTGCGGCGGAAACCAAACGCTGGCTGACAACGGCCTTCACATTGCGGCCCAGACGCAACCTCATCTGATGATGGCGGTGCGGTTCAAACACTTCGACCAGCCGGTTCACCGTCTCAGTGGCATCGTTGGTGTACATAGCTGCCAGGACGAGGTGTCCTGTCTCTGCCGCGTATAGAGCCGCCTCAATCGTCTCGGCGTCACGCAGCTCGCTGACCATGATGACATCGGGGTCCTGACGGAGAATGCGACGGAGACCCTCGGCGAAATTGGTCGTGTCGACACCGACCTCACGCTGACTGACGATAGCCATCTTGTCACGGTGCAACATCTCGATTGGATCCTCGAGCGTCACCACGCTGACCCGTCGTGTCGAGTTGATCTCGTCGAGCATGGCATTGAGGCTTGTTGTCTTGCCTGACCCGGATGAACCAGTCACGATAACCAAGCCCCTGTCTGCCTTGCAGACACGACCGACGGCCTCGGGGAGACCGAGTTCGACGAACCCCTTGCTACCGGCGACCACCGCACGAACAACAAGTGCAATGGAGCCCCGTTGGCGATAGATGTTGATACGGAATCGACCGAGAGTGGCTGTGCCGTAGCCGAAGTCAACCTCTCCCACTTCCTCAAAGATGTCCCGGTTCTTCTCTACCATCAATTCCTGAGCCCACTGCTGGGTGTCCTCAGGCCTGACCTTTGGCAACTCGGAGAAATGGAGATGACCATCGATCCGGTAGGCAGGCGGTGATCCAACCTTCAAGTGAAGATCGGACGCGCCGATCTCAGCAAGCTTGCTAAGAAGTGCGTCAAGAGTCGGAAGTTGTTCCATCGTGTCTCCGGTCACTCGTGGTGGCAGAATAAGTCACTCTACGTGGTTTCAATCACCGTATCGGTAATTCCGGTTGCACACTTGAACACCTAGTAATGCCAATTGCTGGAGGGGCGGCTGAGACCTATGCGGAGGCGGTTAACGTGGTTGGCGAACCGCCGGAGGGGCGGACCGGTGGGTACCAACTCGGATATTCACCGTCGAGACCGACCAGGATTTGATCAGATGGCGCTAGCCGATCAGCCCATCAATGTAAGTCAGCGGGGGAATTGGCCAGGCCGCCTCACCCTGCGACGTGGTTGGGCGCGGGCTGAAGCCCGACCCTGGAACGACGACGAGCCCCAAGCCGCCCTGCGCCTTCTGCGCGGAGGCTCGTCATTCCTCGAGGCCTGCACTACTCGCCTTCTCGACCTGGGGGTCAGCGGCGTCATCTCTCCTCCACTCCCGTTGTCGGCCCAGCGTGCGTGGGAGCAAGCTGGCTTCGAGCGCTACCTCGACCTCGCTCTCATGCGAAAGTCGTTGGAACAGCCCGATGGTCCTCCAGACCACCTCGTCATTGAAAAGCCAGAGGCCGGCATCGACGACCTGTTGGCGATCGATGTGGCAGCCTTCCCCGAGTTCTGGCGCTTCAACAGGGGTGGTCTTGAAGAGGCTATCGCCGCAACCAGTCGCTCCACCACCCTGATAATCCTTGGCAGCACCGGAACGCCTATCGCATATGCCGTCGTTGGTTTTGGCAGTGCAATCGCCTACCTGCAGCGAGTCGCCGTCCAACCAGAGTGGCAAGGTCACGGAATGGGTCGCTCTCTAGTGCGGGTCGTCGCTCGGAAAGCTCGAGCGTCGGGAGCGAAAGTGCTTTTGCTCAATACCCAATTGGATAACGCCTCAGCCATTCGTCTCTACGAGGACGAGGGTTTCGTCAAGTTGCCTGAGCCGCTAACTCTGCTTCAAGCGACCGGCTGACATCAGCCCACAATGGGCGGGTTGAATTACCCTTCGTTTCAATAGACCACGGACGAAGCCGCCCTCGACAGGTAGAAACTGTGACCGACCAACCAACCAATTCGGAAGAGTCCTAGTGGCACCCCAACTACCCGATCGCTATCGGACCCAGGTCAGACTCGGCCGCGATGGTGACATCGACGAATGGCTCGCGACCGACACGACTCTTGATCGACCAATACTCGTTCGTGTTCTCGACGCCGACGCAACGCCTGCCCGGACCGCGGAGTTTGTGACAGGGACCAGCGCGGCCGCAACCGTCGAGCACGTCCACCTTGCTGGTGTTTACGAAGTGGCCGAATCTCCGTCAGGAGGCGCCCATGCTGCCATCGAGTGGAACGGTGGTGTCTCGATCGCTGATCGGCTAGCGGCCGGAGAGACTCTCCCAGTTTCGGAGTTCCTTCCCAACGCCGCTGGTCTCGCCGAAGGTCTCGCCGCCCTCCACGCGGCCGGCGTAACCCACGGATCAATAGATCCAGGCGCCATCGTCTTCTCTGCGGCCCATCCGGCCAAGCTCAGTTCCTTCGGCCGGAAACGAATCACACACCAACCCCGAGACGACACAGCTGCTCTGGCACGGGCCCTGCGAATCGCAGTGACCGGATCGGCCAGCCCGGCCATCCGGCCGTCCCATCTGGTCGAAGGTCTTCCATCGTCCGTCGACGATGCCATTCGTCGCGCCGAGTCAGGGGACTATGACGCCAAGGCCCTTGGCACCGCCTTGAGAGCAATCCCCTCGTCATTGCCCCCTCCCCGCCGCGAAGGGTGGTCGTGGAGATGGCTCATCCCTGCGGGAATGTTGCTGGTCAGCGCCGTCGTCATCGCCATAGTTGGTCTGGTCATCGATGTTGACCCCGACTCGCCGTTCTTGTTCCCGGCGACACCACCGATCGCCCGCGCAGTCACAACAACCGTCTCCCTTCCACCCGTAACCACACTTCCCGAAGCAGCTCCAGGAGC
>CAXMRC010000130.1:0-2001 GCA_964195945.1 uncultured Gemmatimonadales bacterium
CAATTCAGCTGAAAATTCTGGCGCTGCCTATGTATTCGATACGGCCCAGGGTTTTTCCATCAACGCCGGCCTGAACGATGCCTGGTTCAATGCCGCCACCCCTGGTCAGGGATTCCTGATCTCGGTTTTCCCGGATATCAAGCAGATGTTTCTGGCCTGGTTCACCTACGACACGGAACGCCCTCCGGAGGATGTAGAAGCACTGCTGGGAGAACCCAGTCATCGCTGGCTGACTGCGCAGGGGCCATACGACGGCGACACTGCCACCCTGACTATATTCGTGACCGAAGGTGGCGTGTTCGACTCTCCGGTTCCGGCCGCCGAAACAGACGTGGCCGGTGATGGCACGATGATTCTCGAGTTCGCTGATTGCGAGAACGGGTTGGTGAATTATCACATCACCTCACTCGACATCTCTGGCGAATTTCCGATTGAGCGTATTACGGCGGACAACGTGCCCTTATGTGAGGCCTTGGCCAGCCCTTGAGCGGCCTGCTTACCTGATGACACAGGTGCTTTAGTTCCGGTTCGGGTCGTGAGCCGTTATAGACGATCTCGCAAGATCATGTTCCGCTTTGTATCGTAGAGCAGTTATCGGAGACCCGTAAAACCGCGTGCCTTGTAATGGCGGAGTCGGCCATGAGCGGTATTTAGCACATCAAGACCAACCGTTGTCCGCGGATAATTGGACAGTACTCGATGTCGGTGGCGAACACCCGTTTGAGGCGCTGTGCCAAAGTCATCGGCGCCAACGGCTTGCCGCTGTCAATCCGGCCCCGCGTGCGCCGTGGCACGGTGCGGACCCGGTGTTTGAAATGCGGTGCAAATACACGGTGATATCGGGTGAGATTGACCCTGGGCCTCGGCACCGGCGCGACCAGCCGGGCGATGAAATCCAGTGGCTCGAAAATCACGTGGGTGGTGCCGTCGTTGTAGGGTGTTTTGAGCTGATAGCGTATCTGACCGTTGCGGGTCAGGGAAAGGCGTTGGGTGGACACGGCCGGCCTGGGCTTCGGATCTTAGCTGTCGGTGCCGGCCGCAGCGCGGAGCACCTATCCGGCGTGCACCAGGTCGACGACTTCTCTCATTGCCTCGATGCCCTCAGGTGTCTTCGGATGCACGTCACAGCGGATCTCATCGAAGCCCAGCGCAGCGAATCCGAGCAGAGTTGCACCGATCTCTTCAGCCGTCCCCGTCAACGCGGTCGGGGCCATCCCGTCGACCTCGTCGGCCTTCTCCAGTGCGCCGGATTCCTCGCCGCTGCTGAGCGGGGCCACCGTGTAGAAGTCGAGAGACCGATTGAGCGTCGCCGGATCTCTTCCGACCTCGTCGCATGCACGCTCCAGCTCCTCGACAATGGGTCGCAAGGTCTCCGTTGCGCTTCGATGATCGAAGGTCCACCAGTTCCAGCCATCGGCATACCGAGCAACAAGCCGCAGCATCTTGGGACCCTGCGCAGCGATGATGATGGGTGGCCCCTGCGAGCGCGGGCCACGCACCACTAGTTCCGCCTTCCGGGCGGAGTAGTACTCGCCGGCGTAGTCCACCTCACCACGCTTGAGCAATCCGTGGATGATCTCAATCGCCTCGGCGAAACGCGAGTAGCGATGATCCGTCGGGAACCCGAACGCCTCGTAGTCCGAGTCGGGGACGTTTCCGGCGCCGATGCCGAAGATGAACCGACCACCAGAGATCTCGTCGAGCGTCTCGGCAATCTTGGCGGTCATCGCCGCCGACCGGTACGGGGCACTGAAGACCGACGGGCCGATCTCGATGCGAGACCTAGTTGCTGCCAGGGCCGCCGCGATCGACACGGACTCCCAACAGCCCTGTGAGGGCTTCTCATCGCAATACAACAGTGCGTCCTCGAACACGAAGGTGTCGAAACCGACCGACTCTGCTACCGACGCCCTCTCACTGATCGATTCCCAGGTCGGTGCCGGTTGTGGACCATCCGGTGATCCATGTAGTTGGTTGATCAATCCGATCCTCAGGCTCACG
>CAXMRC010000131.1:0-5904 GCA_964195945.1 uncultured Gemmatimonadales bacterium
CTCGTCTCTGGCGGTGGATCCGGTCACGAGCCACTCCACAGCGGTTTCGTCGGCCAGGGAATGCTTGATGCGGCCGTCCCCGGCGCCATCTTTGCGTCACCTTCGGTTGGTCAGATTCACCAGGCTGCGGCGGCCGTAGCCACAGAAGCCGGCGTGATCTTCATAGTGAAGAACTACACCGGTGACAGGCTCAATTTCGGTATGGCAGCGGAGATGCTGGCGGCGACCGGTGTGCCAACCGAGGTTGTCATTGTTGATGACGACGTCGCCGTTGAGGACAGCAGCTACACCGCGGGGCGGCGCGGTACCGGGGCGACAGTTTTCGTTGAGAAGATTGCAGGCGCCGCGGCTGAAGCCGGAGCCTCACTCGCGGAGGTAGCCCGCATCGCCAAGAAGGTGAATGAGAACGCCGGCAGCATGGGTCTTGCGCTCAGCGCTGCAACCGTCCCCGAGGCAGGCGTTCCCAACTTCGAACTCGCCGACAACGAGGTTGAGCTTGGTGTCGGTATTCATGGTGAACCAGGCCGTGATCGGGTCGCCATGGAGCCGGTGAGCGCCCTGCTCAAGAAGCTGGCTGATGCTGTTGCGAGCGACATACCCGTCACTGCTGGTGACGGGGTGCTTGCCCTCGTCAACGGTCTTGGTGGCACGCCGCTTATCGAGCTCTATGTTGTTGCTGGTGAGCTGGCTTCGTACTGCGCCGAACACGACATCACGATCGAGAGGTCGCTCGTCGGTTCCTATGTCACGTCGCTGGAGATGGCGGGGTTCACCATCACTTTTGTCAAGGCCGACCCGGAGCTCATCGAACTCTGGGATGCCTCGGTCGACACGCCGGCCCTGCGCTGGTGACGGGCTTGAGATATCTAGAGGAGACACGATCTAGTGATTGAGATCGGACACGTACGGGCCTGGATCAGCAATTTCAGCGCCGCTATCAGTAGCCGTGTTGAGGAGCTCAATGGCCTCGATGCCGCCCTGGCCGATGGGGATTATGGCAGCAGTATGCGCCGGGGACTTGATGCCGCAGTTACCACTGCGGACGAATTGGAGACCAGCTCTATCGGTGAGCTCCTCAAAGCGATTGGAATGGCACTCGTGTCTGCGATGGGTGGTACGAGCGGTCCGTTGGTCGGGACGTTCTTCCTCCGTATGGGAACCTCGCTTGGCGATGTTGATAGAACCGATGTCGCAAGTTGGGCGGCCGCGATGCGCGCTGGAGCCGAGGGGATTATGGCTCTTGGCGGGGCGGCACCCGGCGACAAGACGATGCTTGACAGCTTGTTGCCGGCTATCGAGAAGCTGGAGGCCTCTGTGGACGAAACTCCTGCAGCTGCCATTGCCGCGGCAAAGGTTACGGCTCTGGACGCGGCGAACGCAACGAGCGATCTGGCGGCGCGCCGAGGAAGGGCCAGCTATGTCGGCGGGGGTGGCGTTGGACACGTCGATCCGGGCGCAATCGGGATGTCGATCATGTTCGATGCTCTCGACTGTGCAATGGCCGGCTCATGAGATTTTCTGGATGGTCGGAATTTGGAACCGGTCGATGAGATCCGGTATTCTGCACGACTGTCCGGGTCGTGCACGTTTGTGCAAGGCATCTAGCTAGGCGGAAGGGGCCAGACAACGAAATCGGTGTGACACATAAGTAGTCGATTGATTGGAGTTTGACCGTGTCTAAGAAAAAGACCCGTGGCGAGCAAGTTGAAGAGAATCTGATGGGTAGCCACCTGGTGAGCCGTCGTGGAGTGCTCAAGGGAGGTGCCGCTTTGGGGCTTGCGGGCTTCCTGGCCGCTTGCGGCGGAGATGATGAGGGCGACGTCGCACCGATCGATCCGGCCGACGTACCCGAGGACTCACCGCTCCGTGGCAGCAACGACACGAACATGCAGGGCAAGAATATCGAGATGGGCCTTGCCGCCCTTGCGGGCTGGCCACCGAGCCAAATCCCGATCGACCTCTATCCGGACTTTTCTGCAGCAATGCAAGCGAAGTACGGCTACACAACCACCGTGACCAAGACGGAGGCTCCGTTCGCAGAGCTGTTCCAGAAGATCGCACCGTCGCTCGCTGCCGGCTCGCAGGAATACAACCTGATGGTTTCCGACAGCCAGTGGCTGGGCGCCCTTGCGGAGCCAGGTTGGATCATCAGTGCGGATGACATCATGGCAATCAATCCTGAGCTGGACATTCCGGTGTACAGCTCACTGGTTACCAACACCTATCAGGTGTACCCGGATGGTTCAGGACAGCGCTGGGGTTTCCCGCAGATGCCGGACACCCAGGGTATCTTCATGCGTCTCGACTGGTTGCAGGATCCTGCAGAGCAGGAAGCCTTCCAGGCCGAGTACGGCTACAAGCTGCCGACTACGTATGAGGAATTCGAGCCACTGACAATGGTGGAGTACGAAGACATCTTTGCGTTCTTTACCCGTCCCGATGAGGGTATCTACGGAACGGCGATGCAGTACTCAAAGGAGTACGACTTCTTCTCCTGTGCATACCATCCCTATGCGTATGCGACCGGCGATATCTGGAACCCGGAGACGGGTGAGGTTATCGGCGTCCTGAACACCGACGAGCATGCGAGGGCTCTCGAGTACTTCGTGAGCTTGCAGAAGTATCAGCCGCCAGGGTCCGAGGCCTTTGGCATCGGTTCTATGATCGACCTGTTCAATGCGGGTCAGGTCTTCTCGGCGCTGCAATGGCTGGCAGTCGGCCTCTTCATGCAGGGCAACGACGGCGAATTGGCCGACAAGGTCATTGCCGCTCCGCACCCGAAGTTCGAGTTCGCCGACGGCTCCATCGATGTCATTGGTGCCATGGGTGGACAGCCATGGGTTGTCAACTCGTTCAATGATGACGATCACATGAGGGTCGCGATTGACTTCCTCAAGTGGTGGTACACCGATGAGACCCAGGCCAAGTTCATCGAGGCCGGAGGTCTGCCGTGGTCGGAGAAGGGTGTCAACGCACCTGGCTTCGAGGAGAGCTCTGTGTATGCACGGGCGTTCAAGGAGATGCTTGGTGAAGGCAAGTCGCGTGACTTCTGGCATTTGCCGGAGTATGCCGCGCTGCTGGCGACGCAGCAGGAGGCCTACAACGGTTTTGCTGCTGGCCAGTTCACCGATGCAAAGCGTGTCCTTGACTGGATCGCCGTCAAGCAGCAAGAAATCTTGCTGGAGAACGGCCGGACCGAGGTCGAGATCCCCGAGGATCTGAAGGGCATCACGCTGGCGTAGGTATTGAGGCGGGATCGGGCTCTTAGTGAGCCCGATCCCGCTCTTACCCGTTTTTCCTATGACTCACACCCTCCAACTACAAGTCCCCGTTGAGTGGCGGGCGGAAGTATGACCGCACCAGCAGCCACGCAAGGAGCCGGCCGCAGCAAGGTGATGGGGTGGGTGCTGCTCAGCCCCGTCCTGGCGTTCTTCCTGGTCCTAAACGTCATCCCGACGTTCTGGTTGATCGGTCTTGGCTTCTACAAATACTCGCTGGGCCGTGGCGACCCCAAGTGGCTCGGCCTCGACAACTTCACAGACATCGTCAACAGCCCGGAGATGTGGGGCGCTTTCGGCCGAACGCTACGGTTCATGCTCGTTGCCGTCGGGTTCGAAGTTGCCCTCGGCGTCGCTCTCGGTTTCCTCTTCTGGGGTAGCGTCAAGATGCCGGGCCGGCGTCTGGCGCTGACCTTGTTGTTCACCCCGATGGTGATGGCACCGGTCGCGTCCGGGCTCTTTTGGAAGCTCATTTACGAGCCAACGTTCGGCGTCATCAACGCCATCATCCAGGGTCTCGGTGGCACCAAGATCGACTTCCTCACCAATATCGACTGGGCCCTACCCGCGGTCCTCTTTGTCGACATCTGGATGTGGACTCCGTTCATGATCATGATGACGCTCGCCGCCCTTGGATCCGTGCCTGCCGCCGAACTCGAGGCCGCAGAAGTTGATCGGCTTTCATTCTGGAACAAGGTGCGTCATGTGATTCTGCCGCACGGCAAATTCATCCTCATGCTTGGCATCTTGCTCAGGACGATCGACGCTTTCAAGACGACCGATCTCATCTGGTTGATGACGGGTGGAGGCCCCGGCAACAAGACAGAGTTGATCGGTGTTGCCCTGTACCGGCAGGCGTTTAACAGCCTCGATCTCGGGCGGGCGTCGGCCGCCTCGTTCATCCTGTTGATCATCGCGATTGCCTTTACCTCGATCTACCTTTACGTCCTCAACCTCAGCAGGAACCGGTGATCTGATGGCAGTAGCAACAAACACCAGAAACGGAAGAACCATCTGGTATTACATCGCGCTGTGGTCGGTCGCACTGCTGTTCTTTGCGCCGGTGTTCTGGATCCTCTTGACCGGGTTCAAGGAGACGGCCGACATTCTGGCGAGGCCACCGAAGTTCATCTTCAAGCCGAGTCTGGACAACTTCCAGCGTGTCCTCGCCGAAGCCGAGACCATCCCGTACGCCATCAACAGCGTCTGGCTGGCACTTGGGTCGGTCATCGTTGCCGTCGCGGTTTCGTTCCCGGCCGCCTACGCGTTTTCGCGTTGGAAATTCCCGTTCACGGACTTCCTCATGTTCCTCCTGCTGTCCACGAGGTTCATCCCGGCGGCGGCAGCCGTGATCCCCGTGTTCCAAATGTTCAACGCATTTGGGCTCAGGGGTAGGTTCGGGATGTTCATTCTCTACACGAGCTTTAGCATCCCATTCTCGATCTGGATCTTGAAGGGGTTCATAGACGGAGTCTCGGAGCGATTCGACGAGACTGCCATCGTGAGTGGGGCGAGTCGGATGCACGTGATGATGAAGGTCGTGCTGCCTCAGGTGAAGCCTGGGCTCATCGCGGCGTTCATCTTCAATCTGATCTTCGCCTGGAACGAGTACATTTTCAATTTCGTCCTCGGCAACGCCGACACGCAGAACATCCCGTATGCGCTGTCGGTCAACCTGCTCGCCGCGGGCGGAAATGTCGACTGGGGTTTCGTGGCCGCCATGTCCAGCATGTACGTCGTATTGCCGATGTTGATGATCTTCTTCTTCCAGAGGCATCTGCTCGTTGGCATGACGTTCGGAACCGTGCGAGGTGACGTGTGAAAATCAGCAGATTCACCAGACGAGTCCAGATGGCGTGGATTATCTTGCTCGCCGTCTGCCTCATCGGTATCGGTCAGGCTTTCAGCTTCGGCATCTACCAACTCTCGCTGCTGGGCATAATCGTTCTCGGATTGACTCAGATCTCGGTCAGCAACGTGCCACCGGATGAGTCACCCAGGGGTTTCTGGAAGTACAACGCGGTGTTCCTGGCAGTGCTAGTGGTAATCGTCGGTGTATCGGCGTGGCTGGCGCCGATCCTTGTGAACCTGGGGAGGTAGGAATGGCACTTGTTGAATTCTCATCGCTCTCCAAGGCTTTTGGCAAGGACGAAGTTCTTGTCGGCCTCGACTGGGCTGTAGAAGAAGGCGAGTTTGCGGTTCTGTTCGGGCAAGGAGCGACCGGCAAGTCCGTGCTGTTGCGGGCTCTGGTAGGTCTAGAGGTCCCCGACACGGGCACGATCACTTTGCGTGGTGTTGACGCCGCCACCCTTAAGCCGGGCGACCGTAAGATCGGATATGTGCCGCAGTCATTTGCTCTGTTCCCGGATCGTACGATCTTCGACAATATCGCCTACCCACTACAGGTACAGAAGATCGATCCCGCTGTCCAGAAGAACGCGGTGGAACGTGTCGCCGACCTTCTCGATATCTCCGAGTTGCTCGACCGCACCCCTGGTCAGCTCTCCGGTGGTCAGAAGCAGCGTGTGGCCATCGCCCGTGGCATGGCTCCCGACACCGAGGTCTACGTACTCGACGACCCGCTGGTCGGTCTGGACTTCAAGCTCCGCGAGAAGTTGATCGACGA
>CAXMRC010000132.1:0-3248 GCA_964195945.1 uncultured Gemmatimonadales bacterium
GCGCCGCGAGGGTCGGGAGTATTCCCGCTGGGTCCTCCTGGACTACGGCGACATGGTTGTTCACGTGTTCGATCAGGAGACACGCGACTACTACGAACTCGAGAGATTGTGGGCGGATGCACCTGTCATCGAGTTCGAACCTGCACCATCTGAAGCCTGATACAATCACGACCCGTTTCACGGGGCTGTAGCTCAGCTCGGCAGAGCGCCTGCATGGCATGCAGGAAGTCAGGGGTTCAAATCCCCTCAGCTCCACTTGAAGAACCTGACCTTTTGGCCGGGTTCTTTTTGTTGGGCAGCTGCCGCTGCTTTGTGGCATCCACACCAAACCGCTGAAGCGCTGACGACGGACTAGGGGATCTCTGCCTCGACCCTTGCGGGGTGGGGGGCCAGCGTCGCGTTCGACCCGATATGGGCATCCCAGAGGGCATAAATGACGGCCGGCCAGGTGAGCCGGTACCCGCGAACAACGTCATCCCTTGCCTTACCAGTGAAGATTTCCGGCACGTCGTACTCGTCCCAGAAGCCGGACATCGGACCTGATGCGTAGAAGCGATCAAAAGGGATATGTGTCGGCTTCTTGCGCTGGTCGATGGGGTAGCTGGGTGCCTGGCGGGCCAGTAACTCCTTGACCATCCACTTGCCGCGGAGCCGGTGCACATAGCGTTCAGCGGGCCGCACCGCCAGAGCGGTCTCCACCACCGGTGGTGCGCCGTACACGGTGTGATAGGCCTTCCCCAGTGCCTGTGATAGGTGGCGCTCACCGACGACAGGGTCGGCAAGCGTGAATGACCAGTGGCGGTACTCCTGATTCCTGGTCTTATGGTCGCTTTCTTGGCCTTCCAACTCGACCCTGGCATCGACGTAGTCGAGTTTGGCCTGCAGAGCTGCGAGTACCACATCCATACCGAGTACCTCACCGACCTGGTCGGCAACCATCGCACCGCCGTTTCCAACGCCGTACGAGCGGGGGCCGGGAGCCATTGCCAGCCGCGGAGCAGTTTCGTAGAGCTGGCCAAGGCGATGACGTAGCCGTGCCGGGCCCACCTTCATCGCCCGGCCCAGTAGCGACACCGCCACCGGGTTGGTCAGCCAACTCGATACCTGGCCCAGGCGCATCCCCACCCCGAATAGCGCATCGGCGCCTTCTCCGGTGAAGAACGTGTCGTAGGGACCCTCATAGATTGATGTGGAGAATGGAGTGGAGATATGCATCGGCGGCAGCCCCATGGTCTCGGTAGCCTTGCCGAGCTGCTCCTTGAAGTCGGCCTCCCTGACCGGTACCTCGACGATCTCCACACCAAGGCTCCTTGCTGCGGCGCGGGCATACTCGGTTTCGCCTGCGAACTCCGGCGTGTCGGGCACCCAGGTCACCGCAGTCGTCTCTGGAGCCATGTACGTCTGCAGCAGGGCCGAGTCGACACCCCCGGAGAACAAAAGCGCCTTACGCCCGGCGTCGGGGCCGGCATCGGTTGCTCTCGCCATGGCACGATCCAGCTGGTCGATGGCGGCGGTGCGGTCAGGACGTTCCGCCGGGGGAGTCAAACGGTCGACTATCCGGCGGCTGATCGACCCGGTGCCGAGATCGATCGTGACCACCTCGCCGTGGGTGACCCTGTCGACCTTGTGTGAGTAGCTGCGATCGCCATGGGTGGCGCTGAACAGATAGTGCTCTACCAACCCAATCGGGCTGGGGTGGCGATCCGCCACGGCAACCCGGGACACCGCATTGCGGAAGTGGTCCGACACGTACCACCCTGATTCGGTCGGGGCATGGAAACGCTCATGGCTACCGACGATCCCTTTTGCCGAGATCAGGACGCGGGCAGATCCGTTCTCAGACCCGACGAAGGTCACCGAGCCGGAGCGGTGCTTCTTACAGAGGCCGGCGATGGCCGCACCGGGATCGGGCGCTTGGTCGGCCGCGATAAGCGAATCGCGGTTCATTTCAGAGGCGAACCACCGTCCATATGCGGACTCGTACACCACGGTTGCTGGATCCGTGAAACTGACAACCACCGACATGTTCGATCCTTTCATATCGGGGCGGTCAGGCCAGGACTTTCCCCAAGGGACTTGCTCAGCCCACGACGATGTTGACCAGCTTTGGTGGGCGGGCGATCACCTTGCGTACCTCGCCACCTTCCAGCCAGCTTTGCACCTTCTCGGTGGCCAGGGCCGCTGCGGTGGCATCCTCTTCAGAGATCGTTGCGGGCACGTCGAGCCGATCACGCACCTTGCCGTTCACCTGGATGACCATGGTGACAACATCCTCGGCGGCCGCGTCGGCATCGGCCTCCGGCCACGCCTGCACGTGCACGGAGTCGTCATGGCCAAGGTGACGCCACAGTTCCTCGGTGACATGCGGGGCGATCGGTGCCAGCATCTTGACCAGGGCCTCCACCGCCTCGGTCCAAACCGTCGTATTCGCCGCACGGGCGCGCAGCGCATCGAGCATCGCGTTGCGCAAGGTCATCAGCGCAGCCACGGCCGTGTTCCATTTGAATTCAGCCATATCCGAGTCGACCTTGGCGATGGCCTGGTGCACCTTGCGGCGCAGATCGGTGCTGGCCCGCTCGGAGATTTGCCCTGGGGAGTAGGCGCTGGTTGCCAGTTTCCAGACATCTTCGATGAACCTTCTCGAACCGACGATGCCGCGGGTGTCCCACGGGCCACCCTTTTGCCACTCGAACGCAAACATCAGATGGGTGCGGACCGTGTCGGCGCCAAAAGCATCCACCAGTTCGTCGGGGTTGACGACGTTGCCCTTCGACTTCGACATGCGTTCGACATCAAGGTGGTGCTTGAGTTGGGTAACGTCATTGCTGCCGGGGATCGATGGAATGTCGACGCTGGCGCCCTCAACAACCTCCACCCCGACCATGCCGGACCCGGTGTCCACCTGCAGCAAGTTCTCGGTCCGACGCATCAGTTGCCCGACGACCGCTCCCGCCTCGGATGCAGCCTTGTCATCAACTCGCACCGATGTGGCCAGCAGACGTCCCTGGTCCCAGTCGCCATCGATGACGAGGTGATCGCCAAGACGTTCCGCGCCCAATACCTGGCCCTGGTTACGCAACATCAAGAACGGCTCATCGAAGAGACCGGAAGGGTCACGACCGTGCTCCTGCATCACCCTGGCCGTATCGGAGAACACACCCATGTCACGCATCGCTTTTACGAAAAAGCGTGCGTAGAGGAGATGCATGACCGCATGTTCGGCACCACCGGTATAGGTATCGACCGGC
>CAXMRC010000133.1:0-15349 GCA_964195945.1 uncultured Gemmatimonadales bacterium
AGACCCCCATTTGTGCCTGGGGGGCCGCGGCTATGCGCGACGCAATACACTGCTGCTACGGAGGACACCATGAGGATTGTGTTGGTAGGCCCGGGGCGGGCTGGAATGTCGGTGGCGATTGCTGCAGTTGCGGCCGAACATGATGTTGTTGCGGTGGTCGGGCGAAGCCTCGAGTCCGCGGCAAAAGGAGCATCCATGGTTGGGGCAATGCCTCTAACGATCGCGGATGGGCTCCCCATGGCGGATCTTGCAATCATTGCGACTCGCGACTCCGCTATAGCGGCGGTGGCAGCCCACATCGCGAAAACAGCTGTCGACATTGAGGCCTCCATCCACCTGTCCGGATTGACATCCGTTGCCGCGTTGCAACCGCTGGCGGCCGTCGGCATGGAAGTTGGGTCTTTTCATCCTCTGCAGACTTTTCCCACCCCGCAAGCCGGAGCGGCCCGGCTCTCCGGCGCCCACATCGGCATCACCGCGACCGAGCCGTTGCTCGGCACCCTCGAACAACTGGCTCGCGACCTGGGTGCGATCTCATTCCTTCTCTCGGACGAGGCAAAGCCGCTCTATCACGCGGCCGCAGCCGCCGCCGCCAACTTCCCGTTGGCCGCGTTTGCGATGGCATCCGACCTGTTCGCTGCCGCAGGTGTCCCATGGGATGCCGCCCGGCCCCTGGTCGAAGCCGTTGTTGCCAATGCATTCGAGATGGGCCCCCGCGCCGCCCTGACCGGTCCCGTTGCCCGCGGCGATGTCGAGACTGTTGCTGCTCAATTGCGGTCGGTCGACTCCAATGCTCCAGAATGGCGAGCGACCTTCGCCAGGTTCGTCGAGGTTCTCGCAGCCATCACAGGGCGGGCGGAGCAATTCGAGTCTGTTTTGGACAACGAGGATGAGGGGCAATGAGGATCACGAAGTCGTTCGCCGAGACCCGAGCCGTCTCTTCCGGCACCGTTGGTCTGGTGCCAACGATGGGCTTTCTTCATGAGGGCCACCTGTCGCTGATCCACGCGGCTCGCGAGTCGAGCGACACCGTGATCATGTCGCTCTTTGTCAATCCGCTCCAGTTCGATAGAGATGAAGACCTTGTGCGCTATCCGCGTGACCTGGAACGAGACGTGGAATTGGCCACCGCCGCTGGCGCTGACGTCATCTTTGCGCCGGAGGTCGATGAGATGTATCCGAGGGAGCAACTCACCCTGGTCAATGTGAATCAACTCAGCGAGGAGTTGGAAGGCCCGAACCGTCCCGGTCACTTCGAAGGCGTCGCAACGGTGGTGGCAAAACTGCTCGGGGGTATCCAACCCGATCGCTCATATTTCGGGCGCAAGGATGCGCAACAGATTGCGATCGTGCGGCGCATGGCTGCCGACCTCTCGATGCCGTCAGCGATCGTCGGTGTCCCGATTGTCAGGGAGGAAGACGGATTGGCGTTGTCGAGCCGCAACATCTTTCTCTCGGACGATGAACGACATGCGGCATTGGCACTGAACCGCGGGCTGATGCGGGCTGCCGATCTCGTTGAGTCCGGTGCAAGGGATGCGGGAGCCATCTCCGGTGTGGTCCATGATGAAATCGGAGGATCGCTCGAGGTTGAATATGTGGTGCTGGCGAGCCAGGATCTGGTGCAACCGCTGGACACCCTCGATCGACCAGGGTTCCTGGCGCTGGCGGCATGGTCAGGCAAGACCCGCTTGATCGACAACGTGCACCTCGATTTGAGCGACGACGGCTACGTTGCCGACCGCGGGATACGGCTCGCCACGCAAAGCGTGCTGTACCGGACAGGAGGAATCTGATGCTGCTCACTATCGACATTGGTAACACCCAGACCGCGCTTGGTCTCCTCGAAGGGGACAAGGTGGTGGCACATTGGCGTCTGACCACCATTGCGGAGCGCACCGAAGATGAGCTGCGAATCTCGCTCACCGGCCTGTTCGGTCTCGAGGGCTACCAGCTCCAAGACATCTCCGGCATCGCTCTGTCCAGCGTCGTTCCTGAGCTAACCGCCGCCTTTCGGACGGTTGGGCATTCGATTACCGACGGTCCCGTGGTCGTGGTCGGGCCGGGGGTCAAGACCGGTATGCCGATCCTGATCGACAACCCGCGCGAGGTCGGTGCTGACCGCATCGCCAATGCCGTCGCGGCACGGGAACGCTATGGGGCTCCCGTTGTCGTGGTTGACTTCGGAACGTCAACAAACTTCGATGTCGTGAGTGCCGCCGGTGAGTATCTCGGTGGCGTGATATCGCCCGGTCTCCACATTGCTACCAATGCGCTCATCTCCGGTACCGCGGCGTTGCGCCGCGTGGAGTATGTGCCGCCACGGTCACCCATCGGGAAGGGAACGGTCGAGGCCATCCAAAGTGGCGCGCTCTACGGACATGCTGGCCTGGTAGACGGGATCATGGAACGAGTTGCCACCGAAATCGGTGGTGAGGTCACGCGGGTTGCCACCGGTGGCCTGGCATCTACCATCGTCCCGCACTGCTCGAGCGTCTCGACGATTGACGAATTTCTGACGCTCGAAGGACTCCGCCAGATCTACGAATTGAACAACACGTGAGTGACACACCCGAGATTGAAGAACTAAGCCCAGACGGTGGTCTTGCCGACCACCCGCTGACTGCACAACGGCTCGCTAAGCACGAGGCGACCCTTGCCGGCGCTGGATACCCGTATCGATTTGATCGATCGGCCTACGCCCACGATCTTCACCAGCGCTACGAGCCTCTAGAGCCGGGTGAGGAGACTGACGATCGTGTCGCAGTCGCCGGGCGCCTCATGGTGGTGCGGGCCATGGGCAAGCTCATCTTTGCGGTCCTCCAGGACACGACAGGAAAGATCCAGCTGTTTGTCGACAAGCGCACGCTGGGTGATGAGCGGTTCACGGCGTTTGGTGCTCTTGACATCGGTGACTGGGTCGGTGCGTCTGGGGTGGTCATCACAACGAAGAAGGGCGAAGTCAGTGTTCGCATCGACAGCTTTGAATTGCTGTCGCGGGCGCTGCGGCCGCTTCCCGATAAGTGGCACGGCTTGCAGAACACCGAGACCAGGAGTCGCCGTCGCTACGTCGATCTGATGGTGAACGACGATGCCAGACGGACCGCGTTGACCAGGGCTCGAATCGTTTCCGAGCTGCGTCGTCAGTTTGAGGCACGTGGCTACGTCGAGGTCGAGACACCGGTGTTGCTCAACCAGGCAACGGGTGCGTTAGCTCGACCATTTCAGACACACCACAACGCTCTCGAACAGGACATGTATCTGCGGATCGCCACCGAGCTCTATCTGAAGCGCCTGGTTGTCGGCGGTCTGGAACGGGTATTTGAGATTGGCCGCATATTCCGCAACGAAGGTATCGATTCCACCCACAATCCCGAATTCACGATGCTCGAATCGTACGAAGCTTTCGCTGACTACCGGGACATCATGGTCATGGTCGAAGAAATGATCGGTGCCTGCGCTCAGGTGGCGGTCGGGTCAACCCAGATCACCTATCAGGGCCGTGACCTGGATCTAGCGGCGCCATATCGTCGGGTACGGATGGTGGATCTTGTGGAAGAGGCTGTCGGGGAATCGGTCAGTTTCGATCGGCCGATTGATGAGATGCGTCAGCTCGCCAGAAAGCACGGGATCGAACCGGATGGCATTTGGGGACACGGCAAGATCATCGACGGGTTATTCGAGGCGCTCATCGCCGGCAACATTTGGGAGCCGACCTATGTGCTCGACCACCCCAAAGAGGTGTCACCGCTTGCGAGAGAACATCGTGACGACCCCAACCTCACCGAGCGTTACGAGCTGTTCATCGCTGGTGCGGAGTATGCCAACGCTTTCTCCGAGCTAAACGACCCGCTTGACCAGCGGCGTCGGTTCGAGCAACAGGCGGTGGCACGAGCCGAGGGCGATGATGAAGCCCACCCCATCGATGAGGACTACATCCTTGCCCTTGAGTACGGGTTGCCCCCCACCGGCGGTCTCGGGATCGGTGTCGACCGCTTAGTGATGCTTCTCACCGATCAGTCACACATTCGTGAAGTCATCCTGTTCCCAACGTTACGGCCGGAGACCGGGAAATCTTCGTAGATGGTCGTGGGCACAAGAGAATCGGACTCGTTGCGAACCGGGTAGATTCTTAGGCAGCGCACGAAAGGCTGTCATGACGGTCACTGCTCCGTACGGATCTTGGGAATCGCCGATAACCATCTCGATGCTCACCGAAGCCGGGGTACCTCTCGGGGGAGTGCAAACCGACGGTGGCGATCTCTATTGGACCGAGTCACGTGCCCTTGAGGGCGGCCGCTCCGTCATCGTGCGCCGCGACACCCACGGGGTGATCGCCGATGCCATCCCCGAGGGTTTTAACTCGCGGTCGCGGGTCCATGAATACGGCGGCGGATCATATGCGGCTAAGGATGGCGTTCTTATTTCCTGTGACTTCGCCGACCAGCGGGTCTATCGCATCGCTGACGGTGCGACCACGCCGATCACGCCGGAACCGAAACTCCCCGCCGGAGATCGCTATGGCGACTTTGCGTTCCACGGTGATCGAGTGATTTGTGTACGGGAACGTCACCGCAAAGGCAAGGAAGCCGCCAACACGCTCGTGACCTTTCCGCTCGACGGTTCGCAAAAGCCAAGAGTTATAGCCAGGGGACACGACTTCTATTCCTCGCCAAGAGTGAGCCCCGACGGAACCAGGCTCGCCTGGCTGTCGTGGGACCATCCCCGCATGCCATGGGACGGGACAGAACTGTGGACAGCCGCCCTGGCCGTCGATGGGTCCGTATCCGAACCGGAACTGGTCGCGGGCGGGGAGGACGAATCCATCTTCCAGCCCGACTGGTCGCCAAGCGGTGTACTCCATTTTGTGTCGGATCGGACCGGATGGTGGAACCTCTTTCGACTGGTGGACGGCCATATCGAGGCGCTACATCTCATGGACGCTGAGTTCGGGATGCCGCAGTGGGGACTCGGGATGCGGCGATACGATTTCCTGCTGAACGAACGGATTGCTGCGGTTTTCTCCGAGAGCGGATTCGATTATGTGGGAATCATTGATGGTGACACCCTGCAGCCGGTACCGATCCCGTACGACCACATCGGATACACCGTTGCTACGTGCGGCGATCAATTCTTTGCGACGGCGGGCGGAGGAGGATCGCCGGTTGCCGTAGTCCGCATCGATGTCGACACGGAAGCGATCAAGGTCGTCAAGAACAGCCTTGAGATCGATCTTGACCCGGCGCTGATCAGTCATCCGGAAGCGATCGAGTTCCCGACAACGGATGACCAGATTGCTCATGCTTTCTACTATCCGCCCCGCAATCCGGGCTTCATCGCGCCATCGCACGAGGCACCACCGCTGCTCGTGATCAGCCACGGAGGGCCAACAGCGGCGACGACTCCGGAACTAGATCTCAGCCTCCAGTTCTGGACTTCGCGGGGCTTCGCCGTCGTCGACGTCAACTACCGGGGTTCGAGTGGATACGGTCGTGAATACCGCAACGCACTACGCGAACAATGGGGCGTCGTCGACCTCGATGACTGTATCAACGCAGCTCTATATCTGGCCGACGGTGGCCACGTCGATGAGGAAAGGATGGCCATCCGGGGTGGCAGCGCCGGTGGCTACACAACGTTGTGCGCACTGGCATTCGCCGACGTCTTCGCAGCTGGCGCCTCCTACTTTGGAGTGGGCGATCTCGCTGCCCTTGCTACGGATACCCACAAATTCGAGTCGCGATACCTCGACAGCATGATCGGTCCCTATCCCGAGGCAGCCGACGTGTACGAGGAGCGCTCGCCGATCCACAACGTTGACGGATTCTCGTGCCCCGTCATTCTCTTGCAGGGTCTTGACGACAAAGTCGTGCTGCCCCCACAGGCCGAAGAGATCGTGGCGGCGCTGGATGCCAAAGGGATACCGCATGCGTATGTCGCCTTTGCGGGTGAGGGGCATGGATTCCGTAAAGCCGAAAACATCGAGCGGGCCCGCGAAGTGGAGTTCTACTTCTACTCGCGGGTGTTCGGATTCGACCCGGCCGACATCCTCGAACCTGTGGCGATCGCCCATGAGGAGGCTCTGTAGCTGAGGCACCCCAGCCGTGCGGCTGGCGCTGCGGTATCTCCGCCCGGAGGGGGAGTCACAAACTGCTTTCGCCGATCGTGCTCGGTGGTACCTTGCCCGGGTGAAATACCTCCAGCCACGCCTACTCACCGTCCTATTTGCGGTCGCACTCTTGGCGGCCGCTTGCACCTCCTCGACTGAAGAGGTCACCACGACTGTTGCTCCGATTACGACGACGTCAACGTCCACTACCGAACCGCCACCCGAACCTGGCGACGATTTGTACCTGGTTCTGATGTGGCATCAGCATCAGCCGTTGTATCCGAAGGATGAGGCCGGTGTGGTCAGCCGTCCGTGGACCCGGGTGCACTCCACCAAGGATTATTACGACATGGCTGCTCTCGTGGCTGAGTATCCCGACCTGCACGTGACGTTCAATCTCACCCCTGTGCTGATGAGACAGATCGAGGAATTCATCGAAGGTACCAGAGACCTCTACTGGGTATTGACGGAGGTCCCGGCAGACGAACTCACCGAAGAGGAGCGAACTTTCATCCTCGACCGGTTCTTCGACACTAACGCTGGCATCGTTGCCCGATTCCCTCGCTACCAGGAACTAGTCGAGAAGCGGGATCGACCCAGCAGCTTCACGACGAGCGAAATCCGTGATCTTCAGTTGCTCTTCAACCTGGCTTGGACCGATCCCTCTTTCCTTGCCCAAGATCCACTCGCTTCACTCGTTGAAAAAGGTCGTAACTTCACCGAAGAGGACAAGGCAACAGTTCTCGCCGAGCACGAGCGCATCATCGCGGGGATATTGCCTTTGCACCGCCAACTCTGGGAGGCGGGTCAGATAGAGGTGACCACAACCCCGTTGGCTCATCCGATCCTTCCGTTGATCGCAGACTCGTCACTTGCGACCATCGGCGACCCCACCGGCCTCCAGCCGACGAACCGGTTCCGGCAACTCACCGATGCAGTTGATCAGGTTGTATTTGGTCTCGACGAGGCCGAACGGCTGCTTGGGCAACGTCCCGTAGGAATGTGGCCGGGGGAAGGGTCGGTTGCCCAACTGGTCATGAACGTCTTCGACTCGAGCGGTGTGGAATGGGTGGCAACGGGAGAGGACGTCCTCGCCAAGACACTCGATATCGGCAGTTTCACCAGAGGTGACACCGATCTGGTTAAGGAGGCCGACGTCTTGTACTCGATGTATGAGGCGCAGACGTCAGGTGACGGTGTGGCCATGTTCTTCCGGGACGTCGTCTTGTCGGATCGGATCGGCTTCGAGTACTCCGGAATCGACGCCGCCGCCGCCGCCGACGACTTCATGACACGACTTGCGGACATCAACGCTGCTCTGGAGGCAGCCGACGTTGACGGGCCCAAAGTGGTCAGTGTGATCATCGACGGCGAGAACGCATGGGAGCATTACGAAAACGACGGTATCGACTTTCTCAATGCGCTGTACAGCCGACTCTCCGACTCGGACTTCGTGCAGACGGTCACGCCCGGCGAACTTCTCGAACAGTTTCCCGCTGAGGTTGAGCCGCTGCCGGATGTGTTCCCAGCATCCTGGTTTCAACCCAATTTTGCGACATGGATCGGGGAAGAAGAAGAGGCACGAGCCTGGGATTACCTGGCCCGAACCCGTGCGGATTTCGGCGTTGCTGAACGAAGCGGCGAGTACGCCGATGCTGCCATCGCGGACGCCTATTGGACAATGCTGTTTGCAGAGGGGTCAGATTGGTTCTGGTGGTACGGCGCCGACCAAGATTCCGGGGATGACGGATACTTCGACACTGCGTTCCGCGAGTTACTGGGTCAGGTGTACGACGCTCTCGAGATCGAGCGGCCCACGTTTGTTGCCATCCCGATTACGCCACAGACGACCGTCGAGCCGCTCCATGGCATCACCGAGCTTGTCACCATCGAGATCGACAACGAAGTCGACACCCCGGATTGGGGGCAGGGCGGTAGATACGAGTTCGCCGGTGGCGATCTCGTCGGATCACTTGACTACGCATTCGATACACAGTCCATGTACGTACGCATCGGCTTTCAGAATGAAGTGCTCGGCGATAGCAATCTTGCATTCGATCTATATCTGGATATTCCCAATGCGCCACGTGAGTTCGGTCTGAGCGACAGTGGGACCGTGCTTGGCTTCCAGGGAACCCATCGACTGAGTTGGACGGGACGCGATCCAGTGACAGTGAGCGGTCCGATCATCCACAGTCAACTCGAGGAGGATGAGGATGTCTCCACCCGGGCCGGATTCGACGGCGAACGGATCGAGTTCGCCATTCCTATCGAGTCGCTGCCTGCGATTGAGGCAGGAGACAGAATCTCGTTCCGGATCATCGAAACCAGTGGTGGGCCCGACGCGGCATCTCTGCCGGCAGCGGGACCCGGCTACATCCAGGTTCCCGAGATTTCCAATGTCGAGCCCGTCTTTGAGATTGCTGACCCATCGGGAGACGACCACGGGCCGGGCTCGTACACCTATCCGACGGACGGTGTTTTCGGCGCGGGCTCGTACGACCTGACCAACTTCAGTGTCGGGATCTCGGGCGATAACGCCGTGTTCAGCTTCGATGTCAGCGCACCTATCGCCAATCCGTGGGTAAGCCCGGCCGGCTACTCGGTACAGACCTTCGACATGTACATCGACACCGACCCTGGTGCTGGCACCGGTGCCAGACTGCTATTGCCGGGGCGCAATGCTGCCCTCGAGAGCGGGAGTGGCTGGGAATATGCTTTGACCCTCGAGGGCTGGGACCCCGCCCTGTATCTGGCGGCGGGAGACGGTTCGACCGAGGAGACGAAGCCGACATTCAAGGTCATCGCCGATTCCGATGGTCGCGTCACCGCACGGATCCCGTTGGAGCTTCTTGGTGACGGTGACCCGTCTACCTGGGCCTACGCCGTGGTGCTGATGTCACAGGAGGGCTTCCCGTCAGCCGGGGTGCGCCGCATTCGCAATATTGGTGAGACTGCGGAGCAGTGGGCTGGTGGTGGCGCTCCCGATGACGTCAACCACAGCCGCATCTACGATTTGCTGTATCCCGAGTCTGGAGTCCAGGAAGAGCTGTTGTCCGGCTATGTGCCCGCCGACTCGCTCGACGGTCTCGGCCCCGACGACTTCCCCCAGGTCCCAATGGTGGCTGCGGGCGACTAGGTCGAATCTCGAGTCTGGCGTCCGTGAGCACGTTATAAGGCGCTCAGGGACGCCAGACTGGTGCTTCAAACCTGCCCGAAGGGCGGGCGTTGGCTGCGGGCTACTTCGACCCGGTCGAGGAGGTAGCGGTCGAGGTTGCGGATTATCGGGGTGAGCTCGGTCTCTGGGATGCGTGCTGCAGCCTTCTCCGATGCTTGCATACGGTCGGTCGCTTCATCGAGAACACGATCGATGTGCCCGCCCTCGGTGACGAGCTGGATCACCCGGTCGATCGCCTTCTGTTCGTACGGCGCTTGACCCTCTAACAGTCTGCGGATCTCGGGGCCGTGGGGCCCTTCGGCCGCATACAACAACGGCAGCGTGAAAGTGCCTTCACCGATATCGCTACCCGCGGGTTTGCCCAGCCACGCTTCGTCGGCAACAAGGTCGAGCACGTCGTCGGCAAGCTGGAACACGAGTCCCATCTCCCAGGCCCAGTCGCTGATTGCCTCGATCGTGCTGCGATCGGCGCCGCCGGTCATCGCACCAAGACGGGCGGAGGTGCGGATAAGGCTGGCGGTTTTGCCACCAATGACGGCGTAGTACTCGTCACGGCCGTGGTCGAGGTCGTTGTCGAGTTGGAGCTCACGGATCTGCCCCTCGCACAGCGTCGCATAGGTACGGGCGATGAGTGCCACGGCTTCGGTTCCTAGGGGGGCGGCAACTTCCGAAGCTCTGGCCAGCAGGAAATCGCCGGCCAGGATGGCCACGGTGTTAGTCCAGTTCTCGTTGACGGACACCTGGCCACGCCGAGTATCCGCTTCGTCTATTACGTCATCGTGATAGAGCGAGCCGAGGTGAACGAGTTCGACGGCGACGCCGGCCTCAACCGGTCCGCCTCCATCATTGCCGCCGAGTTCGGCCGCAACCTGAGCCAGCAAGGGCCGATAGCGCTTGCCTCCGGCAGCCAATCCGTGTTGTGCAATCTTGGTGAGGAACTTGTCGTCCGACGTGGTGACTTCGCCCAGCCGACGTTCAACGTCGGCCATGCGGCGCCACACGCGATCGATAGGAACGAGTTCTTGGAGAATCGGGCTATCCATGTGAAGAGCGATGGTAGTCCGCCTCACAAAGACGACTCTCAGCGGATCGTTTCGTGGGCCCGACGGCGTCAAACCTCTGATTGACACACCCAAAATCGTTTGGATCGCAGACAAAACCGACAAGAACACGTCGCGTTCGTCAGTATTCGGGATTACGATCGGCTCTCACGTTGTTTAACTTATGACAATGAAGCAGTGGCCGATGAATCAAGAGTCGGTCATTGTGACGGCCGGGGGCTACTTCTCGGCCATAGCTATACTCCGCGTGGTGTCCGGAAAACCGAGCACCGTAGTTTTGAGGTGAAAAGTGTTTGAACGGTTCACCGACCGGGCCAGGCGAGTCGTTGTGCTCGCCCAAGAAGAAGCTCGGCTGCTTAACCATAATTACATAGGGACCGAGCACATCCTGCTGGGCCTTATCCATGAGGGCGAGGGTGTTGCTGCCCGCGGTCTCGAAAGCCTTGGGATCAGCCTCGAATCGGTTCGTTCTCAGGTCGTTGAGATCATCGGTCAGGGTTCCCAAGCTCCGAGCGGTCATATCCCCTTTACGCCGCGGGCGAAGAAGGTGCTGGAGCTGTCGCTGCGCGAGGCTTTGCAGCTTGGCCACAATTACATCGGAACCGAGCACATCCTGCTCGGCCTCATTCGTGAGGGCGAAGGTGTTGCTGCCCAGGTGCTGCAGAAGCTTGGTGCTGAACTGCACAAGGTTCGGCAAACCGTCATCCAACTGTTGTCAGGTGTCCAGGGTGAAGAAGGCTCGTCCCAAAGCGCCCATCCCGGCGGTTCAGGCCGCGGCAAGGGCAGCGAAGCCGCCGCTGGTGGTTCGACCGTTCTCGACCAGTTTGGTCGCAACCTGACCCAGCAGGCGAGGGACCACAAGCTCGATCCGGTTATCGGGAGAACCAACGAGATCCAACGCGTCATGCAGATCTTGTCCCGTCGTACCAAGAACAACCCGGTGCTCATCGGCGAGCCTGGGGTTGGCAAGACCGCCATTGTCGAGGGTCTCGCCCAAAAGATCGTCGCTAATGATGTTCCCGATACGCTCACCAACAAGCAGCTGTATACGCTCGACCTCGGCGCGCTGGTGGCCGGTTCGCGATACCGCGGCGACTTTGAGGAGCGTCTCAAGAAGGTTCTCAAAGAGATCCGTACCCGTGGCGACATCATCCTGTTTATCGATGAGATTCATACGCTGGTCGGTGCCGGAGCTGCGGAGGGCGCCATCGACGCAGCCAGCATCCTCAAGCCAATGCTCGCTCGTGGCGAGCTGCAGACCGTTGGTGCCACAACTCTCGAGGAGTACCGCAAGTACCTGGAGAAGGACTCGGCATTGGAGAGGCGTTTCCAGCCTATCCAGGTCGAAGAGCCGACCGTTGCTGACACGATTCGCATCCTTGAAGGCCTGCGACCCAGCTACGAAGAGCATCACAGGGTCAGGTTTACCGACCAGGCGTTGGTCAATGCGGCGAATCTTGCGGACCGCTACATCGCCGACCGGTTCCTTCCCGACAAAGCGATCGACCTCATCGACGAGGCGGGGAGCCGGATGCGTCTGCGTCGCGGCCATCTGCCCGCAGATGTGCAAGAGATCGACGATGAGATTTCCAAGATACGGTCTGACAAGCGCGATGCCGTTCGGGCCCAGCAGTACGAGCGTGCTGCGCAATTGCGCGACAAAGAGCGGGGCTTGATCACCGACCGGACCGAGAAGGAAAAGGAAGCCGTTGCCGCCGGAGCGGACCACACTTCGGTGATCGACGATGAGGAAATCGCCGAGGTGCTCGCCCAATGGACCGGAATTCCGGTGCATCGCCTCACAGAAGAGGAGACGGCACGTCTCCTCAACATGGAAGACGAGTTGCACAAGAGGATTATCGGCCAGACCGGCGCTATCGAAGCCGTTTCGCGGGCTATCCGACGGACCCGCGCGGGTCTCAAGGATCCAAAGCGTCCCGCAGGTTCCTTCATCTTCCTCGGCCCATCTGGTGTTGGCAAGACGGAGTCTGCCAAAGCGCTAGCTGAGTTCTTGTTCGGCGATGAGGATTCCCTGATTCAGATCGACATGTCCGAGTACATGGAGAAGCACGCGGTCAGCCGACTGGTTGGCTCGCCCCCTGGATATATCGGTTACGACGAGGGTGGTCAACTCACTGAAGCGGTGCGGCGCAAGCCATTTTCCGTGGTCCTATTCGACGAGATCGAGAAGGCGCATCCGGATGTATTCAACATTCTGCTGCAGATTCTCGAAGATGGGCGTCTCACGGACGCGCAGGGTCGTTCTATCGACTTCAAGAACACCGTCATCATCATGACATCCAACCTGGGTACCGGCGAACTGCGCAAGCAGTCCATCGGGTTTAGCCCTGGTGGCGACGCGGTCAACTACGAGCAGATGAAGGAAAAGGTAACGGAGGCGCTGAAGACGCACTTCCGCCCTGAGTTCCTAAACCGCATCGACGATGTGATCGTATTCCACGAATTGACCATGGACGAGGTGAAGCAGATCGTTGATCTGTTCTTGCGTCGGGTGCGTGAGCAGCTTGAATCGCAGGCGTTGGATCTGGCCCTCACTGAGGATGCCAAGGACATGCTGGCGAAGAAGGGTTACGACCCGCAACTGGGAGCCAGGCCATTGCGGCGGGCTATCCAGCGCATGCTCGAGGACCCGCTGTCGGAGAAGGTGCTCTACAAGGAGTTCCCCGCTGGTGCCACCATTCTGGTCGACATCGATGAGGAAGACCCCGAACATCTTTCCTTCGATTCGGTGGAGATGCCGGACCAGCCACCGCTCGAAATGGCGGACGAGGTCGAATAGGTCTGTCCAAAGGACAGAATCGAGTTCCGCTTCGCGGAACTCGGCCAGGTGGTTCGGGCGGGTTCGAGTGCTGCAAGGCAGAACTCGGCCGGTTGGCTCGGACAGAATCGAGTTCGGTTTTGTGGAACTCGTGTGCATGGGCTTGACCGCTGGTGTGCCATAGTGTCTCGATGAGTCATGTCGGGGCGCCACGCGATCTACCTCCAACCCAACACATCCCAGCCGATCAGGTGATCCGGCAGTTGTCCGACTTCGGGCACGAACGTATCGACGACCTGAGTGTTGCCAAGATCCTGGTTTTGGCGGTGATGGGCGGTGCGTTTATAACAGTTGGTGCTCTGTTCTCGATCCTGTTGGGTGCCGGATTCGAGTCTCCAGGTGCACGACTCCTTGTTGAGGGCTTTGGCTTCAGTGTTGGGTTCTTCTTCGTTGTGCTCTCCGAGGCAGCGCTCTTTACAGAAGCAAACGTTGTGATGCCGGCGACCCTGCTCGAGGGCGTGTCCTCCGCCGGTCGGGTGCTGCGATTTTGGTCGCTGGCATTACTGGGGAACATGATCGGCGCACTGACTATTGGCTGGCTGATTGCGATAGCCCATCCGCCAACCGGCGAGGTCGAATCACTGCTGGTGGAGGTCGTCGGGGCCAAGATGTCGTTTCGGGCCATCGGCGGTGCCGAGGGTTGGTCCAAGTTGATCCTCTCGGGGATTTTGGCCAACTGGCTGGTGGGGATGGCTGCTTTCTTTGCCACCATGGGCCGAACGATCATCGGGAAATACATTCCCGTTTTCCTTGCCGTGTCGATGTTTGTCGCAGCTGGATTTCAACACTCGCCTGCGAACATGGGGTACTTCTCGCTCTCGATGGCAAGCGGAGGCGGACCCGGTTGGGGGCCGGCCATCTTCTGGGATCTCCTGCCCGTTGGCATCGGCAATGTGATCGGCGGCACGTTGTTGGTGGCCCTCCCATTTTGGTTTGTCTTCGGTCGTGACCGATAGCGACATTGTCGCCTTGGTGACAATGTCGGATCACAGTCAATCGGGGCTGGTTCAAGTCGAAGTCACAATCAAGATCGGGGAATGGACATCATGAGCAAAGCCGACACGTCGTACGACGTCCTGGTTATCGGTGGAGGGCCGGCGGGTGAGAACCCGGCCGACATCGCCGCTCGCGGTGGGCTGCGTGTAGCCGTTGTGGAACGGGAGTTGGTCGGTGGCGAGTGCTCCTACTGGGCCTGTATGCCATCGAAGGCTCTGCTGCGGCCTGGTGAGGCGTTGGAGGCATTGCAGAGAGTCCCTGGGGCCAAAGAAGCGGCTACCGGCTCAATTGACGTGGAGGCAGCCCTGGCCCGCCGCGATGCGATGTCGGCAAACTGGGACGATAGCGGTCAGGTCTCCTGGCTCGACAGCGTTGGGGTCGATCTCATCCGTGGCCACGGGCGGATCGTCGGTGAACGACAGGTCGAGGTGACCATCGAAGACGGTTCGATCAGTACTTACGAGGCGACCAAGGCCGTTGTTGTAGCAACAGGCTCCACCGTAGCGTGGCCGCCGATTCCCGGTCTTGCTGAGGTCGCCACTTGGGACAGTCGCGCAGTCACTACCGCAAAAGAGGTTCCGAATCGCCTCCTTGTCATCGGTGGCAGGGTAGTGGCTGTCGAGATGGCTCAGGCCTGGATGTGGCTTGGAGCGGAAGATGTGACGATTGTCGAGCTCGACGAGCGGTTGCTACCGCGCGAGGAACCGTTCGTAGGTGAAGAGCTCGAAGCCGCCCTCGTTCGCATGGGGATTATTGTGCACACCGGGGCCGCGACAAGCGGCCTAGAGCGGGCTGCGGGGGATGCGCCGGGTGATGCAGCGCCGGGGCCGAGCGCGCCATCCTCGCACCGGCAACACCCTGCAAGGGTGAAGGCGAACTTCTCCGGACCGAGATCCTTGACGCCGCCGAGTTGTTGCTCGCTGAGAAGGGATCGCCAGATCATGGGAGAGGCGCGATCGCGCCACCCGTGAGTCGCGGCCTGCTTGCCTAGAAGCTCGTTGAGTGATGCCAGTTTCGGCTCATGGACGCCATCTGTTCAGCCGTTTCCTAGTTGCTAGGGGTTCCCCAGAACTTGACTTCGGCTACCACCAGCTCTTCGAAGGCTGGCTGACCGCCCACAGCTTGCGATGGGTAGTTGCTCAGAATCTCGATCGTGAGGGTCGTTG
>CAXMRC010000134.1:0-9965 GCA_964195945.1 uncultured Gemmatimonadales bacterium
GCCGCTGACCTTCCCCTCGGATTGTTACCGCTTTACGGCGATGTGGAGTCCGCGGCCAAGCGGACCGTCGGGGTCGTACTCCGCAGTCAGCCCGGCCGCGGCAAAGAGAGTCGCATATTCGTCGACGGTGAATAGTGCGGTCGGGTGCTCCTCGACATACGCGTCGGCGTCGCCATCGTCCCAGGCCACCGCCCATGCCCACCGCATGTTCACCCGGTTGCCGTCGCGCATGCTCGTGTCCACCCTGGCAACCGAAAGCCCATCCCCTTCGACAATCCGCGCCCCAACGTGGCTCTCCATCCAGGCGTCGGGAGTGAACCATGGTTCGATCACCAGGACCCCATCAGGATTCAGGTGCCGCTCACAGCTGCGGATCATGGCGGCCGAATCCTTCAATGAAGTCACATAGGCAATCGCCGAGAACATACAGACGAGAGCGTCGAATCTCTCCCCCAGGTCAAACTCAATCATGTCCGCAAGATGGAAGCGCGTCTCTGGCATCCTCCTATGGGCGACCGACAACATCGACTCGGAGATATCGAGACCGGATACGTTGTGCCATTTGGCCAGTTGCTCGGTGTAACGCGCGGTACCGCATGCAACATCGAGGACCGATCGTGCTCCCGGCTTCCGCTGCTCGATCGCCTCGTGGATCGTCGCCGCATGGGTCTCGTAGTCGAGCCATCCGTAGTAGAGGTCGTATACCTCGGCCGACCGTTCGTAAGGATTGAGCATCGTTCCTCCTCTATGCGAAGAGCCCCCCGACGAAGCGGAGGGCTCTTGAAACTGCAGCGCTCTTGGCTAGAAACGCCTAGTTGAGCCCCAACTCTGTCTTGAGTTCTTCAAGCTTCGCATCGGCCTGGGCCATATTGATAGCTTCCTTGAGCTCGTATTCCGAGCCCTCGGGCGTCGCTTCGCGCAGCTCTGCATTGGCCATCGCCTCTGCCTTACGAATTTCGATCTTCTCTTCGATCTTCTCGAGAGAAGGCATGTCGTAGTCCATCGTGTTGGACAGTGCATCGACAGCCTTGTTGACCGACTCCTGCATCTTTGCGGCCTCGAGCGAGCCGAGCAGCTCCATCCTCTTGGCGGCCAACTCGGACACCCGCATGGCGTTCGACTGCACGGCCTGCTTCGCTTTGTCGGCCTGGCCGGTCGCCGTCGTGTACTGAGTCTTCAGCGTCGACAGGTTGTTCTCAGAAGCCTGCAGCTTCATCGCGATCGACTGCGCAGCCTTCGTCCACTTGTCCTGACCGGCAGCATCGCCGGCTGCCTTGGCTTCTTCAGCCCTGAGGATCGCCTGCTTGGCCATCTCGCGTGCCTCGCCCACATCGTCAGCGGCGTTTTCCATCTTGGACTCGAGCTGAGTGCGATGAGCAACAACCTTCGCTGCCTGGTTGCGCAGCTCCTGGTCACGCTTCTTGGCTTCGTTGATCGCTTGCTCGATCTCAACCTCAGGTTTCATCATCTTCTCAGCGCCGCCTTTGAACAGCGTTGCGAGGTAGCCCCAAAGGCGCTTCAAGAAACTCATGTCATTCCTTCCCTAGTTCGTTCAGATTGTAGATGTTTACTGGTGGGCTTGGTCGGCTGCTTCGTAACCTCGAATTGAGCTACTTGCGGCGCCGGCCCCCACCCCGAATGCGGCCACCACCGCTGCGCTGACTACGGGGGGAACGAGTGGTCCTCGTGCGGCGACGTTGCACAGGCGAGCCTGGCCCAGGGACGACACCGCCGCCGCGGCGAGCCCGGGGAGTGGAAGTGGGTGTTGACGAAGATCTGCGCAACAACCCTCCAACACCCCCGCTGCGGCTGCGTCCACCGCCGGCAAGCACCTGACCGGCGACCCCAATGAGGATCTCCATAACACCGGGGCCAAGGTACGAGCTACGGCGCGACGGGCGGCGCTGATAGTCCGGTCGGGGGGCTGGCGTTGCCACCCGATCCTGGGACGGGCGAGCGACGGGTTCGAGACGCTTTGGCTCAGGCCTGGGAGGTTTCGGTTTCCCATCGAGGATGGCCTCGGCGCTGTCGAGCTGCCAGATGGCGACGTCGAGATCGTTGGAAAGACCCACCAACTGTTGTGGAGTCTCCGCCTTCTGGAGCTTGTCGGGGACCGCGCGGTACGTCTCGCTTGCAGTGTTGTAAAACTCGTCGACCTCTGGATTGTCGGCGACCCGAACCTCATCCTCCATGTCAAGGATATCGTTGGCAACGGCGTCGACTTGTTTCTGCACCGCCGCACGTGCCTTGGTCATCTGTTCGGCGGCGGCATTGACCGTCTGCTTGCTGCTGCGACGCATCATGAAGAAGATCAGAAGCCCGAGGCCACCAAAGATGACGATGACCCAGAGGAACCCGCTCCCACCGCCCGAGGACTCTGTAGCGGCCGCCGACGTAGCCGCTGCGGTAGTCGCTGGTGCCTCGCTTGCGTCAACGGTGACGCCGGCCAGGCCAACGACGAAGTTGGCCGCATACTCGGCGTCGTTCCCGCCCTCTGTGTTGGCGAACTCGAACGCACCCTCCATGTCGGTCTCGGTGAACCCTTCGTTATCGCTGAGCCAGCCAATATCCTCGGGCGACAGCACGAGGATCGTTCCCGAGTCGATGCCAAGATCCTCAAACACAGCCTCAGCGAACGCGGTATTTCCACCAAGCGGCGTGTCATTGAGCACGACCAGATAGAAACGAGATCCGTTGTTACGTGCGGCCGTGACGATCTCAGTGGCATCACCGTCACTGATTGTTGCACCGCCATCGAGGTAGTACCCGGTTGTCGCCGCATCATCGCCAACCTGAGATATCTCGGCGGCAAAGACACCGGTCGCACCAACCACGAAGAAGAGAGCGAACAAACTCGCAAGAAGCGCCAAGCGCCGTATCCAATTCATGGGCACATCGTACAACTGATGTCGAGCGGCAGACGTTTACCCTCGGGACAATGCGGCCCTCATGAAGAACACGAGGTTTGAGGGACGTTCCGCCATCCGACGGGTGAGATACGGGTACCAGGCCACTCCGTACGGGACGTAGACGCGCAACGGGTCACCGTCCGTCAACATCTTCTCCTGGAGAGCAGTGCGAACTCCGTAAAGCATCTGATACTCGTAAGGGGCGGACCGCTGGCCGGCCAGGTCTGCAGCAACCTCAAGCCGGGCCGTGTCATGAGAAGCGATAGCCGGCCTGACCCCGTCATCGCCCATAAGCAGATGCGTGAGCTGGTCGAAGGACTTGTCTACCTCTTGGCGTGACTGCATTGCCACATCGGGCGATTCGGCGTACGCACCCTTACATAACCGTATATGACCACCAAGGGGCATGATCGTGTCGAGATCCCGCTTGGTGCGGTAGAGATATGCCTGCACTGCCAGACCAAGGTTCCCGTGCACTTTCTGCGCAGCCGAATACAGGTCGATGGTCAGTTGGGTGACTTCGCTCTCTTCCATGTCGACGCTAACGGTCGTACCAACCGCCGCAGCTCGCCGTGCCAACGCATCAAGCGACTCTCCAGCCACCCCATCATCCAAACCCATGCCAAGCTGAGAAAGTTTGACCGAAATATTGCCTTCGACACCGTGTTCGCCGATTGCATCCAGACAAGCCAGGTAATCATCCCTGGCCGCCTCGGCTTGGGGTCGATCTGTGACATGCTCGCCAAGATGGTCAAGAGAGACGGTTGCCCCCTTGCCATTGAGTTCGACAGCGGCTGCGATGGCTTGTCCGAGAGTCTCCCCGGCAACGAACCGGGTAGATAGTGCCCGACCTGGTCGAGTCTCGGTAATCATCTTGCGGAACACGCTGCGGTTGGTTACTCCGAGAACGCTGCGACCGATGACGTTCACTTCTCTGATCGCTCCAGAGCAATCGCTCCGAGTTCACGGGAGCGTTGTGCCGCCGATTGCACCGCTCGTTCCAACAACGCTCGGAAACCACCCTCTTCCAGCGTGTGCAACGCCGCGGCCGTTGTGCCGCCTGGCGAAGTCACCTCGGCGCGTAGCCGGAAAGCGCTCTTGTCCGACACCGATAGCAAAGCCCCGGCACCACGCAAGGTCTGGATTACCAGCTTCTCGGCAGCGTGATGTGGCAAGCCCTCTCTGATAGCCGCTTCGGTGAGCGCCTCCGCCAGCAGGAAAACATAGGCGGGGCCGGATCCGGATACAGCGGTCACGGCGTCGAGCAGATCCTCAGATAGCCGAATAGTTTCACCGACCGCAGAGAGCACCATGTCGGCGAGGGCTAGCGCATCGTCCCCGGCGTTGACACCACCGCAGTAGGCAGTCATACCTTCGTCAACTGCGGCTGGCGTGTTGGGCATTGCACGTACGACAGCAACTCCCTCGAGTGCACGCTCGAAGACAGCCATCGGAACACCGGCCGCCAGGCTGACAACAACCTGGCCGGGCGTAACGACATCTCGGATCTGACCGAGCAGATGGTCGACGTCTTTTGGTTTGACGGCGATGACAACAACGTCCCTACCCGTTGCGGCGGCGGCGGGGTCGAGTGTGGCCTCGATGGCGGTCCGTCTTTGCGTTTCACGAGCTCGCTCTTCACGACGGGCCACGAGGATTAGGTTGGCCGTTTCCCAGCCGGCTCGAAGGAGACCCTCCGCAAGGATCTCCCCCATCGAGCCTGCACCGAGGATGGCGACAGTTGGGTGAGTCATACCCACGATGATACGTAAGTCGCAGGCTGCAATCGACTTCCACTCCCGAGGCTCGTGCCGTGAGGCCCACACCGGGCCGATTACGCTCACCCCATGGACCAACAACACCGGCCACCCGACATGGAAACGACACTGCTCTGGATCGTCTCCGGGTATCGAGTCTTCGCTGCGGTTTGGCTCTCCGTACTCGGCCTCGTTGTGCTTTCCAGCGAAACGACGCCGGTAGACCGACCGGCCGCGGTCGCGGTAACCATCGGCGCCGTTGCGCTCTGGGCGGCAGCGGCAACAACCGCAAGATTCCTGCGACCGCAGCTTCATAAGCGCTTGTGGTTCGTTGGCATCGATCTTGGGCTCAGCGCCTGGACTGTTGTTGCCGGCACCGTCGCCGGGACGATCCAGTTCGCCGGCGGGTATCCCCTTGTAGGAGCGTTCGCCGCTATCTATGCGTTTGGGTGGATCGGCGGCCTTGTCGGCGCGGCCACCCTGACCGTGGCAGGGTTGATCCCCGTACTCAACCGAGACCAGTCCTACCCGCAGGAAGTCGCCAATGCGATCGCCTTTCTCTTTTCAGTAGGCGCGGCCGTCGGTGTTGCCACAGCCCTGCGAACTCTCGATCGACGCCGGGTTACCGCCGAGGCGGCCCTCGAGGTGGAACGAACCGAGCGGGTGCGTGCGGAGGAACACGCCGAGGTCGCCGCCCATCTCCACGACTCGGTGCTGCAGACGCTCGCCTTGATTCAGCGGGACTCGGCAGCAACTCCGGATATCCGTGGCCTGGCACGACACCAAGAACGTGAGTTGCGCTCGTGGCTATTCCCGTCGGCCGACAGCGTTGTCAGCAGCGGCGGGTTTCGCGAATCGCTGATAGGTATTTGCTCCGAGATCGAAGATCAAGGCGGCACCCATGTTGAAGTTGTGGTCGTTGGGAACAGCACACACCCGGTGGAGCCCATCATCGGCGCGGCCCGCGAAGCGATACGCAACGCAAGCAAGCACGCAGACGTTGACACTATTTCTGTTTACGGCGAGGCCAACGATGAGGAGATTCTCGTGTTCGTGAAGGATCGCGGCGTCGGTTTTGACCCAACTGAACTTGCACAATCCCGACATGGCATTCGGGAATCTATCGTTGGACGCATGGAACGTCACGGCGGTGCATCTGAGATCATCTCGGCTTCCGGCGCGGGCACTGAAATCCGACTTCGTCTTCCATTGGGGACGCCATGACAACGGTATTCATCGTCGACGATCACGATCTCTTTCGGGCTGGTGTCCGCTCCGAGCTACCAGATGACCTTGTAATAGTTGGCGATGCTTCTGAGGTACCCAGTGCGATCGAGATGATCAGAGAACGCCAACCAGATCTGGTTCTGGTCGATGTGCACATGCCGACCGGCGGGGGCCGAGCTGTCATCGAGGGAGTGCACGCGACACATCCCGACATCAAGTTCTTGGCGATCTCGGCCTCGGATGCGCCCGAGGATGTTGTTGCCACGGTGCGGGCCGGAGCACGTGGCTATGTAACCAAGACGGTCTCGCCGGCTGATCTCGCCGCGGCGATTCGCCGCGTCGTCGACGGCGACGCCGTGTTTTCTCCCAAACTCGCCGGGTTCGTGCTTGATGCGTTCTCGGCCATCGCGGTCAAAGAACTTGACCCCGACCTGGACAAACTCACCAAACGAGAGCGTGAGGTGTTGCAACACATCGCCAGGGGTTACACCTATCGCGAGGTCGGCGAGCAACTATTCATCTCGGCCAAGACCGTTGAAAACCACATGTCGGCAGTGCTCCGAAAACTGCAACTCTCGAATCGTCGCGAGCTGACTCGCTGGGCGCAGGACCGCGATCTGATCTAAGAAGCGAGTCCGACCTCCGAGTATCGTCCCTCGACAATCAGCGCCAGGTTGCCGAGCGATCCCGACTCGAAGTAGTCCGAGTGACCTGATGCCCCTTCGGTGCCTATGCGCAGGGCCCCAAATTCATCAGAGGCCGGGTTGGTGCCGTGCCATAGGTCGTCGGCGTCGTGGAACGCTCCGACAATCCCCATGAGGTACCCGATCGGGGTCGGCACCAGGGGCCAGGTTGGCAACTCGCTTGGTGCGATGCCCCAAGCGATCGGATCATCCTCTGCAAGTCCTGCCCACACCCGACCACCCGGTCGCAGCACTGCATCGCCGGCCCGGTCGAGGGTGGTTCACGGGCTCCCGACAAAGACCAGGTTGCTGGCGGCGATGCCCCCGCCGGCAGCTAGTCCGGCAACAACCGATCCGTAGCTATGGGCGACGACCGTGACGATCTTCTCATCATTCGGGTCGATTCCCTCGAGAAACCTGCGGAGGTGCGGAACACCGTCCTCTGCACGCGCTCGAACCGCCGCTCCCACGCTGTCGGGAGTGTCGTAGCCGAGCCAGGCAACAGTCGCAATGTCGTCGGTCGTCTGGCTGGCGTCGAACAGTATGGCGGCGTTGGCTCTGAAGCCACCTTCGTCGCTGCTGAAGTTATCGATGCTGTTCGACATGCCGGAGATCACGACCGCCACTCTGGTCGCATTCGTCAGGTCACCGAATACCTCAACCACCCGGCCATCACCGACGGGCGCAAAGAGCAAGATCTGACGATCCTCTTCCAGCCAGCGTCGATACTCGTCGGCTCTCTCGGCTAGGGCCGCGGCTGCAGTCGCGACCAGGGCTGGTATCGCAAACCCTGCGATCTTGATACTGAAGGCCGAGCTTCCAACACCCGTTGCCGGCTGCGGGTTCTGCACCATCGAAATCTGACGTTCCAGCCCTGCGATCTCGGCCGCAATGAGGATTCTGTTGGCACGATATCTCAGCTCTGGAGGCACACCATCGAGGCCTCCAATTACCCGCGGATTCCGTCGCGTCAGATCTTCCGCGACCGATGGAGCCACCTCGGCAATTGCGTTGGCTACTTCGGCCGGGTCCATCTTGAGCAGTTGGCTCGTCGACGGAGTCGTCCGCCACCTCGCATACGCTCTTTCCCACCCGCCAAGATCGAACACAGCAAGCGCGGCGAACTCCGCCAGCCGGCTCCGGTGCAATCCGAAAGCCACTAGCAAAGGCATCCCGACCTGCTGTGCTTCTTCAATTGCGGCTGCTCGCCATCGCAGCTCTTCGGCTCGCTCGCCGAGGTCTCTCTCCAATCGGCTAAGTGCCCGGCATGTCGCTGCGCCGGATTGACGACGAACAGTGTCGGTCACCTCACTCCCCATGAGCCCAAGTCGGGCCGCGTATTGATCGACGATGTCCGCCAACCCGGCGAGCCGCATCGGGTCAGCCCCCACAAACATTGTCACTTCATTCCAAGCTGCACTAACTCGGCCTGTCCGTCGGCAAGCAGATAGCCTCGCCCAACCGGGAAGTGTTCAGGACCACGGGGCGGTAGTTGTGTCTGCCACAGGTCGCCGTCCGTGGCGACGTTGGGGCGAAGCGCACAGCCGATGCGGGACCGACGGATGTCTTGGGTCCAATGTCCGTACAAACCCCGCAACGCGTCCGCGGATCCCGCGGCCACAACTTTGATGTCGGATCGTCGAGTCTTGATCAGATCGCTGAGGTAGGTACTTTCGCCGACAAGCTCAGCATCGTCGATGAGCAACAGGCCGGCCCGACCGCTCTCGCTGAGGCGGTCCAGATTCTCCAGGTCGACTAGCTCGTCGATAAGAGCACAACTGCTGAGTGGCGACCGGCGCGGCAGCAGCGCCACGATGCGAAGTTGCGGCTCGGCGGCCTTGGCGACGGCAGCCACCGTAGTCAGGGCGGTGCTCTTGCCGGCTCGAGCTGGCCCGGTAATCAGTGCATGCTCCCCCTCGCGCAGCACCAACCCCGCTGGAGCCAGCGCGGTATCTCCGATGCCGAGCGGCAAGAACCACTCACCTGATGCAATCCGGCCGGCGGCTACAACATCGGCCACGGAGACGTCGTGGGGAAGGACATCGGTCGACCAGGGCGACAGCACAGGGGCGCCCCACCGGTTGGTTGCCAGAGCTGCTGCCAATCCGTCGGGGTGTGGCAAAGCGACCTGCACTTCTCGTCCGCTCCCCGATTCAAATGCTCGACCGGGTATCACCGGAGGCTCGACCGGCGGAACCCCGAGACCGCTGTAGTCGTAGCGATCCGCCAGGCGAAACACCAGTCTGCTGGCGACAAGCGAGGCGATCCGGGTCGGGATGTCGCCTGGGTGCTTTGCCGTGATGATGGTCAGCATGTCAACACCGGGACCGTCGGCAACAAGCCGAGCGAACAGATCGTGGATCGTCATGTCGCCCGGATCTCCAAATGAATCTGCGAATCCGCCGTAGTTGTCCAGCAGGGTGACGATGGTGGGATATCGTTCCAGGGCGGTTACATCAGATGCCAGCGCCTGGCGACGCTCTTGGAGTTCTTCCGCAAGCCGTCGCAGCAGTCGCAACTGCCGTTCCCGATCATTGCCGCCGACGACAACTCCGACATGAGGAAGGCCTTGCAGAGGGTGCATTGCCTGATCGTCGAAGTCGAGCACATGGACGTGGAGACGGTCGGGGTCGCTGTCATGGGCTAGACCTACCGCGATCGTTGTCAGCGCGGTCGTCGTACCGCTTCCCGGCAGACCATACAGAAGCAGGTTTCCGACCGCGGGCGACCACGTTGCGGGGAGTTGCCGCTGCCGGTGTGGTTCATCGGCCAACCCGAACACCGTCGCCCCGTGATCTCCAGAGCCACTTCTCAGGTCGTTGAGATGCACTTGTTCTGGCAAGGCCTCCGGCCAGGGAAGCCGAGCCGCGGGCAGCTTCAAGGACGCGGCAGCCTGCCGACTGGCAGCCACGATCCGTTCTAGATCAGTCGGGTCGGCATCGACTTCGGCGATCGGTGTGGAAGGGCCTTGCTGCTCGTGTGCGAAAGCGAACGGTCGCAACCCGATTCCCGCGGACCGTCCTGACATCGACCGACCGGTGACAAGAGCCGTCTGGAACGGGACGACGTCGCTCGGTCCGAACCTGGCAAGACCCCTCCCCGGCTGGTTGCGTCCAATAGCAGCAGCGTCGCTACAACCGATCACGTCAACGGAGTCTGCAGCGTCCTGCACCCGCAACGCTATACGCAGATTCGTATTCGCCTTGATGTTCTCGCTGATCACGCCGTTGGGTCGTTGCGTTGCCAGCAATAGATGCACCCCCAAGCTCCGGCCACGTTGTGCGATACCGACAAGGGCGTCGATGAACTCGGGCAACTCTTTGGCGAGGGCGGCAAACTCGTCGATGACGACGAGCAACCGTGGCAGCGGATCGCGATCGGAATTCGGG
>CAXMRC010000135.1:0-148844 GCA_964195945.1 uncultured Gemmatimonadales bacterium
TCATTACAGACACTCGCACCCTGGGCATCAGGAACAAACAAATACAACGTATTCCCATCGCCATCAACCAATACCTCACCAAGACCAGACTCGGCCAACGCAACCGTCAGCCCAGAAACCGCAGCCTCCGTAGTAACTGGCGCAGCCGTGGTCGGAGCCTCCGTAGCCGCGGGTTGCGCCGTTTCGGCGGCATCGGCGTCGCCTCCGCAAGCGGCCGCAACAAGGGCCAACGCCATAAGTGCAATCTTCAATCTCATGTCTTCCTCCTCGAAGATTCCCGCGATCGCGGAATCTGATCTTCTATACGGAGGAAGGGACAGTTCGGTTCTTGCTCGCTAGTGGCCAGCGAATGGTGTGTCGCCTAGATAGCGCCAGGGTGTCTCCGAGGCATCGGCGTCATCCGGCACAGCCGTAGCTGCCCAACGGGCAGGCGACCTGTCCGAAGGGCAGGCGACCTGTCCGAAGGACAGGCGACGTCAGAAGACGCAGTCACTGCACTGCGCTGAGGAGGAGGCCGCAGCCGTACCTGCCCGACGGGCAGGCGGCGTGGGACGGAGAGACACGGTGGTTATTTGTGCGACGTACCACTAATTGCGGAAGACCCAGCCGCGTTCCTCGGCGAGCTCACGCGCCTCTTCATCGGTCATACGGACCAAGGCACCGTAGCGGAGGCCTCCGCGTCGGATCATCGCTATGAACGCGTCGACCATCTCGGGGTCGAACTGGGTGCCTGCACCGTCCCGCAATTCCCTGAACGATTCTTCCTGGGTCAACGCCATACGATATGGGCGGTTGCTCGTCATGGCGTCGAAGGCATCAGCGATGGCAAGAACTCGTGACTCTTCGGCTGGGATCTCACCGTGGTCGCTATGAGATCCGTGGTAACCGCCACCGTCGTAATGGGCGTGGTGGTCAGAAGCTATCTCGACAAGGGGATGGAGCCAATCAACATCGTTGAGTAGATCGTCGATGTGGTGGACATGGCCGCGCATCGCCGCTGTCTCGTCCAGGGTGAGGCGACCCCGTTTCTTGAGCAGTTCCCGTGGCACGGCAAGTTTGCCAAGATCGTGGATCAGGGCCGAGTGTCTGATTCTCTCTTGCATGTCACCGCTCAGTCTGAGTTCCTGCGCAAGCTGGACAGCAAACTGGGCGACACGTTCAGTATGTCCCCTTGTGTACAGATCCTTAGCCTCGAGAGTCTTGACCAGAGTGGCCAGCATCCCTTCACGAGCGACACGCAGCTTGGCGAGAGAGGCGAAGAAGAGCCGGCTCATCAACAGCATCCCGATCACCAGCACCAGCATCGCGTTGTAGGTGCCGTGGTCGACCGCATAGCGGATATAGGCGTAGCCGAGGAGGCCCCCCATGACCCCAAGCCCGACAAAGCTCGTCAGTATCTGGCCGAGGTTTGACCACGGGCCGGCCATTTTCGATCCAAAGACCTGGCGAACGACCACTCGGGTCATGAAGAGACTGGTGAAGTCCCCTACGGCAGCGGCGAGTGCTCCGACTGCAACCACATGGAGCATGCTCGCTGTAGCTGCGTTAGCGGGCAGCAAGAAGTAGAGGACAATGCTGGTCAGCGCCGCACTAGTGGTCGTAACCCCGAGATTGCCCGCTGGTTGGAAAATGCGACGTTCTACGAAGTCGAGTGGCTGAACCAACCCAAGAGCCGCCATCACGATGATGCCGCCGATGACCTGATCTCGACCCAGGACGATACCGGCCGTCACAGTTACCGCGATGACCGGCGAGGTAACCATCCGGGTGTTTACTTCGACAGCTGAGATCTCGAGAGCAAGAAAGGTGACGGCAAAGGCAAGCCACAATCCCAATTCCTCGGGGATGCCCTGAAACATGACCGCGGCAGCTATGACGCCGATTCCCCAGACAGCCAAAACCGCACCGTAAAGGCGTTTTCGTTTTCGCTGTATTGGGTATGGAGTTTCGTAGTAGGCCATAGATCTGGGTGGATCGGTTCAGACTGGACGGTGGGGGAAGATGTGGAGGGCCGGGTCGAGGATGGACTAGCCAATCCTGACGCCGGCTGCGCTGCTGACCAGTGCAGCCGCGAGGGTTCCAAGTGCCAATACGATCCGTGTCATCTTGATACGCATGGGATCACTTCCGATTCAATGTTCTCCACGCTCGACATAGTCGAACATAGGGGTATTGCGCTTCGCTCGGAATGGATCTCCCGGCCCGGGCCGCTCCACAAACCTGTGTTGTCTAGGTGCCGATCTTGCCCCATCCCAAAACGACCCTCAGGTCGCCCGGTTCCGCCCGTAGACCACAATTTGTTGTCCAGACAATACGAGACATGGGGTCCCTAATGCAAGAATGCTTTTCGCGCTCATCCAGGTTCTGGGTGGGCGCCCACTTGGGCAGCTCCAACAAAACTGCACGAGATCGCAATAGGTATCGCCGTCTTGGTCAGAAGTCACCGTCGTAGCGTTCCCGCGAAACCACCGTACCCGTGGGGAGTTGCAGGATGACGGTGTCGCCGCCGTTGGACCAGACCGGACCTTCGGCACACCAAAACACATCGGTCTCGGTGTCATCCCCACATCCTGAATGGACGAGAGCTTCGTCACCCGAATCGAGTATGAAGCCGTCGGGGAATCGATACCGATTCTGCGTCGACTCGTCGCGCAAGATCCAGTCGCTCATGCTGACGGCCCGCGACCCATCGTTTGCGATCGCGATCCATTCGCCATTGAGATCATCTTCGTCACGACCGCCTGGGTTGTAGGAGTAGTCGACGATCACCATCGACTCCGGGGGCAGATCCCCCCACACACCTGTGGCGCCCACATCCCGATCCGGGAGTCGGCAGCCGCGTCCGCTATCGCGACGAACTCCGCATCCAGAGAATGATCGCCCTGTAACACAATGGCGTCTCCGCTAGCGATCATCGCCAAATTCACGTTGAGCCCGTCGACGTAGATATAGCGGAGCAGACGGTCGAATTGGTCGGTGTCCTCAGTATCAGCGACAAGAGATGCAGGCCCAGAGTCCAGGAGCCGTTCCAGGGTCTGTCTGGCGGTATCGCCATGGCATTCGGAACCTTCCGGTGCATTGATCCCGAGCAGTCGAATCTCGCCTTCCGTTCCGTCGTCCAGCTCGACGATCAGCGAGTCGCCATCAAACACCCGGACTATCTCGATTGGATCTCCTGTCGGAGCTGCCGCGACGGTTGATGCTGTTGTAACGATGCTGGCTTGAGGAGCGCATGCCGAGACCACCATGGTCAATATCAGGTAGCCGGGTTTTCGCATTGGGGGCAGCGTAGACCCGTCTGGGGTCAGCGGAAGCTACTGCTCGATGGGAAGCCCGGCGCCAAACCAGGCCTGGATGCCACCATCGAGTTCGTATACCTCTTCGAACCCGATGGAGTCCATGACGGGCAGGGCGTTGGAGGAGCGATTGCCTGAGTTGCAATACATGACGTACGGCACCGCGAGGTCGAGTTCAGCGAGCTTGGCTTCGAAGTCATCGGCGTAATAGTCGATGTTGATGGCGTTGGCCAGATGCCCTGCGGTGAATTCTTCCGGCGTGCGAATGTCGAGAACCACCAAATCGGCTGGTGGCGTGGCGACGATCTCTTGGATTCCGTCGACAGCCGTTAACTCGAGTTTCGAGTCGGTGGCTGTTGATCCGCCGCACGCGCCGAGTAACAAGGTCGCGGCGAGGGTCATGGTGATGGCAGTGGTTCGGAGCGACCGCATTATGCAAGTCCAATCGATGTGAGGCCACCAAACAGGTTGGCGGCTTGTTTGAAACCGTTTCTTTGTAGGAACTGGGCGGCGAGCATGCTGCGGTTGCCGGCCCGACAGACCACGAGCACGGGTCGCTCGGGGTCGAGCTCACCGAGGCTGCCTGGGAGGTAAGACAGCGAAATCGTCGTGCTTTCCGGGAGTAGCCCACGAGACCATTCCATTGGTTCCCGCACGTCGAGCAGGACACCATCGTGTTGTTCGATCCACGCTTGCCAATCTGAGGCGGGGACCTGCTCAATTGTGGACGTCTGGCCGGGAATCAACTGGTCTCCTTGGACTCGAAGGCGGCAAGTTAGCATACCCCCAGGGGTATGTGAAGCGATTTGGCTTACGCCAACTGCATGAAGAGCTTTTCGAGGCGATCGGCGTTGTAGCCGTCAGCGGCTGCCCCATCGGGGTCGATTGCACACTCAGCAAGCGTTGCTGCAAAGAATTTGTAGCCGGCTTGCTCGAGGGCGCGGGTTGCCGCCGCAAACTGGGTAACAACCTCGGCGCAGTCACGTTCGGCTTCGAGCATTGATTGGATACCGCGGATCTGTCCTTCTACACGGCGGAGCCGCGCCAGGATGTCCTTTTTTCTGTCGGGCGAGAGTTCCATGGTTGGGACTATACCCCCGGGGGTACCTGCGGCAAACGGATTGCGAGAAAGAAACGAAGCTGTTGGTCTACGTTTTCGGCTTCACGGTGCGCCGATCCCGCGAGATTCCTTCAGCAGTCCGGTCGCTCACCGATCTACGCAACCGACGAATCTATATCCCGCAGCGTGACTCAATTTCTGTCAGAGCCAGCCGATCCGTCGTTCTTCAAACGCTTGGTCACTTCGCCCTCGACCATCCCGAGCCGCAGAACTTTGCGGACTTCCTACGGCAACGTGTCGAGGCCAACTACTTTGCCGGTGCAGCCCTGATGCCGGAGATCTCACTGGCACCGTTTCTACAGACCGCAAAAGCCAATCGCAACCTTGCCGTCGAGGACATTCGCGATGCGTTCTATGTCTCGTACGAGATGGCGGCACATCGCTTCACCAATCTTGCTACTCGACATCTCGACCTTCCGATCCATTTCGTGCGGTCGGACGAACTTGGAATCATCTGGGAAGCCTACGAGAACAACGGGGTGCCGTTCCCGCGCAACTCAGTTGGAGCCATCGAGGGACAACGGTTATGTAGGGAGTGGGGCACACGTCAGGCGTTCCGGTCCGATGATCGCTATTCGATTCGGCACCAATACACCGATACGCCGGTTGGCACGTTCTGGTGTAGCACGAGGGTGGAGATACGAGACAGCCCCCCCATGCAATCACTGTCGGTGTGGCGTTCCCCAACGCCCAGTACTTTCGGGGTCGCGAGACGAAATATCGATCGGTATCCGAATGTCCGGACGGCGTCTGCTGCCGAAAGCCAAGCGACGACCTCGCCGCTCGCTGGGATGGATGGGCATTCCCCTCGGTTCGCCCCAACAGCCACGTGCTGGCGGCTACGCCCGTCGAGACCATCCCCGGCGTTGATACCACCGAGATCTACGAATTCCTGGATCGCCACAGCGACCCCTCCGCATAGATGGGCTGCGCTGAACATCATCTCGCGGACTGGTAGCTGAGCATCTACAGTGGCGCCATGGATGCGTTTGTTGCTATCGAGGTCCCGCTTGTGGGGGATGCACGTCACAAGAACTGGGCGAAGGTGATCGACACTGTCGACGAGACCAAGTCGTCCGGGTGGGCATTTGATGGAGAGTTCATCGCCACCGGCGGCATTCAGGATGTACCGGTCGGTTCGATCGTCATGGTCTATGGCGAGCGCGGTTCGCGGGCCAACCCACAAATTGAGGCCCGTGTTTTTGTGGCCAACGGCGACGGCACATTGTCCCATGAACAGTCAGCGACGGGCAGGGCATGGGCGAGGACACTGCGTGATCGGGTCTCTGAGTTGCTACTCAGGAGCACCGAAATGCCGCCTTCGGGGGTGGCGTGGGATGTCGATCTACTGCGCTACAGCGACGATGCGATTATCGAGGAATTTAGGCGACGGAAGCTCTAGAGCTTCAGGGAGAGGGAGACGCCATGACATATGCCGAGTTCGACGAGGTACGTCTGCACATCAGGCAGGAAGGCTCGGGTCGAGTCGCCCTGTTCGTCCACGGTTTTCCTCTTGACTCCACGATGTGGATCGAACAGATCAGCGCCCTCTCTGATGTTCGGAGATGTATCGCTATCGATCTACGTGGCTTTGGTCTTTCCTCTGCCGTCACCGGTACGCCGCTGACCATGGAGGTGCTCGCCGAGGATCTGGCGGGGGTCCTCGACTTGGTCTCCGAAGAACAGGCCGACATTGTGGGTCTCTCGATGGGTGGATACGTTGCGCTTGCGTTCGCAGAGCTCTATCCCAAGCGGCTGCGCAGTCTTGCTTTGATCGACACCAAGTCCGCTGCCGACCCCGCAGAGGGCAAAGCAGGTCGCGACGCCATGGCAGAGACACTGATCGCCGAGGGGCGGGCCGCTCTCGCTGAGCTCATGCAAGGAGGTCTGCTCGGACCGGACGCATCGATAGCCGCAAAGGCCAGGCTGAGGTCGATGATCGAGGGCTGTCCGTACGAGACCATCGTGGGAGCACTTGGCGGTATGCGCGATCGCCCCGACCGAACTGGTGTTCTGCGCGACATCAATGTCCCTGTCGCGGTGATCGTTGGAGAGCAGGACACGGTGACTCCGCCTGCTGAGTCTGAGGCGATGGCCGCCGAGTTATCTGATGCAACGTTGACAGTGGTGCCGGGGTCTGGCCATATGAGCCCCATCGAGCAGCCGGCCGCAGTGAACGAAGCCTTGCGGAATCTCTTCAAGAGGGTCTGAGCGCGGTTCTGATCTGTCGCTCTTTGCCGTAGGTTGCGAGCGACTCCCGTTGGTTCTTACTCTGGCACCGGGAGCTAGCGAGGGAGCAATCTTGAAGAACGACAAACGCACCATCTTCGGATGGGCGATGTATGACTGGGCTAACTCGGCCTACATCACAGTTTTTGGTGCGGTGATCGGAGCGTTCTTCGCTGGCTCGATCATGCTGGATGACAAGTACTGGGGATTGTCGGGCGAGTCTCTTTTCTCGATCCTCATCGGTATTGGCAGCATCCTGCTCATGCTGGCGATGCCGGTTCTTGGGGCGATGGCGGACTACGCGTCAGCCAAGAAACGATATCTACGCGCCTTTGCCATCCTCGGCTCGGTGTTTGTCCTCATTCTTCCGTTTGTTCCAGACGGGCAAGTGCCTCTGTTCCTCCTGATCGTCCTGATCGGCCAATTCGGGTTTGTCGCCGCCAATGTGTTTTACGACGGTTTCCTCCTAGAGATCGCTACAGACGACACCATCGACAAGGTTTCATCAAAGGGGTTTGCTCTTGGCTACCTCGGCGGTGGCCTCTACCTGCTTTTGGCTCTGATACTGATCAGTTCCTCCAGCGATGAACCCGGGGCGCGTCTAACTGAAAGCCTGGCTGCCCGCATCTCGATCTTTGGTTCGGGGATCTGGTGGATCGTGTTCTCCGTCTTCAGTCTGGCGCGACTCCCCGATGACGAGTTATCTCGTTCAGACCGGCCCGGATTGAAGGAGTATGTGTCTATCGGGTTCGAACGGACCCTGAGCACCACCAAAAAACTGGCATCGTTTCCGCATCTACTGCTTTTCGTCGTAGCGTTCATCATCTACAACTCGGGAACCGGAACAGTTATTGCCGTGTCGGGTGTGTACGCCGAGGACACTCTCGGTCTCGAGTTGGAAACCATTGCGCTGGCATTTCTGATCGTGCAATTCATCGCATTTTTTGGGGCGCTGATGTTTGGAATCATCTCTGCGCACATCGGACCGAAACGCGCAGTCATGATCACACTGGTCGTTTGGGTCGGTATCGCAGTGTTGGCGTTCTATCTGCCGGAAGGCTCCGACTCCGGATTCTTGCTGCTTGCGGCCATCGTCGGGTTTGTCCTCGGTGGCGTGCAGGCGTTGTCGCGGTCGCTATATGGGACCATGATCCCCGAGGAGGCCTCCGCTGAATTCTTTGGCTTCTTCTCCGTGTTTTCGAAGTTGTCGGGTATCGGACCTCTGGTCTTTGGGACGGTCAGCGCGATCACCGGCTCAGGTCGAACCGCCATCCTCTCGGTAACAGTGTTCTTCGTTGTCGGCCTCGCTCTCTTATCCAGAGTTGACATTGAGGAAGCGCGAGCCTCCAGAGATCGTTGGTCGTTCGAAGGTACAAACGTCGAGACGGACTGAGACAAGATCTCCGTAGCGCCTGGTGGGGGTAGCGTGGAGGTATGAGATATTTCTTTGTTGGATTGCTCGTCGCCCTGGTTGTCTCGGGTTGCGGGGACTCGGACTCGGCCGCAACCGCACGGCCGACTGTCGCCCCAACAACGACGACGACAGTTGTCGCAACAACCACTACCGATGTGGAACCGGGGGTGGTGACGACAACCCTGGCCCCATCGACTACCTCCACCATGGAACCGATTGGCTCCATTGACGATCTTGAGTTGGAGTTCTTTGAGGCCGTTGGCGGATTCACACAACCGGTTCTGATGCTCACTGCGCCACAAGATGAGCGCTGGTTCGTTGTCGACCAACCCGGGGTGGTGTGGGTGTCAACCGGATCAGATCCGACCGCATTCCTCGACATCGCAACCGAGGTCAGGTTTAGTGGAGAGCAAGGTCTGCTGGGGATGGCGTTTCACCCGGATTTTGCGACTAACGATTTGTTCTATGTGTATTACATCGATAACGGCGGAACCACCGTGGTCGAATCGATGAAGGCAGAGGGGGATGTCGCTGATCTCGGGAGCCGGACCGAGATCCTACGAGTAGATCAGCCGGCAGGGAATCACAACGGAGGAATGATTGCCTTTGGTCCTGATGGCAACCTCTGGATCGGCCTGGGTGACGGGGGAGGTGCCAATGACCAATACGGTAGCGGGCAGCGCCAGGACACCCTGTTGGCGTCGATGCTGCGGATCACGGTCGGACCCGGCATCGACGGATACACGATCCCAGCAGGGAACATCGAAGATGAAGTGTGGGCGATCGGACTGCGGAACCCGTGGCGGTTTACTTTCGACGGCGATGACGTCTGGATTGCGGACGTCGGGCAGAACCTGATCGAGGAAGTGGATGTCGTTGACTGGACGGCGGGCAATCCCAACTTCGGCTGGTCGGTCATGGAAGGCACCAGTTGTTTCGAGTCAGACGATTGCGATCGAACCGGTCTGGTGCTCCCGATATATGAGTATTCACATAGCGAAGGGTGCTCGATCACCGGTGGTGTCGTCTACCGCGGGGCGGCGATGCCAGAGCTCTCAGGGCATTTCCTTTTCGCCGACTACTGCACCGGATGGCTGAGGAGCGTCGATCGCGACGGCCAGATGAAGGAGTGGTTTCCTGCAGGAACATTCGCCGGGGTAGTTGGTTTTGGCGTTGATACCGTCGGCGAGCCCTACCTATTGACGACGAGTGGGTCGATATATGGCCTTAAACGTGCTGGATAACGTCCCTCACGATCGGGACACTTCGGCCTAATCTTGGGCTAATGATCAGCCGAAACTGAGAGGAGACCTGTGAACAGCACCGGACCGATGGAGGCTGCCGTGAAAGTGTCGGATGTCATGACGAGGGATGTGCTGTCAGTAGGTCCCGAAGATAGGCTCCGTCGTGCTGCCAGCATCATGCGGGAGAGTCGGATAGGTGGTCTGCCGGTCGTCGATGACGGCAAGGTAGTCGGGATGATTACCGAGTCGGACTTCCTCAATATGGCCGTGGATACACCCGACGGCGAGCGTCACGGTTTTCTAGACGCCCTCTTTGGCGGACACAAGGCTGCCCACCCGAGCACGCTCGTCGGGGAAGCGATGACAAAAGACCCGATCACGGTTGAGGCCTCGATGTTGATCCGTGAGGCCGCACGGAGGATGAAACGTCATCGGATCAAACGAGTTCCGGTGGTCGACCAAGATGGGAAGCTCGCAGGAATTCTCAGCAGAGCCGATGTTATGAAGGTTTTCGCAAGGGATGACGACGCCATCGGCGTTGATGTTGCGGAGATACTGCATCGATACCGATTCGACCATCAAGTAAAAGCGGTGACGCGCGACGGTCGAGTAACGATCTCTGGTGAGGTTGAGCACCGTTCCGGAGCGGAGCTGATCGAAGAGATTCTTTTCCGGACTCTCGGCGTGATCGAAGTCGACAACCAGATCAAGTGGATCTACGACGATCGCGAGTAGCCGACTGTTGCGCTATTCGATGTCGTCGATGTTGGGGATGGCAGCACGGAACGCCGCAGCTTCCGCTCGCCGCGTCATGTCAAGTTTGTGGAGCAGTGCCGACACGTAGTTCTTCACTGTCTTTTCGGCGAGATTCAACTCGTCTGCGATCTGACGATTGGTCAACCCATCGGAGATGAGCGAGAGAACTCTTCTTTCTTGTGGCGAGAGTCGGCGCAGTCGCTCTGCTAGCGCTGCCTCCGGCCCGCCCGTGTCAAGTGCATTTTGAGCACGGTCGTCGATGACAAGGCTTTCACCCCCGACAACTCGCCGGATGGTCTCTACCAAGGACTTGAGTTCCATTCGTTTGATTACGTATCCCGATGCCCCTGCCTCTATTGCCGATCGGAGAAGTTCCAAGTCCGCATAGGTGGTGAACATCACAACCTTGATCTGTGGATGGCTAGCTTTGATTTGCCTCGTTACGTCAATCCCGGAGCACTCATCCAATCTGATATCCATGAGAATGACATCAGGTTCGAGCCTTTCTGTAGCAGAAATGGCGTCGTCGCAGGTTCCTGCCTCGCCAACGAGAGTCATATCTTCTTGACTGTCGATGAACGAAGCAACACCTGCACGCACCACAAAATGGTCGTCAACAATTAGTACCCGGATCGCCATGTAGCCATGACCCTACTGCGCCGGGGTGGTGTTCTCGTCCCGACGCATTCGCGATCAGCTACCTGGCGACGGGTTTCTAGTCGTCGGCCCAATCTTCTGGCGGGTACTTGGCCTCGCGATCAGCGATGCGGCGAGCCATATAGGCGGCAGCTTCGTTTCGATTGCGTAACCCGAGTTTTGCCAGCAGTCGTGAGATGTAGTTCTTGACTGTCTTTTCAGCCAGGAAAACGCGATCAGCGATTTCCCGATTGGTCAGGCCGTCGGAAATCAGTTCGAGGATACGAACTTCTCGCTCCGAGAGTTGGGAGAAGACCGGATCCCCGACACTCTGCCCGCGAATCTGGTTGAACAGCTTGGCGGTGGCTGCAGGATCAATGACTGATGCTCCGTTGGAAACGCTGCGCACTGCATCAACGATGCGATCGCCGTCGATCCGTTTGACGAGGTAGCCAGATGCGCCGGCGAGAATCGCTTCGTGCACCGTCTCCTCATCGACGTGGGAAGACAGCATCAATACCTTGATGTCTGGGAACCGCTCCACAATTGTCCGGCATGCGGCGACGCCGCTCATGTCGGGGAGACGCACGTCCATTACAACGACATCTGGCGAGTCATATCCTGCCCGACGAATGGCAGAAGCGCCGCTGGCGGCCTCGCCGGCGACCTCAATGTCGTCCTGTGAGTTCAGCAGGGCGCGCAGACCCTCTCGCACCACTGGATGATCATCTACTACCAAAACTCGCACTGTTGTTCCTCTCGCACTGCATACGCTAACCAGTGCTGGAAATCCGAGAAACCGGCCATCCTCCCCGAAGAGGGGGACGTTCGGCCCCAAACGCCAGGCAGAGTATCGTTGCCAAATGGAATCTATCGTCCAGCGCGAACGTTTTGCGGAATTACTAGATGCCGCGGCCCAGGTCTCCGAGCAAGGGGAGCTACACGGCGTTCTGGAGTCTCTCATCGACATCGCAATGGGGCTTACCGGAGCCCGGTACGGTGCTCTGGGGGTTATCGGCTCCCACGGATTTCTGAACGATTTCATTCACCGCGGCATTGATCCGGAGGCCGCCGAAGCGATCGGACATCTCCCGTTGGGCCTTGGTGTGCTCGGTTCGATCACCCGTGGCGATACAGTGCGCACCGACGATATCGCTGCGCATCCCGACTTCTTTGGCCTTCCTGATAGTCATCCACCGATGAAATCTTTTCTTGGCGTTCCACTGCGAACTCGAAACGAAGTGTTCGGCAATATCTATCTGACGGACAAGCCAGGCGGCTTTACCGAAGAGGACCAGACAACGATCGAGACGCTTTCACTGATTGCTGGCTCTGCCGTCGCCAACGTTCGCCTACACAGACGCCTGCGAGAAGCGGCGGTCGCTGAGGACCGGGCCCGGATCGCCCGCGATGTCCACGATGACATCATCCAAGATCTCTTCGCCGTCGGTCTGTCGCTGCAGAGTCTCGCCGATTCGTTGCAGGATGAGAGCAACGGTGTGATTGTGCGAACCCAGGTTGGCCGTGTCGATGATTGCATAACGTCCCTCCGTCAGTTCATCTTCAATCTAAGACAGCCGGCTACGCACACCAGGGACCTCGAGATCGAGGTAACGGAGTTGGTCGAGGAGTTGGCTGAGCCGTATTCAGCGGAAGTCGAGGTCGCGGTCGACTCGATGGCCGACGGGTTCAGCAATGACGTGGCCGATGCGGTGTTGCACATCATCAAAGAGGCAACGAGCAACGCGCTGCGGCACTCAGAGAGCTCGCTGGTCCGAGTGCTGGTGACGGGTGGCTTTAACAATCTGTCGGTGTCTGTGATCGACCGTGGCTCGGGTTTTGACGCAAACCGTCAGCACGGCGGGATGGGGTTGGCCAATCTGCAGCAGCGTGCGATCGATGTCGGGGGAGAGCTCGCCGTCAAGAGCAGCGGCAATGGGACCACGGTCACTCTGGTACTCCCCATCGGGTAGCGGGCCTTGCTTGAACTGATATTGCAGTCCCTTACCGCGAGGGCTATTTGAAGCTGGTGCTGCCATTCGAAGGCACAGCCGAACAGATTGCCGCCGACATCGAGTATTTCCTTGGATAGGAGCGAGTCTTGTTGAACAATGTGCAGCCAATATCGCACCGGGAGCGAACGTGAATCGCTTGGTCGCCGCCGGGCTCGCGGCTGTCTTCGGTGTGGTCGTTGCTCTGGTAGTTCTGCCGCTGCTATTGGAGGGTGAGCATGAGTACGTTGGGACGCTGCTCAGCAACCCGGAGCCTGCCCCGGAATTCTCGCTGATCGCCGACACCGGGGAACGTTCCGGTCTTGACGACTATGAGGGCCAGGTTGTGTTGATCTACTTTGGATACACCTTCTGTCCCGACGTCTGCCCTGCGTCGCTGGCTGAGTTGGCCGATGCGATCAGTCTGCTTGGTGACGACAGCGGTGAGGTTCAGGTGGCGATGATCTCAGTCGATCCGGCTCGGGACACACCAGAGGTTCTTGGCGACTACTTAGATCATTTCGATGAGTCTTTCGTTGGGTTCACCGGATCGGATGCAGAGATTGCTGCTGTGGCGGAGGGCTACAACGTGTTCTTCGAGGCAAACGAGGGAACCGCGGCGACCGGCTACCTGGTCGATCATTGGGCGGGGGTGATGGTGATAAATCGTGATGGCCGTCTCGTTGAGTTGTTCAGCTACGGGACAACCAGCGAGGATATGGCTGCAGACTTGAGGGAGTGGCTATGAGTGACAGAATTCCCATCATCATTGATACCGACCCCGGGCATGACGACGCCTTCGCCATCTTGGCGGCGATCGCCTCGTCTGCGGAACTGGATCTGCTCGGCATTACTACGGTCGCGGGCAACGTTCCTCTAGATAAGACCACTTACAACGCGCTGCGGTTGCGTGAGGTGGTATCGGCACACCATGTCCCGATCTACCGCGGCTGCGCTCGTCCCATGGTCAACGAGTTGGTGACCGCCGAGTACGTCCATGGCGAGACCGGTCTTGATGGTCCCCATCTCCCGGAGCCAACCAAAGGTATCGAAGCCGCTCATGCGGTCGACTACTTGGTCGACACGCTGTTGAGTGCCGGCGACAGGTCGATCACCGTGTGTCTCATTGGACCGATGACAAACATGGGCATGGCGCTCGTAAAAGAGCCTGCCATTGCTGACAAGATTGCCGAGTTTGTCATCATGGGTGGCAGCTTCCACGCGGGTGGCAACGTGACACCAACGGCAGAATTCAATGTGTTTGTCGACCCTCACGCGGCTCATCTGGTATTCACCAGCGGGGTTCCGCTGACCATCATGCCGCTTGACGTAACCCATCAGGCGCAGGCGACGCCTCCCCGGGTAGCTGCTTTCCGATCGCTGGGCGCACCGCTCGGAGACGTAGTCGGTGCCATGCTCGACTTCGTCGCGAAGTTTGACGTGTCTCGGTATGGATTCGAAGGGTATCCGATGCATGACCCGACCGTCATTGCCTATCTGGTCGAGCCCGACATCTTCGAGGCTCGGCCGGCCTATGTCTCGGTCAGCCTTGAAGCCGGATCCACCCATGGCATGACCGTTGCCGACTGGTGGGGCCAAACCGGTAACGAGCCAAACGCTCAGGTGATGATGTCGCTGGATGCGGAGCGTTTCTACGGGTTCCTCACCGATCGTTTGGGTCGCTTCTGATGCGGAGTGCTGCGGCGTTCCTCAGCTAGGCCCCACAGTGACAGTCCCAGTGCGACGGCGACCAGGGCGGTGTTCACGATCCCGACATCGCGGAGGGCAGCAGCCTGGCTGGCAGCTGGTGCTGCCGGAGCGTCGATGGTCGCCCCGTAGTGATAGGACACTCGCAAGGCCCAGATGGCTCCCAACACGGCGATTCCTGTTAGCTGACCGGTGATACGGGTGATAGTCAGCATCGCAGAAGTCACCCCGAGTCGGTCCGACCTGGCGGACCCCATCACCGCGCTGTTGTTTGGAGACTGGAAGATGCCCATCCCGAGACCCACCGGCGCCATCACGGCCATGATCATCCAGGTCGGGGAATCCTGTTGCAGTAGCTGCATCGTCAGATATCCACCAACCAGGATCAGCAGTCCGACTACGAGTACCCGCCGTGGTCCGATGCGATCGGACATCGACCCGCTGACCGGCGCCGCTAAGCCGAGGAGAAGTGGGGCGGGGGCGACGAGCAAACCGACTTCCCTGGGGGTAGCGCCGAGGACGTTCTCCAAATAGAACGGCGCAAGTATGAATAGCCCTGATATGGCGAAGAATGTCATCCAACTGGTCAGGAGATTGATGGTGAGCAGACGGTTCCGGAACAAGTCGAGATCGAGCATCGGCTGCTCCACGCGCCTCTCGATGAGAACAAAGATGGCCACGACGACGATGCCTACGCCAAGAAGCGAGACGACAACCGCCGAACCGAATCCGTGGCTCTGGGCGAGCGACAGACCAAGCATGAACGTCAAGAGCGCAACAAAGAAGACTGCAGCGCCCTTGAAGTCGAAGCGTTGCCCGCCGGGAGGAGGCACGTCTGGGACGAAGCGGTGCGCGGCCACGGTTCCGAAGATACCGATGGGGAGATTCACGATGAATATCCACCGCCATGACCACTGGTCGACGATGAGGCCGCCCAGTGATGGCCCCATGACGATGCCGATCGATACCAACGTCCCCGATATGCCGAGGGCCCGGCCTCGCTCGCCAGGGGGAAATGCCTGAGTGATGATGGCCATGCCGAGAGCGAAAATCATCGAAGCGCCGATCGCCTGCACAACGCGGAAACCGACCAGCCATTCGATGCCGGGAGCTGTGCCGCACAGGACGGACCCCAACGTGAACACGGCGAACCCTGCGGTGTAGATCCGCTTCTTGCCGACCATGTCGCCGAGACGACCGACGCTCAGCGTCAGTGTTGCGAGGGTGAGCAGGTAGGCGATCACAACCCATTGCACCGCTGCAAACGTGGTGTCGAGTTCCTTGGCCATGGTGGGTAGGGCAACATTGACGATGCTCGAGTCGAGCGTGCCGAGGAAGATGCCAAGCCCGGTTGCGACCATCACATACCATTTGCGGCTGTAATCGACGTTGGGTGGGGATGGTGCGGTCGGCATACGATGGCATTGTGGTCGATATGTCGCCGCCGGTATCAATTCGTCAGACTGCGGAAGTACTATCGCCGCGATGGGTCAGTTGTATGTCGAAGGTTGGGCTCCGGAGTACGGGAACCCCTATGAAACCGATGAAGCTCTTGCCGATGATGGCAAGGTCGATGAGTCCGTTGAGGTGGACGGTCCGTGGTCTCCGATTCCCGGTGAGGATGACGGCGTCGGCCAGATCGCCTTTGTCGATGGAGTCCGGCGCATTGATGCCAGGTTGACAATTGACGAGCCCGATGGTCCCATCCCTGGAATCTGCGGGACCTTTGGTGTGGGCGCTGTCGTTTGGGATCGGGACGATCGTCATTCGGAATTCACCGATCTGCAGATTGATCGTCTCGCCGTCTTCGGCAATGGTCAAGGTGCTCCCATCCCTGGTGGTTCTCAAATCACGTACCGATCGGAATCTGTTCCCGAAACCGATCCCGGCGTACTGATCCAGCGCTTTCACGGCGCAATGAGGAAGGGCGAAGCGCGCCTTTCTGAGAAGCTGGCCCAGGGGGGTCTGTTTGTCGTGGCCGACGGACCGATCAACGACCTGTCAGCCACGGAGAAGGTGGGCTATATCAAGACGCATCGTGCCCCGTACCTATCGCGACAACGGGCCCCAATCATGGGTCGGGTCAGAGCGGGGGAGCGGACGCCATTGTTTCTGATCGGTCAGGGTGGGCCATACCCGAAGTACTCCTGGTACCAACGTCTTGCCGATTTTCGAGGCGGTCACTCCTGGACAGGAGTGGTGCGTTGTGAGGTATCGAGTGCTCTTACCCTCGGCGAGGCGCAAGTCATAGCCAACCGAACCGCTGCGGTTCTGCCGCTCGTCGGATCTGAGCCACACATCGATCCTCGGGCGCCGCAGAATTTGGTTCCGATCGCAGCTCTGGAGCGCGAGTTGCGAAGACGGTTGGGTGACCCGGCTTTCGTCTACCGTGCGCTACGGTCCGCCGTAGCCGCAGCAGCCGTGGAGGCATGACATGACCGACAATCGATTCGAGGCTTCCGCTGTCGGCGAATCCGGCGATAACGGAGTAGGGAGGGTTCTCGGAACCGAGCACACTTCGACTCGTGAATTCCGTGTCGTCATCGATGAGTCCGAATACTTGCAACTCGATGATTTGGTCGTCGTCCGCACCCAGGTACCGAAGAAGGGTGAGGTCCGAACCTACGGCATCGTCACCGAAGTCGCCGCCATCTACGAGGGCGCTAGCTATGAGAGCGATACCCACCGCATCGCCGTTGACGGAACGCTTCCAGGGGCCAAGGTTCGATCAGCCGAGATTGCCATCACCAGGGTTGATCCGGAATTGTGGGTCTCACCAGATCCGGGTGGAAAGGTCGAGCGAGCCCGCGGCATCGAGCGGGACAAAGCGCTCTATGTCGATGAGATGGGTCGTCCGCTTCCCATCGGTCTCGGGCGAGACGGCGAGCCGGTATATGTGGACCTGGACTTCTTCGATGGTCGCAAAGGTGGCCACATGTCGATCTCAGGCATTAGCGGGGTAGCCACCAAGACATCGTTCGCCCTGTTTTTCCTGCGACTGCTCGCAGCCCGCCCCGACGTTCTCGGCGACGGTGCGGCCAATCTGCGCATTCTCGTCTTCAACGTCAAAGGCGAGGATCTACTTTGGCTCGACAAGAACAATCGGTACTTCGATCAGGCCGCCGCAGACTCATGGCAGCGTCTTGGAGTCGAACCTGGCCCTTTCGCTTCGGTCTCATTCTGGGCACCGCCGCGGCCGCAGAGCGGAGACGTCGTCATTCCCGACACCGGAGGAAGACAGGAGGGCGTTGCCGCCTTTACGTGGACGCCGCGTGAATTCATCGAAGACGGATTGCTGCGGTTCCTATTCACCGATGCGACTGACAGCCGCAACCAGATCCCTTTCATCGAAGAACGAGTTAGAGCCCAATTGCGACGATTCGCAGTCGATGTGGAGGGCCGCCCCGGTGCGGTGGTACTACGTGACCCCATCGAGGGCCACGCTCCTGGCAGTCGGGTCACGCCGAATCCTGGCGAGCGGATCATCAGCGATCTGAAGACTCTGGTCCTGGCGGTCGAAGAATTTGTTGACCCCGAGGACGGCGAACCAGACCAGAAGTGGACGGGGAGAGTGCAAGCGGGCACCGTGTCTGCTTTCGTGAGACGACTGCACTCTGCGTCGCATCGGCTCGGACATCTCGTGCGGGCAGGTGAGAGCCGCCAGATCGACCGGCGTGCCGCACAGGTCACCGTTGTTGCTATTCAGTCGTTGCACGACCTCGGCCAGCGTTTCGTAGTGGGCGCCCTGCTAGCAGAGACCTTCGCCGAGAAGGAACACACCGGGCAGCGGTTGCCTTTGTCGGTGATCGTCCTCGACGAATTGAACAAGTACGCACCGCGCGAGGGCAACAGCCCTCTCAAGGAAATGCTCATCGACATCGCACAGAGAGGCCGATCGCTCGGGGTGCTGTTGGTCGGCGCACAGCAGACAGCCTCCCGGGTCGCCTCGGAGGTTATGGAGAATGCCGCGATCCGTGTTGCGGGTCGGCTCGACGCCGCCGAAGCAGAACGCTCAGAGTACGGGTGGATGCTGCCTTCGACACGGGCACGGGCGCGTCTCCTCAAACCGGGAACGATGGTGCTTAGCCAGCCCGCTCTTCCTGTGCCGCTGGTGGTGGAATTCCCGTTCCCTCCATGGGCCACCCGTAAGGAAGAAGTCGACACCACCGATACAGATCCCTTCTCCGGCCTGTGAGAGCCCTGCACACGTCGGATTGGCACGTCGGGAAACGGATCGGCCGTTACGACCGTGCGGAGGAGTACCGCGCTGTCATCAACGAAGTTGCGAACATCGCCGATGCCGAAGAGGTTGACATCGTCCTCCACTCGGGGGATCTGTTTGACCGCCCGGTGCCGCCGATCGAAGCCATGGACATTGCTTTCTCAGGGCTGCTTCGGCTGACCGATTCAGGTAGGCGCCCCGTTGTCGTTATCGCGGGCAATCACGATTCTGGCGGATTCTTTGAGGCTTTGGCCCCGTTCCTGCGGAACCAAAATGTCCATCTCGTGGGTGAAATCAAGCGGCCAGACGATGGCGGAGTCCTCGACATTGCAACACCTGCGGGTCGCGCCGTGGTGAGCTGCTTCCCGTTTCTCCGTGAGGGGCGCGCTTTCCATGTTTGGGATGCAGTCGAGGAGCACTACAAGCAATACGCTGACCGGTTGCGAGCCATCGCGGAGGCATACTCGACATATGCAGGGGAGCTTGCCGGCAACGATGCGGTGCAGTTCTTGGTCGCTCACTTCTTGGTCGGAGGTGCCAAGGTCCATGGGCATGGCGCTCCGCGCGGCGAACGTGCCCTCCATATGGGAGAGGCCTATGCCGCAACCAGCGAAGCGATTCCACCCGGCCCACAGTATGTCGCTCTTGGCCATATCCACGCTCCGCAGCCTGTCCCTGGAGCCAAAGTGCCTGCCGAATACGCCGGGTCACTCTTGGAGCTTGACTTCGGAGAGGCCGGCGAGAAGAAACGGGTCGTGGTCGTTGATGTCGAGCCGGGTAGTCCTGCTTCGATTCGGTCGATTCCGCTGGCCGGCGGGAGGCGTTTGGTGAGGGCCAAAGGAGATTGGCAGCAACTGTTGGTTCGCGACGACGTTCGCGACAGCTACCTGGACCTAACGGTTGACACAGCAGGGCCCGATCCAGGTCTTGTTGATCGGGCTCGCGACGAATTCGACTTCTTGGTTCATGTGCGAGCCGAGTATCCAAGGGCAGAGACCGATACTGCAGCCCGATCCGGAAAGACACTAGATGAACTGTACGGGATCTACTACCAGGAGTTAGAGGGTGTGCCGGCACCGCCTGAGTTGCTGGCGGCGTTCCGTGAGGTGATGGAGGAGGCTGGATATGCGTCCCCTTGAGCTAAAGCTGCGTAACTTTCGGTCCTACGCGGGCGAGCACTCGTTTAGTTTTCGGGATCGGACCCTGGTGGGCATTGTCGGTCCCATTGGCAGCGGCAAATCGTCAATACTGGACGGGATCGCGTTTGCGTTGTATGGAAGAACTCCGACTATTGGATCGGCCACAAAGACCCTGATCAATCAACGGGCCGCAGACATGAGTGTCGTGCTGCGTTTTGTCGTTGAAGACGAGATCTGGGAGGCCGCTCGCTCGGTCCGCGTCAAGGGGCAGAGCAAGCACGCCCTGTACCGGTACGAAGAAGATTCACCTGATGCCGAACCCATCGAAAAGCTGACAATGGAGGGCGAAGTCAGTGAACGAATTGTTGAGCTGCTCGGGCTCGACTTTTCTGCATTCGAAAGGTCGGTCTTGCTGGCGCAAGGGCGGTTCGCCGAGTTCTTGCGGGCACGGCCGTCCGATCGCGACAAGGTGCTCAAAGGTGTATTCGGTCACGATCGGGTTGACCGGATGAAGAGCATCGCTAAAGAGCGCAAGGATGGCGCGACGCACGCCCTCGACAAGCTGGTGATTCGACTTGAGAAGGTTGACGAAGTCAAGCAACGTGTCACGGAGAGCCAACAACAACTCCACCAGACTCAGATCCGCATCAAGCAGCTCGACAAGGCAGCACCAGACCTGGCCCGGTTCGAAGAAGCACAGCAGACCGCTGCCGAGACCGTTCGCAAAGCACAAGAGCGTCTCCAGGCACTCGAGGAGCATGCCAGCAAGCTCCCGGATCAGAAGGTCACCCGGCGTTCGCTCGCCGACGCCGCTGCCGCGGAGCAGCGAAGGATCGATCTCGGTAAGGCTTTGGACGAGTCACAGAACGTTGTGCAGACTGCGGAAAAGGAGCTCAGGGAGGCCAATGACGCTGAGGAGCCCGAGACGATTGCCGGTGCGGTGCGTCTGTTGGCAGCGGCGGACCCGCAACTCAAGGCAGTAGTCGATGCTGACCGTCGTATTGCTATGGAGGCGGAGCGTCTTGCTGCCGCCCAGGGAGCAGTCGCCACAGTGGCAAGCCGACTGGGCGAAGCGGAACAGGTCAAGGACAAATCCTTGGGACGCGCCGTAGAAGCGGCGATGATCCTCGATGAAGCGGAACGAGCGCTAGAGAGCGCCAGGCATGCCGACATGGCCGCGACCCTACGCGCCGAACTCGTCGTCGGTGTTGAGTGTCCGGTGTGCCAACAGCCGATCGTTGACCTCCCGCACGCAGCTGGAGAAACTCATCTCACAGAACTCGATCGGGTGCTCGAGAGTGCCCGGCGTACGAAGAAAGAAGTTGACGACTCCCGCACCGAGGCGCTGACCACTCTGGAGCGCACCAAGGAGCAACTCGAAGCAGCCAAGGAGAGCGTCGCAGCTGCCGAGAATCAGCTGGCGGGGTTACGCGAAGATTCGATCCGAGCTCGCGGTGATCTCGAAGAGACGACTCTGGTGCTGGAGAAAATCCTTGGCACCGGCGACCCGGAGGAGCATCTGGAAAGCCGTCGCAAAGCCTACGAGTCGCTTGTCATCGATCGGGACGAGGCGCAGCGCAGAACTGATCAGGTTCGTGGCGAGCATGATCAGTCGATTCGAGATGAACAGTACGCAAGGAAGGCGCTTCAGGACCTTGGTTTGAGATTGGCTGAGTTGGCGACGCGACTCGACTTCCCGCTCGAAATTGGAGAGGATCCAGATGCGTTGGGCTCTGCGTTCGATGAACTCAGAGATCGCTGGCAACAAGCCACCACAGAGCTGGGAAGTGAGCGCGCCACGGCAGAAGCAGCGCAAATCGAAACTGAATCTGCTCGCCGCAAGCTGCTGGCCGGACTTGCAATAGAAGACGGTTTTGAAGTGGATCGTGCGGTGCTGGCTGACCGATCCCGCAGGTTGGGTGAGGAGATAGCCACGGGTGGCGAGGAGCTGCAGAAGGCCCGCGAACTGTTCGAGGAGCGAGGCAAGCTCGAGGACGCGATCGAGTTGTACGGTCGGATCAACACCGACCTTACCGATTCTCGCTTCGTTCGATTCCTGCTTGACGATGAGCGGGCGAGGCTCGCGGAGCTGGGTAGCGAACATTTTCAGCAGCTCTCCGCCGGTAGGTATCGTTTTGCGGACGACAAGTTTGCGATTGTTGACCTGACGGCAGCTGACGTGGTCCGTCGTGCCGATAGCCTCTCCGGCGGCGAAACGTTTCTTGCATCGCTCGGTCTTGCGCTCGCCCTCGCCGAGATGGTTGCCGGAACCGGCGGCAGACTTGACGCGTTCTTCTTGGACGAGGGATTCGGCACTCTTGATCCGGAACACCTCGATCTGGCGATGGAGGGCATTGAACAGCTGGTAGCCGATCAGTCGAACCGGCTTGTGGTAGTTGTAAGCCATGTTCCGGAGATGAGGATGCGTCTCGAAGATCTGATCGAATTGGAGCGCAACCCGCTGACCGGCGACACAAAGGTGATTGCGTAGGCTGTCTCCGGGCCGGTGCTCACCCGTCGATCGACCCGAGTCGCTCGGGCGAAACCGCTCCGGATCGCACCGAAAACACCTAATATGCCGTCGATGCAACGGCGCGACCTCCCAATAATCATCCAGGGCGGCATGGGAGTGGCAGTCTCCGACTGGCGGCTGGCACGTGCTGTGTCTTGTCTTGGGCAGTTTGGTGTTGTGTCGGGAACCGCCCTTGACGTTGTCCTAGTGCGTCGTCTCCAGGCGGGTGATATCGGCGGCCACATACGCAGGGCGGCCTCCCACTTCCCGATCCCGGGAGTGATGAAGAGGGTATTCGATAGGTATTTCGTCGCCGGCGGGCGACAGCTCAGGGAGCGTTTCAAGAGCCATCCGATGGGTAGGCTCAAGCCATCACGGAACCTCCTTGATCTGCTGGTGCTCTCCAATTTCGTTGAGGTGTTTCTCGCCAAGGAGGGACACGATGGCCTGGTCGGCATCAATCTGCTGACCAAGGTGCAAGCACCGACTATTCCCTCCCTCTACGGTGCGATGCTGGCCGGTGTGGACGCGGTTTTAATGGGTGCGGGGATCCCCAAGGATATCCCCGGTGTCATTGACAAGCTGGCTGCCGGTGAGTCTGCCGAGCTAAAGCTCGACGTCAAGGGAGCCCCGACCGACAAGCCCTTCTGGTTGCGGTTCGATCCCGCCGAATACTGCGGTGGGGAACCAATGCGACCCAAGCGGCCGAAATTTTTCCCGATCATCTCATCCGCCGTCTTGGCAACGATGCTGAGTAAAAAGGCGAGCGGGCGTGTCGATGGGTTCATTGTGGAGGGCCCTACGGCCGGGGGACACAACGCTCCGCCCCGTGGCAAGCTCAAACTGACGGGGGGCGGCGAGCCGTTGTACGGAGACCGCGATGTGGCGGACCTCGAGGCGATTGCTGCAGTTGGTTTGCCTTTTTGGGTGGCTGGCTCGTATGCCGAACCCGAGCGAGTGGTCGAGGCGCTAGCCGCTGGCGCGGCGGGAGTCCAGGTTGGCACTGCTTTTGCCTATTCCGAGGAATCCGGGTTCTCCGCTGAGATCAAAGCCGAGGTGCTGGAGAGAAGCCGCACCGGCAACGTAGAGGTGTTCACGGATCCGCTGGCCTCGCCAACCGGTTTCCCTTTCAAGGTCGTTCCGGTGGCCGACACCATGTCCGACACCGCGGTCTATGAGAAGCGGACCCGTGTTTGTGATCTTGGGTATCTGAGGACGCCATACCGAATCGATGACGACACAATCGGCTGGCGGTGCGCTTCGGAGCCGGTGAAGGATTTCGAGCGCAAGGGTGGCGATGTCGAAGACACGGTGGGTCGTAAGTGTGTGTGTAACGCGCTGATGGCGAGCATTGACCTCGGCCAGACCCAGAAGAGTGGTGAGCCGGAGTTGCCTCTGGTCACCTCAGGTGATGACGTATCGCGTGTTGCCCGCTTTCTCAAGCCGGGCGCCGACACGTATTCCGCTGCCGACGTGATCGACTACCTCCTGCGGGATGTTGTTGCCGGCTAGGTCTCTGCCATCCACCTAGAGTCGCGGTTGTGGGACCCCTAAAAGGCATACGTATCGTCGAACTCGCCGGTCTGGGACCAGGACCGTTCTGTGCGATGCTACTTGCCGATCTTGGTGCCGAAGTTATACGTGTCGACCGCCCCGGAGAATCCAACTTCCATGGTCTAGACCGAGTCATGTGTCGGAACCGGCGGTCGCTTGGTCTGGATCTGAAGCACCCCGCTGCTTGCGATGTTCTGCTCGATCTCATCGACACCGCTGACGTGGTTATCGAGGGTCTACGTCCCGGGGTTGCTGAACGACTTGGATTTGGCCCCGAGGTGTGCTCGGGACGTAACGAGAGGCTTGTATACGGACGAGTAACCGGCTGGGGCCAGGATGGACCCCTCCGGGATCGGGCCGGTCACGACATCAACTACATCGCACTCTCCGGTGCTCTTGACGCCATTGGACCGGCCGGTGCAAATCCTGTCCCACCCTTGAACCTGGTTGGCGACTTTGGCGGCGGCGCCCTGTACCTCGCGATGGGGATCCTGGCTGCGTTGGTCGAACGCGCAACTTCGGGGAAGGGGCAAGTCATTGATGCGGCGATGGTTGACGGGGCCGCGTCTCTGATGACGATGTTTTATGAGTTCAAGTCGATGGGGATGTGGGAAGGGGAGCGAGGCGGCAACCTTCTCGACGGGGGCGTACCGTTCTACGGCACGTACGAAACCGCCGACGGTGGGTCCATGGCGGTTGGGCCATTGGAGCCGAAGTTCTATGCGGATCTTCTTGGTCGGCTTGGCATGGATGACGTCGACCCAGCGTCACAATACGACCCCTCATCTTGGCCCGTCCTGCGGGCGAGGCTTGAAGCGGTGTTCCTTACGAAAACGCGGGCAGAATGGTCCGACATCTTCGACAATAGTGATGCTTGTGTGTGGCCCGTCCTGTCGATGGCGGAGGCTCCGACCCACCCGCACAACATCGACCGAGAGACATTCGTCGCGATCGACGGTGTGGTCCAGCCTGCGCCGGCACCCCGCTTTTCTCGAACTATCCCTGGCCGTCCGTCGTCACCGCCGAACCCCGGTCAGGACACCTCAACCATCCTCAGCGAATTGGGTATTGGTACGGAGCGACTCGCCGACCTTCGTTCATCCGGTGTGGTGTTTTAAAGCGACGGTGAGCCGCCGTTGCGGAGTCGTGCGGCAGCACAGACCTCGATTCGGGGTATGCAGGTATCGGTAGCATGGACAACAAGGAGGCGACTATGCCAGGCACGTTGATCAAGGGCGGGACAGTCATCACCGCGACAGAAACCATGCGGTGCGACGTGCTCATTGATGGCGAGAAGATTGTTGCTCTACTCAACGACGCAGCCCCACAACCGACTGTTGACTTTGTGATCGATGCGACCGACCGGCTCGTGTTCCCCGGCTCGGTCGATGCCCACACTCACATGGAGATTCCCTTTGGTGCAGCGACGTCGAAGGATACCTTTAAGACCGGCACCCAGGCGGCCGCCTGGGGTGGTACGACCACCATCATCGACTTCCCGATCCAAATGAAGGGCGACTCGCTGCTGGGGAGTTTCGAAGACACGATGGCGAAGGCTTCGGGTAACTCTGCTATTGACTTTGGTTTCCATCAGATTGTTGGCGACGTCAACCAGCAGTCACTAGCTGAGCTCGACCTTATTTTCAAAGAAGGCATCACCTCGTACAAACTCTTCACCGCATATCCGGGTGTCTACTACTCAACAGACGCTGAGGTGGCCCGAGTCATGCAGTGGGCCTCCGGGAACGGCTCGACAGTGCTGATGCACGCCGAGAACGGTTCTGCGATCGACCTGCTGCGAGAGCAAGCGATAGCGCGCGGCGACACCTCTCCACTTGCTCATGCCGCGACCCGCCCCGCGGCACTTGAGGGCGAGGCCGCACACCGCGTAATCCTCCTAGCTGAGATGACAGGAGCTCCGGTATACATCGTTCACATCAGCGCCCGGCAGGTTGTCGAAGAGATTGCAGCCGCCCGCAGCCGCGGAACCAACGCATTCGGGGAGACCTGTCCGCAATATCTGTTCTTGGAACTGTCGATGCTTGACCAAGGCTTTGAAGGGGCCAAGTTCGTCTGCTCTCCACCCCTGCGCGACCCTGCCGAGGGTCACCAGGAGGCCTTGTGGCACGGGCTCGCCAACGGCGCTCTTCAGGTCATCGCAACCGACCACTGTCCCTTCGATTTCGAGGGACAGAAGACGCTCGGCAGGGACGACTTCACCAAGATCCCCAACGGGCTACCGGTTGTTGAACATCGCTTCCCACTGATGCTTCATGCGGCGCTTGCGGAGAAGCGGTTTTCGCTGAATCGTATGGTCGAAGTCAGCTCCACTGCTCCGGCCAAGATGTTTGGGCTCTATCCGCAGAAGGGAACTATCGCGGTCGGGTCCGATGCCGACATCGTCATCGTTGATCCCGGGGCGAGTGATGTGCTTTCTGTGGAAACGCACCATATGAACGTTGACTACTCATGTTTCGAAGGCATGGAATTGACCGGCAAAGTTAAGACTGTGTTGTCAAGAGGGACCGTGGTCATCGCCGATGGCCAGTTCAAGGGGAGCAAGAGTCACGGTCGGTACCTTCGGCGTGGTGTCAACCAATTGCTCTTTTGAAATCCGTGTTGAATATCAATTTGTCGTGCACCGATTCAAGTATGGGACCCACTTTGGTCGATAGCAGAGGGTGAGAGCCGACGAAGCAGACGAGAGGTTCAGGCTGGTGCTCAAGATCCGTGACAGCGTTAACGCCGGGACCTATCAAATAGCCACGGAAGATGTTGCTGATGCCATCATCGCAGGCCCGTTTATGCTCTCGATGTCGAGCCAGTTGTCGTTAGGTGATCGAATCGTTCGCCTTGCTGAGGCGCCCAAGCAAGACGACCGCGCCTAGGGCAACTACGGCCAGTCCCAAAACACCCGGAAGATTCGATTCTGGGGCTCCAAGCGCCGTGCTGTCGAGTCCGGCCGGCCACGGCCACAAGACTCGTACCGATCCGGCCATGAGGCCGATCAGTGTCGCCATAACCAGGTCGTGGTGATGCTCGAGAGACCAGCTGAGGATCTGTGAGAAAAGTGCAAGCCCGATGGTCATGCCGATGACCAGGACCAGCAGGGTCAGGAAATCTCTGTCGTTGACTGCCTCAAGCACCGGGCCGTACATGCCCAGGATCACAAGCAGGAATGAGCCGCTCACGCCGGGAAGGATCATGGCGCAGATGGCGACGGCGCCTGCTCCAAAGAACGCCCACAACGCGGGATCGGCTAGTTGACTGACGGTCTCATCTGAAGTGCCCTCACGCAGACCAAGTGCGACAAACACCGCTAATGCAACACCGATGAGGATCGCGACGTTGGTGGTTGACCAGTTCTTGACGAGTCGCCAGGCTATGACCACAGAGCCAGCAATGAGACCCACGAAAAGTCCGGCCATCTCCTCGGGATGGTCATGAAGAAGATTCTCAATGATCTTGGCGAGAGATACGACGGCGAGCAGGATGCCGCCGAGCAGCGGAATCAGGAATCCCCACTCCACCGCGGTGAGCCAGCGCTTTGCTTCTGACCAGTCGCCCTTAGCCATATGCCCCAATGCGGAACTGCCGGCTCGGATCGACTTGACCAGCCTCTCGTATATGCCGAGCACGAGGGCGACTGTGCCCCCAGATACGCCGGGCACAACGTCTGCGGCTCCCATCAGGAAGCCGCGCAGAACTGTTAGGGGAGTTTGGTGGATCACGACCGGGATTGTAGGTCCAGTTTGAGGAATCCAGGCGTCAACTCAGGGCCCCGGTGCGACCGGGGCCCTGAGAATCGTTCCCTACGAAGTCGTGATGGTCACGGCAACCGTTCCGTTGTAGCCGCTCACTGCTGCGATCGGGGCGCCTTGGGTATCTCCGGTGTTTGGTCCTGATTGGCGAGGCGCCTGGTTGTCGCCAGCTCCAGGGGTCTCGTCGACCTCGGTTCCCGCATCCCAGAGACCGATCATTTCGCTGATATCGCCATCTAGGGGTTTGTCATCGTTGAACAAGGCGATACCGCTCGATGCGGTTGCAAAGAACCAGTCGTTGGACTGGACGAACATGGTCGCAAATGACAGATAGTCACCGGGGAGGGCTTCGAACGTGAACGAGTAGCTGGATCCAGGCAACGCGGGCCCTGCTTCGCTTCCACCGTCAGGGTTGGCGAATGCCCCCGAGGCGGAGACTGTCGAAAGAGCATCCAGCGATGCGACTAGGGCGCTCGGGTCGCCGTCCTCGGCAAGCGCCTCAAGGCCTTCACCACGGTCAACAGTTCCGTCGGCATATAGGGTTTCCATCGAGGTATGCACGATGAATGCTCCAGGAGCAAGGGGAGTCTCTAGCGCGGAACTCGCGGACGTGTTGGTGACGGTCACCGTAAACGTCGTCGTCATCTCTTCGTCGGTCATTTCCTCGTCTGACGTGGCGGCAGCGGTTTCTGGAGCCGCCGAGGCGGCATCGCCCTCATCTGTTCCGCCACATGCGGCGAGTACAAGGGTGAGGGCCATGGCGATCGATAGGTTTCTTATGAGCATTGCATCTCCGGGATTGGGTAAGCGGAATGATCGACCCTCGATCTTGCGGAACCCTTGCCAACAGATTGCCGAACCATGAACTCTCACGGGTAATATTGGGCGACATCAAGCGGAGGCGTGGATGAAGCCAAAGATCATCTTGCATGATCATCTCGATGGCGGCGTCCGGCCAGGGACTGTGGTCGATCTGGCGCATACCGCGGGAGTGGATCTCCCCACATCGGACCCTGAGGAGCTCGGCCACTGGTTCACGATCGTTCCCGGGATGGCGTTCGAAGAAGCCTGGCAGCGTTTCCGCGTTGCTATTGCAGTGCTGCAGACACCGGAAGCTCTACACAGGGTCGCCTATGAGGCAGTTGCAGACCTTGCGGGTGATGGGGTGGTCTACGCGGAATTGCGCTTCGCTCCGCTGAGTCATCTTGCCGACGGTCTATCTCCGGATGACGTGCTGGAAGCCGTGACGTCAGGTTTGGCTGAGGGGGAGCGGGCCACAGGTTGCGTCGCTCGCACCATTGTGTGTGGTCTCCGTGAGAATGATCCAGCGCAGTCCGTCGCTGCTGCTGAGTTGGCGGTGGCGTGGAAGGACAGGGGAGTTGTTGGTTTCGACCTGGCAGGAAACGAGTTCGCCTTCGCCGCGGGGACTCACAAGGCAGCCTTTGCGGTGGCTCGATTGGGCGGCATAGGGGTTACTGTCCATGCGGGCGAGATGGCTGGACCCGAAAGCATTATCGACAGCCTGATGGCTGCCGGGCCAACACGGATCGGTCATGGACTGCACCTGATTGTCGACTGTGCAGTTGCGCACGGCAGCATTGTTTCTATGGGTCCCATTGCCCGCCAGGTCCACGAAGCGGGGATGATGCTCGAGGTGTGCGTCACGTCCAACAGTTGTTTGGGGACGCCGGTGGCGGAGCATCCGGTACGGATGTACTACGACGCCGGATTTGCCGTTTCAGTGAATCCGGATGATCGGGCGATCACCACCACAACCGTTGCCAACGAGTACGGCTTGTGGCGGGGTGTGCACGGATTCACCGATGCTGAATTCCGCGAGGTCAACCTCCAGGCTGTAGACGCGGCTTTCTGTGACGAAGAAACCAGGCGAAAACTGAGGGAGTTGGTTGTTGGCGGCTGGAGTTAGTGGTCATTAGCCGGGCAGGCTGAATTCAACGGCTCCTCCGGGGCCGGGTTCTGCGTGGATCGATCCGCCAAGCGCGGTTACGAAGCGGTGAGCGATCGCCAGACCGAGACCGGTTCCGCTGCCATCCCGGGTCCTCGCCGCGTCAGCTCGGGTGAAGCTCTCGAAGGCACGAGCAACAAACTCCGGGGGGAAGCCGGCTCCGTCATCGGTGACTCGCACGATGAGGTCAGGTGAGGTCACCACCGAGACAGTCACGCTGCTCTCTGAGTGACGGATTGCGTTGTCGATCAGATTCCGCATGACGCGGCCGAGAGCTTCCGGTGCGGTGTTGGTCGTGATCGACCCCGGCGCTTGCAGCTCGACGCTGACGCCGAGGCGATGCGCGGTCGGCCGCAGCACTTCGATCGCTTCGTCGGCGATCTCGGTCACGTCTACCGGCTGTAGGTGCAGTTCGACCGCTCCCGCCTCGAGCCGGGCGAGTAGGAAGACATCATCGACGAGACGGTGGAGGGCACCGATGTCTCGCTCCATCGAACTGAGATAGCGAATGGGGTCGGGGGCAACACCATCTTGTAGCGCTTCGACTGCGGCTTGTAGTGATCCGAGCGGGCTGCGCAGGTCATGGCCAACTGCAGCAAGAAACTCGCGGCGAGCTTCGTTATCAGCCTCTCGTCTTTGGTCGGCGAGGCGCAGCTCGCCGGCCATCGCGTCAAAGGCCTCCGCCAAGGCTCCCACCTCGTCGGCTCGTTCGACATTGGTGGTGGCGGTGAAATCGCCGCCAGCAACCTGCTGGGCCGTGGTCGCAATGCGACGCAAATCAGAGGCAATGGGGCGAGAAACCGCAAAAGCAAACCCGAATGAGGCGACGAGGCCGAAGCCGAGGACAACAAGAAGGAGCTGCAGATCATGAGAAGAGAAAAACATCTCCTGAGCCGCGGCGACTGCGGTTCCAGCAACGATGAGAAACGAGGTCATGCCTACGGCGATGATGGTGAATCGAATCGAGCGTGCCCTGGTGGACCACTTCGGCAACAGGAATACGGCGAGAGCGGCGACTCCCATGAGGACTATGAAGATGGCACCCAGTCGGTTGCGTTCCGCAGGCGACGGGTTCATGGTCACCTCGAAGAGACCGAGAGCAATGACCACGGCTGCGGGAAGCCAGAGGAATGCCTTGAGTTTCACGTCTCGAACCGATACCCGACGCCCCAAACCGTGGTGATCCACCTTGGGTTCTCCGGATCTTTCTCGAGCTTGCGACGGAGCCGTCGCACATGAACGGTCACAGTCGAGGGGTCCTGCCAGTCAGCCGATGAATCCCACACTTGTTCCAGCAGCTGGCTACGCGAGAACACTTGGCGCGGCGACTTGGCAAGGAATGCGAGGAGCTCGAATTCCTTTGGTGTCATCTCGACGGCAACACCGGCGAGAGTCACCTCACGGGCCTGCTCGTCGACCACCAGATCATCGAATTCGAGTACTTCTGTTGTCTTGGGTGCGGGATTCGAACGGCGGAGCACGGAGCGGACTCTGGCAACAAGCTCTCGTGGCGAGAAAGGCTTCGCGACATAGTCGTCAGCGCCGAGTTCGAGGCCGAGGACCCGATCCGTTTCGTCGGTTCGGGCTGTGAGCAGGATCACCGGGATGTTTCCGGTGCGTCGCAACTCGGTCAGGACGGAGAATCCGTCCACCTCGGGAAGCATTACGTCAAGGACTACCAGGTCGGGTGGAGATTCTTGGATATGTTTGAGGGCGGCTCCGCCTGTGCTCGCTTCGTCAACCCGGAAGCCTTCCCTTTCGAGATACGCCACCACGACCTCGCGAACCATTGGCTCGTCGTCGACTACGAGAATCTGCTCGGGCTCTGTTGAAGTCATCGGAAGGATCATATGACGTGGAACCGAAACGTCCACCGTTTCCTTTCCAGTTCCCCAATTGTTCACAATCGGAGATGTCGCGGCCGGTTGGTTCCGTGGGGGATATGGCTAACTACTTAATACCACAGTAAGTAGTCATAGCAATACGACGTGCATTCGACCATAATGGCCGAAAGGAGGAATGTGCAGAACGATCTATCTGGCGAACAATGCGTCATTTGTGGCGCCGGTGCTGCGGTGCGTGTTGCCGGAACCAGTTTCTGTGCGTCCTGTGGGCTGCACCAGTACTCGAGTGGCGGTCTTGCGCCGGGTGCCGTCTCTTTGCCTGGCCCCCGATCGCACCGCGCCGCCATAGTCGGGATTTTCTCTTCCGGGTTTCTTCTCAAGATGCTGATGGGCGCAGTTGCGCTGGCCACGGTTGGTGGGGTGACGGCATCACTCCAGAGCGATCCTGTCGCGGCATCGTCGAGTCCGCCGCCTGCGGCGGCAACGGTCGTTCCAAATCTGGTGCCAAGCACCATTGCCGCGGTAGTGCCAATAGATTCTGATACCGAGGTACCTGACGCGGTGGTGGATCCGACCCGCGGTTCCGATCAGGTCGCGGCGGCCCACGAGTACGTCGCCGCGGTCCAGGCTTGGGCCGACTGTGTTTCCGAGGCTGCTTCAACCCACTCTCGCGGAACCTTCGATCCAGTTGCGGTATGCGAGAAACCTTCAACGCCAGCCGACTTCGATATCCCTGGTCATGATGAGGATGGTCCGGGTGCGTCTGAGGATGCTCCTGGTCATGATGAGGATCGTCCGGGTGCGTCTGAGGATGCTCCTGGTCATGATGAGGATGGTCCGGGTGCGTCTGAGGATGCTCCTGGTCATGATGAGGATGACGGCGATACCGATGACGGTGATGCCGAGTCTTCCACAGACGACAAGGACAAGGACAAGTAGCCGGTTCCGCAATGCGACGGGTTACCCGCTTCTCTAGCTACGCTCCGCCTCCATGTGCGCCAAGAGTCGATGGTCAAATGATGATGTGCTTGCTACCGATGCGGCCAAGCGTGCGCACCCGAAGCTTCCTGTCACGCCAGGTCTCGAGCTGACCCATCGCCCATCAAGAGTCTCAGGAACAGTGACTGCCTTTACTGAGGGGCAGCGGATCGTGCTCTGCGACCAAGACGGCAAACTCCATGAATTCAAGCCCCACAAAGGTGTGCTTCTTCATCACGGCAAACCGGTCGAGTTGGTCGCTGGTGAGTGGAAGAGTGACTCCGACCTCCAACTCACCGCCTCTGGCTCAATCGTCACTGGGCCGGTCCGGGCGCAAACCGCCCAGGCCAACCGGATCTGGGTCGAAGGCATCCACGATGCAGAGTTGATCGAGAAGATTTGGGGCGATGATCTTCGCATCGAAGGCATCGTCGTCGAACCGCTCCATGGCGCCGACGACCTTGTCGACCGAGTCGCCGAATTCCACCCCGGTGCGAAACGGAGGCTCGGAGTGCTGCTCGACCACCTGATTGCGGGCTCGAAGGAATCCAGAATCGCCGCCGGCGTCACGGATGCCAATGTCTTGATCTGCGGTCACCCATACGTCGATATCTGGCAAGCCGTGAAACCCGAGAGTTTCGGAATCCGGGCATGGCCAGAAGTGCCCGTGGGACAACCGTGGAAGGAAGGGATCATCGCTGCGCTCGGACAACAGGACGATCCCGGCCGATTCTGGCAATCGGTTCTCGCCAGGGTGTCCTCGTACAAGGATGTTGAGACGCCGCTCGTCAACTCCGTCGAGCAACTGATCGACTTCGTCACGACATAGCTCAAGGTCTGGCGATCGCGGCGCCGGGCCAATCTCGCTACATTTCACGGCTATGAGAGCAGTTGTACAAAGGGTTGCCCGAGCATCGGTGACCGTAGAAAATGAGGTCGTTGGGGAGATCGGTGCGGGGCTTCTGGTTCTGTTGGGTGTCGGCCATGGTGACGGCACTGCCGATGCGGAAGCCCTTGTTGACAAGCTGCTGGGACTACGCATCTTCCCCGACACCGAGAAGCGAATGAATCTCTCCGTTGTCGATATCGGTGGAGAGATGCTGGTGGTGAGCCAGTTCACGCTTCTTGCGGATATTCGTAAAGGACGACGCCCGTCCTTTACGGGTGCGGCTGATCCCAAGATTGCATCTGCCGTAGTTGAAGAAGTCGTCGAATTGGTGCGTGCCCATGGATTAGCGGTGGCCACCGGCGAGTTCGGGGCGATGATGGATGTTGAGCTTCTCAACGCAGGTCCGGTGACGATCGTCGTCGATGTCGTCGATGGACGGGTTCAGTGAGCGGTGTGGGCCTTGCCTGCGTCACAGAATCTGAGGAAATCACAGTGCCGGCAGGCGTCTGATGGGGACTGGGGGTACTCGGGACCCGCAGCCGCATTGATCAACTCTTCTAGATGCTGTCGCGCTTGTTCCAGCCAGTCCTGGTCGATGTCGACTTTGACTTCTTCGAGGGTTCCCGCACCGAGATACGCAAACGTGACTGACATCGTCTCTGGCGGTTCAGCGGCCAACGCTCCGTCGGCAGCAGCAATGGCGTATGCCTCCAATTGCACCATGGCTGCAGGATTGTTTCGATTGCGACCAGATTTGAAGTCGACGATTTCCCATGCCCCTGGTGTCGATTCATACACGGCATCGATCCGGCCCCTCACTCGTCCGGAGGGGAGACTGATGTCGATAGGTGCCTCGACATATCTCGGCTTCATTTCGGCGAACCGCGAATCGAGGTACACGTCGTAAGGATCGGGACCGCCGCTCACGGGTGCGTCGGATTCAGTCACGTCGTACAGATCTTCTGCGAGTTCTTCAAGCGGCATCTCGCCGCGGCCGTGGAGCTCGATGAGGCGATGCACTTTGACACCGCGGCGCATCGCGGGAGCCTGCCGACGGGGAAGCCGCTCTACTTCTGACCAGTAGAACCGCTGCGGGCAACCTGCCATTGTCACCAAACCGGTAACCGAAGTATCAACTCCGTGGGTGGTTTCCTCTTGTATCGGAGAGGCCGGGAGATCATCAAGGATTATGCGCATCTGGTCCACGGCCGCATCGTACGGTTCGTCGGCTCCCGCTACGAGTCCTCGGGGCCAGTCGGTGTTGGCGAGGGTGTCGCGGAGCGCCTGTCGCCATCCATCGGGAAAGAGCGGGTCGGGTGCGCCGACGCTCGAGACAATCGACAGCGAGATCGGTCGTTCCCCCGGTTCCGTGACGCGGTGATTGATTTCGACGCCATCGGCGCTGGCAGCCGCGACCAATACCGGACTTGGTGGGCGAGGCTTCGTGGCCCCTCCGTGCCAATGTGCCCCCGTCAGGTACAACCGAGTCTTGGCTCTCGTGATGCCAACATATGCGGTGCGCCACTCCTGGCGGTCCCTGACCTGGCGAAGAGCTTCCTTGCGGTCATCCTCATCAAGGCCAAGTGGCACCGGGGCTTCGAGGCGCAGTTCATATGGGACAAACCGTGCCAATCGGATTGGGTCATCCATGGCTCCACCCCTGACAGGGAAGACACCCTCGGTGAGCGCGGGGAGAAAGACCGTTTCCCACTCGAGTCCCTTGGCGCGGTGAATCGTGAGTAGCACCACCGCGTCCTCGGTGCCAACATTGGCGGTGTCGAGTTCCGTTGCCGATCTGTCGTTGGCGATCAGATCGAGGTACGCAAGAAAGGCCTGCAGGGTTGGCCTGCCCCGCAGCGGGCTCCACTCTTCGGCGAGGTCGAGGAAGCGATAAAGGTTGACGCGCGCTGTGAGAGCCGGTGCGGGGCTTCTGGCCTCGACCTCGCTCCAGATTCCGGTCTCATCAAGGATGTGCCGACACAAATCAACAAGCGAAGTCCCTTGGGCGAGTTCGAGGAATCGACGGTAGAGCATCCTGAACGACAACAGCCGGGTGCGTGCCGTAGGGGTGATGTCTTCGATCTCTTCGAGCTGATCGATTGCCTCGACAAGAGGCCAACCCAGATCGGGGTCGTCTCCGAGTTGCGCTCGGTTGGGCCGAATCCAACGGCTCAATGCCGCGATGTCACGCAGCCCCAAGCGATAGCCGGGACCCAGCAGCAGTCGGGCCAGGGCAACAGAGTCGCCGGGCCGTTCGATGGTACGGAGCCAGGCGTGCAGATCGGCAACGTCAGGAAGGTCGAGCAGCCCGCCAAGCGACCCGACTTCGACCGGCACGTCGAGTGCTTGGAGCGCATCCCGGATCAAGGCCATGTCCTTGTTCTTGCGGAAGATGACTGCCATGTCACGCCAGCGAACGTTTTCCTCGTCGTTGAGCCGCACGATTTCTTCTGCGATCCACTCTGCCTCATCGACGGCGGTACGAAAGTATTCCGCTGCAACAAAACCGGGAGGTGTGTCAGCGACAGGTTGGAGCGTTGCGAATGGCTCATCTTTGTACAGGACACTGCGCACTTCATGGGCGACGTCCAGGATGGACGAACCCGAACGGCGGTTCTCCGTTAGCGGCAATGTCTGCGCCGCTGATCCATCTGCCGCAGGGAAGTGGACGGGAAAGTTGTCAAAGTTCTCCGTAGATGCGCCACGCCATTCATAGATGGTCTGGTCGGCATCGCCGACTGCCGTTACCGGGAAGCCATCGGCAAAGACCGCTCGGAGCAACTCGCGTTGCGCCGGGTCGGTGTCCTGGTATTCGTCGAGCAGCGCAACTGAATACCGATCTCTGATGCGGTTCGCAATCTCGGCGTGACCGGTCAACAGCTGGTGAGTGAGCAAGATGAGGTCACCGTAATCAAGAACCCCCAGATCTCGCTTGTGCTGCTCATATCGTCGAACGATCTGTGCGATTTCGGAACGAGCCGCGGAGATATCATCGTCTGGCGCGACGGCAAGCAGGTCGTTCGCCGAGCGAAGATTACGGGCTAGCTGTGACCCCAGGTCAGCTGCCTCATCGACCCGCGACGGCACCCAGGTCAGATCGAGATGTTGATACTCTCCCGCGGCGATGGATTCGTGGATGAGTTGTCGCACATAGCCGGGACCAACGACGTCGGTATCTCGCTCCACGCCAACTATTGCGCCAAACTCCTGGAGGATGCCATATGCAAAACCGTGGTAAGTGGTGACTTCGACCTCACGTCCCTCGGCGGCGAGATCCGGAAGCGTGTCGCGCAGCCGCCCTGCCAGCTCCTCGGCCGCCTTGTTGGTGAACGTGATGCCGATGGCCCGCTCCGGGCTCAGACCACCCGTAACAAGATGAGCCAGGCGGTGGACGATGGTTGTGGTTTTGCCGGTCCCCGCTCCGGCGATGACGCGAAGGGGGAGGAGAGGATATTCGATGATTGCTCTCTGCTCAGGTGTTGGAACGAAGTTCATACGAACTCTGGACCTCCATCGGCCCACGCGGGGCATAAGGAACGTAGACCGCATCGATCACAGTGCGGACCGGGATTTGGTGACCAGTCCTCGTTTTGGATTCCAATGGCGATCGCGGTGAGGCGTGCTTCGACCTCGTCAAGTCCTTCCATCTTGAACTTGCGGACTGCGACCTTCTTGTTCGACGCCATCGGGTACCACAGTTCGGCCCCGACGACCGCGCCCAGCGCACCGATTTCCTCGTCACGCTGTGCGGCGAGTGCGTAGAACCCCAGCTGCAGCGACTCGCTGGCCTCGGCAACGGTGACCGGGCTTCTGCTTGTCTTGTAGTCGACCACGGTTACACCGGCGGGGGACACATCGATCCTGTCGGCTCGTCCTGTCCACCTGACACCGGCTATCACCGTGTCGAGCCTTTGCTCCAAAACCGCGGCAGTTCGCTGCGGGGCCGGCCAGTTCTGGTAGAGCTTGGCCAAGCCAGCGTGAGCGCGCTGCACCCACGAGTTCGAGAAGGGGGGACCCTCAAAGTCGTATGGATCGAACCTGTCGTTTAGCTCTTGGAGCGCCTCCTCCAGAGTGCTGTGAGGCCGGCCGTCGGCGACGGCACGTTTTTCGGCTGCTTCCAGCACGTCGTGGATCAGCGTCCCAAACGTTGCGTGGATGGAGCTGTCCGATCCCACCTTGAGACGCCGTTCAAGTGCATAGCGACGGGGGCAGATTTCGTAGCCCTGCGCTTGCGAGGGAGACAGAACCGGATCGGCACCGACGAGGAGGTCGTTCGGTCCGCGGGCGGGGACACCGCTGAAAAGCTGCGGTGAGCGTAGATCCCAGGTTGGGCCGTCGGCGAGGGTTGTCAGTGCTGCAAGACGTGAGGGCGATGGTGCTGCCACGTCTGTCAAACAGCGTCGTAGTGCAGATTCGGCTTCGCTGGGGGTGACCGGTAGACGAGAAGATTCCTGGGGTGTGGTGTCAGGGGAAACGCATATCTCGATGCGGCCGGCTGGTCGGCCCGGATCTTGGTTGATGGTGGCGGCGATCTTGGTGAAGAACCTGCTCGGTCTTCCCGGCCCGTCGTCGAGGCCCCGCTCGGTTGCCGTCCACACGACCCGGCGTCGCGCCCGCGTCATTGCCGTGTAGGCGAGACGGCTCTCTTCCTGAAGACGGAAGGCGCGGTACTCGGCGGTGTCAGTCGGCACGTGAGGGAGAAGGTGCCTGACTCCGAGGAGAGAGTCGCGAGACCGGAGATCTGGGAAGACACCATCGACGGCATCGGCGATGAAGACGACATCGAGCTCAAGCCCTTTCGCTTGGTGCAGGGTCGTCAAGGTAAGGCGATCACCGTCGGGTCGGCGGTAGCTGAGCAGCGGCTGTGCTTCGAAGTCTTCGCTTTCAGCCAAACCGCGGTAGTCGAGCAGCGTCCCTTTTGGATTTCTTTCTTCCCATCGATTGAGCACCTGCGCTAACGACCGCCATGCCGCCCGCTCTTCGGCCGCGGTCGGGTCATTGACCATCTCTTCGATTCCAGGCAGCTCGCTCCATACACGCCACAAACCTTGCACCGCAGGAACCTGATTGGCCCAGCTGGCGTCTGCGATGAGGTTGGCCAGCGGAGCCCAATCTGGGAGGGTGGCCCTGATCGCGGGGGCCCAGGCGCCGGTTGATCTTGCGGTTCTTTCCAGTGCTCGGTACGCCCCAATGGTCAACCCGACGCGGGATCCGAGCAACACCCTCCGCAAGGATTGATTTGCTGCGATTGGTCCGTCACACGCGGTAGCAGCTACGGCGAGGTCGAGTAGAAAGCGAACCGCGGGCTGGTCGGTGAGCCTGCTGCCGGGTAGTTCGTGGGGCACATGACGTCTCTCCAGTGCCCGTGACATGTCAGCCAGGAAGCGACGTTTGCTGCGAACGAAGACTCCGATGTTGCTGTACGGGATTCTCTCCGTCAGGTGGAGGCGCTGTGCCTCGGATGCGATCCATTCTGCTTCTTCTACCTGTTGGTCAAACAGATACGCCTCGACAGCACCGCGACCTGCGGCAGGGACTACGGCTCCTGTCGCCCCTGGGAGGTCTCCGGTGGTTACGTGTACGGCCGCGTTGAGGATGGTCTCTGGCGTACGGAAGGAGGTCGTCAGCAGAATGCGTGTTGCCATCTCATCCGAGGCCCCAAAATCGCTCTCGAACGCAGCGACATTTTCGACGGTGGCGCCGCGGAAGCTGTATATCGACTGGTAGGGATCGGCGGCAGCTGCGATATGCCGTCCGCGATGCTGTAGAGCTTGTAGCAGTCGAACCTGGGCTGTAGTGGTGTCCTGGTACTCATCAACCAGGACATAGCCAGGGGAGTCGACCGTTGCGAGATCGCCGGACTCCAGCAAAGTGACCGCGGTAGCGATCAGGGTTCCGTAGTCGATGCGGTCGGTCCCGCGTAGCTCGTTGGTGTACGTCTCGAGGAATTGAGGGAGGCCTTTCCAATCATCCCGCTGCATCGTGGCGAGGGAGGTCGGTGTGTGCATCTGCTCGGCGGCGCGCAGTATGAAGTCGGTCACTTCCTTTGCAAATGTCTGAGTGCCAAGAAGCTGCGAAAACGCCTGTGACCACGACCCGGGGTTCTCCGCGAGGAGAAGACGATGTACAAGTGCAACTTGTTCCGGACCAGTCAGGATCTGAGGGTTGACGGTCCAACCCGCCTGCTCGGCATGGTTCTCGACGAGCCGTGCGGCATATGAGTGAAAAGTTGCGACATCGAGTTCCCCGATGGTCGCGGGTATGCCGGCGCGGATTCGTTCTCGAACCTCTGCCACACCACGGCGGGAGAAGCCGAGGATCGTAATAGCCTCGGGGCGAACTTCCTTTGCGGTAAGCAAGTGGATAGCCCGACGCACCAGAAACTCGGTCTTGCCGGTTCCCGGCCCCCCGACAACTATCTGTGGTCCGTCAGTTAGGGCGACCGCGTCGGCCCATCCGTCCGGTTCGACAGCGATGATCGGCGCGTCTTGGGACCATTGGCTCACGACGCGGCGACTGCGGCGTTCGCCTCATCGGCAAATGCAGGGCAGCGATCTTGGAACTGGCACCAACCACACAGCTTGCCTGGTCGGGGAGGGAAATCGTTTTTGACGATTGCCCGATTGATCGCAGACCACAATGCCTCTAACTTTCGCTGTGTTGCGTCCAGTTGGAGGTCGTTCACCGGTATCTCGTAGACGGTTGGCCCGTTGAGGTACATCAGCTTCAGGCGGACTGGAGTTCGTCCGATCCGCTTCCTGATCAATAACGCATAGATTTTTAGGGCAAAGAACGCCGGGATTGCATACTGCTCGGGAGGAGCTTTACCGGTCTTGTAATCAGTGATCACAACACCGTCCGGTTCCTCTTCCATACGGTCCAGGATCCCTCGAATCGTCATATCTCCGAGATCCTCGGTCATGTCCAGCTCGCGGTCGAGTGGCTCGAGTTGGGTCGGATCCTCTACCAAGAAATAATTGGCGAGAACACCGAGACTTTCGATGCCCCAGGCCCGCTCATCTTCAGTGTTGTCAAAGAGGTCGGGGAACTCTTCGTCGCGGAGCTCCACCCACGCCTTGCGGAACAACCCGTAAAGGGTTTCGGGTGTTCGTTCTTTGGCGGCTAGGTCAAATAGCCATTGCAGTGCTAGATGAGCTGTTGTCCCGCGTGCCTGATAGACCGTTGGCGGAACTTCGATCTTGTCGATCGCCTTGAATTTGAAAAGCTGTGGGCAGACTTTGAAGTCGCCGGCGCGGCTTGGCGATAGCGTCTCCAAGGAGGTCGGCGGAGACATCTCCGGCTTCGGTCGAGGTGTCTTCTGCGGGGTTTTGTCAGGAGTTGTCATCGTTTCTCCGACTATACGCCGGCCCACCGACATAAACCACATCGATGTAGTTATCCACAGCCGGACGCGTCGATGGAGCAGCGGCAACAGCCGATGGTGATGCATCGCGAAACAATTTCGTAGCACGCGAAAACTATAATGCGATCTGGTTTGACTGCCCGCTGCGGTCGGCTTTACGTTATGGGTCCTTGAGGGCTCCACCCATGGAGGAGCGGAATTCGGAAGGACGGGACCAGGGAAACCGGACCCGACCGGCACCGGATTCTATGACCAGGGCGCTTGCGTCCACGGTCACCCGGAATGGATACATTCCGTCTCGGCGGCGCTTCGGCAAAGCCGGGAAACCCGCCGCAGGGACTTCGGTCTCAGTGGCACGTCGGACAGGCTTCGGCCTCAAAGACAGCCTGCGGGACTTCGGTCCGGCAGATGCTGCGGCTTCGGCCACAGCAAAACTGGGTGAGCTTCGGCTCGACCAGCGTTCTCCGAGTGAGGCGCATCGCCCACCGGGTGCGGGCTTCGGCCCAAGCCAGGTAGACGGTTGCCGCACCCGCAGGACCGATAAGACTTCTGGTCTTATCAACACACCGGTGCGATCGGTGGTCACGAGGGTTTCCTCGATTGAGAGCTTCGGCTCTGAACTGAGAGTCGTCAGGCTTAGGTCTGGTGGCAAGCCAGCGGGATCAAAAGGTCACACGGGTTGCCCCGAGCGAGGGCTTCGGCACTCGCAAGGAGCGGCACGGCTGGCTCGTGGCAGGACTTCGGTCCTGAACCGAGCGAGACGAGCAGCGACTGGAAGGGCCCGACCCCTCGGGGTAGGTGCCCGACCGAAAGCAAAGAATCCCCGAGAGGGTGGCGGTTTCGGCCAAAACTCCCTCGGGGTTTTCTTTGTTCGTGTTCAGCCGCAACCAGTGGCGAGCTCGATAAGGGTTACGGTGTCGGATTCCTCACGCCCACTGAGCAGCCCACGAATCTCAGTCCCGGCAATGCGGAACGACCACACATCCAGCTCCGTGTTGCCATCGACAGTCAAATCCGACCCGTAAGCGTCGGTGAGATCGCTGACGGTGCTTCCCAACCCCACACCAGCCGCGGTTGTCAATCTGAGGCCGCGGGGGTCAAATCCGCCCACGTTTTCGGAGTAGTCGTAGCCGTAGGAATAGGAGTAGAACCAGCCCCCAAGACGGTTCGCACCATCTCTGATGAAAATCGTCAACAGGCTTCCCCACCCAATCGCCCGCATTTCGGAGCCGGGGCATGATCCGTAGATATTTGGCTCCGAGACAATCCAGTCGGAATCGTGATCGGGCTCACCGAAGAGGGCCGAGATCTCGGCGATCACGGTCTCCGGGGGCACCCCAAGCAGCACATCGCCGAGTCCATCATCCTCCAATACCAACTCCGCCAGCGGAGCGGTGTCGGACCCTTCCGGGCCGGGCTCGGTCACGGCGCACCCGGACGCCAGCAAGACCACGAACGCCAGGACAAGATGAGAGGTTGATCGCATAGGGAACCAAACCCTAGAGCCAAACACCGCATGGTCCAACGCGATAAGCTCCGTGCGGCTGGAGGAGAGCCGATGGATGACGATACAGGCAGCATGACTGACGGTTCGGGGCCCCGGGTCACGCGCGAGCTCGACCTCGTCGGTCGGCGGCGTGAGTTTCGGATCGCTGGTGTCACCGTTGCCGGTCGACGGCGACGCCCATCGGGAGAAGCTGCACCACTGCCACGGGAATTGCGGACAGCGGGTCATCTCTGGTTGCTATCCGGGCTTCTCATGGTCGCTGTCTGGATATCTCTCTTTTTGGTTCCGGCTTCAACAGACTGGTGGAGCGTCCAGGATCACAAAGCCTTGGCCTGGTTTGTCGACCTACGTTCGGACAGCCTCACCTCCGTTGCCAAAGCCTTCAACGCACTGACCTCTGACATGTTTATCCGGGTGCTGCGGGTCGGGACTCTGCTCTCGCTGGTGTTTATCAAGAGATGGCGTCATTTCTTTGCGGTGCTGTTGGCAATTCTGATCGTGCAGGGCACAGGCGAGGCCCTCCAGGGCATGGTCGGACGTCCCCGTCCGCTGGTTCCGATCCTTGCCGACTGGCGCGGTGCCTCCCACCCATCGCTCCCGGTGGCAGCGTTGGCGGTCACCTTTGGCGTTATGGCCTATGCGCTTCTTCCCAGCAGTAGGTGGAGACGAGGGATACTTGTTGGCTCGGGGGCGCTCATGGTCGTGGTGGCGTTTGCCAGGGTATATCTCGGGGTTGACCACCCATCCGATGCTTGGGTATCGCTGCTGTTTGCTCCCGCGGTGGCGGTCGTGGTGTTTCGGCTGTTCGCCCCGGAGGCTGCATTCCCGGTGTCATGGAAGCGTGGCGTCACTGCTCACCTCGACGTGTCGGGGCGCCGCGGTGTTGCTATCCGTAACGCGGTGCGAGATCAGCTGGGTATCGAACTGGTCTCCATCGAGCCATTCGGGCAGGAAGGATCCGGCGGCTCGACACCCCTACGACTCGAAATGGCCCCTGACCGAGCTCACGGTGAGAACTATCTATTCGCAAAGCTCTACAGCCAGACCCACCTGAGGTCGGATCGTTGGTACAAGGTGGGGAGGACAATCCTCTATGGAGCGCTCGAAGATGAGCTGCGCTTCACCTCGGTGCGCCGCTTGGTCGAGTACGAGGACTATATCCAGCGGGTGATGCGGGACTGCGGCATCCCGGCCGCGGAGCCGTTCGGAATCGTCGAGATAACCCCTGACAGGGAATATCTGATGGTGAGTCAATTCCTTTTCGAATCAGAGGAGTTGACGGATGCCGAAGTCGATGTCGATCTTGTCGACGACGCCCTCGGTGTTATTCGCCAGATGTGGGATGCCGGACTGGCCCACCGCGACATCAAACCTGCGAACGTGATGGTTAGGAACAATCAGGTCGTGCTTATCGACGTTGCGTTCGGAACGGTTCGCCCCAGCCCATGGCGACAAGCTGTGGATCTAGCCAACATGATGGTGATCCTGGCGTTGCGAACCGACGCGGAGCTCGTATACCAGCGGGCGCTACTGCAGTTCGATTCGCATGACATCGCCGAGGCATTCGCCGCAACACGGAGCGTTACGTTGCCGTCACAATCGCGTAGCTCGCTCGCTCTGTTGAAGCGTGAGGAAGGGATCGACATCGTCAAGGAATTCCGTCGCTTGGCGCCGGCAGCAGAGCCGATTTCGATACAGCGGTGGAGCACCCGGCGTATTGGCCTGACCGTCGGTGCTGCCTTCCTCGCAGTCCTGTTGCTCAGCATCATCGTGTCCGAGATCTCCGGAGGGGGCATGTTGTGAGCAAACGTCTCGTCCTTGTTGTAACGGCCATTGCTCTTGTCACAGCTGGTTGTGGGAGGCTCGGCCTCGGATTGCCCGCGTGTGACACGGGCACAAGTAGCCCAACGGGCGCTTCGGTGTTGACACTGCAGGCAGTACCGCGTGCCGACTACGCACCATGTCTCAATTCGCTGAAATTGGGCTGGGATCACGTTGAGTTTGAGGTGCAAAGTGATCTGATGTCACTCGAGTTCGGGAGGCAGCGCGAACTCGAGTTCCAACCATTTCTCGAGGTACGTCTTACGCCTTCGTGCGATGTCGGTGATGCGGTCGAGGTGCCAAGCGGGATGGACGACATCGATCGGTTTGATGACATCACGCAGGTGACGGACGAGATTCGAGTGACGATTGTTCCCGACGGAGAGCGGCCCCGTATCTTTGCCAACGGCCTCGCCGGTGATCTGGCCGGGGTGCGCATTGAGGATCGGCCGGTGGTTTTTGCGGTCGACGAAGACATCGATTTCTCCGTTCGTTCTCGAGTCAACAAGGCGCTGTTTAGTGATCAATACGTGTGGATCGTCAATGATCTTGATATCGACGAAGGCACGCTCGAGGTGCGCAGCACCCCTGATGGAGAGGGAGCGAGAGGTCTTGAGGTGGACGAGGCACTCCACCGTATCGAGGAGATGACTCCTGAGGTCAGCTACCGAGGACAGTGGTACTTCGTATTCAACGGAGGATGCATCACGTACGACTTTGACGCCAAGGGAGCCGTCGCCACCACCATCGAACAGGACGCCGTTGAAGCGATTGGGTTCTATCCCAACAATGAACTCCGCGAAGCGGGCCGGCGGGCCGGCTACGAGATCATTGGTGAATAGATCATCATGACAAGTCCGGTCGAGCCCGAAAGTGCCGAGCACCACGGTATTGAACACCTGATTCTTGACGACCATCAGTGGGCGGAACGGATCGCGATTTTGCTGTGGGCGATTGCGGGGCTTTCCTTTGTTGCGATGGCGATTCCGGCAACCCGGGACATTCTCGATTCCTTCGATCTGTGGTTCAACGAACTGACCTATCCGATCAAGTGGGCCCCGTTGACAGATCTGTCACACCTGATGGCCTTCCTCGGAAGCGCATGGTTTGTGTGGCCGTTTCGCCTGGTCGTGGGTTCGGTGCTGTATGTCAAGAAGCGTTGGCTCGCCCTGGCAGGGTGGGTGCTGCCGATTGTCATGTCTGAGCCATTGATCGGGTCGTTGAAGGCGGCTTACGACCGGCCCCGTCCGGTGGAAAGCCTGGTTGACGTAGCTTCCGGTGCGTTCCCATCGGGGCATGCGGTCGCGGGTGCTGTCATTGCCATATCTTTGGTCATCGTGTTGGTTCCCCCTGGAGTCGCCCGACGGAACCTCGAGATGGCTGCGGCCGGGTTCGCCGTGCTTATGGCGGGGTCGCGGCTGTATCTCGGCGCCCACTGGCTTACCGACGTTTTTGGAGGCGTTGCCCTTGGCGCGGCGTGTGCCATCGGCGGTGCGGCGATAGCACAGCGCTGGTACCGCCGACGGACCAGCACAGCCGGCTTCTAGGATTGTGCGGTCACATAGGCGTCACCGGCTAATGCGGTCCGCTCCGATTCTGACATTCGCCACGTTTGGTTCCGCTGCCACAGCACATAGGAAGCTGCGCCAAGCGGAATTGGTAGAACATACGTTATAGCGCGGAAGACGAGGATCGCAGCAACCACCTCGGTCTTGGTGACCACGTCTAGTCCGATCGTTAGCGCCGCAACGTAGCCCAACTCGACGACTCCGACACCACCCGGTGTCACCGGGAGGGCAGAAATCAATCTGACAAATGCGAACGCGGCCAGCACCTGAATCCAAGAGAGCTCTTCCTGGCTTACGCCGGTATGACGCAGGGTGATCAGTAGCACGGCATAGAGGGACAGGTGGCTGAGCATGGTGGCCAACGTCAGTTGTAGCCAGCGGTGCTGCAGAAGCCCGATCGTATCGCTGCGGAATCCGGCAGCCCGCTCACCCCAACTGCTGACAGGGCCTTTGCGCAAGATGCGGAGCAACTTTGACACCAGTCGTTCCAAAGCAGTACCGACGGATCGAGCAAGCCGATCGCTACCGAGAATCATCCAGAGACCTGTTACTGCGCCGCCTAAGGCCGCAAGCCCTATTGCCGAGGCCGTGATCCAAGCATTCGAGACTTCGCTTTCAATGGCAAGCAGGCCAAGTGCGAGGATCGGCATGCCCATCTTGACGAAGTTGTTCCAGATCCCGGTCACCACGGCAGAGCGGGTTATGGCCGGCACAGAGAAGCCCCAAGAAGTCAGCATTGCGAGCGTGACGCCGACACCGATCGCCCCACCGCCGGGAAGAGTATTGGAGACGGCTGTGGACGACTGATTGACCACAGTGGCTTCTCGCAAGCGAAGCCCGGGAAGCGCAGCAACGAGGACGAACCAGTAGGTAGCGAGATTCCAGAGCGCAACAATGCCCAACGAGATCGACTCCAGCCAGGTAAGTGACCGGACTGTTCCCCACACCTCGGTGTAATCAGCGATCCGGGGCATCACGCCAGCAAAGATGGCGACGACGACGACTATCGAGATGACGGACTGGACAATTCGTCGTGTCTTTGGGGGCGGAGTTGTCCCGGATTGGTCTATGGACTTGGCCGCTTTGTCGCTCACTGTTTGGACCTCGTTAGTCGCCGTACGCGACACTACACGTTGGCCTCGTCTGCCCGGGCTGCGAGCCATAAACGGGTCGCGAAACAAAACAAAAAGGCGCGAAATCAAGTAACCAGTTTTGCTTGACCAAAGTGATTAGTGCGTCCTATGTTGTTCTCAGTCGTTGAGGCGGGAAACCGCAGCAGCGGCGCCGGGGCCCCGCAAGGGGTCACGGAGATCCGGAAGGGACGTCGACCCGCAAGGGAAGGTGGCCACCCGTAAGGGAAGTCCGGGGACGAGCCCCAGTGGTTCGACCCCACGGGCCCAGAAAGATCGGCCGGTTGAGACCTCGGTTTCAGCAGGTATCTCAGTTGAGCCGAAAGGCACCGACTGAGAAGGAAAACCCCGAGAGGGTGGAAGCTTCGGCGGAAACTCCCTCGGGGTTTCTCCGCGTCTCAAGTACCTTCGCATCGTTCTTGCGGATAGTTGAGCGCTAGTGGTGTGTCCGCAAGTTCGCAGAGACCCGAGCACCAACCCAGAGGATCGCCAGTCCCTGAGTGAGACGGCGTATGATTGGGCCATGGCATTTCCAGAGAACATCCTCACCGACGACGAGTCCATCATCCGACAATTCCGACCCCACTGGAGGATGCTTGCCATCCCCGTGCTGTGGGTCATCGCCGCCATTGTGGCGATCGTTGTGGTTTTCCAAGTTATCGACGCCGAGGGTTGGGTAGCGATAGCCCTCGTCGCTCTGATCTTGCTTGCGTTGATCCCACTAGGTGTGAACCCGTTCATCAAGTGGTTCTTTACTTCCTATGTGCTGACGAGCGAGCGTCTCATTACCCGTACCGGGATGATCGCTCGCAGCGGGATCGAACTCCCGCTGCAGAACATCAACAATGTGCTGTTCAACCAAAGCATCATCGAACGGTTCCTCAAGTCAGGGGATTTACTGATCGAGTCGGCAGGGGAGAGCGGACAGAGCGAGTTCACGAACATTCCGAATCCCGAAGAGTTCCAATCCTTGCTGTATCGGACCCGTGAAGATCAGAGCCGCAACACCGCGGCTGAGGAGTCAGCGATCGCGGCCGAGATCACTCGGGACCCGACGGAACAACTCGAAAGAGCGGCGAAGCTTCGCCAAGAGGGTGTGCTTTCGGATACGGAGTTCGAGGATATGAAGCGCAAGATCCTCGGAGATGCCGAGTAGCTCCGACCCCCATTTCACAGAACGCCCTGTTCGGATGTCCCTTCTGTCTGTACATTGTGCAGTAAGGAGGACGTATGTCTGCTGAAAAGCTTCGGGAATACCTCCTGACCAACGGTGTGCCATACGAGGTGCATGAGCACCCGCTCGCGTTCACGACCTCTCGGGTCGCTGAAGTCGAGCATGTCCCTGGTAAGGAGATCGCCAAACCGGTCATTCTCATGGCCGACGATCACTTTGTGATGGCGGTAGTCCCCGGCCACAAGCATGTAGATCTCGCCAAGGCCAAAGCCCTCTTTGGCTGTAGCGAGCTGCGTCTTGCGGAAGAATCGGAATTCGCGGCGGCGTTCGGAGATTGCGAACGTGGCGCCGAACCACCACTAGGGCACCTGTACGGCATGGCGACGATCGTCGATCTGCGTTTGGACTCACCACGGGTGACATTCCGCGGTGGCAGCCACACACAGACCATCACGATGGGTCTGGAAGATTACCGAGCAGCGGCTCACGCCACTGTCGGTGATGTCGCCGCCGGACGCTGACCAATCAGCGAGTCGGTATGGCGAAGGGGGATTAATTTGGCGCGTCAGTCGAATCGTTTGAACTTGGCGACGCACTCGATGTGGAAGGTCTGCGGAAACATGTCGACCGGGGTGACCCACTCCAATTCGTAGCCAAGCTCATCGAGGATCGCAGAATCACGAGCGAGGCTTGCCGGATCACACGAGACATACACCACGGTGCGAGGCTGGGCGGCAGTTATAGCGTCTACGCCATCGGCGCCAAGACCTTTCCTGGGCGGATCCGCAATCACGACATCCCAGTACTCGTCGATTCCCTCGACGGCGTCCTCCATCGACGAGCGAAGGATTCGGTAGTCGCCGATCCCGGCGCGATTTAGGTTCGATTGCAGGTCCTCGGCCGCGGTCTTGTCCCGCTCGATGCCAATGACCCTTCCCGCATCCTGTCCGACCGTGGCTGCGAACAGCCCTCCGCCGGCATAGGCATCGAGCAGGGTGTCGGTGCCTGTAACCCCAGCAGCCTCTTTGACGAGACGGACCAATTGTTCCGCACCGGCCGTGTTGTTCTGAAAAAACGCCCGACCCGTGATCCGGAAGGGGACACCCGCCACGGTTTCGTCCAGCACTAACTCTCCATGAACGGCACGAAGCTCGTCATCCTCGACGACGGCGACGGAGCAGCCCCACGAGGATGCTTGCAGCGGGACATCTCCCTCGATGATGATCAGGACATCGCCCGTGGTCGTCGAGGTGCGCATAGTGAAACCGATGACGCCTGAGAGGTCACCAAGGTCAACGAGGAGAGACGCCAGATTGGGATGGAGGATCTGACACTCCGAAAGCGGAACGAGATTGCGTGACTTGCGCTGATGCAGCGCTGGTCGGCCGTCGTGAACTCGAAAATCCATACGGTTCCGGTATTGGAAAGGTGGGCCTACGGCCACGGTTTCGCGCACCGGTGGGTCCGGATGCCGCCCCAGATGAGACATCTGGCCGGTGACGATAGCTCTCTTCCACTCGAGCTGGGCCGCGTAATCACCGTGCTGCCATTGACAACCTCCGCAAGCGCCAAAGTGTTGGCACAGGGGCTCGACCCGCTCTGGTGCTGGCTCAATCACCGATGTCAGCTGGACCTTTCCCCACGACCGCTTGTCCACCTCGACCTGGCCGGTGACCAGTTCTCCTGGCAGAGCTCCATCGATGAAATAGGCCTTGCCATCCAGCCTGGCAACCGCCGAGCCGCCATGGGCCATATCGTTGGTTCTGAATTGTAAATCTTCGATCGCGATCTCCTTGCGTCGCGTGGTGCAGCCACGGTGTCTAGCGCATCCGCTCGCCAGCTTTATCAGTTGCGGAGACTACTCTCCCCGCATATGCTTGCATTTCACCAGAGTTGGTTGTGGGTCGCCATATCGACCACCGGAGTTGTCGGTCTGTGGGGCCTGGTTCTAGGTCTCGCCAAGCGACCCGCACCACGGGTCTTCCTCAACGCCCGCTGGGTGGCGTTCGGTGCAATGGCAATCCAGGTGGGAGCTGGGTTAATTCTCTACGGCAGTGGATCACGCCCCGGCAACGACTTTCACGTTTTCTACGGCATTGTCATCGTGTTCACATTTTCCTTCGCATATGTTTACCGCGCCCAGCTAGGGCGACGTCCAGAGCTCGGCTACGGGCTTCTTCTGCTGTTCATCATGGGTCTTGGCCTGCGGGCGTGGTCGAACGTCGCCTGAGGGATCTGATGGTCGAACGAATCGCGATCGGCGACCCTTGTCCTAGTCCACATGGGTACGATGCTCGCTCAACCACATCGCCAGGAGGGCCAATGCTGCTCGAAGGAAAGAGGATTGTCGTCACCGGTGTGCTCACCGACGACTCCATCGCATTCCATGTGGCCCGCGTAGCCCAGGAACAAGGTGCCGAAGTAGTTCTCACTGGTTTCGGTCGGGCGCTCCGTCTCACCCAAAGGGCAGCAAAACGTTTGCCGGTGGCGCCCGACGTCCTCGAACTCGATATCGGCAGCGATGAGGACATGGCTGCACTGGTCGCAAATCTCGATGAGCGTTGGGGGGCCGTCGACGGTGCGGTTCACGCCATCGCATATGCGCCCCATGATGCGCTAGGGGGCAACTTCCTCAACACCCCTGCCGAGAGCGCTTCGACAGCGTTTCTGACGTCGGCCTTTTCCTACAAGACGCTCGCAGCAGGTCTGCTGCCCTTGATGAAGAAGGCAGGCGGCGGATCTCTGGTCGCGCTTGACTTCGACAATACCCAGGCATGGCCGTTGTACGACTGGATGGGAGTCGCCAAAGCTGCATTGCAGGCGGTCACTCGCTATCTGGCGCGTGACCTTGGTGCCGACGATATCCGCGCCAACGCCGTAGCCGCCGGCCCGCTGGGAACGGTGGCCGCCAAATCTATCCCGCACTTCGAACTGTTTGAAAGAGAGTGGGCGGTCCGTGCTCCGCTGGGGTGGGATGTCCATGATGCGACACCTGTTGCAGAGATGGTCGCCGTGTTGTTATCAGACTGGTCAAGAATGACGACCGGTGAAGTCATTCACGTGGACGGCGGGTTTCACGCAATTGCGGCGGGTGCGGAACCTTCGTAGCGAACCCTGGCGACCTTTGGCAGAGACACGGTAAACGTCGCCCCACCGCCCGCGGTTGGCTGGAACCACACTCTGCCTCCGATGACCTCAGATAGGCCACGGACGATCGACAGACCGAGGCCGGTCCCGCCAGCAGATCTCGTGTAGTGCGGTGCGAGTTGGGTGAAGCGATCAAAGATGTGATCGTGGAGTTCGTAGGGGATCCCCTCGCCATGATCGATGACCGAAAGCCATACTTCGTTTCCGTTGAGCATGCCGACGATGTCGATCGGGCTTCCCGGTGCGTACTTCAGAGCATTGCCAACGAGGTTCACCAGGATCCGGTGCAGATGATCGGGGTCCGTTTCTACTGAGTCGACACCCGGCCCGGTCTGTACGTAAGTGACCTCGGCCGCATCGGGAATATGGGCAACGGTGTCCTCGATGAAATCCTGGAGATGGATCAACTCGGGTCGGACCGGCAAGGCCTGGTTATCGAGTCGGGAAACGACGAGCAAGTCCTCAATCAGAGAACGGAGACGATTTGCTTGCCGGCTTGCTGTATCGACCAACTGTTGTGCGCTGGGGTCGGGATGGACTAGCTGTGGTCGCTGCAGCGTGCTCAAAGAACCGATGATTGCGGTCAGAGGGGTGCGCAGCTCGTGGCTAACGACGCTGACGAAGTCGGTCTTTAGCTGGGCGAGTTCCATCGCCTTCTGGCTGTTCTCCTGCGCCTCTTCGTACCTGGCGAGCTGATTGAGCACCAGCGCCGAAGGGCCGGCAAGCGACTCGAGCAAGGCCAGATCATTGATGGTGAAATGGCTGTCACGCTTCTCTGCGGTGATCAACACACCGATCGGCCGATTCTCGATGCGGAGCGGGACCGCGGCGAGCTCGTGGCTTCCGAGTTCAAGGAGGAAGGCATCCGCCTCTTCGGCTTGTTCTTCGAGGTTGTTGAAGACGGCAGGCTCCCCGCTTGTGAAGACCTGTTGAGCGATGCTTGGCTCTGACAGCGGCAGTAAGTAGCCCTCTGCCCGTAAGGTTTGGCCTGCAACCCAGATCGGTGACATGACTTCGAGCGCTTCTTCGTCACGGCGATACAGCAACACCACTCCGATGCGAGCTTCGAGTGCGTTGGCCAACCGGCCTACGAGTTCTGGGAGGACCTCTGACAGATTGCTGCCAACTCCGATAGTCCGTGAGACGTCGTAGAGGCGTTGCAACTCTTGTTCCTTGTCGGTGAGGAAGCGCTCTCGCTCTTCAAAAGTGTGGACCCGCCTCGCAGCTACCTCGACGTGACGATGAAGATTTCCTGCACCTACCGCGACCAGGGTTGCGGTTATCGCAAAGGCGGCGGTCCGCCAGGCGCCGACATTGGCGGGTAGCTCTGTTTCGTTTGTGATGTAGGTGAACGCCCCTACCGCGGCTACCGCGATTCCTGCCACGTATATGCCACGCAAGGAGATAACGGCGGGAAGGATGATCATGCCGAGGAGGGCGATGGCGACGACCGCGCCGTCGCTGGTCGAGCCAAGGATGATCACAGCCATTATGCCGAGTGTCGCCCAGAACAGAATCACAAGGTCTGCAACGATTGACCGCAAGACCCGGCCCCAAGGGACCACTGTGAGTAGCACCAGAGCTAGACCAAAGAACGGGACGCTGTCCGTCCAGAACGATTTGCCAGCCTCGTTGCGCGCAACTACAACGACAACGAAGGCAACCCACGACATCAGTACAGCGATATACACCGCACGGATGCGATGTCGAATTGGTGGCATTTCAGTCGTCAAATGAGCTTTTCCCAGATATATGTACGTTGCCCGTTCGCCACGGTAACCTCTCCACATGGCTCGCGTGCTTTTACTGTTCGGCGGAAGGTCGGCGGAACATGAGGTTTCATGTTCGTCGGCCGTAGCTGTGCTGCAAGCGCTTCGTGACGCTGGGCACCAGGTTATCTCGGTAGGGATCGATCGTTCGGGATCCTGGTTCCTCGCCGATGACAGCCGCAGTCCGATGGTCGCGGCGGGTCGATCGGTGTCTTTTCGAGTGCCAGAGGGCCGATTGATCGCGGGTGGTGACGAAATCCTCTTTGATGTCGCCTTTCCGGTTCTTCACGGACCGTATGGTGAGGACGGTTCCATTCAAGGCGCATTCGAGATGGCGAGCACTCCTTATGTTGGATGCGGTGTTACGGCTTCCGCTCTGGCCATGGAGAAGGACTTCGCCAAGCAGGTATTCAGCCAGCAACGGATCCCGACCGCACGATGGGTTGCTATTCATGCCGACGATTTCGTCAATCCGACTTCCGTGGTGGAGTTGGTTGTCCGTCGCCTCGGTTTGCCGGTATTCGTGAAGCCGGCTGAGCTGGGATCATCAGTTGGCGTTTCCAAGGCATCAACCGATGGTGAACTCAAGGATGCTATCGGCGACGCTCTCAGCTACGGGGAAAAGGTGATTGTCGAAGAGTTCGTTGATGGTCGCGAGATCGAAGTTGCCGTCCTCGGAGGCCGCGCCTCGGTCCCCGGTGAGATCGTAATCGAGACAGACTGGTACGACTACGAATCGAAGTACAACGATGAGGCAAGCCAGTTTGTTGCTCCGGCTCGGCTCACGCCACCGCAATCGACCGTCGTGAGAGACCTAGCCGAACGTGCCTTCTTTGCGTTGGGATGCAAAGGACTGGCGCGAGTCGATTTCTTTTTCGAAGAGCGTGGGCGCGGTTTTGTCATCAACGAAATCAACACGATGCCGGGTTTCACGCCTATTTCCGGGTTCCCGACGATGTGGCAGGCAAGCGGCATGACCTATGGCGAACTTTGCGATGAGCTGGTCCAGATTGCGTTGCGCGGTGAATAGAGCCGGCTGACCCTCAATCCAGGGGATTGAGGGGATATGTCTCTGTAGCGGGTAGAGCTAGAGCCGTACCACCGGACAGGTCAGCGTGCGGGTGATCCCTTCAACAGCCTGGATCCGGGCAACGACAAGTTTGCCCAACGAATCAACATCTTCGGCCTGAGTGTGGACCACCGCGTCATAGGGACCAGTGACGGCTTCGCTCGATATCACACCAGGAATCTCTCCAATTCGTGTTGCGACGTCAGCAGCTTTGCCGACCTCGGTCTGAATCAGGACGTAAGCCTCAACCATGGGAACTCCTCATACGGTTTCACCTACGGTTGATGATACCCAGGAAGTTTGGTAGAAGTCGTTCTACTTGCCGTCGGCGCCGAAACGAATGTTGCTGGCGACGAGACTGCCATTGTCGTCGACGCCATCGAAGACAATCCGTTGCCCCTGGCGGAGCATACGGAACAAAGACCCCTCGAGGGAGCCGGGGCGAAGGTCGACCTCGGCGCCATCGCCATCGCGTCGAATGACGCCGATGCCGGTGGCTGGGTCGTATACCTTGACGACACCTTGCATGGCTAGGCCTTTTCGACCTTGCCGGCTTTGATGCAAGATGTACACACACGGATGCGCTTGCTGTTGTTGCCGTGACGAACGCGAACACGCTGAATGTTTGGCAGCCAGCGACGGCTGGAGCGCTTGTGCGAGAAACTGACCTGTTTGCCGAACCACGGCTCTTTGCCGCAGACCTCGCAACGATATGACATGTCGGGAAAACCTCCTGAGGCGGCCGGGGAGTGTACCAGCGTTTGGCCCCACGCCGGAATGCTGCTGCCAAATCGGGGCGCAACAAACAGACCTCGGGGTTGAGATGCTCGGTAACAATACCAAATGCTGATACTTTCTGGGTCATGACAGGCCGTTCTCTCGCTTTTCTTGCAAGCGTCTCCACCGATCTGGTGAAGGGGATCGGTCCGCGCCGGGTGAAAAAGCTCGACGATGCAGGCATTGGCTCTGTTGCGGACCTGCTGCTTCATGTCCCGCGGCGCTACCTAGATCGGTCGCAGCTATTTGATCTCTCCGATGTGCCACTCAACGAAGAGGTCACTGTCGGCGGCACTGTGCTCAGCGTGCGGAAGCGGCGTATCTCCAAGAACCGAACGATGATCGATGCCCAGATCACCGACGGCACCAACGTGATCACCGGGATCTGGTTCAACCCATATCTGAAGATTGCAGAGGGCGCTGAAGTCGCGCTGTCAGGAAAAGTCGAGAGATTCCGGGGTCGGCTTCAAATGAAGAGCCCTGACATGGATCGGCTTGACGCTGAGGACTCGCTGATAACCGGACGTGTTGTTCCCATCCATCCAGCCGCAGGGGGGCTGACCTCCTCGCAGATGAGGACCTCGATCAGCAACGCCTTGCAGCGGTCCCGCCCGGTGACCGAAGTCCTCCCGACAGTCATGTGTGCCCGCCTTGGCCTGATGAACCGCGACGAGGCGCTGTCATCGATCCACTTCCCCGAGACACGCGAAGAGACCGAAACAGCCCGCCGTCGACTTGTGTTCGATGAACTCTTTCGTCTCGAAATTGCGCTGGCGCTACGTAAGAGAAAGCAGATCGACGATGTGACCGGTGTCGAGCACGATGCGGGTGGAAAGATGGTCGGGGCGTTTGTGGACGCTCTCCCGTATTCCCTGACCGGTGCCCAGACTCGATCGATCAATGAGATCCAGAGCGATATGTCGTCACCGCATCCGATGCACCGGCTGCTGCAGGGCGAGGTTGGTTCTGGGAAGACCGTCGTCGCTATTGCCGGTCTGTTGACTGGTGTGCAGAGCGGATATCAAGGAGCGGTGATGGCGCCAACCGAGGTGCTTGCTGAGCAGCACTACCTCGGGATTCGTGATCTTCTAAAGGAAGCTGCGCTGGGTGCACCCGAAAGAGATCCGGTCGGTGATGCGGGTACGGGGAGTCTTTTTGCACCCGATGCCGACCACAGTGCCAGCGTCAAGATGGCGTTGTTGACTTCCAACAATGCCGAGGTCAACTTCCTGCCTGCAGGTTCGGCCAAGCGGGCGGATGTCATCGCCTGGATTGCTGCAGGTGATGTAGACCTGGTCGTCGGAACCCACTCCCTCATCCAAGAAGGTCTCACCTTCGCCAGGTTGGGCGTCGCCGTTGTCGATGAACAGCATCGCTTCGGTGTGTATCAGAGGATTCAGCTTCGCGACAAAGCCAAGGACTATGACCCCGATCTGTTGATCATGACTGCCACTCCCATCCCGCGAACTCTGGCGATGACGTTGTACGGAGACCTCGACGTTTCGGTACTTGACGAGATGCCGCCGGGCCGGATTCCGGTGCGGACGATTCACAAGCCAAAACAAGCTTTGGCGTTGAATGACGTCTACGACCTGGTGCGATCCGAAACCGCGTCCGGGCGTCAGGTATTTGTCGTGTGCCCGCTGGTCGAAGACAGCGACAATTTAGAGGCGGCATCGGCGACCGCAGAATTCGAGCGGCTGCAGGACCTATTCCCCCATCTCAACCTTGGCCTCATCCACGGTCAGCTTCGGCCAGCGGACAAGGATGGAGTCATGCATCGTTTCCGCGCCAGGGAGATAGATGTTCTGGTGGCGACGACAGTCATCGAAGTCGGTATCGACATCCCCAATGCGACTGTGATGATTATTGAAGACGCCGACCGCTTCGGACTCAGCCAGTTACACCAGTTGCGAGGTCGGGTCGGTCGAGGTGAACACGCATCTACCTGTGTGCTTATCGCAGATCCGACTACCGCTGAAGGAGAGGAGCGGATCGCCGCGATGGTCGCGACGAACGATGGTTTTCGTCTCGCCGAGGAGGATCTGCGGATCAGGGGACAGGGAACGGTGTTCGGTGCCAAACAAGCCGGGACCAAAGATCTGAAGATGGCCGACATCTTGCGCGATGCCAAGCTTCTCATCAAGGCGCGTGACGAGGCGTTCGCTCTTGTTGCCGGCGACCCCAATCTCGATGATCATCCCCTCATCAAAGATGAGGTGATCGCGCTGCTTGGTGAAGATGTTGAATGGTTGTTCCGGTCATGAGGATCATTTCTGGTATCGCCCGCAGTCGTCGTCTGGTCGCTCCTCCAGGACAGACGACTCGTCCCATGACCGACCGCGTGCGTGAGTCGTTGTTCTCGTCGATCGCCGTTTGGATCTCCGGTGCTGTGGTCTTTGATCTCTACGCCGGCACCGGATCGATGGGTCTGGAGGCTCTGAGTCGGGGGGCGTCCGATGTAACGTTCGTCGAGCGCGATCGGAATGCCCTCACCGCGCTGCAAACGAATATGGAAACGGTTGGCCTCGGTGGTCGGGTCGTGACGGGTGATGTCGACCGATTTCTGGAGAGAGCGACGGGGCCGGTTGACGTGGCATTCGTTGACCCCCCGTATGCGGTAGCGCTACCGTCGCTTGTGGAGACGATGACAAAACTGTCTCCGTTGTTGGCGCATGACGGAATAGCGATCGTGCACAGGCGTTCTGGGGAGGAGCCGCCAGCCTCGATTGCCGTTCTTGTTCTTGTAGACGAGCGGAAATACGGAAGCGCCGTTCTGTGGCGTTACGCAAAGGAGCAAACGTGATAGCGGCGTTGGTACCGGGGAGCTTCGATCCCCCGACAAACGGCCATCTCGACGTCATCGAGCGATGTGCCGGTCTGTTCGATACTGTTCTCGTTGCGGTGATTCGCAACCCGAAGAAAGCTCCGATGTTTACGAGCGAGGAGCGGATCGAAATGCTGACCGCATGCACCTCGGAATGGAAGAACGTCGAGATCGGCAGCTTCTCCGGCCTGCTTGTTGACTACGCCGAGCAGGAGAACATCGACGTTATCGTCAAAGGTCTTCGGGCCATGACAGACTTCGACTACGAGTTCCAAATGTCGCAGATGAACAGGCACTTGTCGGGGATTGTGACACTTTTTGTCGCAACCAAGGCAGAATACGGGTACTTGTCGTCGTCGCTGGTGAAACAGGTTGCGGGACTTGGCGGTGCCATTGACAAGCTCGTACCGTCGCTGGTCGCCGCAGCAATAGAAGAACGGGTCTCGCATGACTGACCATTCACAACAGGATCCACCCCCGATTCCCGGCCATGTGCTTGATCTTGTAGAGCAAACACAAGCCGACAGCCGAGCCGCCCTCGACCAGCTGATCCTCGAGGTCGAGGCTGCCAAAAATGTCCCCCTCTCTAACAGCGTGATGCTGCCGCGTGAAGAATTCATCGAGAGGATGCGGTCGATTCGCTCCACAGTCGATCGCTTGCTCGGCGAAGCGGTTGACGGGCTGCCCGAAGAGCTGCGAGCTGCACGGTGGATGGTGCGGGAGCGTGAGGCGTATATCGCACGAACCAATGAAAGCGCACGTGACATGTTGGTGAAGGCCAAGGAGCGGAGTGAGGAACTGGTCTCGGAGAGCTATATCGTCAGCGAGGCCGTTGCCGAAGCCAACACTCTCGTACGCCATTCGGAGAAGGAAGCGGAGCGGATCCGTCTCGAGGCGGAGGACGGTGCAGAACGTTCGTTGTCCGAGGCTGAAGCGGTACTTGGCGAGCTGCTGCGATACGTACACGAGTCTCGCGCTGCCCTTCACGAGCCGCTGCCGCCTGCCGACGACGTCCCGATCTCTCGGTAACCTGCCGGTATGAACAGTCCTTTTGCTTTCCATGTCGAGGATCTGCGCTCCGGCAGAAGCGAACCGCGCGACATCACGGCTGAAGTGTCAGTCGATTGGCAGCTCGAGCTCTCCCAGGTGCTCCCGGAACCTCCGCTTCGGATCTCGTTCCAGATGTCAGCGATCGGGGGAGGCATCGCGATTCTTGGTGATATCGAGGCGACCATCACACATCGATGCCATCGCTGTCTCAAAGAATGGGACGAGCTTGTCGTTCGAAATGTCGCTCAGATGATCACGACCGATGGTGACGAGGACGACGACTACCGGCTGGAAGATGAGACTTACGACTTCGAAGTGATGGTTCGTGATGAGCTAATGCTGGGCCTTCCGATGGCCCCATTGTGCACTCCCGATTGCGAGGGACTTGTTGCGGAGGCCGGAACCGGCTTGAATACAGACCTCTCCGAAGACGAGGCCAACGAAAGTTCGCCCTTTTCGGTTCTCAAAGATCTGTTGGATACAGGGGAATAGCCCCTGCCGAACACAGGGGAATAGTCCCCAAGAAGAGGCTCCCATGGCGGTCCCAAAGAAGAAGATGTCGCGCTCCCGGACCAGGCGGCGCAAGGCTGGTTGGAAGGTCAGTGCACCAGCAACAGTCGCTTGTCAGCGCTGTGGCGAGCAACACCTCCCGCACCGCCTTTGCACCAACTGCGGTACATACGACGGGCGCGAAGTCGTCGACGTAAGCTAGCGAATGTCCACCATTGCCATTGATGCCATGGGCGGCGACAACGCTCCTACGGCGATCGTGCATGGTGCCATCGACGCATCTCGCCGTGGCCACCACGTTGTATTGGTTGGCGATCAAGCGCGTATCCAACCGATCCTCGCTGCTGAAGGTGTTGACCTCCCGATAGTCCACGCTTCTGAGACCATTGGCATGTCGGATGATCCGACGACGGCCATTCGGGAAAAGCGTGATGCATCCATCTCGGTTGCCGCACGGCTGGTGAAGTCCGGTGACGTCGATGGATTGATTTCAGCAGGTTCGACCGGTGCCGCGATGGCGGCCGCGGTATTCATGATTGGGCGTCTCCCCGGTGTATCTCGTCCTGCGATCGCCTCCTATTTTCCCTCAGGATCTGTCGTCCTCGACATGGGGGCAAATCTTTCGTGCCGTCCTACTGATCTCGCCCAATTTGCAGTGATGGGTGCCGCTCTGGCGAGGGCTCACTACGGCGTCGAGAAACCGACCGTTGGGTTGCTGAACATCGGCGGCGAGGCAGGGAAGGGACGCTCTTTGGAACGAGAGGCGTACAAGCTTCTCGAAGCGCTTCCGCACGTCGATTTTGTGGGAAATGTCGAAGGAACTGATCTTGCCCTAGCCAGGTCTAACGTCATTGTTTGCGACGGCTATTCCGGCAATATCCTCATAAAGACGGCAGAGGGCGCCGCCAAGATGGTGTTTGGCTTCATGATGGAGGCCGTTGCAGCTCCGGAGTACGCTGAGGCACTGCAAACCCTTGCCCCGGCCGTTGCCGAGCTTTCTGAGAGGCTCAACCCCGAGCGACACGGTGGCGCGCATCTGCTCGGTGTCAATGGAGTCGTGGTGCTTACCCATGGTTCTTCGGAGCGACTTTCGATTTCAACTGCTGTTGATACCGCCGTCGAGGCCGTTGATGGCCGTGTCCCCGAAATGATCGCCGCAGGTCTCGCCGAGAGCGCAGGTGTGTTGTGAGTTCAGGCGTTGGAGCGGCTCTCGGCTACGACTTCAAATCGGCAGAACTGGCGGATCTTGCACTCACCCATCGGTCGTATGCAGCGGAGCACAATCTCAATGTTTCCTACGAACGCCTCGAGTTTCTTGGCGACGCGGTTCTGCAACTGGCGGTCACCCGTCACTTGTATGACACCTATGAGCACCTTGCCGAGGGCGAACTGGCAAAGGTGCGTGCCGCAGTAGTGAACCAAAAAGCGCTCGCCACGGTTGCGCGGCAACTGGGTATCGGCGATCACGTTTTGCTGGGAGAGGGCGAAGAGCGGTCAGGGGGTCGAGATAAGGATTCGATACTTGCCGACGTGGTCGAGGCTTTGTTGGGGGCAATCTATCTGGACGGCGGCTATGAGCCGGCATCTGATCTTGTTCTGAAGCTATTGGTTCCGCTCATGGGCGAGCGAGCAGTGTCCCCCGGCAAACTCGACTTCAAGACCCGTTTGCAAGAGGTTTTGGCGCAGCGCGGGCTTCTGCCCGGCTATGTCATAAGTGAATCGGGCCCGGACCACGCCAAGGTCTTCACTGCAGAGTTGTGGGTCGATGGCGAACTTGTTGGCACGGGGAATGGCAGCTCCAAGAAGCGGGCTGAGCAGTCGGCGGCGCACAGTGCAGCTTCCACCCTCTTCGACGCCTAGCTGTGCCCGAGCTTCCCGAGGTCGAGACAACGCGGCGTAGCCTAGAACCAGTGCTTGCCGCCGCGGTGATCGCTGAGGTTGTAGTTGCCAGACCACGAATGTTGCGACGGCAAGCCAATCCGACGGACTTTGCGAGAAGATTGGTCGGGCAGCCGATCATTTCCGTCGGCAGACACGGCAAGTTTCTGATGACAACTCTTGCAAACGACATCATCTGGGTGACCCACCTTGGCATGTCGGGACGGATCAGTCTTGTGCCAACGGAAGACTCCATCGTCGCTCACTCCAATGTGATTGTGTCGCTGGACTCGGGCGTCGACTTCCGATTGGTCGATCCGCGGACGTTTGGCTTCGTTGCTGCCCTCACCAGCGATGAGCTGGCGGCATCGTCCCTGGGGAGGCTTGGTCGCGATGCACTCAACGATCTGCCGACGACCAGGCAATTGATGGGGCTCCTTGCGGCGAGACAGGCGCCAATGAAGGCGCTGCTACTCGACCAGAGCATCGTTGCAGGCATCGGCAACATCTATGCCGACGAATCGCTGCACCGCGCCGCGATCTCGCCGCTACGTGCTGGTGGCTCGCTTTCCCAAAACGAAGTGGCAGCCCTACGCCAAGCGATTAGGGCCACGTTGCAGCACGCTCTCAAGTGGGGGGGAACCTCCCTCGATGACCTCGCCTACCTACTTCCGGACGGCCGAACGGGCGACTACACCAGACGGCTGCGCGCCTACGGGCGTGCGGGGAAGCACTGTCGGCGGTGCGGCGGCGAGATGGTGAAGAACGTCATTCGTGGTCGCAGCTCTACCTGGTGTCCCGGCTGCCAGCAGTAGCGTCGCCCTTCTCAACAGCGATGAAGATTCGTATCCTGGAGTCATGACAACTGTCTACCAGCACGCCGCGGTTGCCGACGGTGCCAGCCCTGACCTTCTGCTCGACCAATCGGTATTGGTCTCCAACAACCAGATTGTTTGGATGGGAAACGACGACGCTATCCCCGAGGGAAGCAGCGACGCCTACGTCGTCGATGCGGGTGGGGCCACAATCGTCCCCGGAATGGTTGATGCGCACAGCCACACGGTGCTGCCGGGTGGCTCACACTGGATCAAACGAATTGATGACTCCACTGAAGATTTGTTGGCCGTTGCGGAGGAAAATGGTGAGATCGCACATCGTGCCGGGACCCGCTGGTTTCGCGATGTCGGGTCGCCACCGCGCGACGGCAAAGCATTGGCGCTTCGGGTTCGGGATTCCTGGGAAGGCCGCCACGATCGACCGTATGTCAGAGCGGCCGGAGCGTGGATATCGAAGTCGGGCGTGCTCCCGTCAACGATTGACGTCGAAGCCAATGACGCCGATGAACTGGTGGCCGCTGTTAAGCAGCAACTCGACGACGGAGCCGACCTCATCAAACTGTATCTCGATGGTCCGGATCCAGACACCGCACCGTGGACCGTCAACGAAGTAGCGCGGGCAGTGGCCGCGGCACAAGCCCAACACGTAACCGTGACCGCGCATGCGACTCGGCTTTCCGGTGCTCGTGCTGGTGTGCTTGGCGGCGTTGATTGCATTGAGCACGGGAGTCAGTTGGATGCGGAACTCGCCGGCGAGATGGCCACCAGGGGCACATTCTTGGTGCCGACTCTCGGAGTCCTTGCGTCGTGGGAGACGTTTGCCGCAACCACCACTCTCGATCGGTTTACCGGTTCCGAAGGTAAAGCGGCATTGGCTCTTCGCAAGGAAATCGCTTTCGAAAGCGTCAACCACGCCAGACGGGCCGGCGTTCGCATCGCCGCAGGCACTGACTTTGGCGGAGGGTCGCTGCGCGCAAATCAGATGGCATGGGAGGTCGAGTGTCTTGTGGCGGCCGGGCTGGAGCCCTGGCAGGCTCTTGGTGCCGCGACTTGGATGGGTGGTGAGCTTCTCCGCGAACCGAGCGCAGGGAAGCTGAGTGTTGGCGGCCGCGCCGACTTCTTCCTCATACATGGCAACCCCCTCGATGACCCGTCTGCTCTGTGGCGGGTGTGGAAAGTCGGGTAGCCGAACGGCTCGCGGAACCTTTTGGAATCACATTGATGTGATTTGGTTGGTAAACTCACGAAACCGTGTTTCTCAAGACCCTATCTCTCGTCGGATTCAAGTCATTTGCGGATCGAACGCGTCTCGATTTCGAAGCGGGTGTCAACGTAGTTGTTGGCCCGAATGGCTCCGGCAAATCAAACCTTCTCGATGCGCTCGCCTGGGTGATGGGTACCCAGGCAACCAGGGCGTTGCGAACCGAGAAGATGGAAGACGTGATCTTTGCCGGGACAGCAACACGTCCTGCGCTCGGCCGCGCCGAGGTGACAGTCACCTTCGATAACTCTGACGAGTTTCTTCCCATTGGGCTTGCTGAAGTACGAATGACCCGCCGTCTCTTCCGAGATGGCAGCTCTGAATACGAACTCAACGGGGCACCTTGTCGTCTCATGGATCTGCATGAACTGCTTTCTGACGGTGGCGTCGGTCGCAGCCAGCACGTGCTTGTCGGGCAAGGTCAGATTGGCTCCATCCTCAACGCACGACCCAACGAACATCGTGCGGTTATCGAGGAAGCGGCTGGTGTTACTAAGCACAAGAATCGCCGCGATCGGTCCGTGCGCAGGCTGGAACAGACCGAGATCGACTTGTCGAGGCTCAACGACATTCTCGACCAACAGCGGTCCCGGCTTCGCCCCCTAAAACGTCAGGCAAATGCTGCAGCGAAACACGGTTCGGTCAGAGACGAGATCAAAGCCCTGCAACTGTGGCTGGGGGGAGAGAAGCTTCGTCGGCTCCGGGAACGTAACGAAAAGGCATCCACGGAGCATCTAGCGCTTTCGACCCGTGTCACCAATGATGGCGGCGAGTTGGCGGCGCTCAATCTTGAGCTCGGAGCACTGCGTGGCGAAGCAAGCGAAGTTGGCACCGCCCTTGAGCGTGACACCTCGGCAGCGGCTCGTCTCGAGACAGTTGCCGAGCGCTTCCAGCGTATCGGGCTCGTCGCCAGGGAACGCCGGTTTTCGTTGGAGAGCAGGCAGCGCGGCGCTGGGGAACGGCGCGCCGACCTCGAGTTGGAACTTGATCAGCTGAACCTGGACATTGCCGCGGCGCGGGCAGCCGAGGGATCAGCCACGGAACTCACCGATCGCCGCGAAACGGTGCTGAGACAGCTTGAAGACGAGGAACGATCTCTCGCCGAGCAGACCCAGCTTCCCGCTGAAGGCGTTGTTGCAAACCTCCGCGGTGATTTGCGTTCACTGGAAAACGCAGCGGAACGTGACACCAAAGAATCTGAGGCGCTTACCCGGAGACGGGAACTAATCGAGGTTCGCTTTGTCGAAGAAGAGGGCGACGCGGCTACGTTGATCGAAGCCATCCAGGACACCGACGCCGCAGTGACCGGGGCCCAACCTGCGTATACGGCCGCGGGCGACTCCGCCGCGGCTGCTCGGGAGCAGTCAGACATTGCCGACGTCGACAAACGAGACAAACAGATCGCTCTGGCCGGTGCGCAGGCCCGTATCGAGGCTCTGGAGACGGCACTTGCCGGTTTGGTGGATCCCGTCGCGATGGAGCGCGCCGGGACGGCAGACGGTGTCGTCGGTGCTCTTGTCGCTCGCTTGGATGTTCCGGCCGACATGGCCGTCGCCGTCGATGGTGCGCTTGGTGAGTGGCGTGGTGCGTTTGTGGTCTCAGATCGGACGGCGCTACAGCGCGTTATAACTGGGCTGAAGTCAGATGGTCTTGGCGGCGTCGGTTTTGTGGCCGTTGATGCAGCCGGGGTCGCACTGGCGAGGTCTGTTGCAGATGAGTGGGGGGTTGATGCCCTCGTCGACAGGCTCGGTGCAAACGCAGATCAAGGATTAGCTGTCAGCCTGCTCGGCGACGTAGTGGTCGCTGAAGGGTGGTCTTCTGCATGGGGAATCGTGTCACGACATCCCGAGGTGAGAGCCGTCACGCCCGAAGGCGACGTGATCACCGCCGCCGGCATGAGGTTGGCCCAGCCGGACGGTGCCGGCCCGGCCGCGCTCGAGGCCGCCGGCGTCGCCCTGGAGAGAGCCGAGATCGACCTAGCTCGAGCCGACGCTCGCCACCTCACCATCGAACGCGAGTTCACCGCGCTTCGTGAGCAGGAACGCTCCGCCCTCGAAGCACTGGAAACCCTCGAAGCTCGTCTTGCCGGGCATACCGAGGCTCTTGCGCTCAACGAACGTGCCCGTGCGGTCAGCCGCGAAGAGTTAGAGCGGATCGATGCGCGGGCCGCGGGGATTGCTGCCGCGGTGACCGGACGCCAGGAACGTCTCGGGGAGCTACGGAGCCGCATCGAACAGTTCGAGGGCGAGGAGAAATCCCGGCAGGAGGCATGGGAAGCCTTAAACCGGCGTCGTGACGAAGTCGCCCGGCGTCGTGACGAGGCCAGAAGATTGCGCGAAGAAGTTGCCGCTGATCTCGCCAGCGCCGCTGAACGGCGTCGCATTCTTGAAAACCGTCTCGAGACAGCCACAGCCGAACTGGTAGCTGTTGATGACAGTCCGGTTGACCCGACAACCATCGATCGACTCTCCCGAATAGAGGATGACGCCAAGCGTGCGCTCTCGGTCGTCCGTAGCCACATTCAGGCGCTCCGGGAACGGCAGCTTGCTCTGCGTGGCGAGATGGGGGAGGCCGACGAACGTCTCGCCGACGCTTATGAGCGACAAAAGGAGCTAGAGACAGACATCTCTCTGGCAAAGGAAAGAGTATCAGCGCTTGCCATCGAACTGGCTGAAATCGCGGTTCGTGACGAATCAGTTGCCGAGGGGTTGCGTCGGGATGCCGACGTGTCCGAAGAAGTTGCGTTGGCTGCCCCGCAGCCCGAGCTCGAAGAGGATTCGAATCCGGAAGAGCGTCTCGCCTCGCTTGAAGCGCAACTGCGCCGGATGGGTCCGATCAACCCGCTCGCCGCCCAGGAGTACGAGGAGCTGGCCGCTGGTGTTGATCTTCTCGAAGCGCAACTAGCTGACCTCGAAGATTCACGGGCGGAACTGCGCAAGGTCATCAAAGCTCTCGACGCCGAGATGGCCACGTTGTTTCACCAGGCGTTCGAAGAGATTTCGGCGTACTACGAAGAGAATTTCGACCTGGTGTTCCCTGGAGGCAAGGGTGGCTTGTCTCTGACCGAGCCGGACAGCCTGCTGGAGACGGGCGTCGATATCGAGGCGCAGCCGCATGGCAAGAAGGTTGGCAAACTGAGCCTGCTATCCGGCGGCGAAAAATCGCTGGCGGCTCTGGCCTTCCTGTTTGCGGTCTTCCGTGCCAGACCGTCCCCGTTCTATGTCCTCGATGAGGTCGAGGCGGCCCTCGACGACGCCAATCTTCGTCGGTTCTTGCGTCTGGTCGACACGCTCCGTGAGAGCGCCCAGGTCATCATCATCACCCATCAGCAGCAGACCATGCAGGCTGCAGACATTCTGTACGGGGTGACGATGGAGCCGGGGGAGTCGTCGCTAGTGATCGCAAAACGGATTCACGAACACGCCATTTGACTCGATCCTGGCTGAAGGCCAGGCGCTGATGTTCTGTGTAGCGGAACTCGATCCTGGCTGAAGGCCAGGCGCTAACCTGCCGCTGGTTCTGCCGCCCGGAGGTCAATCAATGGAATTCGTGTATATCGCCGTTGCGCTCGTCGTTATAGGGCTCATCGTGTTGTGGCTCGTCCGGTCCCGCGCCGTGAGTACGCCATCCACTCCCACTGTGCAACCTGCTGTCCGTGGTCTCCGCGATCGTCTCGCAAAAACACGGGGGGCCCTGTCTGATCGCCTCAGTGGCGTGCTCTCTCGGGACCAGTTGGATGATGAGTTCTGGGCGGATGTCGAGGACTCGCTGGTGGCTGCCGATCTGGGTGTAGCTGCAGCAAGCACAGTCGTGGCCGCGGTCAGGAAGAGAAGTATTGACGACGCGGCGGCGGTTCGTGGCTTGCTCGCTACGGAACTCGTTTCGCTACTCGGTTCGCGGGATCGCAGTCTGACGAGGACCACGACCCCGTCCGTTGTCCTCGTGGTAGGCGTCAACGGGAGCGGTAAGACCACCACTATCGCCAAGCTCGCCGATCAGCTCAATACCGCGGAGACTCCTGTTCTCTTGGGGGCGGCTGACACGTTCCGTGCGGCGGCCGCCGATCAGCTCAAAACCTGGGCCACCAGGATCGGCGTCGACATCGTTACCGGGCAAAGTGGAGCCGACCCAGCATCTGTGGCATATGACTCGTACCACGCCGCCACGGCGCGCGGAGCAGCCATCGTTCTCGTAGATACAGCGGGGCGTCTCCACTCGAAGTCGAACCTGATGGACGAACTTGGCAAGGTTGCCAGGGTATTGCGCAGGGAAGCGGGGGACATCGATGAGGTTCTGTTGGTCCTTGACGGCACGACCGGTCAGAACGCCATCGGTCAGGCGCGGGCATTCACTGATGTAGTTGGGGTGACCGGGATCGTGCTCACCAAGCTTGACGGTACGGCCAGGGGCGGGGTCGCCGTCGCTGTCGAGCAGGATCTGGGCATCCCGGTGAAATACATCGGAGTCGGGGAAGGTGTCGAAGACCTGATACCGTTCGACCCGGAGGCCTTTGTCGACGCCCTCCTAGGAACATGACTAAAGAGCTCTATGCGAAGGCCAGGCAGGCTGCGGCCAATGCTTATGCGCCGTATTCGAAGTTTCACGTTGGCGCTGTCGTCGTTGCTGATGATGGTCGGGTCTTCGAAGGATGCAATGTCGAGAATGCGGCATATGGGTCTGGGATCTGCGCCGAAGGAAACGCCATCAGTTCCGCCGCCGCCGCTGGAGTTCGTAAAATCGACACCGTCGTGATTGCCTGCCTCGATGGCGGGGAGTGCTATCCGTGTGGGAATTGTCGCCAACTGATGCGGGAGTTCGCTGTTGACACCGTTGTTGTCCAGGACGGAGCCGGGTCGCTGCGGGTGCACCCATTCGACGAGATCCTTCCCCACTCGTTTGGACCGGAGTCTTTGGGTCTTTGAAGCTGACGAGAATGACTAAGTAGTACGTCGGTGCGGCCGATAGCCCCAGTATGGGTAACAAAACCGGGCGCGAGTTCATCGAGGGGTGGCTGAGCCCTTGGACCCGCAATATGATGCTGGTTGTTGGATACGGACTTGTGGCATTTAGCTTGCTTACGATGTGGAGCGGACTCCACGCTAACGATGGCACCGCCATCGTTTCTGGCGTCGGCATCGGTTTCGTCGGCTGGCTTATCTCAACGCTGGTACCTGATCCCGTTCCCGCACCGCGTAAGTCGATGCGGCGTCGCGCCGCGATGCTTGCTCGTGTCGGCGGACACCAACTGCCGTAACCGACCTCTTGGCTGCAATGGTCGCGGGTCTATTGATGTCGTCCTCGGCCACCGTCTCTGAACTTGCGTACAGACCCGTGCTTTCGGCGCGAGAATACCCGCAAGAACCGAGGTCTAGCGGGCTTCGAGCGCTTCGATGAGTGCCGGCATCACCTTGTGGACGTCGCCAACGATTCCGAGGTCGGCGACTGAGAAGATCGGGGCCTCGGCGTCCTTGTTGATGGCGATGATGATCGATGAATCTTTCATGCCGACTAGGTGTTGCATTGCCCCGCTGATCCCACAAGCGATGTAGACGTCAGGTTTGACGGTCTTGCCCGTTTGTCCTACCTGGAGCGAATAGGGGACCCAGCCGGCGTCTACGACGGCGCGGGTCGCACCTACGGCGCCACCGAGAAGACCCGCGAGTCTGGTGACTGGTGCCCATTTCTCATCGGCTCCACCCATACCGCGACCGCCACCGATGACGATAGAGGCAGCTTCGAGGTCAGGGCCTTCGCTCTCCTCAACGTGACGTTCCAGGACGACAGCCGATCCGGCGTGTCCTACATCGGGGGTAGCAACGGTGGCTACCTCGGGAGGCCCGCCGTCTCCCGGCTCTGCGGGGAAGGCCTTGGGCCTGGTCACAACGATTACAGATCCTGTCGCTGCCGTGACCACTTTGGTTGTCCCACCAAGGATCTCGTTGGTGACGGTCACCTGATCGCCGGCAGGCTCTACGTCGATAGCATTGGACAGCACCGGGATGCCGCGGCGGGCGCTAAGGCGTCCCGCAACATCTCGTTCGGTACTGCCTGTCCCGAACAACACAAGATCGGATGTCGCGACGAGCTCAGCAAGAGCTGCTGCCGCGAGCGGAGCGGACAGTGCATCGGCGACATCGAGCTGGTGGATCTTGGAGGCGCCATGTACGCCGAGAGCGGCAAAGGCAGCGTCACTGCCTGCACCGACGTAGAACACCTCGACCTCTCCCCAGGCTCGCGCCTTGGTGAGCAGCTCCAGGGAGGATGCGCTCGGTGCGCCGTCGACTTCTTCGCAAAAAACCCAGGTAGTCATCTCAAATCACCTTCGCTTCTTGGAGCTTCTCGATGATCTTGATATAGCCCTCACCCTCGTCCTCGATGATCTCTCCCGCCTGTCGACCCGCGATCGGCTCAACTGACTGAATGACCTGCTGCGCTTCCGGCGTAATCCCGAGTTCGGCGCATGTCTTGGTCTCGACCGGCTTCTTCTTCGCCTGCATGATCCCCTTGAAATTGGGATAGCGAGGTTCGGCAACACCCGACGTCACCGTCAGCAGTGCCGGCAGCGGTGCCTCCACGACGTTGTAGCCGTCCCGGGTCTGGCGCTCGATGCGGATCTTGTCTCCGTCCTTTTCGACTTTGCGAGCGAAACTGAGGCTCGGAACTTCGAGCAGTTCGGCGAGCTGCTGGGGCATCACGCCCGCATAGCCGTCGGTTGACTCGGTGCCAGCAATGACGAGGTCGAAGCCGTCCTCTTTGAGGGCAGCCGCCAGCGCTCGTGCGGTCGTCAGAGCATCTGCACCACGCAACATCTCATCGTCGATAATGATGGCCCTATCGGCACCCATGGCAAGTGCCTGGCGAATGCCCTGCAGGGTGCCAGATGGCGACATCGATACCAGCGTCACCGTGGCTTGCTCACCGATGTCTTCGGCGAGCTGGAGCCCAACCTCCACGCCGTACCTGTCAGTGTCATCGAGCACCTGGTCATTGGGTCGGACGACGAAATTCGTCACAGGATCCAGTTCATAGGGCGCTGCCGGATCGGGTATCTGCTTTACGCAGACTGCAATCTTCATGTTCTGGCTTCTCCTCAACCGCAGTTATCGCCGATATTAGTTCAGTTGGACATCGGAGCTATTGCGGATCTGAGACCAGTCGCGGTAGGAGCTCGTTGATCAGATGGGTGAACTTGGATTTCGCCAATTCGGCGGCTTCCTGAACCTCTTCATGGGTGACCGGTTCGTTAGAGGCGCCGGCGGCGAGATTGGTGACTAGCGAAATAGCACCGACCCGGCGACCCATGTGCGCAAGCGCAACTGCCTCCGGCACCGTTGACATGCCGACGAGGTCTCCACCGATACGGCGCACCATTTCAATCTCTGCTGGTGTCTCGTATGACGGCCCAGTGAACCAGGCGTATACGCCCTCTTTGTAGGAAACATCGGCGACATCGAAGGCCGCCTTCATTTCGTGACGAAGCGCCCCGCTGTAGGCGTCGCTCACATCAGGGAATCGGGTACCGAGACGCTTGTCGTTTGCCCCGATCAACGGGTTTTGCCCCGTCAGGTTGATGTGGTCACTTACGGCGACAAGATCGCCAACGGAGAGTCCCCGACTCACGCCACCGCACGCATTGGTGAGCAGAACCGTATGACATCCGGCCAGGGCAGCAGCTCTGACACCAAAGACAACATCGAACAAATCCCAGCCCTCGTAAAAATGCACTCGACCAGAAAAGATCAGCGCACCTTTGCCATCAACGTCGATTGAGTACAACGTCCCCGAATGTCCTTCGACCTTCGGTGTCGGGAAATGCGGGATCGTGGCGTACGGAATAGCGACTGCATTCGGTAACGCTGCCGCGTAGTCGCCTAGCCCTGATCCAAGTACTAATGCTGCCGCATGCTCTTTGCGCCCCGATAGGTCGGCAATAGCTGCGGCTGCTTCCTGAAGCCGTTCATAGCCCACGTAAGCCTCCATGCTTGGCCCTCACACGTGAGCAAGGATAGCCCGTCAGACGGAGGGCACCGGTGGGTGGGTCAGCCGATGCGGCCGATAACCAGTTCTGGTTTATCTACCGATTCGCCGATATCCCAGGCCCTTTCGAGAAGCGGCCTGGCGGCTTCGAATCGCGCTTGGTCCCCGTATGCAATGACGGCGAGCGGCTGACCCTTGTCGACTTTGTCGCCGATCTTGGCGAGCACAGAAATGCTCACGCCAGGATCGACCATGTCCTCTTTGCGTTCTCTGCCCGCACCCAGCCGGACACCGGCGACACCGATGTCACGGGCATCACACTTGGTGACATAACCGGATTCGGGAGCCGTCAGCTCGTAACGCAACGGAGCAACCGGGAGCAGGCCGCGGTCGTCGGCGACTGCGGGGTTGCCGTCCTGAGCGACGATTACTTCCTGGAACTTCTCCATAGCGGCACCCGATTCGACGGCCTTCTTGAGACGAGCCAATGCGCGGTCCCGATCGGGGTCAACTCCTCCGAGTACCAGCATGTCGGCGCCAAGACTGTAGGTGAGATCCACCACGTCAGCCGGGCCGCCGCCGGAGAGGACATCAAGCGACTCGGCGATCTCGTTGGCGTTGCCGACCTCGACGCCGAGCGGCTGGTCCATACCTGTAAGTGTGGCAACAACCTTGGTCCCGTGTGATGCGCCGATGCCGACCATGGTCTCAGCGAGCAACCGGGCGTCGGCTTCGTTCTTCATGAACGCACCCGAACCGGTCTTGACGTCGAGCACGAGTCCATCGATGCCCTCAGCGAGTTTCTTCGACATGATTGACGAAGAGATCAGCGGAAGTGAAGGAACCGTGCCGGTGCTGTCTCGTAGCGCATAAATACGGCGATCCGCAGGTGCCATTGTCTCTGACTGCCCGCCGAGGACCAGTCCGAGACGTTCCACGATGTCAACGAACTCTTTCTTGTCGAGACGAGTACGAAATCCGGGGATCGACTCAAGCTTGTCCAATGTTCCGCCTGTATGACCAAGACCACGACCCGACATCATCGGTACGGCGACGCCACACGCCGCGACCATCGGAGCAAGGGGGATACTGATTTTGTCGCCGACACCGCCCGTGGAATGCTTGTCGATCTTTGACGATGGTATGTGGCTGAGGTCGAGAACTTCGCCGGATCTGAGCATCGCTTCTGTCCAGGGGCCGAGCTCTTCGGCGCTAAATCCTCGGATAAATATCGCCATCAACAGCGACGACATCTGATAATCGGGGAGCCGGTCCGCGGTGTACTCGGAGATTATCCACTGCAGCTCGTCCGGCAACAGTGTCCCGTTGTCCCGCTTGCGCTCGATCAGGTCAGTTATTGAGTGATGCTTCATTCCCCAATTATTGCCGACCGAACGCAATCCGAAGAGTCCCAAATGTTGGCAAACGTCACTTATTGAGCGTGACCTTGCCATTTACCACTTTGACGCCTTCGGAGCGGAGCCGTTGCGCCTGCTCAGCCTCGCTGCGTGGGGCCAATCGACCGGCCGCATTTACCACCCGCCACCAAGGGAGCCCTGGGACGGTTCGGAGCAGATTACCGACGGCTCGGGCGGCTCCTGGATAGCCGGCTTCCGTGGCCACCTCGCCGTATGCGATGACATCACCCGGCTCGAGAGCCTCGAGAATGTGGATGACAGCTTCGGTGAAATCGTCGCCGCTGTCGCTCATGTCGCCTCCAGCACCAGCACCTGTGGATGCAGGCCCTCTTCGTCGTCCCCATGGCGGAATTCGCAGGCGAGCTTTTTGAAACCCGGCGTCGGCAACGCTGCGAAGTCTTCGTCAGAGTAGAACGCAAAGAATCGCGGCGGGTCTGTCCACTCGTCCTCAAGCGTCCCCTCGTAGTTCATACCTCCGTACACAACGATGACAGCGATGCCGCCTGCTCGGAGTGAACGTCGTACCACCTGGAGCACTCCCTGGAAGAGGTCCTTCTTCACGTGGAGAATCGAATTCATGGCGAACACACCGTCGAACTCGCCAACATGGAAGTCAGGGTTGGTGAAGTCACCGACTCTGGCATCGATGCCACGCCCAACCGCTAGATCCACGTTTGCTGGAGACAGATCCATTGCGGTGACGGCGAAGCCTTGGGCGGCTACGTATACGGCTCCCTGTCCTGGACCAGCTCCCAGCTCGAGAACTGACGCTCCGGGCCTGAGCCGACCCAGGAAGTCGTCAATAATCTCAGCCCGCCATCCGTCGAATACGTTGTTGTCGCGGCGCGGCGCATCGAAGTCGTATGCATCGCGGAGGGTGCTGCTGTGCTCGTTCGTGTCGATGGTCTGTTCCGGAAAATCGTGGCTAAAGGGGTGGACGGTCGATGGTCCCGAACAACCTATCGCCCATATCGCCGAGTCCGGGAACGATGTAGTAGATGTCGTTGAGGCCCTCGTCTGCGGCCGCGGCGACGATGCGAACATCCGGATGGTCCTCGTACATGCGGGCAACACCTTCGGGCGCAGTCACCACGCACAACGCAGTTATGTCGGTGGCACCGGCTTCCTTTGCCTTGTCGACCGCCCACGACAGCGAGCCGCCGGTGGCGAGCATCGGTTCGAGGATGAGAACGGATGCGCCGTCAACTTGGGGAAGATTGACGTAGTACTCGACAGGTTCCGCGGTTTCTTCGTCTCGTTGCAGACCAGCGAAACCGACCTTGACGTTTGGCATCAGATCAACAACAGCGTCAAGCATGCCGAGACCGGCTCGCAGCACGGCAACGGCGACAACATCTGCGAGCACATGGCCGGTGGTGTCGCCCATGGGAGTGGTAACCGTCGCCTGGTGCGTCGGGACCTCTTTAGTGGCCTCCATCACAAGCACATTCGTGAGCCGGCGTGCTGCTGCCCGAAAGGTGTCGTTGCCGGTATTGACGTCACGAAGGGTGGTCAGATAATGCCGGGCGAGCGGGTGGTCGACAACTGTCAGGTTCATTCTCATTCCTCCAGCGCAAGGATCGGTTTTCCGCAGAGTAGTGGCCTGGCTTGCGGTGAGGTTTGAGTTTGGCTTTGCCTAACTCGGGCGAGGTGTATTGCTCCTGGTCGTACTGGTTCGCCCTGGGATTCTTGGAGACTCTCGAGTGTGGAAAGATGAGAGTTATGGCACGAGAGATTACGTCGGGAAAACCGACCACACGGCGGTATTCGAATGAGGAGAAGGATCGGGCGGTTCGTCTGGTTTTCCAGCTTCGTGAGGAGTTGGGGATGTCGCAGGGGACGGTGGTTCGGGTTGCTGACCAGTTGGGTTACGGCACCGAGTCGGTGCGCCGGTGGGTAGCCCAAGCCGAGATTGATGCCGGGGGTGTTGCGGGTATCTCGACTGCGGAGCGGGCCAAGATATAAAAGCTTGAGCAGGAAAACCGGGAGCTACGATGAGCCAACGAAATCTTGAAGCGGGCTTCGGCTTTCTTTGCGGCGGAGCTCGACCGCCCACAGAAGTAATGGTGCAGTTCATTGACGAGAATCGTGACGACTTTGGGGTCGAGCCTATCTGTGCGACGTTGCAGGTGGCCCCATCGACATATTACGAAAACAAGTCTCGGATACCATCGGCTCGTGCGATCCGCGATGCGGTGATGATGCCGATCCTGTTGGCCCTGTTTCAGGCGAACTACTCGGTCTATGGGGTCCGGAAACTGTGGAAGGCAGCGTTACGTGACGGTCACACGATTGGCCGTGACCAGGTGGCTCGTCTGATGAAGGCTCTTGATATTGAGGGAGTTTCACGTCGTCGACGGGTTCGCACGACCCGCCCCGACGACAAAGCCGTCCGGCCCCAAGATCTTGTCGAGCGGGACTTCACTGCCGATCAGCCGAACCAGCTGTGGGTGACGGACCTAACGTTTGTTCCGACCTGGCAAGGTGTTGGGTATGTGTGTTTCATCATCGATGCGTTCTCCCGCCAGATCGTCGGGTGGCGGGTTGCTTCCAATATGAGAACCCAGATGGTCCTCGACGCCTTAGAGATGGCCCGCTTTTCTAGAGGCACCCGCCTCGAAGGTCTTGTGGCTCATTCCGATGCCGGGTCGCAATACACATCGATCCGATACGGGGAACGCCTCGACGAGATCGGAGCAATACCATCGATCGGATCGGTCGGTGATTCGTTCGATAATGCACTTGCGGAGTCGGTTAACAGTCTCTACAAAGCCGAGCTGATCTACGGACCAGATCAGGGACCGTGGCGCAGCATCGAGGACGTCGAACTGGCTACTTTGGGTTGGATCCACTGGTACAACACCAAGCGGATCCACAGCTATCTCAACGACGTTCCACCGGCCGAATTCGAGGACACCTACCATGCCCAACAACGGGCAAGACAGTTGATTGGAAACCAATAGAACGAGCCTCCAACAAACCCAGTACGCACCATACGGTGGCCTGTGGCGAGGTTTGAGTTTGGCTTTGCCTAACTCAGCCAACTGCCAGCCTGCCGCTTTGCGGCCTGCAGACGTGTTGATCGGGCAGTGAGCTGCAGTTCGTAATGTGCCGCTTGCGGCACACGCGAACTGTAGGCGTGACGGGTCGCTGCGCGACCCGTCACGCCTACACTCCGGCGGACATGTTTGACACCATTAGCGATCGATTCGGCGACGTCTTCGCCACACTCCGCGGCAAGGGCCGTCTCTCTGAGGCGGACGTGGATAGCGCCCTGCGCGAAGTCCGTCTTGCGCTACTCGAGGCTGACGTCAACGTCGTGGTCGTGAAGTCCTTTCTCACCCGCGTCAAAGAACGGGCCATGGGACAGGATGTTGCCAAGAGTCTGACCCCCGGTCAGCAAGTCATCAAGATCGTGCACGAAGAACTCATCAACACGCTTGGCGAAGAAGCCCCGTTGGTGCGCCCTGCGGCTCCACCATTGGTAATCCTGGTCGCCGGTTTGCAAGGCTCGGGTAAAACGACTTCCGCAGCCAAACTGGCAAAACTCTTGAAACGCAAGGGGAAGCGCCCGCTTCTTGTGGCTGCCGACCTGCAGCGCCCGGCTGCGATCGACCAACTGGAGACCTTGGGGAAACAGGTCGGTGTCCCTGTCTACGTTGACAGGAAGGCCAAAGCCCCTCGACTGGCCAAGGCTGCTCTGAAACACGCCCGGCAGGAGGGGTTCAACGTCGTCATCATTGATACGGCCGGACGGTTGCAAGTCGATGACGAGTTGATGAAGGAACTCGCCGCGGTCCGCAAGGCTGCTGAACCCGATGAGACCCTGCTGGTCGTCGATGCCATGACCGGCCAGGAAGCGGTCAACGTGGCCAAGGGCTTCCTCGACTACACAGAGCTAACGGGTCTCGTGATGACCAAGCTCGATGGCGATGCCCGCGGTGGTGCCGCCATTTCCGCCAGGGAGGTCACCGGGTGTCCGATCAAATTCGTCGGTCTTGGAGAAGGCCTCGATGATCTCGATGTCTTTTATCCAGAGCGGATGGCATCACGAATTCTCGGCATGGGTGACGTACTCACCCTTATCGAAAAGGCTGAGGGAGCCTACGACGAAGAGCAGGCGGCGGTGGCTGCAGAGAAACTCCGTACCGCCAGCTTTGACCTCGAAGACTTCCTCGAGCAGTTCCAACAGCTAAGAAAAATGGGTCCGCTGCAAAACTTGGTTAGTATGCTGCCCGGCGCCGGACAGGCGCTTCGTGACGTTGAGGTGAATGAGAAAGACCTGAACCGTGTCGAGGCCATCATCAGGTCGATGACTCCCACGGAGCGTCACAACCCGAAATCCATCAACGGAAGTCGGAAGCGGCGTATCGCGGCCGGGTCGGGAACACGGCCGCAGGACGTCAATGCCGTCCTCAAACAGTTCTCGGAAGCACAAAAGATGATGAAAATGATTGCCGGAGGAAAGAGCCCGATACCGGGGCTCAATCTTCCGGGACTAGGTCGAAGCAAGAAGAGGTGAAGTAGATGTCGGTCAAGATCCGCCTGACGCGGATGGGCAAGAAGAAACAACCGTCTTATCGCGTCGTAGTGGTGGACTCGCGCAAGCAGCGCGACGGGGCCTATCTCGAGCAAATCGGTCGTTATGACCCGCGTGCCGAGCCCTCGCTCGTCGAAATCGACAATGAGCGAGCCCTCGACTGGTTGCAGAAGGGCGCCCAGCCCACCGAACGAGCCAAAAAGCTCCTGGAGATCTCCGGGGCATGGACGCGTTTTGCCGTCGACCGCGGTGAGATTCACACCGTCGGTGCATCGAAAGCAGAACCGGCGCCGGCACCAGAGCCAGAGCCCGTGGCAGTCGTAGAGCCAGAGCCCGTGGCAGTCGTAGAGCCAGAGCCAGAGCCCGTGGCAGTCGTAGAGCCAGAGCCAGAGCCCGTGCCAGCCGCAACAGAGGTCGAAGAAGAGCCTACGGACGACGCCAGCGCTGAAAAGGTGGACGAATAGTGGAACAGGGCGAAATTGTCGAAAAAGTTGTTCGCTACGTAACCGAGCAGATCGTTGACGACGCCTCCAGCGTCGAGGTCGAGGTTCTGAACGACGGCCAGGATTCGGTCGTCGCTGAGGTACGTACCGCAAAAAAGGACATGGGCCGCGTCATCGGACGCCGAGGACGAGTTGCCCGTGCCATCCGTTCGGTTGCCCGAGCAGCCGGCGACGAAGAAGGACTCGACGTTCAGGTTGAGTTCCTCGACTAACCCCCAGTCCGGATCGTCAGTTGAGTCAATCAAGATTGGCTATGTTCGGCGCGCCCACGGCATCAAGGGCGCTGTTGTGATCAGGACATTGACCGACGCCCTGGATCGGTTTGCCGTCGGCAGTGTCCTCACCACGGACCGGGCCGACCGGCCAACGGTCACCATCGAGGCCATGCAGCCGCACAAGGATGGCTTGCTGGTCGCCTTGGAAGGCATCAACGACCGCAACGACGCTGAGCAATTGCGTGGAACATCGTTCGTTATTGACGCAGCGCAGCGACGTGATCTCGGCGGCGACGAGTTTTGGCCTGACCAATTGATCGGGCTTCGTGTCGTGGCTGCAAATGGAGCTGAGCTCGGGACCGTGGTCGACATCGTCACGGGATCCGCTCAGGATCGTCTTCAAGTGCAAGGTGTCGATGGTTTGTTCGAGGTCCCATTTGTTGCCGCTCTCGTGACGGGTGTCGATGTGGAGGGCGGTGTCGTCATCGTCGACTTGCCAGTGGGAATGGCCATCTAGGTCTCCGGCGGTGAAACGGTCTCAGGGACGCTGGTGTCGATTGGCACCCACACTCCCTCGAGATCCCCGTTTCGGGGCGACTCAGATCCAACGAACAGTTGCAGGCTCCGATGCGGCGGATCAACGAATGTGATTGTGAATTCTCCCCACATTTCGGCCCAGTCAGAGGCAATCGTCGACTGCTCGACTAGCGCCGTTGTCTCGCGGTCGTCGTAGAGGCGAGCGACCACATACGCCTCGAAAGACCGGGTGTATCCCGAAACAACGATGGGGGTCTCCGCCGGTCCCGGTGCCGGGGCGAGCACGACCACCGTCCCTGCACGCACGGCTCCAATGACAGGAGCTGCCTCGGGGTCGGGTCGGAGATCGATCACAATCCGGCTCGGTGCATCGACCGCAAAGGCCCGAAGAGCAACCGCGGCACCGGGTGTCACATGAATGTCGATTGCCAGACTCCCGCTTTCTGTTCGCACGACATACACACGGTTGACGAGGTCGCCATCAACGAGCGAGTCGGCGACTGCGGTCCTAGCGATCGCGGTTGGCAGGTTCACCCGAACTATGCCGAGGGTCTCGTTGTACTCCACCCCGACAGGCCCCAGAGCGCCTGCGGGGGCTCCGTCGACGGTGAGTAGATCCACTGCGACGCGTTCGCAGCCAGGATGACCCGCCCAGCGGATCCCCGAAATCTGCGTCGCATCGCCGCTGGCGCCACCGAACGCTGAAATGACGCCTGCGCTCGCAAAGGGCCGATCGCCGGCCAGACACGGTGAGTCGTCTTGGAGCGGTGGCTCGGCTGAGGCGGTGGTTATTGCCGCGGGCGTCTCCGGCGGGGTACTCGTGGTTGTCGTTGACGTCCCGATGTCCAGCGAAGTACATCCGACGGCGACGATGGCGAACATGGCGATAAGTAGAACCCGGCGCATAACAAGCGAGCTTACCGATTGTTGCCATCCGCTTGACAATTGGACGATATTCATCAAATATACGAATAACTTCGTCCATTTGAGTAACTGTGACCGATCAACAATCCGACGAGCAGCAGAGTATGAGAACCTTTGTCGCCGTATGGGCAGGCCAATTCGTATCTCTGGTCGGCACCTCACTCACCGGATTCGCTCTGTCTATCTGGGTCTATCAAGAGACAGGATCGGTAACCAAGCTCTCGTTCGTCCTGCTTGCTTCCCAGGCGCCGCAGATTCTGTTCACTCCGATCGCAGGTGCGCTTGTGGACAGGTGGGATCGGCGGTGGGCGATGATCCTCGCCGACACCGGAGCAGGGATCGGGACACTGGCGATCGCCCTTCTGCTGTTTACAGACAACCTGGAGATATGGCATCTGTATGTCGCTCTCGGTTTCTCAGGCATATTCCAGTCGTTCCAATGGCCCGCCTACTCGGCGGCGACCACGCTGCTCGTTTCCAAGGAGCAATACGGGCGCGCCGCGGGAATGGTGCAAATGGCCGAGGCCGTCGGCCAAGTGATCGCACCTGCCGTCGCTGGAGCGTTGCTGGTCTTTGGTGGCCTCGAGACGGTGATCTTTATCGACGTTGTGAGTTTTCTCGCCGCGGTGGCGACGCTTCTGGTCGTGCGATTCCCCCAGCCTGAGAAGTCGGAGGCCGGGGCGGCTGCGAAAGGGTCGTTGCTCAGCGAAGCTCGCTTTGGATGGACATACATCAAGCAACGACACGGCCTCCTAGCGCTCCTTGTCTACTTCTCGAGTGTGAATCTGATCTTCGGATTCTTCGGCGTCCTCGTCTTTCCGCTGATCTTGGGATTTGCGGATGAAGTCGCCATGGGCAACACGTTTACGGCTGCCGGCGTCGGCATGGTGATCGGCAGTCTCGTTATGAGCACTTGGGGCGGTCCGAAACGACGTGTGTACGGCGTGCTCGGAGGCGACGTGGTGCTCGGCATAGCCCTAATCCTGTTCGGCATCCGACCCTCCCTTGTGCCCGTGGTGATCGGCGGGGTCATTGGCTTTTTTGTGATCCCGATTGCTAACGGATCAAGCCAGGCGCTGTGGCAAGCAAAAGTCGAACCTGACATCCAAGGCCGTGTCTTTGCGGTCCGGCGGGTTCTCGCTCAGATTGCGGGACCGGTGGCCATGCTTATGGCGGGGCCGCTTGCAGATCGAGTGTTTGAGCCTCTGTTGCAGGAGGATGGGGCGCTCGCCGACACTGTCGGTTCGGTCATCGGAGTAGGCCCCGGCAGGGGAATCGCCTTTTTGTTCATCATTCTGGGAGGCCTATCCATCGTGTTCACGCTTATTGCGTTCATGTATCCGCGGCTGCGGAACCTCGAAGACGAGATTCCCGACTACGACGAGGTCGGAGCTTCTGTTCCTTCGACCATCCTGGAACCGTCTCAGCAGCTGTAGGTGCGGTGATACCGTTACGGCATGCCGTTCCCGTCTCCAGACCGTGACCTCGCCATCGAGCTCATCACTGGTCGGCGCAACGTCGGGGGACTGTTCACCGAAGCGCAAAGACTGCGTGACGAGGGCAAGGGACGAACCGTCACCTACTCGCGGAAAGTCTTTGTTCCGCTGACGACCTTGTGTCGCGACACGTGCACCTATTGCACTTTTGCCAAACCGCCGGGCGCAGGCGGCGAGTATCTGACTCCTGAAGATGTGATGGCGATCGCGAGGGCGGGGGAGGCTCACGGCTGTACCGAAGCTCTGTTCACCCTTGGCGACAAGCCGGAGGATCGGTGGCCACAGGCAATGGAGTTCTTAGATCAACAGGGTGCGTCATCAACTATTGACTATGTCCGGACGCTCACTGAACGGGTCAACGCTGAGACATCGCTATTCCCACACGCCAATCCGGGTCTCATGGACGACGATGTCCAAAAGGCGCTGCGTCCCTCAAATCCTTCGATGGGCCTCATGTTGGAGAACATCTCGCCACGTCTCATGGAACCGGGGATGCCCCACCACAACTGCCCCGACAAGGATCCTGTGTTACGGGTGGCGACGATCGAAGCATCCGGGCGGCAGCGAGTCCCGTTCACTTCCGGCATCCTCGTCGGAATCGGCGAGACCCCTGAAGAAGTCGTCGACTCACTGTTGGCCCTTGCCGAACTCCAGGACAAACACGGCTCAATCCAGGAAGTCATTGTGCAGAATTTCCGGGCCAAGGCCGACACCAGAATGCGGCGCGATGCCGAGCCAACGGTGCAGTACTTCGCCAGGGTTGTGGCGGTGGCGCGGTGGATACTTGGCGCCGCGATGAACCTGCAGGTTCCTCCGAATCTCACCGAGGACTTCGGCGTATATCTTGACTCTGGGATCAACGACTGGGGCGGGGTGTCGCCGCTCACGATCGACTGGGTCAATCCGGAGGCGCCATGGCCGCATCTTGACAAGCTAGAAGGAATCACCGCGGACCAAGGATTCAATCTCAGACCCCGGCTACCTGTGTACCCGGAGTTCATCAGCGATACATGGATCGATGCCGGACTCCTTCCCAAGGTGCAATCCGCGGTCGATGCAGAGGGCTACGCTCGTATCCCCACGATGGAGGAATCCAGAGGATGAAAGAGTCGATCACGTTCCTACGGCTCCGGCCCGCCGATACGGTCAATGAGCTGTGGGCGTCGACTCGTCGTCGTGAAGGCACAACGGCCGTCGAGACATCAGGCCTGTCGGCTGAGCAGCGATCGGCGGTCCTCGCCGGCGGCCTCGTTCCAGTTGCTCTCGGGCTAGCCGAGGCTGATCCATTGGCCTGGGTGATTGAGCCAGCCGACGCAAAGCCTCTCCTCAAGCGGAACATTCCCGGTTGGCGGATCACTGTGTGTGACACCGGCGACCGCTCGGCAGTTCTCGACGCGGTTGCCCGTACTCGCTGTCGCTTTCTCAGAACAGGCAGAAGCAAAGTCGTCGCGGCCGTGGCACTTGCCAGTCTGCCGGGCATCGCAGTTCGCGTGTCGGTCTTCGTCGATACCCCTGAGGATGCAGTGCACGCGGTAGATAGCGGAGCCAGGGACCTGTTGCTGCGGGGATGGGACACCGATGCTATTGGAGCCTTGCGTGACGCCCTGGATGGCTTCGAAGTTGTAGAGCGAGGTGCATTGCCGCCCGAGGTCACGGTCGATCAGGCACGCCTGGATCTTGACGCCGAATTGTTCACCGCATATCTCGGCCAGATCGATGGGAGTGGCGCGGCTCGACCTCGTTACGGCTGGGCTCCCGGGATGGATGCAGACGCCCCGATGCCGCTGGGGCGAGTCTCGGCACAGTGGGCAGACGAACGGTGGACCGGTGCAACCTATGGGTTAGACCTCGCTGCGCTCGATCTCGATCTCGCCAACATCCTGGAGCGATCCCTCGACGGCACCGCACCCAACCGCGATGAGGTCGAACGACTCTTCCGCTCCCGGGGTGACGAGGTGGATGCGGTCGCTGCGGTGGCTGATCAACTCCGCAAACGGACCAAAGGCGATGTGGTGAGTTACATCGTTAACCGCAACATCAACTACACCAACCAGTGCACCTTCAAGTGTGGATTCTGCGCATTCTCCAAAGGACCCCGGTCGCTGAACCTTCGTGGCGAGCCTTACCTGATGGCAATCCCGCAGGTTGTTGAACGGTCGGTGGAAGCATGGAAAAGGGGAGCGACCGAGGTGTGCTTGCAGGGTGGCATTCACCCAGAGTTCACCGGTGATTTCTATGTCGACCTGGTGGAGTCGATCAAGGAATACCTTCCAGATATGCACATCCACGGGTTCACTCCGCTGGAAGTCTGGCAGGGCGCCGAGACGCTTGGTGTGCCGATTCGGGACTATCTGATTCGGTTGCGTGACGCCGGTCTCGGAACACTTCCTGGGACTGCGGCGGAGATCCTCGATGACGATGTTCGTCTCCATCTCTGCTCGGACAAGATCCGAACATCACAGTGGGCCGAGGTGATGATCACCGCCCATGAGCTTGGCTTGAAGTCAACCGCCACCATCATGTTTGGCCACATCGACTCTCCGGTGTCGTGGGCGAACCACTTTGAGGTGTTGCGGTCCATCCAGCGACGCACCAGTGGTATCACCGAGATCGTGCCGTTGCCCTTCGTGCACATGGGTGCTCCGATCTTCTTGCGCGGTCATGCTCGACCAGGACCAACCTGGGATGAAGTCCTGCTCATGCATGCGGTCGCCCGCATCGCTTTCGATGGCTTGGTCGACAATATCCAGGCTTCGTGGGTGAAGCTCGGTCTTGCGGCCGGGGGTCGACTGCTCAACGCCGGGTGTAACGATCTCGGTGGCACGTTGATGGATGAGACCATCTCGCGGGCAGCTGGAGCGTCCCACGGCACTTTCATGGAGGCTTCCGACATGGAGGATCTGATCAGGTCAATCGGGCGGATCCCGGCGCGGAGAAATACGCTCTACGAGATCCTGGAGAGTTCTGCGCAGCAGAGCTCATCAACGGTGCCTTAACGAGCCTTTTCTTGGAGCGTCACCGCGGTGCCCGACATGGTGATGAGCATCCGCGTTCCAATTGCGGTGTACTGCAGAGTGACCCCTACCACGGCATGTGCTCCCCGCTCGACTGCTTCGTCGACAAGACCCTCAATGCCGACCTGACGCCCCTTGGCCAGCGTGGCGCCGACTTGACGGAGATCTCCACCAGGGGCTTCGACAGCGACCTCGGCGGTGACTACACCGAGATAAGTGTGCACATCCCAGTTCGCCAGCTCCTGAGTGGTGGTGACGACAGGACGCCAGGTGGCCCGCCCATCGGAGCCGGTCACCCAGCCCTGCGCGGATCGTTGCCATTCAGCTCCCCATCGCCTGCCGAGTCCGTAGTCAGTTTCACGAATAGCAGGCATCGGACCGGGGATACGGTCGGCATCGGGCCGTAGATCAACCACAACATGGGGTGAAGGATCTGAAGAAGAGGCGGGCGGCGGCTCGGCCTCAGGTCTGACTACAGTTTCGACCGGAGGCTTGCGTGCGGACCCCCACTCGCTTCTGTCGCTCTCGATGCGAGTCGTACGAGTACTGGTAGCGATCTGCTTGCCGGCCTCAATACGCTTCTGGGCGACCGTCATGGCTTGGTCAAGACGGGATCGGGCCTGGAGTCTGTCGTCACCAACGGAGCCGCCACCGGCTGGTGTATCGCCGGATGCAGCTGGGGCAGCCCATTTGCTGCCTCCCGCCGTGGTGCCTGCAAGTCTGATAGGTTCCACCATCTTATTTACCCCCGTACCAAAGATCAGAATACCCTGTCACCGTGCAAATAAACGTAATCACGATATTTCCAGAGTTCTTCGACTCCCCATTGCAGGTCAGTCTTGTAGCCCGTGCCAGTGAGGAGGGGCTGCTTCAAATCGACATCGTTGATCTGCGCCCGTTCGGTAAAGGCTTTCACAAACAGATCGACGATGCTCCGTTTGGCGGCGGACCGGGCATGGTGATGATGCCGGAGCCGCTCGATGCCGCGTTGGCGCCGTTCGCAGATTCGCATCGCGTTCTGCTTGCCGCGGCTGGTAGCCCGCTAACTCAAAATCGGTTGGATGAGTGGGCGCTTCTTGACGAGATAACTCTCGTGTGTGGTCGCTACGAGGGGGTAGATCAGAGGGTTGCCGACAATCTGGTTGACGAGGAGATCTCGCTCGGTGACTACGTTCTTCTGGGTGGCGAGGTCGGTGCGTTGGCGATCATTGAGGGAGTGACTCGTCTGCTACCGGGGGTGGTGGGTAACCCCGAATCCGTTGCTACGGAGAGTTTCCGTAGCGGGCTTCTCGAAGAACCGCAGTACACGCGGCCTGCGGACTACAAGGGCTGGAAGGTGCCAGAGATCCTGCTCTCGGGTGATCACGGCAGGGTGGAGGAGTGGCGCCAGCGACAGCGGACGGAGCGCACCAGGCTGCGCCGTCCGGACCTGTTGTCTGGATTGGATCGAGAGGCGGCAGAAGAAGAGTTAGCGCAATCGGAAGACCTCGGGTAAACTCTCGTCTTCGAGTTTCCCTTTTTTCCCTCATTCGGAGGAACCCCCGTGAATACGGTCGATCAAATTGAGTCCGCATACCTGCGCGACGACCTGCCGGACTTTTCGCCAGGCGATACCGTGCGTGTAAACGTGCGCGTCGTCGAAGGTGGCCGAGAGCGTGTCCAGCTCTATGAGGGCGTTGTTATCGCCCGCAACGGCGGAGGCGCTCGCGCTTCTTTCACCGTCCGCAAGCTCAGCTTCGGTGTTGGCGTGGAGCGGATCTTTCCGCTGCATGCGCCGATAATCCATTCCATCGAGGTAATCCGTCGTGGCGATGTGCGCCGCGCCAAGCTCTATTACCTGCGTGATCGTGTCGGCAAGGCCGCACGCATCAAGGAGAAGCGGGACTAGTCCCGTTATGAGCGAACTACCTGGGGATTACGACGAGAGTCCCGATTCGAGTGTGCTTGGAGTGACCACAGTCTTGGACGATCCTCCGGTCGATTCGTCCGGGTCGCGGCGCTCGGAGACATGGTCTTTTCTCAAGGAGCTTCCGTTTCTCATCATCGGTGCGTTGATCGTCGCCGTCTTGGTGAAATCGTTTCTTATCCAGGTCTTCTGGATCCCATCTGGATCGATGGAAGAAACGTTGCAGATCGGTGACAGGGTCATTGTCAACAAGCTTGCCTATCGACTGGGCGATCCGGGTCGTGGTGACGTAGTGGTCTTTGAGCCCGAGACGTTTGAGTCAGAGTCGATCGTCACCAAAGTCTCGCGCAACCTGCTCGAGTCGATTGGTCTGCGCACTCCCGAGTCTGATCTGATCAAACGGGTGATCGGTCTCCCTGGAGAAACGATCGAGGTCAAAGACAATCAGATTTACATCAACGAAGCACCGTTAACAGAGCCCTATTTGGCTCAGGGCATTCGCATGAATGATTTTGGACCGGAGTTGGTGCCCGTCGACAGCTACTTCGTCATGGGGGACAACAGGAGTTCCAGTAGGGACAGCCGCGTCTTTGGTGCTATCGACGGCCACCGGATCGTGGGGCGCGCCTTTTCCGTTGTTTGGCCACCGGGTCGTTGGGGCGGGCTCTGAGCGAGCCAATCTCGAGGCTGAACGGCTTGCGTCTCGCCGATGCCGCGGCAGAACTCGGGGCGTCGGACGACCGTCTCGGTCGTTTGCTTTTGGACAACCAGGTCCCTCCCATGTGGGGCCGGGACGAAGGCTTTGCGACCCTGGTCAAGATCATTCTCGAGCAGCAGGTCTCACTCGACAGCGCCGCAGCAGCGTTTGCCAATCTCAAGTCGGCTATTGGCGAGGTGGAGCCAGACAGGTTTCTCTCCCTCAACGACACTGAGCTGAAGACCATCGGATTCAGTAGACAGAAGACCGGCTACTGCCGCGGTATCGCCACCCAATTGATTGACAAGTCGCTCGATCTTGAGGCATTGGCAAGCGTCCCTGATGAGGAAGCGCGGGGGCGCCTCACGGCCCTAAAGGGCGTCGGCCCGTGGACGGCTGATGTCTATCTCTTGTTTGCGTTGCAACGTCCGGACATATGGCCAATGGGCGACCGGGCTCTTGTCGTGTCTATGGCGGAGAATCTCCCTCTAGACGAGATCCCTAGCTACGAGCAAGCTGCGCAGATTGCGGACGTGTGGCGGCCGTGGCGGTCGGTCGCAGCCCGGATGCTGTGGCACGCCTACCTGAGCAACCGGGGGCGAAACCTCAACTAGATGGCGACAGTGATGTCGTTCAGTGATAGCCCAAGATTGGGTTTGTCACAGCAAGCATTGATACTCATTGTTGGCGGGGTTCATTAGAAGAACTCCCGTACCGGCCCCGAACCGCTTAGTATGCGAATCCGCTTCAAGGAATGCAGGAGAGGCAATGGGCGAGGAAGACCTCGAGCGCTACGAAACCGATGTCGAGCTACGAATCTACAAGGAGTACCGCGATGTGCTCCCGCTGTTCCGCTACGTCATCGAGACCGAGCGTCGCTTCTACCTTGCCAACGAAGTCGAGCTGCATACGCGTCGGTCTGAGGGGTCGGTCTACTTCGAGTTGGAGTTGAACGACGCATGGGTATGGGACATGTACCGACCGGCCCGGTTCGTCAAGAGCGTCAAGGTGATGACGTTCCGCGACGTGAACATCGAGGAACTCGAGCCAAGCTCGGCTCTGTAGGGGGCCGCAGAGCTCTCGGGTCCTTTGGCGAGGCCGTTGCTGCCCGCTTTCTCCAAGATCGTGGCGCCACCATTGTTGATCGCAACGTACGTATCGGGCGAGGTGAGCTCGATCTGATTGTCTCCATCGATGGCGAGGCCACCGCGGTTGAGGTCAAGACAGGGTCAGCGGCGGGCGAGAGCGATCCGATCTATCACTTCGACGAAGTCAAACAGCGTCAGGTGCGATCTCTTGCCGGTCAAACCGGCGTCTATCGAGTGGACTACGTCGGGGTCACGGTGTCCGCCGCCGGCGTTACCGTTCGTTGGTTACCCAGAGTCTGCTGACGGGTATCCCGTGCGACGCTGTTCCTTGAACCAGCATCCGCGATGCCAATGGCGCCGCAGATCCGGGGCGTGTTCGGGGACAACGACTAGATGCCCAACTCCGGCGAGGATGTCACCTTCGCAACCGGGACAGGTATAGACCTTTCGTGCCTGATAGGGCTGGATGACGTTGACCACAAGTGGTCCGAGGGGGGATTCCATCGCTACCCGCCGTACAGGGCCCACAGCACGACCGCCACGGTAATCACGATGAATATGACGACGATTGCCACATCGACGCCCGTTTTGTCTTGCTGGCGAAAAGGATTGAAGCCCACGGCGCGCAGCGTAGCGGCTCTGTATTGTGTAGCCGGTGAACACCTCACCTTTTGTCCTGGTCAAGGACGTAGGCGTAATTCGTTGGCTTACATTGAACCAACCGACCAGAAAGAACGCTGTCCCCACCAGCGGATGGGGCGAGATCACCACGGCGCTTCATGAGTTCACTGCATCAGCACAACGTGTTGTTGTCCTGACCGGGTCTGGCGATGACTTCTGTTCAGGTGCCGACATGAACCTCGAGCAGCTGGATGAATTGCGAAGTCCGGCGGCGGGTCGGGAGTACATGAGGGGACCAGGGGCAGCGGCCACGGCGCTGCATCGGTTATCGAAACCGTCGATTGCCGCCGTCGATGGGGTGGCGGTCGGGGCTGGCATGAATCTTGCGCTTGGCTGTGACATCGTGGTGGCAACCGATCGGGTGCGCTTTGCGGAGGTATTTGTCAAGAGAGGTCTGACACTCGACTTTGGTGGGACCTGGCTCTTACCGCGACTGGTCGGGCTGGCCAGGGCGCGCGAATTGGCTTTGACCGGTCGTGTGGTTGAGGCGGGCGAAGCTCTGGACATCGGCCTGGTGAACCGCGTTGTTGATCCGGGGGAGTTGGAGGCGACGGCGCACGGGCTGGCTGTTGAGTTGGCCGGGGGAGCGCCAATCGCCCAGCGGTTCATCAAGACCGGTCTGTCTCGATCTCTCGACATGACTTTCGAGCAGGCGATCGCATACGAGGACCAGGCCCAGGCTGCGCTGCTTGCTTCTGACGATCTTCGTGAAGGCGTCGATGCGTTCTTCGGGAAGCGGACTCCGCACTTCGAAGGTAAATAGTCGGACGTATCTGGCGATGAGAGTTCACCGGTCACCAAGCTGATCAGGGCCAGGTCGCGGTCTTGTCACTGCTGACCCATAGGTTGGGGTCATGCTTTCTTGTATTACTTCTGTTGTCCTTGTTGGAGCTGAGCCACGCCTGGTGAATGTTGAGGTGTTCGTCGGTGGTGGTAAGCCGACGTTTCATGTTGTTGGGTTGCCGGATGCGGCGGTGCGTGAGGCTAAGGAACGGGTTCGGGCTGCTATCCAGGCGTCCGGGTTTACGTTTCCTGGTCGCCGGGTCATTGTGAATCTGGCGCCTGCAGATGTGCCGAAGGGTGGTTCGGCGTATGACTTGCCGATTGCGCTTGGGGTGTTGGTTGCGTCGAAGGCGATCCCTCCTGCGGCGCAGGCTGTGGTTGCGCTTGGCGAGTTGGCGCTCAACGGCACGGTTCGTGCTGTTCGTGGCGGGTTGGGGGCAGCAATGGTGGCGGGGGAGGCCGGGTTGCGGTGTCTGTTGCCTCCCGATTCTGCGGCGGAAGCAGCTGCTCTTGGGGAGATCCCGGTGAGTGCGGTGGGGACTTTGGTTGAGGCGGTTTCGGTTGCGTTGGGTGAGTCGGCGGGTGCTGCTGTGCCGGAGTTGGTTGCGGAGTCGTCGGTGGTTGCCGACCTTGCTGATGTCCGTGGGCAGATTTTGGTACGGCGAGCACTTGAGATCGCGGCGGCCGGTGGTCATCACATGTTGATGACGGGGCCTCCGGGTGCGGGCAAGACGATGCTGGCTCGGGCTTTGCCGGGGATCCTGCCCCGTCTGGCGGGGATGGAGGTTGGGGAGGTGGCGTTGACCTGGGCGGCGGCGGGTGCGGCTCGTCCCGATCCGACTCTGGCGCCATTCCGATCGCCGCACCACTCGGCTTCTTTGGCAGCCTTGATCGGGGGTGGCTCTGGTATCCCGGTTCCGGGTGAAACCGCGTTGGCGCACAAAGGGGTGTTGTTTTTGGATGAGCTTGGGGAATTCCCGGTTCATCTGCTGGATTCGCTGCGGCAACCTATGGAAGAAGGCAATGTTGTGGTGTCTCGTAAGGGTGCGTCGGTGCGTTTCAATACTGAGTTCCAGCTAGTTGCCGCCACGAATCCTTGTCCGTGTGGGTACGACGGCGATCGGCTTCGGCAGTGCAGTTGCCCGGAGCGAGCGGTGAATCGTTACAAGCGGCGTTTGTCTGGGCCGCTTTTGGATCGTTTTGACATCGTGGTTCGGGTGCCCCGGGTCGAATCAACCGAGATGGCGGGGGAGCCGGGGGAGCCGAGCGCGGCTGTCGCCCCGCGGGTGGCCGCGGCGAGGAAACGTCAGAACGAACGGGGATGCCGCAACGCCCGCCTGGGTCGTGTGGATCTCGACGCTCTCCACTGGCACGATGCAGTGGCGGGGATGCTGGAGAACGCGATGCGAACATCGGCGTTGACTGCTCGTGGTTGGGACCGGGTGCGCCGTGTGGCTGCCACCATTGCCGATCTCGAGGAATCTGAACTCATCTTGGACGCCCACATAGCTGAGGCCCTCGCCTATCGGGGTCAGCGATGAACGATGCCAGGCTCCAGGTTGCCTTTGGTGGTCTGCATCCCGACCGGGTGCGAGGTCTATACGTCGACCACGGACCGGTCGGGACATTGCGACGTCTTGAGGCCGGAGCGATCAAGACAACCGATCGGGTGCAGCGGGCGTTCTCGATCCCCGCCAAGGCGAGAAGACAGGAACTCGACGATGTTGGTATTTCGGTCATCTATCGAGGGGAACCCGGCTATCCCGAGGAGTCGGGTCTTTTGCCGGATGCTCCGGACTTGTTGTTTATCAGGGGCGGTCTTGTCGACACGTCTGCGGTTGCTGTGGTGGGGACCCGCCGCTGCACTTCGTATGGGCGGCGCATAGCCGAGATCTATGGGCGAGCCATTGCCGCAGCCGGCTGGCCGGTCGTCAGCGGACTAGCGAGAGGGATTGACGGGGCGGCCCACCAAGAGGCTTCGATATCGGGCGGTTGAGGATCGCGGCGTTCTCGCAACAGATTTGTCGATCTCGAGCGAGAAGGTCAGCGGCGCTGATAGGCGGGCGCGGATCTGCCCGTCCGCTGGCATGAAGGATCGGGGTCATCGGGACCTCCGGCCCTAGGGGACACACCGCGCTGCGGCAAGATGATCGGAAGGACATCGAGGAGGACAACATGGCGGTCGGGGGGACTCAGACAAGAGACGGCTCGGAGATCGTACCGCTCCTTCCCCCGAAGTCGGAGTCCTGGCTGCGCTCGAGGGCGCCGCCCAGATGTTGAGCGAAAGCCGATGAGATATCGCGAGCTGATTCGGGCATTTGGGCCTACGCGTGGAGGACCAGCCACACTGCCAGATAGTGAGCCGTGAAGGCAACGGCGGTCAGGGTGTGGAAGACCTCATGAAACCCGAACCAAATGGGCGAGGGGTTTGGAAGCTTCATGCCATAGACAATGGCTCCGAGGCTGTACAAAACGCCTCCCACCACGATCAGAACGACTGCGGCGACGCCAGCGCCGTCGATCAAGTCGGGTAGAAAGAAGATTGCCACCCACCCGATAACAACGTACAACGCTGTGTACAGCCACCGGGGAGCTCCAACCCAAAACACTCTGAACACCACTCCGGCCAACGCACCAATCCACACGATCAGGAGCAACGTTCGCCCGTTGTCAGGTGGCAAGGCGAGGACGGCGAATGGTGTGTAAGTCCCAGCGATGATCAGGTAGATGTTCGAATGGTCCATGCGTCGGAGCAGTCCCTCAATACGAGGAGACCACGAGCCTCGATGAAGTAGGGCGCTCGTACCGAACAGGAGAGCGGCACTCACGGCGAACACAGCGGAGGCGATACGACCCTCTTGCGTAGGAGCGGTCGAGATGAGAACGATGCCTGAGAGAACCGCCACTGGGAACATCGCTGCATGCAGCCACCCCCTCAGCCTTGGTTTCAAGCTTTGAAGAGAGTCAGGGCGGGCTTCCATGATGCGCCCACGCTAACCAACCGACCCTCGAACCGGCAATATGTGCGGTTGTGGCGGCGGCCCGCCTCACCTCATACTGGTGTGATACCAGCCATTTGATCGCACATCGATGATGTCGATTCCGCCCCGAAACCGGAGGTTCCCATCACTGGGTGTCTTGGTAGCAGCCGAGCATATGTGCCGCTATGCGTGGGTGAGCCCAGGCATAGCTGCCTCATCGCCCCTACTGGTCGTCGATGCTTCGGTCCATTGTCATCGGGCCACCGTGCTCTGCGATCGAAGCGAACACGGCTGAGCCACCGAATCGATACTCGCCATATGAACGTTCGGCCTGGTTCTTGAACCCAAGTCGCCTGAAGATGTGCTGCGATACGGGATTGGTTGCCTCTGTAATTGCGGATGTGTATCCCTTGGCGGCTCCGTTTCGTAAGCATGCCGCAACGAGCTGCTGTCCAATGCCGCGTCGGGCGAACCGTTCGGCAACACCCAACAAGAACAAGTGCAAATACTGGCCGGACACGATCGTCCTTCCATCCCGATACTCAGTGTCGATCTGGCCGAGAAGGTCGAAGATGGGGCCGAACTTCTCAGACAACCCATCGAGGCCTTGAGGTGGCGCCGCTGCCGCATCGTCCGTTAGCAACGCTCCTGCGAGCTGACCCGTCTCACGGTCTCGTGCAATGATCGTCAACCCATCCGCTCCCGCTCCGGGGAGCCACAGTGTGACGAAAGCTTCAAACTCGTCGGGCGTGAGACCGACGGCGATTGCGGGCGGATCGTGCTGGGTAAAACTCTCGGCGAGTAGCCGACCGATCTCGGGTGTGTCGTCGGTTTGACAAATCCGATACTCGATGCCCGACACCTCAAGCAGTAGCGGGTTGATCATGCTGACTCCGGTCTTGGATGAGAAGCGTGAAGGCCAATCCTAGAGCCAGCAAGCTGCGATTCCTGGCCACGCATATCCGGCGATATGTGCGGTTGTGGCGGCCAACCACACATCGCACATGTGTGATAGCAGTCATGTGATCACACGTCGATGATGTGGATTCGGCCCCGAAACCGGGGAAACACATAGAGGGATTACCTCGGTCGGTTGGCAATGCATGGTGGCTTCGGAGGAACGGCCCTATCTGTCGAGGTTGGTCCGTATCCGGGATAGGGGGGTCGGATGGGGCGGGCAAGTGGACTTGGACTTTTGCGATGATCCGGGAGGGGTGACTTCAAGGCTAGGGGAGGTCGGGCGAGTCGTAGGTGCCGTATCTAGGTCGGGGTAGGGACGTTCGGCTCAGCTCCGTCCTCGGCTGCCTAATCCCCGATCGAGTGGCAGGACCACGACCGTCACACCACCGAAACCCTGGCCGTCTAACCGAGGTGTCCGACCAGAGGGGGGAAGCTTCACAACCTCGTCATGGACCCTGTAGGTTGGCGTTGGAGAGGATTTTCGATATGCGGAATTTGAGGGCGGGAACACTTGCGGCTCTGCTGACGATGGTCGGCCTGATAGCGGGTTCGGCGGCAGCTGTGGCGCTTCCCATCGTGAGTGTCGAGCGGGTCAGCGTGGACAGTGGCGGGGCACAGGGCGACGCGCACAGCAACGAGTCGGACATCAGTGCTAACGGCCGGTTTGTCGCGTTTGAATCCGACGCGACAAACCTCGTTACTGGGGACACGAACGGGGTGAGCGACATCTTTGTTCATGACGGCAAGACGGGCGCCACCGAGCGGGTCAGTGTTCACACGAGTTCTACCCAAGGGAATGGAGGGAGTTTTGGCCCGGCGATCAGCGCCGACGGCCACTACGTTGCGTTCTGGTCGGACGCCACCAACTTGGTGAATGGCGACACCAACACCTTCTCTGACGTGTTCGTACACGATCGCCAAGCTGGGTCCACCATCCTGGTCAGTGTCCACAGCGACGGCATCACCCAGGCAAATGACAACAGCTTTTCCCCCGACGTCAGTGCAGACGGCGGTTTTGTGGCATTCCACTCGCACGCCGACAATCTGGTGGATACCGACACCAACACGATCCAAAACGATATCTTTGTGCATGATCTGGTGACTGGCGCCACCGAGTTGGTGAGTCGTCACACCAACGGTACTCAGGCGGACCTCGGCAGCGTGGTGGCGTCGCTGAGTGGCGACGGTCGCTATGTGGTCTTCAACTCCTTCGCCACGAATCTGGTGGTGGGGGACGTCAACGGCTTGCGCGATGTGTTCGTGCGCGACCGCCAGGACGGGGTGACGACGCGGGTGAGTGTTCACTCCAACGGGACTCCAGGCGACGGCGAGTCGTTCAGTCCGGGCGAAGGTGCCATCAGCGACGACGGTCGCTACGTGGCTTTCGAGTCGGTGGCGACCAATCTGGTGACTGGCGACACCAATGGCGTACAGGACGTGTTCATTCACGACCGGCAAACCGGGACCACGATTCGGGTGAGTGTGCATTCCGGCGGCACCGAAGGGGACGGCCTCAGTCGCGATACCGACCTGAGTGGCGGGGGTCGCTATGTGGTGTTCGGCTCGTTCGCCAACAACCTGACAGACAACGATACGCGGCCCGGCAACCGTGACATCTTCGTGCACGACCTGGATACCGCGACCACGAAGCTTGTCAACACGAACCTGGCGGGCGAGCAAGGCAACCTTGCCGAACAGAATCCGGCCATCAGCGCAGATGGGCATCACATCTCCTATACGAGTTTGTCCAACAACCTCATCTTGGGCGATACAAACGGGGTCATGGACGTGTTCGTGTGGGTCGGGAACACCGATCCGAACTTGTCGGGTGGGGTGTTTGGAGTCGCTGACGATGCCGTGGTTGGGACGGTGGTTGGTTCAGCGGTTGGTTCGGATGCTGATGGCGATGAGCTGTCGTATTCGATTTCGGCGGGCAACACGGGCGGGGCGTTTGCAATCGACCCGACCACAGGGGAGATAACGGTTGCGGCCGGATTGGACAGCGGGTCGATCCTTTCGTACACGCTGACAGTGGAAGCCTCCGACGGCCTATCAATTGGGTCCGCCACGTTGACCATCAACGTCACTGGCATCTTCGAAGTGCCATCGGTGGTCACGTTCCTAGACGTCCCAATCGACCATTTGTTCTTCTCCGGCGTGGAATGGATGGCGTGGGCGAACGTCACACATGGGTGTAACCCGCCCGACAACGACCTGTATTGTCCCGATGACGACGTGACCAGAGGTCAGATGGCGGCGTTTTTGGTCCGGGCGCTGGGATATACCGACGATGGAGGCAGCAACCTGTTTGTGGATGACGACGCTTCGATCTTCGAGCGCGACATCGACCGTTTGGGAACCGCAGGTGTGACCAAGGGCTGTAACCCTCCTGTCAACAACAGTTATTGCCCGGATGATTTGGTGACCAGAGGTCAGATGGCGGCGTTTTTGGTCCGGGCGCTGGGATATACCGACGATGGAGGCAGCAACCTGTTCCTCGACGATGACGGTTCGGTTTTTGAGGGCGACATCGACCGGCTCGGCACTGCCGGGGTGACCAAGGGCTGCAACCCACCTACCAACGACCGGTATTGTGCCGACGACTTCGTCACCCGCGGACAGATGGCTGCTTTCTTGTACCGGGCGCTCGGCTGATCGCTCCGCCTATATCGTGCGGTCCTCGTGCGGCCATTCAGGGTTCGCCCCTGGAGATTCCCGCCCCGAAACCGGACGTTCCTATACCTAGGTGTCTTGGTAGCAGCCGAGCATATGTGTCTGATTGATGATGGGGGTGGTGCTACGGGGTGGTTTCCGAAGCTGTGCGCTCAGTCTGTGGTGGTTCCGCCCCTGTGTTCTGACCGCTAGAGGATCAACGCGATACCGATCCCGGCGAGGACGGCTCCCCCAGCAATCGCGGCGGTTACCTCATCAGCATTATCCCATCGGTCGCGATTGTTGCGCATCTTGACACGGCACCAGATTCCCACCGCGACTGCGCCTGTACCGGCGACAGCAACGTAGATCCCGAGGAGACTCGGCGATACCCATGTTGCATCCGGCTCTTCGGGGACACTATTGAGTGCGGGGAACACCTTCAAGGCGAGAGCGATGACACCGGTAACAACCAGGAACATCCCGAAGTGAGCTGGACCGTACGTCTCTGCCTCGTCCGACATGGTGGCTTTCCTCGGCTGGAGAAGACCACAACACTCTCAGGTGGAGCACCTCCGGTCTTCACTGAAGCACAAACCTACCTACCACCACGCATCCAAACCAAACGCACACAGCCAGAACTGTTACTGAAGCAACAGGCACGCACATGTGCCTGATTGATGATGGGCGGGTCGATCCTCTCAGTTCGATTCCTCAACCTGGATTGGTATCCTGCCGAAGACTGGGCGGGCAAGCGACCTACACCAACGCGTCAGGTGAAGGCCCACAGTTGCCTCCGTGACCGTGGGCGTTCGTTGGTCTCGGCGATCTCGATTCTCCCCGTCACTCTGAATGAGGGGTCCCGGCCACCCGTATGCGTCGATCTGGGTGAGGCCACGGCCGCCGCTGGTCTGTCCGTTTGGGCAGTCATCGTCAACAATGCTCTGCGTGTAGCGGTCGAGTCCACCGCGTTGATGGGACTTGGTCTGAGGTGATTCCTGGTCGCCTAGCTCTTCGGTATTGACGAGTACGGGCCGACTCGGGAGAAGTCGGCGGTGTACGTCGGGATGGGTTCCGTGCCGGTGGGTTTTGTCACAGCGAGCTCATAAGTTGGTCTCATGCTTGCTCATCTTTCTTCTGTTGTTCTCGTTGGCGTCGAGCCACGTCCAGTGCGTGTTGAGGCGTTTGTGGGTGGTCGCGGCCCAAGCTTTCAGCTGAGGCAGATTGCTTATCGGGGCCAGCCATGAGGGACGCCAGGCTCCAGGTCGCCTTTGGCGGTCTTCACCCGGACCGGGTGCGTGGTCTATACGTCGACCACGGACCGGTCGGGACATTGCGACGTCTCGAAGCGGGGGCGATCAAGACAACCGCTCGGGTCCGCACCGCGGTTGCGGTCCCCGCCGAGACGAGAAGACAGGAACTCGATGCCGCTGGTATCTCGGTCATCTATCGGGGAGAAGCGCGATACCCGGAAGGGCTTGCCGGACTCCCCGATGCTCCAGACTTGTTGTTCGTCAGAGGCGATCTTGTCGACACGCCTGCGGTTGCTGTGGTAGGTACCCGCCGCTGCACCTCCTACGGGCGGCGCATAGCCGAGATCTACGGGCGAGCCATTGCCGCAGCCGGTTGGCCGGTCGTCAGCGGACTAGCGAGAGGGGTTGACGGGGCGGCCCACCAAGGAACGGTCGCCGTCGGTGGCATCGGGATCGCCGTCTTGGGCTCCGGTATCGATGTCATGTACCCCAGGGAACACGCCGACCTTGCCAGGGGCCTCATTTCAAACGGCGGCGCCGTCATCAGCGAAGCACCCCCAGGCTCGCCACCCGAAGCATGGCGATTCCCACCGCGGAATCGAATTATCAGCGGCTTGGTGGGCGCAGTTGTCGTTGTGGAGGCAACGGTGAAAGGTGGGGCCCTCATCACGGCAGAAGCCGCGTTGCGACACGGACGCCAGGTGTTTGCGGTGCCCGGTGATATTGGAAGAGCCTCATCGGAAGGTTGCAACCTGTTGATCAGAGACGGAGCCTTCCCGGTCCTCGGTCCTGAAGACCTGCTCGAGTCGCTCGAATTGGTGCTGGGTCCGGCACCATCGACAGCAAAAGCCCAGGTCAAGCGTCACCTAGACGAACCCGACCGTGAAGTTGTCGACCTGATCGCCTCCGGTGTAAATGATGTTGACGCTTTGTTGGCGGGGGTGGCGGCCAGCCCCGGCGAAGCCCTCTCCCGATTGGGAAAATTGGAGATAGCAGGCGTGATTCAGACGGACGGGCCCGGTCGCTACACGCTGGTCTAGGCGAGTTAGGTCGTTGACGTCGCAGACGGGAGCGGCAACGATGAAGGCTCGATGGAAACCACCCTCACTCTCCCCGACGCAGTCGCCGACTTCGTATACCGCATAGAAGTCGAGCGGGGGCTTTCGCCACATACGATTGCGGCCTACGAACTGGATCTAGGCCAATTCATGGAATTCTGCGAAAGGATGGGTTCCGCAGATATCCCTGATGTGAATCGGCGGACCATTCGTCGCTACATGTCGCATCTGACCACCAGGGGATACTCGAGACGCTCCATTGCCAGGAAGATTTCTGCGGTGCGTTCCTTTTTCAACGATGCCGCCCGTCGGGGACTAGTGCCCGCCAACCCGGCAGAAGGCATCCGTCAGCCGAAGCGGCCCGCACTGCTACCGAAAGCTCTTCCAGCACGCAGCTTGGCTGTGTCGCTCGACGGTATGGTCGGCGAAGAACCTGTAGACAGGCGAGACCGGGCGATTCTCGAACTGCTTTATGCGTCTGGTATCCGAGTCTCCGAACTCGCCTCGCTACAAGTGGGCGATATCGGCTCGGGAGATCTGTTGCGGGTCGTTGGCAAGGGAGGAAAAGAGCGGATGGTGCCGATCAATACGCAGGCAAGGCGGGCTATTTCGGCCTATGTGAGCGAAGGTCGGCCGAAACTCGTCGGAGATCAGGCATACTCTGCCCTGTGGGTAGGTGTCCGTGGTGGGCCCTTGGACACGAGAGGAGTCAGGAGAGTGGTGCAAAAACGCTTGGGGACATTCCCGCATGCGTTGCGTCACTCCTTTGCAACTCACCTTCTCGAAGGGGGAGCAGACTTGCGATCGGTCCAGGAGCTTTTGGGCCACGTTGAACTTGCGACCACTCAGATTTACACTGCCGTTTCCCGCCGGCATCTCCGGTCTACCTATGAAAGAAGCCACCCGCGTGCCTGAACGCGCCGAACCCGAACTCCAGAACCTCTGGAAAGAATTCAAAGACAAAGCAGATCCCCAAGCGCGTGACGGGCTCATCCTCCACTATGCGGCTCTGGTGAAATTCGTAGCAGGCAGGCTCAAAGCCGGTCTGCCACGCAGCGTTGATCCACAGGACCTGGTCTCGTACGGGACCTTCGGGCTCATCGACGCCATCGACAAGTTTGAACCCGAGCGCGGGTACAAATTCGAGACCTATGCGGTGAACCGAATCAAGGGAGCCATCCTTGACGAGCTGCGTGCTCTCGACTGGGTACCCCGCTCCGTACGTGCTCGGGCCAGAGAGATTCAGCGCAGCCTTGGTGAGATGGAGCATCGCCTGCAGCGCAGCCCGAGTGATGAAGAGCTCGCTGAGCACATGAACATGGACACAGAGGTGCTCCAGGATCGTCTCGGCGAAATCGCAACACTTGGAATCATGGCCCTCGACGATCTGCTCAATCCCGGAGAGCGCGACTCATCAACGATGGGTGAGATCCTCGCTGATCCGGCTGCCGCCGATCCCAGCGGCTCGTTCGAGCAGGAAGAGACCCGGTATTTGCTCGTCGATGCGGTGAACCGCCTCTCCGATCGGGAGCGTCTCGTGGTCACGTTGTACTACTACGAAGGTTTGACGCTTGCGGAAATCGGCAAGGTTCTCACCGTGACCGAATCTCGAGTGTGTCAGATCCACACCAAGGCAGTCATGAGCCTGCGCAACCGTCTCATGGAGCCCCCCTCCCGCCGCGCCTAGATTCGCCTACCCACAAGTGCAGGCTGGCTCTTTGCGTACGCCGTGAGTACTATCCGCTGCCAAATACACACGGCCACTGCAATCTCCGAAGGTCGGGGTTTCGCCCCGCGGAGGCACGAGAACGTCTAGTTGTTCTTGCAGGGTGGTCGGAGGACTAACCAAAACAGGAGGAACGCATGGCAGTCTCTATGCGCGAATTGCTCGAGGCCGGCGTCCATTTTGGACACCAGACCCAACGCTGGAACCCGAAGATGCGCCCGTACATCTTCACCGAACGCAACGGTATCCACATCGTTGACCTACGTATGACCGTTTCCCAAGCAGATCGTGCGTACGAATTGGTGAAAGAGGCGACCACCAAGGGTGGGACGATTCTGTTCGTCGGAACAAAGAAGCAGGCCCAGGATGCCGTCCGCAAGGCAGCCGAAGCCTGCGACATGCCCTATGTCAACCATCGTTGGCTTGGCGGCATGCTCACCAACTTCCAGACGATCCATCGCCGGATCATGTACATGCGCGAACTAGAGCGCATGGATACCTCTGGCGAGATGGAAGCTTTGCCAAAGAAAGAGCGTCTCCGGCTTCGCCGCGAAATGGCGAAGCTTCAGGCCACCCTCGGCGGTGTGCGCGATATGCACAAGACCCCTGAGGTGGTGTTCATCATCGACATCAACGAAGAGCACATCGCGGTATCTGAGGCAGCCCGTCTCAAGATCCCGATCATTGCTCTTGTCGACACCAACTGCGACCCGGATCTCATCGATCTGGTGATCCCAGGCAACGACGACGCCATCCGCGCCGCGTACCTACTGTCGAATTCGATGGCGGAAGCGGCCGCCACCGGACGTGAGCTGTTCCAGGCCACCAAGAAAGACAAAGAAGCCTCCAAGAAGCCAGCGAAAGCTGCTGTGGCGGCCAGAGACGAAGCATCCAAGGAGTAACGAGCAATGGCCAACATCACAGCCAAGGATGTGCAGGCACTTCGTGCCTCCACCGGCACCGGCATGATGGACGCAAAACGCGCCCTGCAGGATGCAGACGGCGATCTCGGGAAGGCAAAGGACCTGCTTCGCGAACGCGGTCTCGCCGCGGCTTCCAAGCGTTCCGCCCGCTCACAGAGCGAAGGCATCATCGGTTCTTACCTGCACCAGCAGTCGGGCCGACCGATAATCGGCGTAATGGTCGAACTCGCATGTGAGACCGACTTTGTCGCCAAGACCGAAGTCTTTCAGGAAGCCGCCAACGACATTGCCATGCACGTCGCAGCTGCACAGCCGGGATGGGTCAATCGTGAGGCGGTTCCCGTCGAGGTTCTTGACAAAGAGCGTGAGCTCATCGCGGCCCAAGCTCGCAATGAAGGCAAGCCCGACAACATCATCGAAAGAATTGTCGACGGCCGCATCAATTCGTTCTACAAAGACAATGTTCTCAACGATCAAGTCTTCGTGCGCACCGAAAAGTACGACGGGACTGTTGGCGATATGGTGAAGGAATTGGCTTCATCACTAGGGGAGAACATCTCCGTCAACAGGTTCGAGCGTCTTCAGGTCGGCGAAGCAGCGGAGTAGTCGCGATGGGCAGACGAGTAGTCCTCAAACTATCTGGTGAGGCCTTCGCCGATCAGGAACTCAACTACGGCATAGATCCGATCATTGTCGACCGGGTCGCGACCGAGATAGCCCAGGTGCTCGCCGAGGGCTACCAAATCGCGATCGTGGTGGGCGGGGGCAACATATTCCGCGGTCTTAGCTCAGCGGCGAAGGGCATGGATCGGGCTAACGCCGACTACATGGGCATGCTGGCCACCGTGATCAATGCGCTCGCGCTGCGGGACGCATTGGAGCGAGCCGGTGCTCCCACCAGAGTGCAAACAGCGATCAACATCCAGGAAGTTGCCGAGCCTTACATCCGATTGCGCGCAATTCGGCATCTTGAAAAGGGCAGGGTCGTGATCTTCGCCGCCGGGACCGGTAATCCGTTCTTCACAACCGACACAACCGCTGCTCTCCGGGCAGCTGAAGTGGGAGCGGAGGTCGTCCTCAAAGCAACCAAGGTCGACGGTGTCTATAGCTCCGATCCGATGTTGGATCCTGATGCGGTGCTGCTCGAGACCTTGACCTACATGGAGGTGCTGTCGCAGCAGCTTCGGGTGATGGACTCGACTGCCATTACGATGTGCATGGACAACGATATACCGATTCGGGTGTTCAACCTGGCAACGCCGGGGAACATCAGATCGGCGGTCCGTGGAGAATCGATCGGAACCCGAGTTCACTGAGGTGAGGCTGTGATCGACGAACTGTTAGTGGAAGCAAAAGGCAAGATGGACCAAGCGATCACGCACACAGTCGATGAGTTCGGCACAGTGCGGACAGGGCGGGCCAACCCCGGCCTACTCCATCGCATTGTGGTCGACTACTACGGGACTCAGACACCGCTGCAGCAGATCGCAGGGTTCAGCGTCCCCGAGGCGCGAATGCTGGTGGTGCAGCCCTATGACAAGTCGTCGATTTCGGCAATAGAGAAAGCCATCATGGTTGCCGATCTGGGACTCAATCCCTCCAACGACGGCAATGTGATCCGTCTGTCTTTCCCCCAGTTGACCGAAGAACGCCGCAGGGACCTGATTCGGATGGTTCGTCACCTGGCAGAGGATGGGCGGGTCGCGATTCGCAACGTGCGCAGGCACATCAAGGACGATATCGAGTCGCTCGAGGGTGACGTATCAGAAGATGATGTGCGACGCGCAGAGAAAATCCTGCAAGAGATGACCGACACCCACGTTCACAAGATCGATGGGATTCTGGCGAACAAGGAAGAAGAACTGCTCGAGGTCTGAACCTCAGTGGTTCACCGGGAACTGGAGGAGATAGCGTGGCTCGTCGTGACGATGGGGACGACATAACCGCATCGGACGATGATGACGGAAGCCTTGCCGATGAGCTCTCTCCAGAGGATGAGTTCCGGGACTGGGTAGCCGAATCCGAAGCCCTGCCAGCTGTCACCGAAAGTGATAAGTCAGGCTGGTTCGGACGCGTATTCGGGCGAAGCAAAGCGGCATCCGGTGAGGACTCAGCTGTCGCGGCCGAACCAGAAGACGAGCCTGAGTCGATTGAACCCGGCTCAATAATTGCCGTCGGATCGGACGGGCCCAGGCCAGCCGCCATTGCAGACGACGACCGTAGCGAACCGCCGGCGGGGCTCCCCGACGTTGACACTGCCGACAGCGTGGAAGGCGAAGCAACCGACGATTCGGCTGAACCAGAGCCTGTTTCGGGGCAGCCCTCCTTTGCCGACCTCTGGGGTGACCCGTCAGACGTTGACCCTGATGCGCCCGTGAGCGATTTCGACTCGTTTACAAGCGACGATTACCTGCAAGCTACGACTCGTGAGTACATCGATCTGGCCGAATCGGTTGCCAGGGCCAAAGAAGAGGGCACAGAGCAGATCGCAGTATCGGCGGAAATGCCCGGCCTCGAGAGAGGGCTTGTCGGGCTGGATGACGTAGTTTCTGCGGAAGGCGGTCCGGCGACTTCAGACGTGATCGAGCCACCATCACCATCGGATTTGCCGATGAGAGTGTTGACCGCCATCGGGCTTCTCGTGCTATTTGCCGCATCGCTGCTGTCTCCATATGGCATCGGGGCCCTGATCTTTGCGGTTCTTGCGGTCTCGGCAGGCGAGCTCTTCGCAGCTTTGATCCGTGGCGGGTATCGGCCGTTGTCCATCTTCGGCTTTCTTGGGATCGCCGGAGCTCTGCTCGGCACGTGGGCGTCAGGGCCGGTAGCGGTGCCGATAGCGTTGCTGCTGACCGCAATTGCGGTATTCCTCTTTTACGCAACTGTTCCAGGGCGGCGCTCTGCTCTGGAGAACGCAACGCTGACAATTCTGGTCACGGCCTGGATCGGTGGGCTCGGGGGGTTCGCTTTCGACTACCTCGAATCGCCGGATTATGTCTGGCTGGTCCTTGCGCTTGTGATCACCGTTGCCGCGATGGACGTTGGCCAGTATTTCATCGGTCGTCGCGTTGGTCGCCGCCCGCTTGCTCCTGTCGTGTCGCCGAAGAAGACAATCGAGGGCTACGTAGCCGGCGTCATCGTGGCCATCAGCGTCGGTGCAGCATTCGCATGGGCGGAGCCTTTCGAGTTGGCCGACGGACTTCTCATTGGTGCGGTGGTCGCAATCGTTAGCCCGATAGGTGATCTCGCCGTTTCGGTGTTGAAGCGTGCGCTCGGAGTCAAAGATATGGGCTACATCCTGCCAGGGCACGGCGGTGCGCTCGACAGAATCGACGCCATGATCATTACGATCCCTGCCCTGTGGATTGCCTACTCCTGGATGGGATTGCTCAACTGAAGCCCTTAACGATCCTTGGGGTCACAGGTTCGATCGGTCAGCAGACGCTTGATGTCGCCGAACACCTCGCCATACCCATTGTCGGAATTGCGGCCAATCGCGGTTCCGGGAAGCTCCTGGAATCCGCAATGCGGATTCCCCTGGCCAGTGTCGTTGCGGTCGATCCCACCCCGCAAGAGGCGGAACTGCTCAAATCGGTATTGGGTGAACGTGTGTCTTTTGGCCATGAGGCATTGTTAGAGATGGCAGCGACACCAGCAACCATCACCGTAAACGGAATAGTCGGTGCTGCCGGATTGGCTCCGACGGTAGCGGCGCTCGATGCTGGGAATCGTGTAGCGCTGGCTAACAAAGAGACGTTGATTGCAGGGGGTCCCGTCGTGATCGCGGCCGTAACCTCCGGGCAGGGCGAGATAATCCCGGTCGACAGTGAGCATTCGGCTCTGTGGCAATGCCTGGTTGGAGAGACGGCCGATTCAGTCAGGAGACTGATACTCACGGCATCGGGCGGACCTTTCCGGGGCAAGACCACCGAGTTCCTCGACCAGGTCACTGTGGAGCAGGCATTGGCCCACCCCACCTGGTCGATGGGCCCGCGCATCACCATCGATTCGGCGACGCTGATGAACAAGGCATTCGAGGTGATAGAGGCCCACTACCTCTATGCCATCCCCTACGACCAGATCGATGTTGTCGTGCACCCGCAAAGCATTGTTCATTCAATGGTCGAGTTTGTCGACGGCACGCTCAAGGCCGAACTGGGCGACCCGGATATGCGGGTGCCCATCCAGTACGCCATCACATATCCCGAGCGAGGCGTAGCGCAACTTGAGTCTTTCGACCTCACCAAGGCACCGCTCGAATTTGAAGAACCGGATCGCAGGGTGTTCCCGTGTTTAGATCTTGGCTATGCGGCGGGAAGAATTGGGCGTTCGGCACCGGCGGTACTCAACGCCGCCGATGAAGTTGCTGTTGCTGCGTTCCTGCAAGGACGTATTCCGTTCCTCGCCATTGCAGACATCGTGGCGTCGGCTCTCTCTCACCTTCCGATAGTGGATCTGAACACGGTTGCCGATGTCCTTGCCATCGACCAAGAGGCGCGCAAGGTTGCGGCGGAGTATGTCGAAGTAACCGTGAAAGCTGGGTAGCGTGGTGGGCCGAGCACAACTAGGACAGGATCAATGGGACCGATAGTCGTCATCGTCGGCATGCTGCTGATGGTCGTCATACACGAGGCAGGCCACTTCGTCATGGCCAAGCTGTTCGATATGAAGGCAACCGAAGCTTTCTTTGGATTCGGACCTCGCATCTGGTCGATGACCCGTGGCGAAACCGAATACGGGATCAAGGCGATCCCTCTCGGAGGATATGTCCGCATCGTCGGCATGAACCCCTTTGAGGAAGTTGCTCCTGAGGAAGAGCACCGTACCTACCGGGGGAAGCCGTTCTGGCAGAAGGCCATCGTGGTGCTGGCCGGCATCTTCAGCCACTTTGTTATTGCGTTCATCCTTTTCTTCATCGTTGCGGTGACCTGGAACAGCTTTGAGCCTTCCACCAGGGTCGATTCGGCGTCCCAAGTCCTTATTACAGCGAGTGGGGCTGCGGAATCCGTTCCTCTCGAGCTCGAAGCCGACGATTCGGTGGTCTCGATCGACGGTGTTCCTCTGGCCGAGGTGCCGACGACCACAGACAAGGCACCAAACGAGCTTGTGACCATCGTTATCGACCGCGCCGGCACCGAAGTTGTCGTCGAGACCAATGACAACGTCGTGGCGACACCGGCGTACGTCATCGGGATCGAGCCGGGCGATCGCCTGGTGGCCGTGGACGGTATTGCGATCCAAGATTGGGACCACTTTGTAGACCTGGCCCACGCCCGTCCTGCGGAATTGGTGGAGGTGCAGTTCGAGCGATCCGGCGAAGTCGTGACCTCGGAGGTTGTGTTCGCGCAGAGGCAAGCTGATGGCGAGACCATCGGTTTCCTCGGTGTCGCCCCCGCTGGTGAAGAGATCGATATCGGACCAATCGAGGGAGTTACTACAGCTTTTGGCCTCATCGGCGATACCACGGTGCTGTCACTGCAAGGTCTCTTCGAGATGGTGCGGCAGACACCCAACCTGATCGGCGCCGCTTTTGGCCAGGATGCAGCTGTGCTCGAGGAAGCACGACCAGTCAGCGTTATCGGGTTGGTCCGGGTGGCCACAGGTCTTGAGTTCGCCCTTTTCCTAATGGCGTACGTCAATGTGTTCGTTGGAACGCTGAACGTGATCCCTCTTTATCCGCTCGACGGCGGGCATTTTGCGGTCGCCTTGTACGAGAAGATTCGAGGACGTCAAGCCGACGTGCGTCGCTTGCTCCCGATTGCGGCTGCCGTGTTTGTCTTCATCGTGGCTATCGGTGTTTTGGGCATCTACTTTGATATTGTCGATCCGTTACCGGTCGCAAGGTAACGGCCCTGCCTGTGATCGAATAGCATGAGCGCATCATGACCATCAAACGCCGTACGTCGCGCCAACTCCAAGTCGGTCCAGTGCCGGTTGGCGGGGACAGCCCTATCACCGTTCAATCGATGACCACCACCAAGACGGCCGACGTCGATGGAACCCTTGCCCAGGTATACGCCTTGTCCGGGGCGGGCGCCGACATCGTGCGCATCACCTGCAACGACGTGGATGCGGCGCAGGGACTCGCCGAGATCGTGCCCAGATCGCCAGTCCCCATCATCGCCGACATCCACTTCCAGTATCGACTTGCGTTGGCATCCATAGAGGCTGGCGTTGCCGGTCTCCGACTGAACCCCGGCAACATTCGCAAAGAAGAGCACATCAAGGCTGTGGCCAAGGCAGCAGGTGAGGCCGGTATTTCCATTCGGGTCGGGGTCAATGCGGGTTCGCTCGATAAGGACCTGCTTGCCAAATATGGTGGCCCGGTCCCGCAAGCCCTGGTTGACTCGGCGCTCCATGAGATCGGCTACCTAGAGGATGTCGGCTTCCACGACATCAAGATCTCGGTGAAGCATTCCCATGTGCCGTCAATGGTCGAGTCGTATCGGCTACTTGCCGAACGGATCGACTACCCGTTGCATCTTGGTGTGACCGAAGCTGGGCCGCCGCCCGGGGGTCTCATCAAATCGGTGGCCGGGATAGCGACACTGCTGCTTGAGGGGATCGGCGACACCATCAGGTTCTCGCTCACCGCAGATCCGGTTGAGGAGGCGAAGGCCGGAAGAAAGCTTCTCGAGTATCTCGGTTTGCGGGAGCGTAAGAGCCTCGATCTGATCGCCTGTCCATCCTGCGGTCGGGCCGAGGTAGATGTGATCGAGGTTGTCAAACAAGCTGAGGCGGCGCTCGAGGCCGAGGGCCTGCCGATCCAGGTCGCAGTCATGGGATGCGTCGTTAATGGTCCCGGTGAGGCCCGTGAGGCCGACATCGGGATTGCTGCCGGGCGCAAGAAGGGACATCTGTTCATAAAGGGACAGGTGGTGCGGGTAGTCAAAGAGGATGAGATGGTCGAGGCGCTCGTCGATGAAGCCCGACGTCTGGCCGAGGAAGGTGTTGAGGCCCGTCTCGCGGCTGCCGACGTGACCGCAGCGGATCTCGCTGAGGAGGAGGCGCTGGAGTTGCGGTCCCTGCGTGGGGATGCCAATCGTGCCGCGGAACGGCGTGCCGCGGTCGCCGATGTGGCCGGCGAGTGACGTCGAAACCAAACCGAAGATGGGGGGTACTCGTTCTCGCGGCCGCCGCGGTTGTATCGGTTCTCGCTCTGCTCGTCACGCCTGCTGACGAGAGCGATCTCATCGTGTCCGCGCCTACTCCCACAACAACTTCGGCTGCAACGACCACCTCCGAGCAACCCACCGCAATCACTTCGAGCACTGCTTCAACGACCACGACAACGGCCACAACTGTGCCGCCGGTGGAGGCGCTGATCCCACTGTCAGTCGACTCGATTTCGGAGCGAGTGGCCCCGTCGGTGGCGTTTGTGCTCTCCCAACAGGGAACCGGTAGCGGAGTAGTTATCAGCGAAGACTTCTTGGTCACAAACGCCCATGTGGTGTGGCCCGACACCACTGTGTCTCTGGTGTTCCTCAATGGTGCGACCTTCCAAGGACGGGTCGTCGCCATCGACCCGTTCGTTGACCTTGCTGTTGTCGATATCAGTCAGCTAACAAGGAAACCGCCACCGATCTCGATCGGGTCGACCGATGATGTGTCGCCGCAGGACAATCTCTGGGTCGTGGGCTATCCGGCGCCGTCGGAGTTCACGCCGGAGCCAACTATCGACTCCGGCCAACTGGTAGGTGTCAGCGAGTGGGAGTTCACCGGGGTGAAATGGTTCACTATCGAGGCTCCAGCGATCGGTGGGCAAAGCGGTGGCGCCGTAGTCGACGAGTACGGACGGTTGGTTGGCATCAGTACCTTTGGCAGCCAGGCATCGTTGACGTCTATTTCGGTTGACGATGTCGTTCGTCACGTAGACAGCCTCTTGGTCTCGTCGGAGGTCCGTGGTCTGGACCGGCGACAGATTCCTCACAGCGGCGCGCGTCGCACCAATGATTTCTCCTTGGAGGGTGAGTGGGACCAGCAGTTGCTCGTCGGATGGTTCCTTGCCGATGCGGAGGTGAGCGTCGGCTGGTCAAATGGTGATGTGAATCTGGCGGCGACGACTATCGACGGAAGCGAGATTGCCACGGGCCGAGATCAGATTGACTTCGTTCCATTCTTTGCGTTCCCTGTCTTCGTCGTGGTGGATGCTCCAGAGGCGACTACCGGCAGCCTCGAGAGCTCACTCCCGTTCATCCTGTATCCCGACCCCGATCATGGGAAGACGCTCCTGCGGGAAGGCTCGACGGCCGGCATCTATGACGTGGGAGGTGACCGGGATTTCTTCTACTTGGATCTCGACGTAGGTGAGATCGCGTCCATTTGGATCGAGTCAGCCGCCAGAACCCGACTCCGGGTCTACGGCCCGGATGGCGCCATATTGGCGGAGGACGTCGACAGATCAGGATTCATCGGCAGCAATGCCGCGGTGGAATTAGTGGCTATCGTCGGCGGACGCCATGTGGTGTCTCTCGAGAGCAGCCTGTCGACCGTGTCCGGGTATACAGTGGTCACGCGCTAGCCGCCTGTCCGAAGGGCGTGTGCGCTGTCTTGGCCGATGTTCCGCAAAGCGGAACTCGATCCTGCCCGAAGGGCAGGCGCTAACCTCAAGCATTCCCAAGCGATCCCGGAGCACAAGTGCGCTGGTCAAAAGCCTTCATCCCAACCCTTCGTGACGATCCGACAGACGCGGAAGCGGTAAGCCATAAGCTACTCATCAGGGCAGCTTTCATCCGCCAACTGATGGCCGGTGTCTACACCCTCTTGCCATTGGCGTATCGGTCGCGTCGCAAGATCCAGCAGATCATCGAGGAAGAGATAGACGCCATCGGCGGTCAGGAGTTCCTGTTTCCGTCGCTACACCCCGCGGAGATCTGGAGAAAGACTGGTCGGCTCGACATCATGGGCGACGAGATGTTCCGTCTCTTTGATCGAAAATCCGGCGAGATTGTTCTTGGGATGACTCATGAGGAGATATTCACGACGATCGCAACCGAGATCACCTCCTACAAGCAACTCCCACAGATTTGGTACCAGATCCATACGAAGTTCCGCGACGAACCACGTCCCAAATCGGGTTTGCTGCGGGTGCGTGAGTTCACGATGAAAGATTCGTACTCCTTCGATATCGATCAGGACGGCTTGGATAAGGCGTTCGATGCGCATTATGCGGCCTATAGACGCATCTTCGCGCGCATCGGCCTTGATGCTGTGCCGGTGGAAGCTTCTTCAGGTGCGATGGGCGGCAGCGGTTCTGTCGAATTCATGGTGCGTTCCGCCGCGGGTGAAGATCTGGTCGCCCACTGCCCAAACTGTGATTACGCCGCAAACGTGGAGCGAGCAGACACACAAATCGCCGCCGCCTCGGACGATGCGGGCCCTGACGCTCCCGAGCAGTTCGCAACACCGGGCGTCCGGACGATCGAAGATCTCGTCAACTTCGAAGGTGGTGCGGCGGCAGATCGTCAGATCAAGACACTTGTGTTCGTACTGGACGGTGAACCGACCCTCATACTGATGCGTGGTGATCACTCGCTGCAGGAGCAGAAATTGCAAGACCACACGGGTGCTATCGAAATCCGGGCTGCGCACTCCGAGGAGATCCTCGACCTACTTGGAGCCGACGCGGGAAGCCTCGGCGCCGTTGGCGTTCAGGACGTACCAATCGTTGCTGACCAGGCTTTGCGGGGCCGCACAAATATGACCACCGGCGCCAACGAGAACGATTCTCACCTCCGTGGTGTCTCGGTCGATCGTGATATCGACGTATCCACATGGGGTAGCTTGCGCGAGGTTCAGGCGGGGGAGCCGTGCATCGAGTGCGGGGAACCGATTGACATCTTTCGTGCCATCGAGTGCGGTCACATCTTCAAGCTGGGTACCAAGTACTCCGAGCCGCTCGGGGCGATGGTGCTGGACGAAAACGGCAAGAGCCGTGCGCTCTATATGGGGTCCTACGGTATCGGTCTGGAACGTAACCTCGCCGCAGTGGTCGAGACTCACCATGACGATAAGGGGATTGCGTGGCCGGTTCCGGTTGCACCTTATGAAGCTGTCGTAACGGTGCTGAAACTCGACGATGACACCTTGGCGGCTGCGGATAGCGTTTATGACGGCCTCAAAAGCGCCGGCATCGACGTCATCATCGATGACCGCAAGGAACGTCCGGGAGTCAAATTCAACGACGCCGAGCTGATCGGCATCCCTTACCGGATCACCGTCGGGCCCCGGGGACTCGCCGAAGGCGTTGTCGAGGTCAACGATCGTGCACTCGGCGATACCGATACGCTGCCGTTGTCCGACGTCGTGGCAATAGTGATCGCAAAGGTCGAATCCAAGCGAACCTAGCCGTCCAACTGCAGCACACCCAGATTCCCCAGGTGGAGCAGTCTGTCGGTGGTGCTATCATCTTTGGTCCAACGGAGAAGATTTCTCTCGAGGTGGGCCTGTGCCCGCCTCGTTTTGTGTGCATTACTTCAGGAGGAGCAGGGTGACGGCCACGGTCGAACGGCTTTGGGCCGTAATCGAGCCATATGTCGCGGCCGAAGGCATCGAACTCGACGATCTCGAGATTGTCGGGAAAGAGCCAGGGGTTGTTGTACGGGTCACCTTGGATGCTGCTGAAGGCGTCAGTGTCGACAAACTGGCCGAGCTTTCGCGCCGTCTGTCGAGGCTGTTTGACGAGGAAGACCCTGTGGCAGGGTCGTATACGCTTGAGATTTCGTCGCCGGGGCTGGAACGTAAGCTACGGAGACCAGTGCATTTCGAGAAGTCGATCGGCAGGGCGGTGAAGGTCAAGAGTCGTGTGCCGGTGGACGGCGATCACAGCCACCGCGGTGTGCTCGCACGGGCAGACGGCGACGGGTTTGTTGTGGAAGTAGATGGAGACGAGCGGCAGATCGCCTACGGTGATGTCGTGTCGGCCCGTACGGTGTTTGAGTGGGAAAAAGCTTCGAAACCGGGAAATCGGTGAGGAGAGGAACGGTAATGGATTTCAACCTGATGCTCGATGCGCTCGAAGGAGTCGCTCGCGAGAAGGGGATTCCTGTCGAGACCATTCTGGATGCGTTAGCGAATGCGTTCGTTTCCGCATACAAGCGCACCCCTGGTGCCGCCGAAGAAGCCCGCGTCACCATTGATGTGGACAGCGGCGAGATCACTGTTTACGGGCAGGAACTCGACGAAGAGGGCAACGTCGTCCGCGAGTGGGTCGACACGCCACAAGATTTTGGTCGGATCGCGGTCCAGACCGCCAAGCAGGTCATCACCCAACGTCTTCGCGACGCAAAGCGTGAGCAGGTATTTGACCTATACGACGGACGCGAGGGAGACCTCGTAACCGGCATCGTGCAGAGTTCCGACCACCGGTACGCAATGCTCGATCTTGGCAACGCCGAAGCAATCATGCCTGGTTCAGAGCGCATCCCATATGAGCGTCTTGAACGCGGGAATCGGATCAAGGCGTACATTCTCGAGGTGCGTGGTGAGGGCAAGGGGCCCCAGATCGTCGTATCGAGAAGCCATCCTGAGTTCATCCGTTCGTTGTTCGAGCTCGAAGTGCCAGAATTGGTTGACGGTGACGTTGAGATCCGGGCGATTGCCCGTGAGCCAGGTCATCGCACCAAGATCGCGGTGCTGTCACACGATCCCAATGTCGATCCTGTAGGCGCCTGCGTAGGTGCTCGTGGCTCGCGAGTTCGTCAGGTTGTCAACGAACTCCGTGGCGAGAAGGTCGACATCGTCGAATGGCGAGACGACACCCGTGCCTTCATCTCAGAGGCGTTGAGCCCGGCACGCGTCAACGACGTCCGTCTAGATGAAGATGACAAGGTTGCGACCGTCATTGTTCCTGACCACCAGCTTTCGCTGGCGATCGGCAAGGAAGGTCAGAACGCCCGTTTGGCAGCTCGTCTGACGGGCTACAAGATCGACATCCGTTCCGAGAGCCAGGATCTTGGCCTCGACATCGACGAGGAAACTGGTCTTGTGGTCGAGGCGAGCCCCGAGGCCGTGGCAGAGGTTGCCGTGGCAGAGGTTGCCGCTGCAGATGCTGTCGATGCAGAAGCTACCGAGGTAGAAGCTACCGTCGAGGTTGTTGAAGAGGTCGCTGCAGAGCCGGTGGAGGCTGTTGAAGTCGTTGCCGAGGCGGAAGTCGAGCCTGACGTTGCCGTAGAAGCGGTACAAGACGTCATGGAGTCGGCTCCCGCGAGTGAAGAAGGACAATCAGAAGATGACGAAGCGGATGCCCCCGCAGGCGAGGACGATCCGGCGGTCTGACCGCCTGCCACAATGGGTATCCCGGAGGTGACAGTTGGCTAATAAGCGCGTTTACGAGTTGGCACGCGAGCTTGGATTGGAGTCCAAGGACGTGCTGGAGCGCGCCCGCGAACTGGGCCTAGAGGTGAAAACCGCCTCCTCCGGCCTTGATGAGGACGCCACCACGCTCGTTGAGAAGTCTTACGAGAAAGTAGCCGAGGCCCCCAAGCCGGCGCCCAAGCCCGAGCCGAAAGCGGCGCCCAAGCCCGAGCCTCGGCCCGAGCCAACGCCCGCGCCAGCTCCGGCACCTGAGCCGGCACCAGTCATAGAGGCGCCACCAGCCGTAGCTCCCGAACCGACATCAGTCGCCGATAGCGATGAGAAGATCATCGCCGTCACCGCGGGAATCACTGTCGCCGAATTCGCAACCGAAATTGGTGAGCGGACCACCGACGTAGTCAAAGAACTCATGGGAATGGGCGAAATGGTGCCGGGCGGCGGAACGATTCCGCAACATGCACTTGAGGCCCTCGGCAAGAAATTCGGTTACGAGGTTCTTGTTGACGATAAGGAAGAGGCCGAAGAAGAGGAAGCCCTGGAGCGTCATCTCGTCGAGTACGAGGATGACGAGGCCAGCCTTCAGCTCCGTCCCCCGGTAGTCACGGTGATGGGCCACGTTGACCACGGCAAAACGCAGCTGCTCGACACGATCCGCAACACGAACGTCATAGCGGGCGAGGCCGGTGGAATCACGCAACACATCGGTGCCTATCAGGTTGAACGCGACGGCAGCACGATCACCTTCCTGGACACCCCTGGGCATGAGGCGTTCACCGCGCTGCGCGCCAGGGGAGCGAATGTCACGGACATCGCCATCATCGTGGTCGCCGCTAACGATGGAGTTATGCCGCAGACAGCGGAAGCGATCGCCCATGCCCAGGCTGCCGAAGTCCCCATCATCATTGCCATTAACAAGATGGATCTCGAAACCGCGGATCCGTATGCAGTTCGTGGTGCGCTGACCCAGCACGGCATCGTCGTTGAGGAACTGGGTGGAGACGTGGTTTCCGCCGAGATTTCAGCGCTTACCGGCGACGGAGTGGAGGAGCTGCTCGAGATGATCTCGCTTGTCTCCGAGGTCGAAGAATTCAAAGCCAATCCGAACGCTGCCGCAGTTGGGACCGTCATCGAGAGCCGTCTCGAGGTTGGTCGTGGCCCGGTGGCGACGATCATCGTCCAGCGTGGCACCCTCAAGCAAGGGAGCTCGATTGTGGCCGGCGGTGTTTCCGGTCGGGTTCGTGCCATGTTCGATGACCAAGAAAGGCCGGTGAAGGCGGCAGGACCGTCGACACCGGTATTGGTCATGGGCTGGGACGATGTGCCCAGCGCAGGAGACATGTTCGAGGTGGTCAAGAATGACCGCACGGCTCGCAAGCTGGCCGATGAGCGTAAGCACCTGGTTCGTTCCGCTACATACATCGTGCCGACGGCAACCCAGCGTCTCGAAACGCTTCTCGAGAATCTGCGGACCGCGGATCACGCGGAGTTGCGAATCATCGTGCGGGCCGACGCAATGGGCTCGCTGGAGGCGATCCGTGACTCGGTGAAGAAGATCACACGAGAAGACGGCAAAGTCTCGATGATCCAGGGTGCTGTTGGCGGTGTTACCGCCAACGATGTGATGCTGGCTGAAGCCTCAAATGCGGTCATTTATGGGTTCAACGCACGTCCCGACGCGACCGCTCGCGCCGCCGCCAAAGAGACGGGTATTGACGTCCGCACGTTCTCGATCATCTACGAACTCCTCGACGACATCGAGGGCCTGCTCCTCGGCGAATTGGCACCGGAAGAGGTTGAGGCATTCCTCGGGGTCGCCGATGTGCGTGAGGTCTTCAGGGCGCCACGACTCGGCAAGGTCGCCGGCTGTCTCGTCACTGAGGGCGAGATCAACCGCAATGCCAAGGCTCGCGTCGTACGTGACGGTGTTGTTGTATACCAAGGCCGCATCGTCTCGCTGCGTCGGTTCAAGGACGACGTGCCGACGGTGGCCGCAGGCTTTGAGTGTGGCATTGGTCTCGATAGCTTCCGCGATGTCAAAGAGGGCGACACGATTGAGTCGTTCGAAGTGCGCGAAATCGCACGCGTCTAGAAGGCTGGATCGGTCGGGAGGATGTCATGTACGTCGCCGCCCTTCGTCTTGAGCTGCGCATTCGCGACGCCCAGTCGTTGAAGGAGAAGCGTCACGTGATTAAGTCTGTATCGAGCCACGTTGCACGCACGTTTGGTGTCGCTGTGGCAGAGGTCGATCATCAGGATCTGTGGAATCGAGCCGCGCTCGGGGTGGCGGCAGTGGCGCCGCAGGCGTCACAGCTGGACCGTATCCTGCATTCGGTAGAACGTCATATGAGAGAACGACACGACATCGAACTGATCGGCGTAAGCGTCAGTCACCTGGAGAAACCGGAATGAGCAAAACCACCTCGCCACGAATGAGGAAGGTAAACGAGTTGCTGCGCGAGGTCATCGCAGAGGAGACAACTGGGCTCAAGGATCCCCGTATTGGTTTTCTCACCATCACGGGCGTGGACACTGCACCGAATCTCCGCAACGCCAGGGTCTATTACTCGGTCATTGGCGATGATGAACAACACAAAGAGACGGCTGCCGCGCTGAAGAGCGCCGCAAAGCGGTTCCAAGCGGTGATCGGGAAGCAAACCCGGCTCAAATACACGCCGGTTCTCGAGTTTTTGGTCGATCCGGCCATTGATGAGGGGCTGCGCATGGACGTTCTGATTCAGAGTCTCAAAGCCGAAGAGGAGAGCCCGTGACAACGTCCCTAGAACAAGCAGCTGCGGCGTTGCGAGCGGCGCAATCCATTGTCACGATGGGGCATATAGGCCCCGATGGCGACTCATTGGGTTCCATGCTGGCGATCGCGGGTGCAGCTACTAACGCAGGCAAAAAGGCATATGCCACTTTTGGTGAACCGTTCGTTGTCGGAAAGCAGTTCCGATATCTCGATATCAGCACGCTGACGCGACCACTCGACGTTCCGGAAGCCATCGACGTGGCTGTCGTTGTCGATACATCGGTCCCGCATCGGCTGGGGAGCGCCCTTCCGATTGTGGAGCGGGCCAAGACAGTGATCGTCGTCGATCACCACGTGTCAGGTGACGGAGAGCTCGGCGACATCCAGGTCATCGATTCAACTGCAGCCGCGGCGGCACAGATTGTCTACCGACTGCTTGTTGAAATGCGTTGGGAGATAACCAGCGAGATCGCAACGGCCTTGTACACCGGGATTGTCACCGACACCGGCCGGTTCCAGTACGGGGCGACCAGCCCCGAGGTCCATCAGATCACCGCAGTTCTGCTCGAAGCGGGGGTGAAACCGCCGACGGTTGGTCAACACATCTACGAGGAATCTCCCTTTGGGTACCTCCATGTCGCCGGTGCGGTGCTCGGGCGTGCCCAGTTGGACGCTGACGCTCGTATCGTCTCATCCGTGCTGTTTCGCGACGATCTGTCCAAAGTGAGCCTCAAGTACGAAGACGCCGATGGGCTGATCGACCTAATCAGGATTGCCGAGGAATCGGACGTTGCGTGTCTCCTTCGCGAGATTGGCGACGACAAATTCAAGGGGAGTCTCCGCTCCAGGGGTCGAGTTGATGTCAGCGCCATTGCTGGCCGTTTCGGCGGAGGTGGCCATCGCAACGCCGCCGGATTCGTCGCCAGCGGGTCGCCAGATTCGATCCTGGCGCGGATCAGGGCCGATCTACTGTGACCAGCCCGGTCGACGCGGGTTTCTTGTTGATCGACAAGCCGTCGGGCTGGACATCACATGATGTTGTGGCCAAGGTGCGCAATCTGCTCCGGATGAAGAAAGTTGGACACGCCGGGACGCTCGACCCGATGGCCACCGGTCTTGTGGTTGTAGGGCTGGGTCGGGCTACTCGTCTGCTGAGGTTTGTACAGGCCGCGCCCAAGGAATACGTCGCAAAAGCAGTATTTGGGGTTGCCACAGACTCTCTCGATGCTGATGGTGCAATTCTCGAGCGCGCCGAGATGGATGTCGCCCAAGCTGAGGTCGAGGCGGTGATGGAGCGATTTGTAGGAACGATCGCTCAGGTTCCGCCCATGGTGTCGGCCCGGAAAGTCGGTGGTCGGAAACTCTATGAACTGGCGCGCCAGGGCATTGAGATCGAGCGCGAGGCGCGCGAGATCGACATCTACGACCTCGAACTGATCGACTTCGCACCGTCGCACTACCCGGAGGTCACCTTCCGTACCGTGTGCAGTACCGGCACCTACATACGGACCCTCGGCGACGACATTGCACAGGCGCTCGGGGGACGAGCCCACTTGAGCGCACTGCGGCGGATTCGCAATGGGACACTACATGTCGACGATGCAGTTGGGATAGAGGAACTCGAAGCCGCGACGGCTGCCGGCACCGCACATGAGGTGATCCTCGCGGCACGTGACGGCCTGCCCGACCTCCCTGAAGCTGTCGTCGGCAACGATGTTGTGGCGGGCGTGAGCAACGGATTGTCCTTCCCGGCCGTGGCGCTGGGCCGTGCGATACCAGAAGCCGGCCCGGTTCGCATCGTGGACGAAGCCGGACGACTCGCCGCGGTTTATCGCATCCATGAAGGCAAGGCACGGCCAGAGGTTGTCATAGGATGAGGGTTCTTGAAGGCAACTATCGCAACTGGGAACCCCTCGATCTCCCCACCGCGGTGACCATCGGCGTCTATGACGGGGTGCACCTCGGTCATCAACAGGTGCTGCAGGCGCTGCGGGTTGGCGGCCTTGCGGTTGTCGTAGTTACGTTCCGCAATCATCCCGTCAGCGTGATTGCGCCCGAGACTGCACCCAAGCTGCTGACCACGATCGAACAAAGGCTGGAGAAGCTTGCTGATCTCGGGGTGTATGCGACCGCAATTATTGACTTTGACGACGAATTCAGACGACTCCCTGCTGAAGAATTCGTCGAGAAACTGCTCGTGGCCACTCTGCGGGCGGAACGGGTCGCGGTAGGTCATGGCTTCCGCTTTGGCCATCGACAACTCGGTGACGTCTCGTTGCTGCGAGCGCTCGGATCTCTCCACGGCTACGAAGTCGAGGATGTCGACATCCTCGAGGAGGGCGTTCCGGTTCGTTCCACGGTGATCCGGGCACTATTGAAGGAGGGTCATGCGATCGCGGCAGGCCGGCTTCTAGGGCGACCGTATCGGCTCGTCGGGACAGTGGTTTCGGGAGATCAGAGAGGGCGGACCATCGGGTTTCCGACGGCGAACCTAGCGATTGATGAGGGGACGGTTGTGCCCGGTTCGGGCGTCTATGCGGTACGGATCCGAATCGATGGTGATGCCTACAACGGTGTGGTGAATATCGGGAGAAGACCGACATTCGGAGGTACAGAGTACGTCGTCGAAGCCCACGCTCTTGATTTCACCGGCGACCTCTACGGTCAGGTGATCGGGCTCGACTTCATCGAGAGGCTGCGATCCGAACAGAAGTTCAGTGGCGTGGATGAACTCGTCACGGCGATCGAAGCGGACGTATCGTCTGCGCGACGACTATTGGAGGACTCTGATGACTCGGATGCAGGTTGAATCAGGTTCGCCGTATGAGAAGCTCTACGGTTTCACACGAGGTCTGCGCCGGGGGAGAAGGGTCGAGATTGCTGGGACCGCCCCCATTCCGGAGGCGGGCCAAGAGGTAGCATCGACCGCATATGACCAGATGTTGCGCTGTGGCGCGATCGCCATCACAGCGTTGGAGCAACTAGGAAGCGCAGCGGACGAGGTTGTCCGAACCCGCATGTTCATTACGGACGCCGCCGATGCCGACGCCATCGGTCGCGCTCACGGCGAATTATTCGGTGCCGCCCGCCCAGTAGCGACGATGGTCGTTGTTGCCGCGTTGCTCGACCCCGCATGGAAAGTCGAGATCGAGGTTGAGGCGTTGACCGCAGATGATCATGGCTGATTTTCGGCTCACCTTGGTCTCGACCGGCGGGACGATTGAAAAGACGTACCAGCCGCGCTCCGGCGAACTACGCAATGAGACCAGCGTGCTTGACCACATGCTGGCCCAGTTGGAGCTGCCAGAGCTGACCATCGTGCGGATTCGGCTGATGAACAAGGACAGTTTGGAGATGACCGAGGAGGATCATGCCCGCATTGCTCAGACCGCGCTCGAGGCCGCAGCACAGTGTGACGGTGTAATCGTTGTCCACGGCACCGATCGGTTGGCGGAGAGCGGCGATGCCATGTGTGGAGGAGGCAAGCCGGCCTCGCCGATAGTCCTTACCGGGGCGATGCGGCCGTACGAGCTCCGTGACACCGATGCGATGCAGAACCTCACTGAAGCGCTAGCGACGGTCCGATTGGTTGACCCGGGTGTGTACGTCGCTATCCATAACAAGGTGCTCGCATTCCCTGGTGTCGTGAAAGACAAGACGGCGGGCACATTCATAGCACTCCAATGATCTGACCACCACGGCGATTTCCCAAGAGCCACGGACGTGTTACAATTCTCGTCGGACGTTCGTCCGCGCTTTCTTTTCTCAAAGGAAACTTCTGCGTGAAAGACACGAAGACGATTATCGAAGAACATGGGCTGCACGACTCGGATACGGGTTCGCCCGAGGTTCAGGTCGCGCTGCTCACCGAGCGCATCAGCCACCTCACCGAGCACTTGAAGGTCAATAAGAAGGACCATCACAGCCGGCGAGGATTGTTGATGATGGTCGGCAAGCGCCGACGACTTCTCAAGTACCTCAGGAATCAGGATGTCGAAAGGTATCGAAGCCTGATCGCCAGTCTTGGCCTGAGGCGATAGAGAACTCCGGAGGGCGGCCTTGGGCCGCCTTCTGCATGTTCTCGAACGGGAACGTAAGTTCCCGATACAACCACAGCGGGTGAGTGCACTCAGTTGTCAGTGGTCGGGTTTCGCCAAACTGTAGGAACCTACACGCTCCGAATTCCGACCACTGCCAATTGTTCGCCCTCCCCCATATCTAAGGAGACGCGCGTGGCAGAGACCACAGTACGCGGTCGCATTGGCGACAAAGAGCTCGTCCTTTCGACGGGCAAACTTGCTCTCCTCGCAGATGGCGCCGTAGTTGCCAGTATTGGTGACACGGATGTCCTAGTTACGGCTACTTCCAGCCGCAAAGCACGCGAGGGGCAAAACTTCTTCCCACTTACCGTGGATGTTGAAGAGAGGATGTACGCCGTTGGGCGTATCCCCGGTTCGTTCTTCCGTCGAGAAGGACGCGCCACAGAGAAGGCAACGTTGACGGCTCGTTTGATCGACCGTCCGCTTCGTCCTTCATTCCCGAATGGCTTTATGTATGAGACCCACGTCGTGGCGACGATTTTGTCGGCCGACCTGGTCAACGACTATGACGTGGCGGCCCTCAATGCTGCTTCGGCTGCTTTGACGGTTAGCCCGATTCCGTTCCTCGGACCACTCGGTGCGGTGAAGCTTGCTCTAAGTAATGGCGAGTGGATTCCGTTCCCGACCTACGAAGAACTCGGAGAGTCGGTTTTCGAGATCGTCGTCGCTGGTAAGCGCAACGCTGCTGGTGAAGTCGACATCGCCATGGTGGAGGCTGGTGCCACAGAGCACGGCCATCGCATGGTTGCCGGTGGCCAGCCCGCCAGCGACGAAGACAGCATCACCCGTGGTCTTGAACAGGCCAAGGAATTCATCGGTCAGATCATCGACATGCAGGTCGAACTGCGGGCTCAGGTCGGCGAGATCGCTCATGTCGATTTCCCCGTTGCCGAGGACTACAGCGAAGAGCTGTTTGCCCGAGTTGACGCGATTGCTCGCTCCAAGTTCGAGGCGCTTGGCACCATTGTCGACAAGCACGCTCGGCAGGACGCGGAGGCAGCGACGGCCGAAGAAGCCCTTGCTGCTCTTGAAATCGCCGAAGACGATGCTGAGACCCTTGCCGCAGCCAAAAAGGCGATCAAGTCGGTCCAGAAGAACGTCATGCGCTCTCGCGTAGTCAATGACAGTGTTCGTATGGACGGACGTGGCCTTACCGAGGTCCGTCAGATCGACATCGAGGTTGGCCTTTTGGGCCAGGCGCACGGTTCTGCCCTCTTCAAGCGTGGCGAGACCCAGGTACTCAATACCTCGACGCTTGGCATGCTCCGTATGGAGCAGATGCTCGATACCATCGACATCGAAGACTCCAAGCGGTACATGCACCACTACAACTTCCCTCCCTTCTCGACTGGCGAGACCGGCTTTATGCGTGGTCCCAAGCGTCGTGAAATCGGCCACGGTGCTCTGGCGGAGAAGGCCCTGCTTCCGGTGATCCCACCGATCGAGGACTTCCCTTACGCATACCGTTTGGTGTCTGAGGTTCTGATGTCCAACGGGTCTAGCTCGATGGCGTCGGTATGTGGATCATCAATGTCGCTCATGGACGCCGGTGTGCCGATTGCGGCTCCGGTGGCTGGTATCGCCATGGGGTTGATCGAGCAGGATGGCAAATATGTCACCCTGACTGACATCCTCGGCGCTGAAGATCACCTCGGTGACATGGACTTCAAAGTCGCTGGTACCCGTGACATGATCACGGCTCTACAGCTCGACACCAAGATCGAAAGCCTTCCGGCTGAGGTCCTGGTCCAGGCGATGGGGCAGGCCCGTGAGGCCCGTCACTTCATCCTCGACAAGATGGCTGAGGCTTTGGACGGTCCCCGCGACGAGCTGGCCCCCAACGCACCGAAGATTGAAGCGATCGAGATCCCCAAGGACAAGATCGGTGAGGTCATCGGGCCAAAGGGCAAGACCATCCGTGAGCTCGAAGAAGAGACCGGTGCCACCATCGAGATCGACGACGAGGGCATTGTCCGCGTCGGTGCGGCCGACAAGGCATCGATGGAACTGGCTCGTGAGCGGATTCTCGCCATTGGATTCCCACCGGAGGCCAATGTCGGAGAGACCTACGAGGGTGAGGTTGTGAACATCACCAAGTTTGGTGCGTTCGTCAACATTCTTCCCGGTCGTGACGGTCTGCTGCACATCTCCAAGATGGGTGGCGGCAAGCGCATCGACAGGGTCGAGGACGTTCTCGCCCTTGGCGATAAGGTCAACGTTCTGGTCCGTGAGATCGACGACCGTGGCAAGGTCAGTCTTGACCTGGCCGATGGCGTGCAGTTGGTCGACGAGAACACGCCGACCAGTACTGGCGGCGGTGACCGCTCCGAGCGTTCAGACCGCGGCGGAGACCGTGGTCGTGATCGTGGTGGCGATCGTGGTGGCGATCGTGGCCGCAGTGGTGGTCGTGATCGTGGTGGCGATCGTGGCCGTAGCGGTGGTCGTGATCGTGGTCGGAGCGAAAAGAGCGACGATCGTCGTGACACGCCAAACCGGACCGTGGTTTCGTTCGAGGACGAGTTCGAGAAGGGCCTCTAGGGGTCCAGGTAACACGTACTAACAAGCTGAGGCCCCCGGATTCCCGGGGGCCTCAGCTGCGTCTAGATGGTCTCCACCGTCCCCGGCTCCGTGCGGACCGGATCTACGGATCGGTTTGGGCTCAGTCCTCAAGCAGGAAGGTGAGCTTCATGTCTACTCGGAAATGTCTGATGGTGCCGTCGTCGGCGAGCTCGACTTTTTGCTCAGAAATCCAGGCCCCTCGAATACCGTCGATGGTTCGCTGAGCTTTGCTGATGCCTTTGCGGATGGCATCTTCAAAGGACCCGGGTGAGGTAGACGTGATCTCAATCACCTTCGCAACTGACACTTGATGGTCCTCTCGTAGGGAGTGTCTTGTCCTCAAAGGGTACCGCGTCCTGGTGCGCTCAACTAGTCAAGGCAGAACGATCCCGGCTACCAGCGCGGTGCCATTTTGGCGCCGAGGAATCCACCGAGTGCGCTGCCGACGATGAGCCAGATGAAGGGGAATCCCCCGAGCGCCAGCCCGAGCAGGGTCCCGAGAACGGCACCAACGATGGCGCCGACCCGCATCCCATTGATCCAGTCGTAGTTGGCGTGGCCCTTGCCGTCATCATCGTTCATGACCGGTCCTTCGTCCTTATCCATCGTATCCCCGTACCAGGCATAGTTCGACGGTTCGCCGTGCTGCGGATTTCCAGGATGTCTGCCTATCGTTCGGGAACCGTCGTGCCGATGGATTACGTCCAACCCGGTACACAACAGGGGAGACCCGACAATGAACTTGAGTATCAAGAAACGATGGCAGACCGTTCCGATTCTGATGCTGGTGTTGATGCTGGTGCTGGCGGCGTGCGCAGGGGGCGACGATTCGGGAACATCCGAGTTCGCCGATACAACTGCGGCCTCGGCGAGTGCCGAATTCGACGAGGTTGCCGCGGTGCTCGATGACGGTCAGTTTGCGGCAGACGCCGGCAGCGCAGCTGAAGAAGCACCTAAGATCGCCGACACTTTGGGCAGCGGCGGCTCCGATGGCGCGGTGCTCCAGACCAGTTCCCTGGGTCGTGACATCATCTTTACGGGCGACATGACCGTGGCGGTCACCGATGTTGCGTCGGCCGGCGCTGAGGCCACCAGAATCATCGGCGACCTGGGCGGCTATCTATTCGGACAGCAGACGACGGGTGCTCCGGAGCCGTTGAGCATCCTTACGTTCAAGGTGCTTCCTGGTGATTTCCAGCAGGCGTTGGCGTTGTTGGGCTCGGTTGGGGAGATCCGGACGCAGAACGTCTCCGCCGATGACGTCACTGAGCGAGTGGTAGACCTCGAGAGCAGGATCAGTACTGCCGCAGCCAGTGTCGAGCGGCTCAAGGGCTTTCTCGAAGAAGCCACCGATATCACAACCATTGCTGAGTTGGAGAGCCAGCTCTTGTTGCGAGAGACCGACCTCGAGACGATGCGCGGTTCGTTGCGTACTCTCAAGGATCGTGTCGATTTGGCCACGATCTACCTGACTCTGACTGAAGCCCTGAGCGCCCCTGGTCTGCATTTGGAGGTCACCGGGTTTGAGGGGCATGAGGATGGGATTGCTTGTCCCGCTGATGGCCGGATCAGTGTCGAAGAAGGCGAAGACGCAACGGTGTGCTTTGAGATCACCAATATCGGCGATACCCCGCTAGCAGGCTTCACTCTTCGTGACGCGGTACTTGATGTCGAACTGGGCGATCTGATCGTTGTCTGGGGCGATGCCAGCGGCATCCTCGAACCCGGGCAATCGCTGGTTCTCGCCTACGAGATGATTGTCGAGCGTAACCAGCGCACCCAGACCAGAGTGAGCGCAGAGCCCGTCGATCAGGACGGCAACCGCGTGGAGGGTCGTGAGGTTGTCAGCACCGTCTCGATGGGCATTGATGCGGTGGACCCCGGTGGGCTCCCCGGGTTCAACGATGGTCTGCAGGGGAGCTGGGAAGCTCTGCTGGCTATCGGGGGATTGTTGATCCTGTTTGCCGGCGCAGTCTTGCCCTTCATCTGGGTGATCCCGATTGGGGTGCTGTTGTTGCGTTGGCTGGCACGTCGCGAATCCGAGCGAGCCGAGGTCGGAGCTGCGACGAGCGCACCTCCATGGGTCGCCGCAGAAGAGACGCCGGCCAAGGAGGCTCCGGCCAAGGAGGCCGAGGCCGACGTCACCGATAGCGTCGAGACGGATCTGGACCAAGTGGACTGATTTATGCAGTCTGGCGTCCGTGAGCGCCTTATACCGTGCTCACGGACGCCAGACGCGAATCTTTGCGACTCTCTTGCCTATCGAACGTATGTTCGATAGGGTTGGTAACCCAATTAGGCGGAGACGGTGGCGGACGCGATACGGCTAGAGCAATTCAAATCATTGTCGGATGATGTTGCGTCGCCCGACTTGTTGACTTTGCAGCCGGGGCGGGTCACCGGGCTTATCGGTCATCCCGGGTTTGGCTTGACTCGGCTCGGGTTGGTGATGCTGGCGTCTCGTGAGCAACTGGGCCTGGTTGCCTATCTAGATGTCAGGGGCTGGCTGAGTCCTCCTGCCGCATGGGAGAGCGGCATCTCCCCGGAACGTTTAGTGGTGGTCCGTTGTGACGACCCGGTGCGATGGGGTCGTGTCGCCGCGCATCTGCTCGAAGGGGTTGGGGCTGTCTACGCCGAAGTCCCCGCCCATACCAAGCCTGCACAGTTGCACAAACTGGTTGCACTAGCCCGGAGTCGGAAGACCCCGTTGATCCTTCGTCCCGTCCAAGGCGATCTGCCCGGTGGCATGGCTCATTTGCGTCTCGAAGCACGTCAGGTCCTATGGGAAGGAACCGAGCAAGGTCACGGGAGGCTGACCAACCGCAAGCTGATTATCGAGGCATCCGGCAAGGCAATGCGGGGTATGACCCGGCTTATAGAGGTGAAGGATGATGGAACGAACGCTTTGCGTTTGGTTTCCGGACTGGCCATTGCGCCGTCCGGACGTGCCACCGGCTGAGCCCTGTCAGGCGGTCGACGATAAGAACCTGGTAGTTGCCGTCAATAGGTTGGCGACGGAGGCGGGTATCCAGGTGGGTATGCGGCGTCGCGAAGCCGAAGCGGCATGCCCAACCGTCACCACTATCGAGCATGACCCTGGGATGGAAATGGCCAGGTTCGAGCGGGTTGCCGTCGCCGTGGAAACCTTGATTCCCCGTATCGAAGTGATGGCCCCCGGTTTGATCCTGGCTCCGGTGACGGGGGCGGTCCGTTACTTCGGTGGCGAGGATCCATTAGTTGACCGGGTGGCCAAAGAGATAGATGCAGTCGCCGGCCCCGGGTTTCGTCTCGGGCTTGCCGCTGGTCCATTTGCCGCAAGGAGGGCTGCCGAGTTAGCCACCGATGGTGATCCGTTCTTTGTGGTCGACGATGACGATTCTTTCCGGGCCGCTCTTGATGTTGCAGCCCTTGGCAGCGAAGACATCGCCGCGGTCTTCCGCTGGCTCGGTGTCGGAACCCTCGGCGAGCTGGCTGGTTTGCCACGGGAGGCAGTGGTCTCTCGTTTTGGGCCGGATGGTTTACGGGCGCATCAATTGGCGTGTGGTGAAGATCGGGAAACACTTGATCGAGTTATTGCCGAAGATCTGAGTATCGAGGAGAAGTTCGATCCTCCGCTGGAGAACCTGGAACAGGTGGCGTTTGCCGCCAGGTCGCTGGCGCACCAGTTGCTCGAAGCCCCTGCCTTGCAAGGTGCGATTCCGCACCGTATCGAAGTGGAGGCGGAGGCGGCAGATGGGGCCGTTCGCAATCGGACCTGGCGCAGCGCCGACCCCTTCAACGAGCGCATGCTGGGCGAGCGGGTCCGTTGGCAGCTGCAAGCCTGGCTGGATACGGCACGGCTGCGAAGCGGCCCTGGTATCAGGGGCGGGCTGGTTCGTCTCCGCATCATGCCGGCCGATCTGTCGGATCATGGGCGCCAGCTGGTGCTTGACGAGGACGCGCTCTCTGCAGCAGAAGCACAGCGAGCTTTTGCCCAGACCCAAGCAATCGTTGGCAACGATGGTGTGCTACAAGCCATTCCGCAGGGTGGTAGAGACCCCGGAGAGCGTTCCCTTTGGTATCGATGGGGAGAAACCCCGCCTGCTCCGGAACGTGACCCCCAGGCACCCTGGCCCGGCCAGGTGCCGACCCCGCTGCCAGCGTTGGTGCCACCTGATCCGTTTCCTCTGGAAGTCGAGTGGGACAGTGGCATCCCCACTCGAATCCGGTTAGGTAGCCGGTGGGTTGAAGTTATCTCGTGGGCGGGTCCGTGGCGCAAGGTGGGCCGCTGGTGGGACGGGGAGCATCCATCGGACCGATATCAGCTGGTGACTTCTGCCGGAGCGTTCTTGTGTGCCGTGGTGGACGGCAAGACCTATATGGCGGGGGTTTACGACTGATGCAGCTCCAGGAACTGTTCTTTGACGACGTCGTAGACCCGGCTGCGCAACATGTCGATATCGCCGGGTTTGAGGTCTGCGGTCTCGATCGGCTCGTGAATGACGACGTTGGCCTGGCCCTTGTAGAAGATCTTCGAGCCGGGAGGCCACACATCCCAGGTGCCGTTGACGGTTACCGGAACCACCGGAAGACCGGTAGCGATGGCCATCCGGAACGCCCCCTTCTTGAAGGCATGCAGATCTCCGTCGCGGCTCCGGGTCCCTTCGGCAAAGACGATCAAAGAGTGGCCGTTCTCCTTGGCTTTGGCGACTCCCTCGTTGATGGCGGCATAGGAGCGTGCTCCTGCGCCGCGATCAATCTTGATCATCCCGGCGACGTGGAGCGCCTGGGCAAACACGGGAATCTTGTAAAGCTCTTTCTTGGCGAGATATCGGATCGGTGTCGGGATCGCCCGGAACAACAGAGGGACATCAAAGTTGGAGAGATGGTTGGAGAGGAAGAAGTACTGCGTATCGGGCTTGACGTTTTCGGTGCCGCTCACTGTGTAGCTCATCGGTGGAACCAGAAGGAAGACCCTGCTCCACAGTTGGATAACGGCCTCGCCGAGTTTGCGCAGTCGCAAGGTCATTGCGACTACAAATACTGCCGAGATGATGATCGTGTAAAGCATGAACAGCGGCACAGCGATCGCCGACTTCAAGCCGAGCAGGATCTTTCGAGACATCGAGGTAGCGTAGTGCACCGCCTTGGAGGACGGAGGAGCGATGCGGAAGCTAAGTAACGATCAAGCGCGTCGGATTGCGCTTGGCGCACAGGGCTTCGCCGACCCGCGTCCCCAGGGACGAGTCGATCGCCGCCATTTCCGTCGGGTGATGGAGCGCGTCGGGCTGTTACAGCTCGACTCTGTCAACGTCTTGCAACGGTCGCACTATCTACCGATGTGGTCCCGTCTCGGACCCTATTCCACCGATGCGCTAGATCAGTTCACCGCTCACAGCGGCGAGGTATTCGAATACTGGGGCCATGAAGCATCCCTGTTGCCCGTGGAGCGACACCGGTTGTTTCGGTGGCGGATGGAACAGATGGAGCCATGGCGCAGAGTGCAGGGAATCATCGGTGGGTACCCCGGCTATGTCGAGTCGGTGCGTGACGAAATCGCGGCCCATGGCCCTCTCACCGTTTCTGATCTATCTGATCCCGGGGATCGGACTGGCTCGTGGTGGGGTCATGGCAAAGGTAAGACGGCGCTCGATTGGTTGTTCGCCAAAGGTCAGATAACGGCCTATCGAAACGGGAACTTTGGTCGGCTCTATGACATCCCTGAGAGGGTGATCGCAGGTGAGCATCTGGATACGGCGACTCCCACCAAGGACGAAGCGTTTCGAGAGCTATTGCTTCTCGGTGCCCGCCACCACGGTGTCGGCACCGCAACCGACCTGACTGACTATTACCGACTAAACCGTCCCGCGGCTCGTCCGATCTTGGCTGAGATCGTGGCCAACGGCGAGCTGGAAGAGGTCGAGGTCGAGGGGTGGAAGCATCCCGCTTTCATGCACCCAGAGGCAAAGTTGCCACGCAGGATAGGTGGAGCAGCACTGTTGAGTCCTTTTGATCCGGTGGTTTGGGAACGGGACCGTGCCGAGCGCATGTTTGGTTTCCATTATCGGATCGAAATCTATGTTCCGCAGCCAAAGCGTGTCTACGGCTACTACGTGTTGCCGTTCCTCGTTGACGGCCAACTGGTAGGGCGCGTGGACCTGAAGTCGGATCGCAAGAACGGCGTGTTGTTGGTCCAGGGGGCTTATCACGAACCCGGTCGAGACCCAGCCGCGGTTGTCGCCAGGCTGGCTCCTGAGTTGGCGGCGATGAGCACGTGGCTTGGTCTTGGCGATGTCAACGTCAGTCGGCGTGGCAACCTGGCCCAAGTGCTCATAGCAACTCTTTAGAAGTTGACCGCAGCGACCTGGTCGTCGACGGGGACGCGGAATTCGGCGCCGGTGTTCCAGTCCTTGAAGACGAGGTCATTGGAGTGGGCTTCCTGGAGAACGAGGTAGCGGTCGTCCGACACGATATCGACGATGCGGGCCGTCTCGTCGATCGACGTCAATCGGGTCGATCGGGTGTGCACGGTGCGGGCCAGGATCGATGTGTGCCCATCCGCCTGATACGTAGTCGCCAGCACCCATTCACCGTCGTCAGTGATGCGAAGATCGGCGGCGCCGATATCAAGACCGATCAGTTCTGTTTCGGTGCCGTCGAGGTTGAGCAGATAGGGCATAGCGGCTCCGCCTTCGAACCTTGCCAGCAGCAGAACACCGTCCGGGGTTGCGTCGTAGAACTCACCATCCGATCGCCACAGCATCTCGCCATCGGCATCGAATACGAAGACCGTATTCGTGCTGGTGGTGGCGAAGCCCCAATCGCCCCAAGCGCGAAGTTCGTGGTTGCTCCTGCTGATAGATATGTCGATGAGGGGTTCTAAAACGGCAATGGTGTATCCAGACACATCCGCGACGCTGATCAAGGTGCTGTCCGTTGCGTTCGACGTGTCGGGTCTGGTCCATGCAAATAGATCAGGATTGGTCGGGTGCCAGGCACCGCTGGACACATCGCCCTGGATGTAGATTGGGCTACCGCCGTCTGCGGAATCGACGACGATCGACCCTTCTCCGACCCAACTGTGGACGGCAACCCGGGCTCCGTCGGCGCTGTAGCTTGCGCTGCGTGGCTGACTAATCCTGGCGTTGAAGCCGGGCGCCGCGCTTGCCGGCGACCATTCACCGACCATGGCTGACGTATTCGTCATCGTTATCAGCTGCAGGCCATCTTCAGCTGCCGGCAGGAGTTGACGGAGGAGTTGTGGCGGAGGCGGTGGTGGCTCAGTGGTCGTGGTAGGCGCTGCGGTCTCCACGATGGGAGCAGCGGTTGTTGATGCAGCGGCGACTTCAGAGTTTTGAGTCGGGCCCAGCCCGCGAGCAATCACGCTAAAAGCGATCGCTCCCATAACAATGACAAGCAGCGGTAACCACCGCCGCTTTGGTTCGACGTGACGGTCCTGCGGCGTACCGCGGTCGATGTCATCAATAGGGAGCGGTCGAATCTTCGACTCGCGGTCCCTTGCCTCCATTGGCTATCAGCGTACCCATCACACCGGGTTCTTGTCGACAGGATTGTCGGGAGACAACCGATTGGCGGCGACGACTATCGTTTCCGGTGGAATCACAAGAGAGGACCGATCATGGTGGATTTCGAGGATCGTGTTGCGATTGTCACCGGGGCAGGAGGCGGTCTGGGGAGGGAACATGCGCTGTTATTGGCGTCGCGCGGCGCCGCGGTCGTCGTCAACGATCTCGGTGGTTCGGTTGACGGCGAAGGTGCCAACGTATCTGCGGCTGATGCGGTTGTTGCAGAGATTGGAGCGGCCGGCGGAGTCGCGGTTGCCGAGCATTCGTCGGTGGCCGACCCGGAGAGCGGCGCAGCCATTGTCAACAAGGCGCTCGACACCTACGGCCGGCTCGACATCGTGATCAATAACGCCGGGATTCTGCGTGACAAGAGCTTTGCCAATATGGATGCGGCATTGATCCAGCCGGTCCTTGACGTTCATCTGCTCGGCGCGTTCTATGTAACCAGGCCGGCGTTCGCTCATATGAAGGAACAGGGTTATGGGCGGATTCTCTTCACGACCAGCGGTTCCGGGGTCATGGGTAACTTTGGTCAGGCCAACTACGGCGCAGCAAAGATGGGTCTTGTCGGGCTGATGAACGTGCTGAAGGTCGAAGGGGCCAAGTACGGGATCAAGGTCAACTCGATGGCTCCGATCGCACACACCAGGATGACGGAGGGTCTCTTCGGCGGAATCGTCGAAATGTTCTCACCAGGCCAGGTGTCACCTGCGGCGGTCTATCTAGTCTCGGAGGAATGTGAGCTCACGGGGGAGATCTGGTCGGTTGGAGGTGGGTCGGTGAGCAGGTTTTTCATCGGCCTGACCGAGGGCTATTTCAAGCACCCCAACGACGGTGATCTAACCGTCGAGGACATCGCGTCCAATCTCAAGAGCATTCGTAGCGACATCGACTACATGGTTCCGTTCTCCTCACAGGATGAATTCGCCAAGCTTGGGCCACGGCTCAGCCAATGACAAGGCCTGTACCGGATTCGGATGCGGCGAAGGGTGTCTGGAGGGAATGGGCCCGTGACGTTCGTGCTCAGCTCGCCTGGGACGAGATATCACCAGCGGTGGTCAGCGCTTTGCGCGAGTGGATCGTTCCTGACAACTACCAAACCGTTTTGGTATTTCTGCCGATGGACGACGAGGTGAACTTGGTCCCTCTCATGGAAGATGACCAGGAAACACGGTATGTCGCCACCCGGACTCCAGATCGTGGAGGGGATCTGTCGATTCATGAGTTGGGCGGACCACTCGAGGTGCACCGGCTCGGGTTCCTGCAGCCGCATGCGTCGGCCAGGATGGTGAGTCCCGACGAAATTGATGTGGCACTGTTGCCAGGACTTGCTTTCGACCTGTTCGGCAATCGGCTTGGTCGGGGCGCCGGCTATTTCGATCGATTGCTGCAGTCAACTCGTTCGGGCGTCAAGTTCGTAGGTGTCGTCCCCGCTGACCTTGTTGTCGATCAACTGCCTGTAGATCTTCACGACATACCTGTCAGCTACTTGGCTACCGAAGAGGGTGTCATCGAATCCGCCTGATCGGTGTCAGTCGTCCAGCCTGCGCACGCCTGTGGTGTCGATGTGGAACGAGATCTCATCATTGACAACGAAGTGATCGTTGGTGGATGCCTGCAGCGTGGTGTTGCCGATGGTGAACTCGACGTTGTATTTGCCACCCCGGTAGGTCGACCTGAGGACCCGACCGGTGGTCGGCCCATTGGAGGCGACCCGAATGGCCTGTGGGGGAATCGTGAGCCGGTGCTCGCCCGGCTCGAGATCGGAGGAGATCTTGGTCCAGCCGACATCAGCCCAGCCGTCGTACACCTTTGCATCGACAATGGCCGAGAATCCCAGCATGGTCGCGACGAATTCGTCGCGGGGATCATCCCAGAGCTCTTGGGGGGCACCCTTGCGGATAAGCCGTCCTCTGTTCATTACTGCCACGGTGTCGGCGATCGCAAAAGCCTCGTCACGATCGTGGGTCACATAGATGGCGGTGACTTCGAGGTGGTCAAAGATGGCACGCATCTCTGCGATGAGGTGTTCGCGCAGGCTACGGTCGAGGGCGCCGATCGGTTCGTCGAGCAGGATCAATCGCGGTGACGGGGCCAGGGTCCTGGCGAGAGCGACCCGCTGCTGCTCGCCGCCGGAGAGCTCGTGGATGTGGCGGTCGCCGTAGTCGGCGAGACCGACTGTCTCGAGGACGTCATCGAGCCGGGCTGTTCGCCTGTTACCGTCGACCCCGTGCATCCGTAAGCCAAATTCGACGTTTCCGCGAACGGTCAGATGGGGAAAGAGCGCGTAGTCCTGGAACATGAAGCCAAACCCTCTGTTGTGGGGCGGAACGTCGCGCAGGTTGCGGCCATCCCACGAGATCGTGCCAACGTCGAGATCCTGGAGACCGGCGACGGCGCGCAGGAGGGTGGTCTTGCCACAGCCAGACGGGCCCATCACCGCGACCACTTCGCCATTGTGGACCGTCAGATTCACCGCATCGAGGGCCAGGGTGTCTTCGAAAGCGACGGTGAGTCGCAGGCCTTGTAACACTAGAAATCCCCTGGGGTGTCGCGGCGGAATCGCTCGATCAGCAAGACGGTCGTCGCGGTGCCAATCATGAGGATGGTGCTCAGCGCCATTGCGCTTGTGAAACTCTCTGTTCCCGGTCTGCCCAAGAGCCTGAAGATGGCTGTCGGGAGTGTCGGGTTGCTGGGAAGCGCGAGAAACGAGGTCGCTCCGAATTCCCCGAGGGAAACGGCGAATGCAAAACCAGCACCGATCAGGGCGGCACGCGTGACCAGCGGCAGATCCACTTCTCGCCAGACCCGCTCCGGTGGGGCTCCGAGCATGGCGGCGGCTTCGCGGAGACGGTGGCGCACCGAGCGCAGCACTGGCACGGCAGTACGCACTACGAAGGGGATGGCGACCATGGCGTGAGCGATTGGGATGATCCAGATCGACGTGCGCAGATCGACCGGGGCGTCGAGGGCGAGCAGAAACCCAAATCCGAGGGTGACCGCCGAAGTCCCGAGCGGAAGCATCAACAGCGCGTCAAAGGTGCGAGATAGCCATCCTCGCCGATATGCGATGACCGTCGCCGCGGCCAGGCCGATGGTTACGGCGATAAGGGTGGCTACCACGGCAAACCGGGCCGAGTTCCAGATGGCGGTGGTGGCGGGCGCCGCCAATCCGCTGATCTGGTCGCCAAGCCCGGTGTAGGCATCGAATGAATACCCGGATGCGGACCGCAGCGAACGCTCAATCAAGACAAAGATGGGGGCACCGAGAAGCACTGCCATCACGGCCAGGTTGCCGACAACGTGGATCTGCTGGCCTCTAGTGATCGCCCGGGGAGCGCTCTGGGATGGCTGATGTCGAAATTGGACAGCCCTCCGCTCCTGGTAGCGCGAGTACAGGAACAAGACCACAGAGATACCGCTGATCTGGAGGAAGGCGAGTGCTGCCGCAACCTCGAAGTTGATGAGACCGGTCGCTTGGCGCCAGATTTCAACCTCAATAGTCGCTTGGCCGATTCCGCCCAGGATGAGGATGATCCCGAACGACGTGAAGGTGAAAAGGAAAACGAGAGAAGCTGCAGATGCAATGGCAGGGCGAAGAATCGGAAGAGTTACCCGACGGAACACTTGAGATCGACTGGCCCCGAGTAGCTGCGCAGCTTCGAGAAGTGAGGGGTCGATTCGTTCCCAGTAGGCGCCCACGGTGCGGACGACAATGGAGTAATTGAAGAAGACGTGGGCGACGAGGATCGCCCATATTGTCTGTCGGAGGTCGATACCCAGCGGGCCCTGCGGTCCGAGGAGAGCGAGGAAGGCGCTGCCAACGACGACGGTTGGGAGGACGAATGGGACCACGATCGCGGCTCTGACCAGTCGTTTCCCTGGGAACTCGTACCTTGCCATGACGTTGGCAGCCGGCAGCGCGAGGAGCAACGTCAGCAATGTCGACGCAACGGCCTGCCAGAGCGTGAACCATGCAACATTGAGCAGGGCGTCTCTTCCAAATACCGTCCTGAGTGGTTCCAGGTCGATGTTGCCGTTCGACGTGAACCCGGTGACAAGCACGGTTGCCAGTGGGTATATGAAGAAATATGCAAGGAACGCCAATGGGACAGCTACGAGAGCGATGCCCCAGCGGCGCGATGTTGTTAGCGAAGAATGTCTGTCCACTCGTCAATCCATGTTTCGCGATTCCGTTCGATAGTTTCGACGGACATTTCTGCGGTAGCAACCGGCACTGGCGAATAATCGGTAAACACCTGGGGGAGCGCCGCGGCGCTGTTCGCGGGGTACACGAACATGTTGAGCGGGATGTCTTCCTGGACGGGGACAGATAACAGATAGTCAACGAGCAGGCCGGCTTCTTCCGGGAAATCAGTACCGGTCAGGATTCCTGCATACTCCACTTGACGGAAACAACCGTCCAGCAGCGCTGCAGTTGGGGCATCGGCTGGCGGGGGGTCTGCGAAGAAGACGCCGACGGCTGGTGACGAGGCGTATGACACGACTATCGGTCGGGTTCCGCCGCCGCCACCACCGCTGAACGCGCCGGTGTATGCCTCTGTCCAGCCTGAGGTCACGAGAACTCCGTTGTCCTTGAGGCCCTGCCAGTAGTGACGCCAGGTGTAGTCGCCTTCCTCGCCGAACGTGCTGATGGTCGCCAGCAGGAAGGCAAGCCCCGGTGATGAGCTAGCCGGGTCTTGCACCACCAGCATGTCGCGATACTCGGGAAGGGTTAGATCAGCGAGGGTTTGCGGCGGTGCCGTCGTTGAAAACGCCGCTTTGTCGTAGTTGATACAGACGTCGCCGAAATCAATGGGGGTGACTCTTGGATCGACGGCAAGATCGACAGGAACGTTTGTTAACAGGGCGGACTCGTATTCGAGGAAGACACCTTCCTCTAGCGCTCTCGACAAGAAGGTGTTGTCAACTCCGTATGCGACGTCGGCAATGGGGTTGTCCTTGGTGAGGATGGCCTGGCTAAGCATCGTTCCGGCATCGCCAGATTCGAGAACAGTTACTGGGATTCCGTATTCCTGGGTGAAGGCTTCGAGCATGCCGGCAGACAACGCGAATGAGTCATGTGTCATCAAGATGAGTTCAGCTGGCTTATCGGTGGAGTCGCTCGAGTCGGAGCATGCGGTGACAAGCATTGCCGTCACCAAGATGGCGACCAAGACCGCGGATCGTTTTGTGGGCACTGGCTAGGTCCTTTCGTGGACGAGGAGTGTTTGTCCACTTGTGATCTGAACGGTGGCGGCGTCTCCGACAATTTCATTGCTCACGCCGCGGGTGGATCCAGTAGTGAGGGGGCTGCCGTCGAGGGGCCAGCGCAAGCCGGTCGAAACACATGTGGCGGGTCCGCCGACTGCCAGCACAGAAAGAAGCGGGCCATCGGCGGCGGGGTAGGTGGCGCTCTCGCCGGCTCTGAGGGCGGTGATTCGGGCGTGTGAGGTGAGCCAGTTGAGATCGATCTCACGTCGCCGTAGAAGCAGCATGGCATTGGCCAACGTATGCGCCATACGTCCGCCGGTTCCGCCAATGATTGTTGCGCGGAGAAAGCCTTCGTTCGCTGCAGCATCGATGGCTAGCTCGAGGTCTGTTGCGTCCTTGTCCGTAGGGTGACGGACGATCGTCACCCCGGCGGATTCGGCGTCAGCGAGAGCTTGTGGGGTGACGGAGTCCATGTCGCCGATGACGAGGTCGGGGCGGATACCGAGTCGGTTTGCCTGATCAAGCCCGGAGTCTGCGGCGACAATCCATGCGGCTGGCGCAAGGCGCGCCGCTAGTTCTGTCTGTACCGGTTCTCCTCCGGCGATGATAAGTGCCCATCCGGGCTTTGTGCGTTCCACGCTCTTCCTCCGCTGGCATTACCCAGGTCAGGTTCCGCGGGTCAGTGACGTTCAGGGCGTCTGCCCTGCCGGCCACCCTCTCAGCTCGGCGTTCCCGAACTCCCCGGGGTGGGGTGAAACCTCAGGATAACAGGCCGATCGTCGAGCACGCACAAAACCCTCTTGACAAGATGACATCATTATGACATCATGACGACATCGCAACAGTGTCAGCACAAGGGAGTGCTTAACCAACTAGGAGGATGCGATGTTGTGGACAAACAACCCCGAGATGATAAGGACCATGCACGACGAGCGAGTCCGACAGGTGAAGAACGGTTGCTGGAGTCGCAAGCCGAGGCTCAAGCTTGTTGCCATGGACAACGAGGCCGACGCAGCTAGCGTCGCCTGAACTACCGGCACGGAGGATCGATGAACACCGAAGCGATTGTCAGCAAACTTGAAGACCAACTGGTTGCACAAGGTCGTCTTGCCGGCAGAAAACCCGCCGTCGAAAAGGTCATAGATGCCCTCGTCGGTGGGCTCGGGGCTGCGATTCGGCAAGCCGCCCTCGATCTTGCTGAACAGGCAGCAGCAGAAGTTGGGGCGCAATTGACCACGAGCCACATCGATGTTGTGCTCAACGAGGGGGAACCTTCGCTGGTGGTGCGTCGTGATGACTCCGAAGCCTGGTTCAGCAGCGATGAACTCGAAGCTCGCATGACCGTTCGACTACCAACCAACCTGAAATCGGCGCTAGAAGAAGCCGCCGACGACGCCGGAGATTCTGTAAACAGTTTCGTGCTCAAAACCCTGGCCACCGGAGCGACACGAAGCCGAAAAGGCCAGAGAATTAGTGAGACGTTTGAGACATGAGTGAACGCATAGAAACATTCGAAATCGGTGAGACGGTCCGGGTAATCGCGGCGACGCGTAGCGGCGACATCACCGTCGTGAGCGGGGATCCGGGATCGGTCAAGCTCGTCATCGACGGGTCAGGGGCGGATCTCTTCGAGGTCGACCAGCTTGGTGATGTCATCTCGATCGAACACCGTCGCAAAGGAAGGTTTCTTGGATCATCCGCAGATGTGACCCTCAAAGTACCTCCCACCGCCAGCCTCGAACTCTCGTGTAGCTCCGGCGACATCAACGTGCAGAGCTCGGTAGTTGAATTGCGGGCGTCGGTGGCCAGCGGGGATGTCCGAGTTGATTCTGTGCAAACGACCTGCAAGGTCAACACGGCTTCAGGCGATACGAGAATCGGCTCCGCTCTCGATGCTGAGATCAACACGGCCTCTGGCACCGTGCGCTTGGGCTCGATTGGTCGAAATCTGAGAGTCAACGCGGCCAGTGGCAACGTCTATGTAGACGAGGTCGGCGAGAGCGCCATCTTCAAGGTTGCCAGTAGCGATGTCCGCATCGGTTCCTTCCTGGGTACCGAGATCCGCCACAAGGCGGTGTCGGGCGATCTTCACCTGGGGATTCCACCGCGGCGGACTATCGAAATGGACTTCTCGAGTATGTCTGGCCGCATGCGTAACAAGCTTCCCAAGGGAGATGGCAGCCCGACCGAAAAACTGGTCTCGGTGTCGATCGCGTCGGTATCGGGTGATGTGACCATGCTTGGTGCCGGTATCTGACCAACGGGGCGTTTATCCAGCCGCTATCCTTTGCGATGTGGCGGCCTCCTTTGAACCTCTCCTAGACGATGATGTCCTGTCCCGAGACCAGGCCAATTGGCCAACCGGTGGAGAGGACCGTCCCGCAATTATCGGGATCGCCGGAGGGTCGGGATCGGGCAAGACGACGATTGCTGAGTCGGTAGTCGCCGCGGTGGGAGCCGACAAGGTCTCGTTGATCCAGCACGACGCCTATTACCGAGATCTTCCCCATCTTGCGATCGAGGAACGGGCCAAGGTCAACTATGACCATCCCGACTCGCTAGAGACCGAGCTACTTATCCATCACATTGAGGAGTTGCGGGCCGGCACGGAGATCCGTCGGCCTGTCTACGACTTCTCCAGCCACCTCCGGACCGCGGAGACCGTTCTCGTCAAGCCGGATCCGGTTGTCGTCATCGAGGGCATCTTGGTGCTCAGCGAGCCCGATCTTCGCAACGTTATGGATCTTCGTATCTATGTGGATGCCGACTCCGACCAGCGGCTGATGCGACGGATGCGGCGCGACATCATCGAACGAGAGCGAACTCTTGACTCGGTTATGGCTCAATACGAGCAGACCGTTCGTCCGATGCATCTGCAGTTCGTGGAACCGTCCAAGCGCTATGCGGACATCATCGTTCCCAATGGTGGCTACAACGCCGGGGCGGTGGGAACGATCATTTCGATGATCCGTGACGTGCTCTCGGGCGCTCGCACACGAGCCTGACCAGTTCAAGACCCGCTGTCTACTTGCTCGTCGTTGTTGAGGCGTTCTACCAGTGCGCTCACTGCGGTCATCGCCGCGTCGGCATAGATGCGATGTCCGTAGGCCGAGGCATGGAAGAGATCGCCGGCGAAGACCTCGCCGGGGTTGGTCCGAAACTCGTTCCACCCGGGTGACCAGGTGTTTGTCTTTAACACCCCTGGGTGATCAGCAACGGCTCGTCGCACTGCACGATCAAACGATCGACCTCTGATCCGGATCATTGACCGCGCCAGCGCGGGGAGACGAGGTATCGAGCCAAGGTCGCCGACACCGGAGACCGCCACTCCCTGCACGTGCTGTGTGAGTGTGTCAAGGATCTCGCTGTACTCGCGTTCGAAGCGTGCCAACGGGGTTGCTCGCATCGCGTCGTTGGCACCGACCGAGACGATGGCGATATCAGGCTGAAGCGCAATCGCGGCACGCAGTTGGGTGGCAAGCACGTTGCGTGACTTTGACCCGCCTACAGCCACGGAGTGGAGTTCCACGCGGAACTTCTTCGCCAACCGGAACGCGACCTGGCGTGGCCATGCTGCATCGAGCGGTTCGACCCCTGGGGCGGTTACCGAGCTGTCACCCATCACGACAAGCCGAAGTACGGGTGCCTCGGGATCTCCAAAGACCCCGGACGGATCCTGGTTGTCGAGGGTCGGTAGATCCTTGCGGTGGGCGGCCTTGAGGACCTGGGCGAGCAACAGCGCTATGCCGATGAAAGGCTTCTGGAGATATCGAAAACGTGACATGTTGCCCCCTCCCGTCGACAACATCTACCCGGAGGCCATAACCCAACTCTAGGTTCATACAATGGCGACATGAACGACGCCCAACGGATAGACCAGCTCAAAGAGCTCTTTCGCAGCATCGAGGATCTGATCCCGTTCAATCGATATCTGGGACTTCATGCGGATTCGATAGACGAAGACGGAGCCGTCGTGCATCTGGATATGCGTGATGAGTTGATCGGGAATTTCCAACACGGGATTCTGCACGGCGGTGTCATCTCAGCCACGTTGGATGTGGTTGGTGGAATGGCTGCGATGGTGACGGCGGTATTGCGTGAGGATTCGATAGAAGATTCGATTCAACGTCTCAGACCGACGAGCACCATTGATCTCCGAGTCGACTATCTGCGACCAGGGGCGGGGGAGCGTTTCACTGCTCGTGGGTTCACTTTGCGAGCTGGTTCGCGGGTTGCGGTAACGCGGATGGAGCTGCGCAACGAGAAGGATGACCTTCTGGCAGTAGGTACCGGTACGTATATCTACAACCACGCCGACCCGAGCTAAACGCGCAGTTCTCCTGGCGAGCCCGGTGCGACGATTGGGTTGTCCGGCATGATGCGGGGGGCGTCGCGATATGGCTCTTCCGGGGCGGGCCGCTGATCCTTGGTTCCGTTGACGGGCCAATAGGCCATCGCCCGCTCCGTCATGGCGGTGATGGTTAGCGATGGATTGACCCCCAGGTTCCCAGGTAGAGCGGAACCATCGGCGATGTGGAGGCCCCGGTAGCCAAAGACTCGCTGGTAGGGGTCGATGACGCCATTGTCGGCGTTCGTTCCGATGCATGACCCGCCGATGATGTGTGCCGTCGTTGGAACGTCGAGTAGGACTTCGTTTATCGAACTGCCGGGGAAGCCCCCCATTGACTCGGCGGCGACCCGTGCTGCTTCGTTGGCGATGGGGATATAGCTGGGGTTGGGCGTGTCGCTGTCCTGCCTCGATGTGAGCCGGGTCCCGAAGATCCCTTTCTTGAGTGAAACCTTGATCTTGTTGTCCAGGCTTTGCATGACCAGCAGGATCACGGAACGTTCCGACCAGTGGCGTACCGACAGGCTCCTGGCGAAGGTGACCGGATGGCGGAATGCCTGGCCTAGGAAGCGGAGCTGTCTGGGCACGTTGCCACCACCGTCGACAAGGATGGTGGCAAGTAGCCCCATGGCGTTGCTGCCCTTGGGGTAGCGAACCGGCTCGATGTGAGTGTGTGGCTCGGGGTGGATTGACGAGGTGATGGCGACACCTTCGGAGTAGTCGATATCGGAATTGTGGGCAGTCGCTCCGAGGATTGCTTCAGAGTTTGTGCGCACGGTATGCCCCAGCCGGGTTGACAGATTGGGTAGCGATCCCGAGTCGCGCAGTCCGAGGAGCAACCGGGTCGTTCCAAGTGACCCGGCCGACAAAACGACGTGATCGGCGGTGAATTGTTGCGGGCGTTTGCGCAGCCAAGCTCCCGGACGCTGTGTTTCGACCGTGTAGCCGCCGCCGTCACGTGGTGTGATGTTCGTGGCTTCGGTGTCTGCATGGATGGTGGCACCGGTCTGTTCTGCCAGATAGAGATAGTTGCGGTCCAGGGTGTTCTTTGCATCAAAGCGACAGCCGACCATGCACCCTCCGCATGTCACGCAACCGGTCCGGCTGGGGCCGGCTCCTCCAAAGAAGGGGTCCGGAGCCTCGGTGCCAGCATCACCGAAGTACACCCCGACGGGGGTTGGTTGGTAGGTATCTTCAACGCCGAAATGGACGGCGACCTCCTTTATCACCTCATCTGCTGGGGTGGTCGTGGGGTGCGGCGTTGCTCCCAGCATCCTCTTTGCCTGGTCAAAGAACGGGAGGAGCTCGCTCTTCCAATCGGTGATGTTGGACCATTCGCCGTCGCTAAAGAACGCGTCGTGTGGTTCGTAGAGAGTGTTGGCATAGACAAGAGATCCGCCGCCTACGCCTGCGCCAGATAGCACAAGTACATCGCGGAGCAGAGTTAGCCTCTGGATGCCTCTCATGCCGAGACGGGGGAACCAGAGGAATTTGCGCAGGTTCCAGTTGGTCTTCGGGTAATCAGCCGCAGCGAATCTGCGGCCCGACTCTAAGACCGCGACTTGGTAACCCTTTTCGGATAGGCGGAGGGCAGTAACGCTGCCTCCAAACCCGGAGCCGATCACTATGACGTCGTAATGCATCGATAGGCAGCTTCGCGGATTGCGACGCTGAGCGCCACTAGGCCACTGGTTCCTGCGGATTTGGCGCCGGGCGGTTGGCGCACGCAACAAGCAACAGCGGCCACTACCGGATTGCTAGACGTTGAAGCGGAACAGGACCACATCACCCTCTTGGACGATGTATTCCTTGCCTTCGAGACGCCACCTTCCGGCATCTTTGGCACCGAGTTCGCCGTTGTGTTCGATGAAATCGTCATATGCGATGACCTCAGCGCGGATGAATCCCTTCTGGAAGTCGGTGTGAATCTTGCCTGCCACCTGGGGAGCGGTCATCCCGTGACGGAACGTCCAAGCGCGAGCCTGCTTCTCCCCGGATGTGAAGTAGGTTCCGAGATCGAGAAGGTGGTAGGCAGCCCGGATCACACGGTTGAGGCCGGGTTCGGTCTCGCCGATGTCGGCGAGGAACTCGCTCCTGTCCTCATCGTCGAGCTGTGAGATCTCGGCCTCGATCTCGGCACAAATGACCACCACATCTGCATTCTCTTCTGAGCCAATCCTTTGGACCTGTTGTACGTATTCGTTGTCGTGCTCAGAAGCCTCTTCGATGTTGGCCACGTACATCATCGGTTTGAGAGTTATGAGCTGGTATTCACGTATCGACTTCAGCTCGTCCGGATTCAATCCCAGTGTTCTGGCCGGGAGACCCTCATCGAGGTGGTCGCGGAGCTTGCGCAACGTTGCCAATAGCTTTGCTGCCGTTGTGTCGCCGGCCTTGCTCTTGCGTTCGGTGCGGTCGATAGCCCGATCAACAGCATCTTCGTCGGCGAGCGCCAATTCCAGGTTGATGGTGTCGATGTCGGCAGTGGGGTCGATCTTGCCCGTGACATGGGCGATGTCGGGATCGTCGAAGCATCGAACGATGTGCACGATCGCATCGGTGTCACGGATGTGGTTGAGGAACTTATTGCCGAGACCTTCGCCGCGCGACGCACCGGCAACGAGGCCAGCGATATCGACAAACTCCATGGTCGCCGGCACGATCTCTCCGGGCTGCACGATGTCGGCGATCTTGTACAGGCGCAGATCCGGCACCGGAACCACACCGACATTGGGCTTGATAGTGCTGAAGGGGAAGTTCTCGGCCGCAATTTTGGCGCGGGTCAGCGCATTGAACAGGGTTGATTTTCCAACGTTGGGAAGTCCAACGATGCCGCATTGCAGCGCCATATCCGGTCTCCGGGGGTAGTCGAGTGGAGGAGCATAGATGGCTCCGCACAGCTCGGAATCACTCAGGTGGTGTTTGTCAGCGGGGCCATGCACGATTCTCGCACAATCCAGACCCGTCTGGTCCGTCGCTCGTGCGCTCGTGAATGTCGGTGAGATGCGATAGGTTCAAGCCGTGGAAGACATCACGACACTCATTGAAGGCAGCGATCTCGACGGTCTGATCCGACGTATCGACCGTCTGGTGAGCAGCCGGGACTGGGATGGCCTGCTCGACGTGCGCGATCGATGTACCGAGGCGGTCGACAGGGGAAAACAGCTGTGGGGAGTTGCCCAGTTTGCGGAGTACCGCATTGCTCTCGATTCCCCGGCAGTCCATGCCGGTCGCATGGTGAAAGAAGGAGCCGGGCGCTTTGCGCTTGGGCCGCTCTGGGAAGTCGCCGCTTCGACACATGAGTGGGCCGACCTTTCACCACATGTCGATGATGAGCGGCTGCGGACCCTGATTGCCCATGAACGGGTCTTGCGGGGCGAGTCGATACCGACCACAGAGATCGATCCACATGTTCTTGAAGTCCCCTTGAACCCGCAGCCTTGGGAGCCAGCGTATGGGGTTGCCGCATATCGTTCGGATCGGGCTGACTTTCCGGAGCGCGACCCGATCGCATTGGACTGGGTTGAGCTGCCCGAAAGGGTTGACCGTGAGCCGGAGGACGACGCCGTCGAGTTGCTTGTCGATCTGGTGCAGCCGTGGACCGAGCAATCGAATGGACGGGCTGAGGCTGTGGTCGTTGCCGGCACCGCTTACGAGGCCATTCGCACATTGGGTCCGCATCGGGCGAGGGCTGCGGAAATCAAGGCGGATGAGGCGTTGGCCTTGATGGCATGGACCGGTGCATCGGGTGGTGCCTACGGTCGCCGCCGGGGGAGTCCAATCGGAAGAATGAAGGCATGGTGGACTCTGGCGGCTCTTCTCGGGCTCGACGACATCGAAGAGCCCGACGTCTTGGGGTCTGACGCAGCGAATTTGCGCTGGGTGCTGTGGGAACCAGGCGACCAGATCGGCGGTTGGAGTTTCCACCTGGCTGTCGAAGACCGCGCCGACGGGTTGTCCTGGGCGGTAAGCGCCGTAGACGCGGTCTAGCTCACGTGGTGTTAGCGCGTCTGGCGTCCGTGAGCGCCTTATACCGTGCTCACGGACGCCATACGCTTCGGGTCCTGGCTATGCCGACCTCTCTTTGACGATCTCGGGGATGCTGATGCGACGGATGGCACGCAGGCCCGGCCACTGAGAGACAAGGGCGACCAAGATGATCGCCAGCGATGCCCACAGGTACGTGGTCGGCTTGATGTACAGATCCATAGCGAAAAGGTCGCTGGAGAAACTGTTCATGGCCGACTTGGCTGCAAAATAGCCAACAACCAGCCCGATTGGGATACCCATGGCTGCCACCAGCATGTTCTCGGCGGTGATGTACTTTGAGATACTCCGCCGGTCGGTACCGACCGCAAGCAGCGTGGCCACTTCGCGGGTTCGCTCGGCGATGTTGACGCTCATCGAGTTGAAGATCAACGCAAATGCCATGGCGCCGCCAAACAGCAACATGATCCCGACGAATGCATAGAACAGGACCATGTACTGCTGCACCATGTCGTACAGGACGTTGGCATCTTCGAACGCGGCGACTTGAGGCAACTCCGTAATCGTGTTGCGGAGCGCGGCTGAATCGACCCCATCTGAATATGCGATAAGCGCAGATGTGGCGGGTAACTGTGTCCCGGTCAAGGCTTCCGCCTCGCTGCGCGAAATGTACGCCATGGTTCCGAGTGGCTCGTCGACAAACGCTGCCACCGTATCTGTCACCGTGGCGCCGTCGGCCAGGGTCAGCTCGACGGAATCACCCACGCTGATATTCAGCAATGACTGAGTTGCCTGGCCAAGAACCACGCCCTGGTCGGGAAGGTCGATCCACCCCTCGGTAACCGAGAGCAATCCATGCATCTCCGTTTGGTCCTCGAGCACCAACAAGGCGGTTTCGTAGTGCTCGCCGTTCGCTCCGATAGATATGGGCACTGTCAATGCAGGCTCTGCGCTGGCGACGCCCTCGATATTGAGAAGCTCCGCGACGTCAGAAGTCGAGGCCGGCTCCGTGAAATATACGGTGGCGTCCTCTTGCTGGATCTCAACGAACTGGCGATCCATGAGGTTTTGGATCGTGTCGATCATGCCCCACGAGACCAACACCAGCATCAGCGATAGAACAACGCCGATGATCGTGTAGACCGTTCTTCTCGGGTTCCGACCCACGCCTCGCAGCACCATCTTCCACGCTGCGGGAGCCTTGCGCAGCGGGGGAACCAGTCGCTCCACAAGGCTCGTCCTGCCGCGACCGGCCGGTGTTTCACCCCTCATGGCCGCCGCCGGCGGAACGCGGGAAGCGACCAGAGCGGGGGCAAGGGCAGCGAGCAAGCTTGCCACTAACCCGAACGCAACTGCCCCAAGCAGCGTTGCGGGATAGAACTCCACAACGGTTACCGGTATGGCGAGCAGGTCGGTGTACAAACGGGTTATTGAGCGCGCCAGCAGCACGCCCACAATGGCGCCCGGCAGCGAACCGATCAGGCCCGGAATGAGGCCATAACCCAAATAGTGACGGAGCACCTGACGGCGAGTGAAGCCATTGGCGATGAAAACGCCGATGTTGGGCCGCTGGGAATGGACGAGGCGGCTGATCATGACGTAGGCGGCCATGCCCGCCGCGGTGAGGAACATGATGGGGAAGAAGAGCGCCATCTCCTCGAATCCCTTGAGATCCTCCGAAAGGGCAGCGTTGGACGGCTGTTCCTCTCTAGTGAACACGCTCGTCGCCCCAAGGGCGCGGGCATCCTCAGTGAGACCGACGCTGATGTCTTCGTTTTCCGCGCCGTCGTTGTAGTAAATGACCACTTCGTTTGGCGTGCCACCCGCGAGCTCGAGAGCGAGTGTTTCTGGAGTAAACACGACACCAAAATTGTCAGGCGTTGTGATGATCTCCTGCCGGTCGCGGGCAGGCCAGATGTACTCGGGTGACGCCACCACACCTCGCACCGTCACGGCTTCCCATTCGGTTCCGGACATGATCTCGAACCGGTCTCCGGGCTGGAGGGCGAAATGGTCGGCCATATGCTCTTCCACGAGCACCCCGCTCGGGTCTGACGATGACAGGTACTCGCCGGTGAGTACCTCGACCTGGTTCACGTCGGGCTGGCTATCGGTCGGCAGACCGACAGCCCGGCCCAGAAGCTTGGTGTCGTCGAGTCGGAACGGGACATCCGCGGTGGCTCGGGTCTCTGCAAATTCGACACCTGGCACCTCGCCGACAGCCGCTTCGATCGCATCGCTGTCTCCGCCAACGACTGTCAGGTTGGCAAAGTGGTACTCGGTGGCGGTTGTGTCGTATGAAGCCTGGAGGTTCTGGAACGAGTCGTAGCTAGCCCCAAAGATCGTGACGCCCAGGAATATCGTGATCGTGATGGCGATGAACTGCGGCCGGTGCCGTCTGATGTCGCGCAGCAGCTTGCGGTGTAGCGGCTTCACCATGTCAGCTCGGTTGCCGCAACCGGATGGTCGTTGCGCAAGTCGTCGACGATTTCGCCAGACCGCAGTTTGAGCACTCGGTCGGCCATGTCGCCGATGGCGGCATTGTGGGTCACCAGCAGTACGGTCTGCTTCAGCTCGCGGCTGACCCGTCGCAACAGGTCAAGGATCATCCGTCCGGTCTCGAAATCCAACTCGCCGGTTGGCTCGTCGCAGAGCAGGATTGGGGGTTGTTTCACAAGAGCGCGGGCAATCGCGACACGTTGCTGTTCACCACCCGAGAGTTGAGCGGGGAAATGGTTCATGCGATCACCCAAGCCGACTCGCTCGAGAACCTCGGCTGCTCGCTCTGCGCCGTTGGCGGCGGTGAGATCGGCGACGAGTTCTACGTTCTCAAGGGCGGTCAGGGTTGGGATCAGGTTGAAGAACTGGAACACGAATCCGACGTTTTCACGGCGGTATCTAACCGTTTCGTCGATGTCGAGTTCGGCAAGGTCGACTCCCGCTGCTTCGATGTATCCTTCAGTTGCATCATCGATAGCGCCGACGAGGTTGAGCAATGTGGTCTTGCCGGATCCCGATGGGCCGAGGATCACGGTGAACTCGCCCTGGGGGCCGGTTAGATCGATATCTCGTAATGCATGAACAGCTGTGTGTCCCTCGCCGAAAGTCTTCCAAACTCCGGCCATCTTGATGGTCATGTCTTTGTCTCTTTCTTCTTCGTGGTTGGAGCCAGACCGACGAATGCCAGTTCTATCTGGCGGTCGATCTGGACTTTGGTAGCTACAGCGGTTGAACCCTCCAGGCTGATGAACATGAAGAGCTGGAGGACAAACACGGAGAAGACGAGCAGCGCCGCCTCGTAAGGTTCCAGACCGGAGCGGAGTTGCTTCAGCTCATCAAAATAGGAGAGGAGAGTCACCATCTGAGTGATGAGCTGCTCGTCCATCGCAGCAAGCTCCACGGTTAGCTCTTGGCCGTCAGAGCGTTGGTAGGCCGCGCTCAGTACCTCGCGCAACAGCCTCGGGTCCCATGCCAGGAATTCATCGGCGTAGATGCGGGCCAGGCGCTGCACGGCTACAACGACATCCTTACCTGGATCGGCGAGGACGGTTTCCCCCGCCGCCGTGAGCCTCGCCGTGTCCTCTTCGACACCGGCAAGAAGGAGAGCGCTCTTTGATCCGAAGTAGTTGTAGACGGTCGCAACTGAGACGTCGGCGGCGGCGGCTATGTCGTCCATTGTTGTGTCATCGAGGCCGGCTTCCGCAAACAAGTTTTCGGCGGCGCGGATGATGCGGTGTCTAACTTCCTTCTTCTTGCGATCTCTTAGTCCGCTCACGACACTCCTAGAAACGTATAGTGGCTCTAAGTTTAGAGAGTCTCAAAGATAATGCAAGACGCGATGAAGATGGTCCCGATCGCTTGGTGCCAGCGATGACTAGATGTTGGTCAGGTGCGCGGCCGCGGACTCAGGATCGTCGACTGCCACTGCGAAGTGGAGGCTATCTCCGTTGGCGTGAAGCAGGTACATCGCTTCAATATTGACGCCCGAGTCAGCCAGCTTCTTGGTCATAAGCGCCAGGGCATGTGGCTCGTCCTTGATGACCGTCTCGATGACGCGTTGCTCCTCGAATCGAACGCCAGCATCAACCAGAACACGACGGGCAGTTTCGACATCGTTTGCCATGAGCCTCACCATGCTGTCCTCTCCGTGAGAGAAGGCGGCCAGGGCCTCGATGTGGACCCCGGCGGTGGAGAGCCTGCCGGTCAGGGCCGCTAGTTGGCCGGGCCGATTGGACATGTGAACCGTGAACTCCGTCATAACCACAGCCTACGCCTTTCCCGGCTAGACGGGGAATTTTCAAGTTCGATTGTGGCTAGACATCACTACGAAAACACATCGAACATACGTTCGATACAATGTAAATCCATGGATCGATACGCCGAGCTGCATTGCCACACAAACATGAGCTTTCTCAACGGAGCTTCCCATCCAGCGGAGCTCGTCGCTCTTGCGGCTGAGCTCGGCTACACCGCCCTTGCTGTTACCGATCACGACGGCTTCCGTGGCGCAGCCAAGGTGCACCAGGCCGCCCGCGAGATCGGGATGCCGATTGTCTACGGGACTGAAGTGGGTATGCAACGTGCCGCTTCGCGGCACGTTGGCAGTTTCCTTCCGGAAACTGCAGCTACCCGAACCGATTCTCCCACAAGGGGGAAATTGCTCGTGGCTAGCCAGGCCGGCCCGACCCAGCGTCGGGGGCGGGTGAAGCGGATGCACGGGTCAAAACCCACCAGGAAGATCGAGACGGATCACCTCATCTTGTTGGCTCCCGACCCGGCGGGGTATGCGGCGATCGCTCGGTTTGTCACCAAGGGGCAGTTCCGGGGGCGTAAGGATGAACCACTTTACGACTACGCCGATCTCGAAGAAGCCTCCCAACACGGCAACCTGGTGGCGCTGTCGGGATGTCGGTCGGGTGCGGTGAATCGAGCCGCACTTGATGGTGACATCAACTCGGCGATTGCAGCCGCCGAGAAGATGCGAGAGATCTTTCCCGGCAGGTTCTATCTCGAAGTCTGGCACCACGGGATGCCAGAAGACGATCTCCGTAACGATGTCATCGCCGAGGTGTCGCGTCGTACCCGGATCCCCCTTGTAGCGACCAACAACGTTCACTACGCCAGACGGAACGATGCCGATCTTGCGGAAGTGCTGGCTGCGATAGGGGGGAGACGTGACCTAGATACGGCCGACGGTTTTCGGCCGGCAACCGACGAGCGCTACCTGCGTAGCCCCGAGGAGATGAGCCGCAAGCTGGGTCGATATCGCGGGGCAGTCGAACGAGCCGCTGAGCTGGGGGAGAGCATGGCGTTTGATCTCGATCTGATTGCGCCCGCTCTGCCTGACTTCCCTATGCCCGGTGCCTTCACCACCGAACTCGAGTATCTCTCTCATCTTGCGTTCGAAGGGGCCCGTGACGTCTATCCAGGCGAGGATGGTCGCATCGATCCCCGGGCGCGCGCCCGGCTCGAACACGAGCTGGGGGTTATCGGCGATCTGGGCTTTGCCGGGTTCTTTCTTGTTGCTTGGGACATCGTGCAATTTGCCCGATCCCAGGACATCTATTGCCAGATCAGAGGTTCCGGAGCCGACTCGGCGATCTGTCGTTGTATCGGACTTACCAGGGTTGACCCGATTCGGCTCAACCTGCCGTTCGAACGGTTCCTGTCCGCCGAACGCGGCAGGCCACCAGACATCGACATCGACTTCGAAGCAGAACGCCGTGAGGAGGT
>CAXMRC010000136.1:0-7869 GCA_964195945.1 uncultured Gemmatimonadales bacterium
CTGGTGTGCTGGTGCGTGCCCTGATCAATGTAGAAGTGGTGATCCGGCGTGAGCGGAGCCATCTTCAGATTGATCTCGTTGGCAGCCTTCAACGCTTCGAGCTCGGGGCCCTCAGGAATGCCTTCGAGTAGCTCTACGGCAGCAGCCTTGATGTCCTCCTTGAGGTGAGCAACGACCGGCCTGTGGTCGTAGTCCGATTCCAGATAGCCCTTGATCACGTCGAGCACCGGTTCGGGTGTTTCGAAACGTGATGGGTAGATGAACTCGTGGCTCCACACGGCGTGCCAGCCGAACTCACGTTGGTATTTTGCCTTGACGCCCTCCTCGAAGAACTTCGTGCCAACCTCGGTGCCCTTTAGAGCGGCCAGGATCTCAGCACCGGTCTCGTTGGTGAACGCGGCGCGGAGCGTCTCGTCTCCCTTGACCTGGTCCTTGAGCGCCACGAGCAGCTCGATGGCGTCCCAGTTGCGGTCAGCTGAAGAGTTCTGCAAACGCCCGAGGATCTCCTCGTGCTTCTGCTCGATCTTGTCTTCGCCGCCAAGTGCTGCCCCGAGGGTGCCGCGCAGCGCAAGCGTCGACGACAGTTGCGAGAAGTTGAGCATCCAGTGGATCTTCCAGTGCCGATCGACGATGTCGATGGCGTCCTCGAGGATCGTCGCCCACTCCATGAGCGGGATCTCTTCCCACATATCGATCTTCGACTCGAGAAAATCGAGATTGCCTGCCATCTCCGGGACGAGACGGTTGTGCCACCAATCCGGAAAGTTGGATCCGTATGTTGGAAGCACCGCACCCAGATAGGCGCCAATCTTGGCGGCATACTCCGGGTCATCCTTAGGGACTCGCGGGTAGTACACATTGCCGAACTCGGTTGCCGGAACGGCCATGTCCGGATCGCACGGGACGGCCGCGGTGAATAGATAACCGTTGACGACCTTCTTGATCCAGTCCGAAGCAAACGGCGTACCGAACCTGCGGAACATGTGATCGCAGGTGTTAACCCAGTTGGCAATGTCGTCGTACATCGGCGAAACGGGCCGTGGGCAATGCAGATCGTCATAGACCCAGAACAGGTCCTTTTCTTTTTCGGACTCCCACTCGACGGGAAAGCTTTCGTCGCCGTAAAAACTCGCTACAACTTTGCTGGTATCTGCCATATCGGCAAATCTCCTTCCTTGGTTCTAACACTGTCCTGGTGGCCGTCACCGACCCAAGAGCTATTCGCTAACCATCCCTTTCCTCTCACTCAATACTGGGGTTCCCACGACATCTCGTACCGGGCACGACAAAGCCGGCCTCGAAGGTCTGGTAGCGGGGATGAAGCGGGGGCTCGATAACGGTTGTCGCTGAAGTTGCGGCCGTCGCAGTGACGGGTTGTGGGGACGAAGGCAAACCCCGCGGTGGGCTGCCATCATGAGGTTCGAGGCCATGGAAACAGGCAATTCTCGCAACTCTCGACGCCGATACACGACGATCCTCGATAATCGATCACCCATAGAATACGGATGTGACCGGGGTTGCGTCAACTCCTAATCGGCGATGTCTACTGCAACCGGGTATGGAAAAGGGGCCTTCCACCGGGAGGCCCCTTTTCCATAGACATTTTGGAATTTCACACGTACTGAAACACCGATTCGGGCTTGCCGCTCTCAGAGGACCGGACCAGCGCTTCCAGCACGGCCACGTTGCCGAGTCGCTCCTCGTTGCTAAACCGGTACTCCACCCGGCCGGCGACCGCGTCGGCCCAATGCTCGTAACCGGCTCGTACCGGGCTGGCCGGCTCAAAGTCGGTTCTGGTTTGATCGGCATCACCGCGACGACGCACATAGAAGTGAGTGGTTCCACCCGGATCGACATGCTGAGTCTCGCGAGCCTCTACCCAGGCATGGCTGCCAAACACCGCAAAACGTGCATAGTCAGGTGTGGCCGACAGCGCCGCGACATAGCCGGTCGACCCATCGGCAAACTTGAAGTGGGCAGAAACCACATCCCCGGTAGGTATCGCCAAAATCCTCTTGGCGACGTGTGCGTGCACCTCGACGACCTCTCCGGCAAGGCTCAACATCATGTCGCTGAGATGAACGCCCATCCCGGTCCATCCCGCCGCTGGAGATTCTTCTTTGCTGCCACGCCAGTTGTCGGCCGCCATGTTTAGCCAGCGGTCATGGCTCCAGTGCGCCTCCAGGTGGAGGATGGTGCCGAATTCACCGGCGTCCGCCATCCTCTTCATCTCTTCCCAGGCCGGCTCGAAACGACGCTCGTGACCGATACCCATAACGATGCCCGCATCGTCGCATGCGGCGATCATCCGTCTGGCGCTGTCGGTATCCAGTGAGAGCGGTTTTTCACAGAACACCTGCTTGCCGGCGGCGACAGCCCTGAGCAAAGTCTCTTCGTGGAGACGATGCGGAATCGTCAGGATGACGCCCTCTATCTCCGGGTCATCCAGAGCTTGCTGGTAATCGGAATAGACAGGCAAGCCGTAGTCGTCGGTGTACTTCTTGGCAATGGCGTCCGCGGGGTCAACACCGCAAACGATATCGATCTTCTCGCTCCCTTGCAGGACTTTGGTGACCTGGCTCCCCCACCAACCAAGCCCGACCTGGGCAACCTTCAGCATGCTTACTCCTTCTCGCGATGACCCCGTCTGGACCAAGTTGCAAGTCACAAACAGTCTACCCGGATCACCGATAATCGATAATCGCTTTGTTGGGAAGAACGAGACTGGACCCGGAGGTCAGCTCCGTGACTCTGCCAGATTCTTCTCTGCCAGGGCCCGGAGAACCTTCTCGGGCGTGATCGGCAGATCCGCAATACGGATGCCGACCGCGTCATACAAGGCATTGCCAATGGCCGGCGGGGTTGCCGCCGCCGCAGGCTCGCCAATCCCTTTTGCCCCAAACGGAGCCTCGTCATGGACCGACTCCACAATGATCGGGGTGATCTCGGGGAGGTCCTGAATCGTCGCAACTTTATAGTCGGCAAAGCTTCCGTTTTCGATCCGTCCATCACGAATCGAGAAGTCTTCGAAAAGCCCATTGGAAAGACCCATGATGACGCCGCCCTCGATCTGCTGTTCACATGTCATCGGATTGATGGCCTTCCCGACGTCGGTAGCCGCCGCTACCTTCAACACACGGATGACGCCGGTCTCGATATCGACTTCGATCTCTGTTGCCTGAGTACAAAACATCCAGAAGATGCTGCTTATCCACTCGACCCCTGCGTCGGCCTTTAACAACGGAGAATCCGCGGTAGAGAACCGTGATCCAACCGTCATCGAATACCCCTCCCCTGAGTACTTGGCGAGAAGATCTTCCAGGGTGATGAGAGCCAAGCCATCGTTGTCGTGGATGACACTGTCGTGCATATCGAGGTCGTCCGGTTCCACGCCGAGGACTTCGCCGGCCAGAACCAGGATGTTGTCCCTGATCTCTGCACCCGCAGCAACGATCGCGTTGCCCATGTGGTAGGTGGTTCGACTCGATGCGACCGGGCCGTTGTACGGCGTAAGCGCGGTATCGGTGGCAGGAATCGAGACGCTGGCAAGAGCAACGCCGATGGCGTCGGCCGCCATCTGGGCGAGAACAGTATCTTGGCCCGCACCAATCTCCGGCGCGGCGGCGACCACAGACACTCGACCGTCCTGCTCAACATTTATGACACAGTTAGAACTCGACGGAGTCATCGTCGGCTTGATCATCGTGGCGATGCCCTTGCCGCGTCGCAGATGCGGAGCCGGCTGGCGCTCCACGCTCCCCCAGCCGATCGCATCACGGGCCTTTTCAATGGTCTCCACAACGCCGACACCATGCATGATCTGGCCGTTTAGATACGGATCGCCTTCCTCGTATGCGTTTTGCAGGCGGATTGCAACCGGATCGATCCCCAACTGTGTGGCAATATCGTCCATCTGCGACTCGCACGCCCACGTGACCTGGGTGGTCCCGTAACCCCGGTAAGAGCCCGTTATCGACTTGTTGGTGTAGACCTGGCGTGACAGGATCCGGAGATTCGGGATCCGATACGGCCCCATGATGGTCTGCGAGCCCCGGATGGCGATGCCAACGGTATAGGCCGTGTAGGCGCCGCTGTCCCACAGCACCTCTGCAGTGCGAGCGGTGAAATAGCCATCGCGGGTAACCCCGGTCTTCAGCTTCATGATCGCCGGTGGGCGTACCTGGGACGCGGTCAAATCCTCTTCCCGAGATAGCTCGACGCGGACCGGCCGTCCCCGGGTATGGCGAGCCAACGCCACTGCAACCGCCTCGGCGACGGGAACGCCCTTGCCACCGAACGAGCCGCCAACCTGAGCCACCTTGAGACGAACCCGACTGCTGTCGAGCCCCAAGCCAGCTGCCAGCTCGCTGCGCAGCATGAAGGGCCGGTCTGTAGACACCCAGAGCGTGTATCCGCCGGACGAAGAGTCGTATTCGGCAATCGCCGCATGTACTTCAAGCGCGGCATGGCTCAGCGCATGGGCGGAATACTCGCCTTCCACAATGAGGTCGGCGGCGGCGAAGCCTGCTTCGATGTCACCTCGCTCGTGTCGATAGATCGTGTTCACGTTGGTATGCGGAATGATCTCGTGCGGCCCCTTCCAGTACTCGTGGAGATCTGGGTGAACCAACGGGGCGTTGTCTGCCAGAGCGAGACGCATGTCGACCACGGCCGGCAGTGGCGTGTAGTCGACGCGGATGAGGTCCAAGGCCTCCTGAGCCATGGCTTCGGTATCGGCGGCGACGGCCACCACGGGCTCGCCGACGTATCGCACTCGATCGATCGCCAGGAAGGGCTGGTCCTTTATGGCGGACCCAAAGAGATATGGGAAATCCCGCCCGGTAACGACGGCTCTGACCCCGGGGGCCGCTTCGGCAGCAGTAGTGTCGATTGATACGATGCGGGCATGGGGGTGGGGGCTGCGTAGCACCGCACCGTGGAGCATCCCTGCCATCTGTAGATCCACGGCGTAGACGGCTTTGCCCGTGACCTTTTCAACCGAATCGACCCGTGCGGCCCTTGTCCCTACGTATCCGGTCATCGACTCTCTCCTATCACCTGAGCGACGGCTTCGAGGATTTTAGGATACGCGCCACATCGGCAAAGTATGCCGCCCAATGTCTTTTTTACTTCCTCGACATCCGGCTTGGCTCCATTCCTAAGCATCGCGGTGGCGGTCAGCACCATGGCGGGAGTGCAGAAACCACACTGGAAAGCACCCGTGTCGACAAAGGCTTGCTGCACCTCGTTGAGTTCGCCGTCAGCCGCCAGGCCCTCGACTGTCTCGATGGCGACGCCGTCGGCGTCGCCGACCAGCATCAGACACGAGGTGACGGGCTCGCCGTCGGCCAGCACCACACAGGTCCCGCACTCGCCGACCCCACATGCTTCCTTGGTGCCGCTCAGGAGAAGGTTCTCGCGAAGTACCTCTAGGAGCGTCAGCCGCGGCTCGACGTCCAGCTTGTATCGCTCACCGTTGACAGTTAGGTCTACCTCGATCATTAGAACGCTACCTCCACGCCTGCAGATTGAACGGCGGCGCGCAGCGCTCGCATGGTCAGAACTCGGGCCAATGTTGTGCGGTACGACGCGCTCGCCCGCATGTCACCGATCGGCTTCGCCTCACGGCAGGCTGATTCGGCAACCGCCACCAACGCGTCCTCCTGCGGAAGCTCGCCACGCAACATGTCTTCAGCGGCCACAGCTCTGATTGGAGTCGGAGCGAGTGATGCCAGCGCTATTCGACAATCGACGATTTCTCCTCGTGCACCGATCACGACACTGACCGAGACGCCGGCGAGGGCGATATCGGTTCCGCCGCCCCGCTTGCCGAGTTTGACATGGGCCGATCCGAATCCCGGGGGCGGGTCAGGGAGAAGGAAGGAAGTCATGATGTCGGAGGAAGCTAGCGTCGTGGTGCCGGGCCCCACATACAGATTCTCGACAAGGTCCTCTCTCGCTCCGTCCAGGCCTTCGATGGTGGCGACGGCATCATGAACTATGAGCGCCGGGCCCAGGTCTGATGCCGGTGAGGCTCTTCCGACGTTGCCACCGATGGTCGCTAGGGCGCGAACCGGCGGAGAAGCCAGGATCGAGGCAGCCTGAGCGAGGGCCGGGTGACGGTCTTGGACGAGAGAAGAACCCTCGACGTCCGTTACCTTCGTCAAGGCGCCGATTCGGGTGCCGCCTGCAATCGATTCGATGCCGTCCAGACCGGGAATGCGCTTGAGGTTGACGACGGCGGAGGGGCGTATCCGCTCGATCTTCATATCGACGATTAGATCGGTTCCGCCGGCGAGAACCTGGGCTTGATCCCCGGCGGCGGCAAGAGCCTCGATTGCTTCACGGAGGGTGGTCGGCTCGTGGTAGGCAAAGCTGCGCAGCCGTTTCATCGACGCGTCCTCTCGATGGTCAGTCGGTTAAGTACAGGAGCTCCAGAGTCACACCGTCGGGTGCAGCCACAAATGCAATCTCATATTTCCCTGGTCCGGGCCGTCGTACATAGATCTCACGACCCTGCTCAGCAAAGCGAGCGAGCACGTCGTCCATGTCATCAACGAGAAGACCAATGTGCTCCAAGCCGAAGAACGGAATCGACTGCGGGTCAGCCATCCCGGCGGCCTCTTCGGGTGCGTGGCCGGTGATGTTGATCTGGACGCCGTCCATATCGACGGGGGTGAAGAGCATTGTGCCGAATTCAAACTCCGGGAGGACCTTCGCCCCAAACATGTCTACCCACCACTGGACGCTGCCCCGCGGATCCTTCGACTTGATGTGAACGTGATGGAACGCGGTGACCATGATCCTCCATATAATCGTTAATCGATAATATCGAGAGTAGGTCGGTACCGTCAAACGCATGGACCCTGGGCTGGCTCGGCAGGACAATCAACGATGGCTTGATATCGAGCCCGACGTGGACATCGACAAGTCAAACCTGATTTGGGGAGTCCACCGTCAGAAGTCGAACGGGACGAGCTCCCCATTGTTCTGAATCAGCATGACGGGTTGTGATTCCCAGCTGTCCTGATCGCCGCCCATCCCCGGCGAATCTCCAGGCATACCAGGCAGGGCCAATCCGATCGCGTCGGGCCGTGCGGCGAGCAGCGCATTTATCGCACCCGCCGGTACGTGGCCTTCTATCACGTACCCATCGGTGAGGGCAGTGTGACAAGACGAAGCTTCAACCGGGACTCCGTGTTCGGCTTTGAACTCAACCAGCCGGCGATCTTCCGTCAAATCGACGACAGCTCCAAGATCTTGTAGGTACCCGACCCACCCTGAGCAACACCCTCAGCCAGGGGCCTGATGGACAACAAAACTTACCCCCGCAAGGCTGGAACCTCCAGACTGAACGGCGACCGTAGCGCTAGAGCCTTCGCCACATGATGCTACGAGAAGCGCCAGCAAGACCATGATCAGACGTCGTCCCATGAGACGATCTTAGCCAAGCAGTAATCGAATACTTAAATCTGTACTCAAACTCTGCGCAATTACTACTGCGGGGTCCTTTCTGGATATCACCCCCGACCGGGGGTCTAATTGCCGGCTATCAAGCGAACGGCGGTGCCGCGTTTGGGTTCCACGGATCTGGGGCCTCGTCCCGGATGTCTGCTGCAGAAATCCCTTCTGCAACCAGCGTGACCGAAGCCGTAATCGGGAGCCCGTCGACAACCCACAGTTGACCTTGCCCGCAGCCACTGTCGGCGGTGGTGGTAGCCAGGACCGGCAGCCCTCTCCCCCGGAAGAAACCGACGGCCGCCCCGGGAATACCGTCTGCGGCAACAACACCGTCCATGAACAGCGCCGATGTCGCCCCAGCGCAGCTGCCCTCCGTAAGCACGATCCAATCCGAATGGGCGGGGTGGA
>CAXMRC010000137.1:0-16210 GCA_964195945.1 uncultured Gemmatimonadales bacterium
CGAAGTACTCAGGCTGCCCCTCACCCGACATATCCGAGTAGCCGACCGAATTGCCGTCTGCATCGAGGACATTCAACGCGCCGTCGAACGTGCCTTGGGAGTCCAACACCAGTTCGAGTGCGTCTCCGCCGCCGGCAAAGCCGAATCGGGCCACTGCCCCCGCGGTATCGATGCCGCCCTCCAACGTCTGGTCGAGGGCCAACTGAGGAATCGCTGAGACTCCTGTCATTGCGTAGTCGAGCGTTACTGTGGCGTCGTTACTCGCTGAGACTTCGATAAGATAGGAACCGTCGGCAGGGAGCACGAACACGCGCTCAATCACACGGGCAGTGTCTAGCGGGGCCTTTGTCGTACTTGTCGTTGAATCGGCGGGCGCCCCCGCGTCCGTCGATGTCCTGGAAGCCTCTTCGACAGTTGGATCGCTGGAAGCCTCGCCAACCGCAGAACCACTGGGTGCCACCGGCCGGTAGTCACCAGGGACAACTTGATGAACTAGTCGGATGTCGAGATCCGACGTCGTACCGTCGGTGGTGACGACCAGCATGACTTCCTCACCTTCGAGGCCCTCGAACCTGAAGCGCGAGACCTCGGTGGCTTTGAGCGGAACCTCCTGCGTGTAGCTGTTTTCGGTGATCTCCGTTGCTGGCAGCTCGGGAACCTCGGTTATCACGGTTACAACATCGTCACCAGCCGCCACAGCAAGGATCACGCCAAACCCCACTGCGACAAGAGCAGCAACAAAGATGAGCACCCGGCGGGTTCGCTTAGTGCGGCGGCGAGCGCGGAAAGCGGTGTTGGCGGCTCGGATCGGGTCAACGAACCGGTCGTGGGTCAGCTCGTACCACTGGGTGCCTCTGCGCCGATCGGCACGGATGAGGTGGGCGTCCTCGAGTGCTGGTAGGACAGCGGCGCCCTTCCCCCCTGGGCCTTCGCGAGTCTGCGTACGGAAGCCATCGTCCGTGATCAGCTTCTCCTCGAACCAATCGCGGATGTGACGCTCTCGCACGTGAGTTTGCCCGGCCACGGTATGCAGCTGTGTGGAGTAGTAGTCGGCGAGTGCCTCGTTCACATTGCCGCCCGCCACGACGTCGCTGGGCTGGATCATCGTCGCGTCGGGAAGCAGACGCGCCCACAGTTGCGCACAGACAACCTGAAGCTGGACAGGTTCGACGTGGGAACCGAGCTCGAGGGTCGAATCCGTGCCACGATCGACACGAACCCGCCGGAGGTCGTCGACCAAGCGTTCTGCGGCGTCGTCGGTGAAGTGAACGCCGGCAGCCGCCGCCGGCTTCTGGATGGCCTCCCGTGCAGCCGATGGGCCAAGTAGCTCGAGCCGGTATCGATTGCGGAAGCGAGTGGGCATCAAGGCCTGGAACGGGTCGAGCTGGGCGATGAAGTCCTCGCGCATCGAGAACAGCGCAAAGATGGCCCGGTTGTTGAGAGCTTCGCCGAGCTCACGAAGGAATGCCTCCTTCTCCTCCCAATCCGTGGGATCGAGGGTGAATACTTCCTCGAACTGATCGAAGATCAGGCACGCGTCGAGGTCGGGTTCATCCGCGGAGCGCTGTTCTAGGTACTCCTCGAGGCTGATCGAGCTGAGTTCCTCGGGGGCGAACTGCTCTTCGAGGTGTCTCCCTTTCTCCAGTGAGGTTATGACGGAGAGACGGTAGCGATTGACAGAAGCCGTCGTAGGAGGCGGTTCGTACCCAACCCGAATGGTTGGTAGCACCTGGAACCGTCGTCTCTCGAGCTCGGGGCGTAGTCCAGCTTCGATGAGGGAGGACTTCCCGGCACCCGACAGCGAGTACATAAGGACGATGCGCTCCGACAGTATCGCCCCGCGCAAGTCGTTGATCTCGCGGGCCCGACCGTATATGGGTTCGCCCGGCCGCAAGGATCTGGGACCGGCGTAGGGCGCGGACCCTTCGACTCTGGGATGGACCATTGCGCCGGTGTCGACTGCAGTCACTTTCGTTGCTCCCAGGAGACAGCGAGTTGCTCGGTGAACTCCTCGACGGACGACCAGGAGATGTCGATTGGAGGTTCGCGGAACCTTTGGAAGTACGTCTCGATGTAGCGGCGGGCATCATCAGGCGAGTTGACCTCTTCGACGGCGATTTGTGCGGCGACATGCTGGAACTGACCGAGCCTTCTGGCTGACTGGGGGCTGATCAGGCTTCGCAGCAGGACCCGCACATCCCAGTCCTCGAGCCCGAATCCAAGGAAGAGCAGACTTGAGTCTGCGAGCGCTTCGCGAACGGGGCCCGGGATCAGGTCACGATTACGGGTGACTTCTGCGAGGAAGTCGAAGTACTCGTCTTCAGCAATAACAATCGAGTCCGGCGCGCTGAGAGTGCCCAGAATGTGATAGACCAGCGGTCGCTCGATGCTCGGGACGTAGTCGGGATCCTTCTCAAGCGGTGACCTCGGCCAGTCGTCGGTGTCAACTGCGGGGTTCCACCTACAAAAGTCCACGACCGGGTCCTTGCCTTGCTCAATGAGTGCTTCGGCAAGCAGCGAGGTTGCCTGGGCCGTCACGTAGACCTTGCAGGGCAGTTGGGCCAGCACCTTGTGAGGTTCGTTGGCTAACCCAGCTGCCTCGTGTTTCCAGACGGCAAGCGCCATGGCGTCGAGGCTGAGGTCCTCATCGCCGCCAATAATCTCGGGGAACCGCTTTGCGAGACGATCGCGATAGAAGGCCGACAACTCAGTCCGCAGCTGGCGTGGTTTCTTTTGCACGGCAACAAATTGGGCGACACGCGGCAGATCGACTTGTCGGTGGGTCGACATGGGGAACCCGAACCGCTCGGCCCATGCTTGGGCGTGCTCCTGACGCGATCCGAAGAGCCAGTCCGACATGCCGGTGCCCAGGATCGGCGTGCACTCCTTCGCCTGGAGTGCTGTCACGATGCCCTCAAGCAGCTCGGTCGTCCGCTTGTCGACGGGTGTCTCACGATATTTGATCAGGAGTCCGTCGATTTCCACCGCGACCGTCTGAGCAATGTCGGTGTACTCGCTGAGGCGGTCGAGGACAGCGACCACTGCCGCTCTCTCATCGGGGTTTGGTGCTCGCTCCTTGAGTTCGGCGACGAGGGTTCGTTGTTCGGACGGGGAGATTGTTGCTTGTGAAACCATTCTCTGGGCTTCAGAGAGGTCGGCCATGGGTGCCGGCGGTCGAGGCGGCATGGGGTCGGGCAACGGTGTGGCTGTCGGCGTCTTGGCGATGTCCGCAGTGATTCGGATCCAGTCGTCGGCGCTGGGAGCGACCAAATCTTTGACCTGGAGGAGCTGGATAGCGGTCGGAGCTTCAACGATCTCAGTCTTCTGAACCATGATTGGCATGATCTTCCGGCCCAGGTCATCGGCGTATGCGATCTCGAGATTGCATGCCCTCGAGCGCATGGAGCTGGGACTAACCACAAAGAGGAAGAGATCGCACCCTTCGATATTGTCAAGGATGACATCCCACCAGTTCTGCCCACCACGTAGCTCCTGGTCGAACCAGACCTTGTGATCGGCGAGGCTCAGCTTCTGGGCTAGCTCCCTGACTCGGTCTTCATCTTGGCGCTGATAACTGAGGAAGATGCGAAGAGATTGATTGTTTGCGTCGCCGACCATGTCCTAAATCCCGAGTCTGCTGAGGGCATGGCGCAACCCTACACCGGGACATTTGAATGTGGCTTGCTGTCATTTTCGACATTTTCAGCGTGGTTAGCCCTCCCCGGAATCGCGCCTGAGATCCCCGCGATCTGGAACCTCGTGCTCTTCGGCGGCGCCTGACATGGCCTTCTACGCCACTTCACATGGTGTGTCTCGTCAACTTTCGCCAGAAGTCATAGGCCGGTTTGGCGTAGCTTTGCGACGAGGCGACCCGATCCGGCTTGGTGGTAGTTGTGGCTATGGTTGCGCGGCGTTCCGGGTACCAAGGCAAGGTAACTATCAACCCCCCAGTCGTTCGAGCCTGGCCTTCCGGCGCTGGAGCCTGCACGCTGCGGTGTGGTCATCAATCCACTCAGTGATCTGGACTCGCTCCGTCTCCATACCCTTGGAGATACCGCCCGACGTCTCAAGTTGGAGAACATCTTGGGCGGCGTCGTAGAACCATCGGCCAGCGAAGTCGGCCCGGGTAATGAGCCAAGAGCCATTGCCAGACACGGTACCGTTTGGGTGGAGATCGAAGTTGTATCGTCCTTTCGCTCCAAGGAATCGAGTCGTGATCCGCCACTTGCCCGCGGTCACGGCGCGAGCACCGGAGCTGCCGTTGCTCGTGCGCCCCGCAAAGAGGCTCGGGTCAACGTTTGCCGGTAGCCTTCCGGTCAGCCGAGCGACTTCCGCCAACATGCCTAGTGCGTCGCCCGAGGGAGCCGTAATGGACCCCGTTCCCAGGGTCGCGGCGTTGAGTTGACGGAACCGCAATGGCGGGATGACATCGGAATCGAACCTGACAGGCACTAGCTTGCCCTGGTCGTTGGCAGCGCCGGCTTCGGCACGGACCCATCCCGACGATACCGACGATCGTGACCACACCACCACGACGCACGCCGCCGAGTCGAGTTCGCGTTCGATGGCGTCGTCGAACTCTGCCGCGGCGCGGATCCGGTCATCCCACCACACGGACCATCCGAGCTCGGTCAGACCATCCGCTAGTTCTCGGACCCGTGCTGCATCCTCACTGGCGTAGCTCAAGAAGATATCGCTCATCGTGCTCCCTCCCGGGGACCAAACCTACTCCACTCTCCCACGGGGTGTAGCCTGCCTCGAGGGAGGACCAATGTCCGTGGCCGACATCAACATCGTGCTCGCACGCCTCGACGATCTGATCGCTGAGACGAGACACAACGCCAGCCGAGCCGGCTATTTCGCCGCGATGTATCACAAGGTGACCGCTGCAGTGCGGGAGGCCATCGTCGCCGGCCGGTTCATCGATGGCGACCGGATGGCTCGACTGGATCGAGTCTTTGCTGAGCGCTACCTCGACGCCTACGATCTGTGGCGCGCTGGAGGGGAGCCCACGACAGCGTGGCAGGCGGCGTTTGATGCCGCCGGGCGATGGCGCCCGATCATCGTTCAGCAGTTGCTCGTCGGCATGAACGCCCACATCAACCTCGACCTCGGCATCGCGGCTGCCACCGTGGCCCCGGGTGCTGAGCTGGCAGGTCTTCGCACAGACTTCGACACCATCAACCAAGTGCTCGCGGAGCTCGTGGACGGATTTATGGAAGATGTCGACCGGGCATCACCATGGATTGGGCTCCTTGACCGATTCGGAGGCCGAACCGACCAGGCCATCGTACGTTTCAGCATTGAAGTCGCCCGACGTCAGGCGTGGGCATTGGCCGAGCAGCTCGCGGGTGCATCCCTCGATGACTGGCCAGAGATTATCGAGCCTCACGATACAGCCACCGCGAGATTCGCCCGGACCATCGTGCGGCCCGGAACCGTGCTCCCTGCGGGCCTGTTGATCATTCGGCTACGCGAGAGCAACGACGTGCGGCGAGTCATCGACCTTCTCGGGAGCTGAACCGCGTCCGGTGGGCAGTTGGTGCGTTCGATCACCAGGCGTGGTTGGGTCGCATGGAGCGGTCTTGCCCTCGTTGTGGTGGGGCAACCGCGATCGTGAAATCCGAGGTCCCGCCCGGCCGCTCATCGACCACCTTGCTCGATCAGGCGGTGGTTGAGACAGCTCCCTCCAAAGGGCGGCCGAACGTTTCGGGAACGCTCAGCGCGCTGTTGCCGAACCCCGGGTAGGCTCGATTGAGGAGCCGATGAAGGATCGCTCGTGTCATCTACTATCGCCGTTCCGGGTAGGGGCGTCCCAGACCCAAATGTGCAGTTCGCCAACGAGTACGTTGACGTTGCGAATGTCGGCGTTGGTATCGGGGTCCAAGCTGCTACCTCTGACGTTGAGGTCTCACGAAGCGCAGGCGAAGCGTTCCTGGAGGTAGAGGGAGAGAAATCTGACGTCGTCGAGATCGTCGATGGCGACGGCTTCGTCGACTATTCACCGTCGCTCAGCTCAGCGGTATGGCTTCAGATCGCGATGCCGAGCGGGCAGGAGTGATCGATCTCAGAGCCGCGATTGTTTCTACCGAGTTCCCGCTGCGAGGCACCAGCGCAGAGTTGCGCTCAGTCCGGGTGCTGCGCCGTGAGTTTCCGGCCGAGGCCATCGCAGCGCTCGACATCATCGAGACGCTGAAGGGCGCCGTCATCGACAAAGCCACCGGGAGGCATTGCAAGACCGTCAGAAGAGCATCATCAAACAACTAGAGAGCATCGAGAAGGAACTCTCGTCGTCGATGACGGGGGATTGACGCGGATATAGCGTTCCGCAGGGGTCGCGTGCCAACGAGCTTCCGCTCGCCACACTGGAGCCTCGGGGCACGGTCCCGCAAATGCTGGGCGAGAAGTAGTCTGAATGCAGGGTCGATCGGGGAGGACATCATGGGTGCAGAGAACCCAGTCAGGTTTGAGAACACACACAACAAGACCGAGTCTGCGGTGGTGTTCGTCCACGGCTTCACGGGAGGTGGGGTGGGCACATGGGGCGACTTTCCGACGATCCTCCAAAACGATCCCGAACTGGGGCGGTTCGACTGCTTCTACTGGCAGTACCCGTCAAAGCTGAAGCTGACGTATGCCGTCACCAAGTGGTTCTGGGAGAACGACCCCGGTATCGAGACACTCGGTGATGGACTCCGGGCGCTGCTCAACGACACGATCGCCGCGGTGCATGACTACGACGAGATCAAGTTGGTTGCCCACAGTATGGGTGGGCTGGTGGTGCAAGCCTACGTTGTTGAGGAGTTACGTCGGATCCGCGAAGGCAGGCTTTCCGCCGACGACAGCATGCTGAGCAAGATCAACGAGATTGTGCTGTTCGCCAGCCCCAGCGGCGGGTTGCTTAAGGCGCGTTTCGGCGGGTTCCTCAAGAAACAGATCGGCGACATGTCCGACATCGGGCAGTTCGTTACGAACCTACGAACCGAGTGGACGTCGCAGATCGACGACCATCGTCAAGAGCCCGATCCGCTGGCCGCGTTCCGGCTGACAGTTGTTGCTGGGATGAAGGATCGGTTCGTGCCCCCCGAGAGTGCCCTCGATCCGTTCCCGTTCGACGAGCACGTGCTGGTACCGGGTAACCATGTCGAGCTCGTGAAGCCGGAGAAGGTCGGCCGGCAGCCGGTCGATGTGCTAGTGAGGCGCATTACCCGGCCGACTCCGACCGGGGAAGAGTTGCGAGCGGTTCATGGCCACAGTCCCGAGGCAGTAGAGCGCATGCACTTTGTCCAGGCGGCCGCCGAAGGCGGCGACGTTGACGCGTTGCAGGCAACCGCGGATGAGCTGCTTGCGGCCGGTCCTACATTGCCCACCGTGGAGCGTGCCCTTGGCCTGGCGCTTGGCAGGCAGTCGAAGCACGCCACTGCTGAGCAACTGATGCGGCGTTACCTCGACTTCACGCTGGAAGACGGTTCCCAACCCTTCGCCGAAGATGTGCGAGTGATCCAACAGCTCGCCGTTGCCCAATCCGGGCTCAATCTGCACACGGCCGCCATCGCCACGCTGAATTCGCTGCCCGGTGATGCGCAGCTCGATCCAGAGACTCTGGGAATCACGGCCGGGCGTATCAAGCGCCGCTGGCTGGAGAGCGGTCCACCTCAGAAGCGGGCGTTGGCACGCCACGCGCTCGATACGTATCGCATCGGCTACGAGGCGGCTTGTAAGGAGGGCGACAACGATCAGATCCTGTACAACGGCATCAACGCTGCTTTCATGAGCCTAGCCCTAGGGGAGGAGCATGCGGATCTGGCAACGGCGGTACTGGAGGCCACGACCGCGGGCGGCGACGCCTATTGGGTGGCAGCCACGAAGGCGGAGGCGTTGTTGTTGCTGGGAAAGTACACCGAGGCAGAAGCGGCCTACAACGAAGCCTTCGAGCGTACGCTCGACCTTCGCTACCTTGCTACGACCGGCCTCCAAGCGGGGAACATCATCGAGCTGATGGGCTCGCCCGCTGCCGCCCAAGGCATCCTCGATCTATTCACCGGATCCCTCGGCGATAGGGCATCTCTGCTTGCGGACGAAGAGGAAGTAGCACAGGCCAAGGATGAGTTGGAGGCGCCGAGCGACACCATCCCAGACGAGTAGCGTGGAGAGAGCCGAAAGGAGGCCAACATGCCTCAGGATGATGCCCCGCTGAAGCCGCTGTGCTTTGTGTTGATGCCGTTCGGTTCGAAGCCCGACCCCGCTGGCGGTATGGTCGACTTCGATGAGGTCTATGCGTCGGTGATCAGGCCGGCGATCGAACAAGCAGACTTGGAGCCGATCCGTGCCGACGAGGAGGGACTCGGCGGGATCATTCACAAGCCGATGTTCGAGCGTTTGATTCTTTGCGATTACGCGGTCGCCGATCTCACCACCGCCAACGCCAACGTGTTTTACGAACTAGGTGTCCGCCATGGGGTCCGGCCACAGACCACTGTGTCGGTCTTCGCAGAGGGCGCCCGGCTTCCCTTCGACGTCAATTACCTCCGCAGCGTGCCGTACTCCCTAGACAAAGGCATCCCTTCCGATGCCGAGGCCGACGCCGAGAAGATCGCCGCAGCCTTGACTGCGGCAAAACAGGATGCCACCGACAGTCCGGTGTTCCAGCTCGTCACCGACTTACCAGCTGCCGATATCAGCCATCTGAAGACCGACCTGTTCAGACAGCGGGTGGCCTATGCCGAGGACGCTAAGCAGCGTCTTGCCATAGCCCGACGGGAGGGGGGTGATGCGCTCGATGCGATACGGGCCGATCTCGGCCCGATCGCCGACGTCGAGGCGGGTGTGGCGGTCGACCTCTTGCTGTCGTACAGGGCTGTCGGATCGTGGGACTCCATGATCGACCTGGTCGAGGACATGTCCGAACCGGTGCAGCGTTCGGTGTTGGTGGGTGAACAACTCGGGTTCGGGCTCAATCGCGCCGGACGGAGTGAAGAGGCTGAGCAGGTATTGCGTAGGCTGATCCAAGAGAACGGTCCCAGCAGCGAGACTTACGGGATCCTCGGCAGGGTCTACAAAGATCGTTGGGACAGGGATCTCAAAGCGGGCAAGGCGATCGAGGCCCGTGGCGATCTGAAGAAGGCCATCGAGGCATACCGGCTTGGTTTCGAGGCGGACTGGCGGGACGCCTACCCGGGCATCAATGCGGTGACGCTGATGGAGCTGGCTCAACCGCCAGATCCGGCACGAGAAGAGCTTCTGCCGGTGGTGTACTACAGCGCGCTGCGGCGCATCGCCTCGGGTACCCCGAACTACTGGGATCACGCCACGCTGCTCGAGCTCGAGGTGTTACGCAAGAACCAAGACGCGGCTTACGCTCACACTGCCGACGCAGTGGCCTCCGCCGAAGAGGATTGGCAGCCGGAAACGACATTGCGCAACCTGGGTCTCATCAATGGAGCGCGCCGAGAACGTGGTGAGGACACCGCCTGGCTGATGCCAATCATGACTGCGCTCGAGGAAAAGGCGGCGGAACTCAAGCCGGACCAGGAGTGATTCAAGACCTGATCGCCATCCAGCCCGGTCCCCATTGTGGCGAAGTTGTATACGAATTCACCTTCAGTTCGCGTCTCAGACCGTTGAGTCGCGCCCCCCTACATCGGTTCTACCGAGTCCCGTTTGCCATCCTGCGGATTGCGCGTCAGGAGGGAACTGGTTGATGAAGCCGACGATGTCCGCGGACGACAACAGGCGGTGACCCACTTTGACACGGTTCCCCGCGTTGCCCTCGATCGTGTCGATGGCTACGGCTTCGCCATTGACCACCTCGACCCTGAGCACAAATCCGATGTGGCCGCGACCGGTAAGTTTCCCGCTGTCGTTGCTGTAGAGCATGACAAAGGCGTCGCCGGGAATGGGGACATATTCACCTTTGGCATGTGCCATTCCACGGTCTTTGGCTCGCGTCCACGCGGTCATGCAGCGCCCTAGCTTCAAGCCGAGCGGATAGTTGCCGAGAGCCTTTTTGGTGCCCCATGACCAGAAGTAGCAACACCATGGGGCACCCTTGGACCCCCGGTACTTCTCGACGCCTCCTCCCCAGTTGGCGCCGTCGGGTTTCTCCGCTACGCCGGCCTGGCGTTCCCGGAGAACAATCTCGAGTTGCTTGAGGCGGAGCCCCTCGATCCCGTCCGGGATATCCCAGTCAAGGTCCGAGGCCTGAGCGCGTCCGGACGGGTTCCGCAGCGCCCACCACGTGGCCGGCCCGACGATTCCGTCGACTGTAAGAAACAGCCCGTCGGGACCGATGTGGGTTTCTTGGAAGTAACGCACAGCTGCTTCGGTGAGCTTGAGGAAGTTGCCCTTGACGTTGCCCTGGAAGGCTCCCTGCTCCTTGAGGAGCTGTTGGAGCTCCTTGACAGCGGGTCCTTTATCCCTCAATTTGAGGGTTGGTCGACTGATGTCGCTTCCCGCTTGTGCCGCCGCGGGATTAAGTAGAGCCCACCATGTGTCTGCGCTGACCAGACCGTCTGTACCGAACTGTTCGCCGTTGGGGCCGACGTGGCTCTGCTGGAACGCCACCACAGCACCCTCGGTCAGTGCCCCGAAGTTACCTCGTACCGCTCCGACGAATACACCCCTCGCTTTCAGCAGGCGTTGTAGAACCTTCACGTCATCGCCGCGGTCGCCCCTCTTCAAATTGGGCGCGGTAGCGCGAGCTTCTTCGAGATTTTGCAGCGCCCACCACGTGGCCTCGGTAACCGTGCCGGTTGTGGGCAGCCTGCGCCTACCGGATCCATTGTGCAGTCGCTGGAACCCGATCACCGCCTCTTCAGTGATTTGGCCGAAGTTGCCGCCAATGGCTCCGTCGAAGAGTCCCGCTCGCTTGAGTATGCGTTGGACCCCCTTGACCTCCTCGCCGGAATCGCCGCGTTTCAGGGTCTGCATAGGTTCCAACTCCGCTCGAGGGACAGATGTTTCGCAGCCTACAGAACGTTCCTGGCGCCTGGGGACTCTGGCAGAGGCTTGGCGAGTAGCCGCGTCGGGTCCTTCCTTGCCTCACCGTAAGGGGAAGCTCGCACAGTGGCGCAGGTGCGGAGCCCCGAGATTGAAGCGCGATCACTCGGATGCACTCATGGAGCGCTGCGCCACCGTATCGGCATCGACCACGCTCCTCTTGTCCGTGGCGCTGCTCGATTTTCGACATGTGCGCGGTCCCGGTGGATGAGCGCCGTGGGTTGCAGGCGAATCCGCGTCCCGACTCCTTGACGCTGAGCGCCGAGGGACACGACTTCGTCGTTCGTGACCAGAAGCCGCTCAACCACAAGAAACTCGCTCATTGCCTGATTGACATGTCGGTTCCGGAATGGTTGGCCACGTTGGACAGTCGAGTCTTCTTCTGGCCAACCGAGAAACGGGTCAGAACGCTGCTCAACGCCCGAACGTATCGAGGTCGTAAGCACCTGGTGATTGCCGTCGATACAGCAGCTGTACTCGAGTCATACGAAAGCACTGTCGAGCTGAGCCCGATCAACTCGGGGAGCACCTCATACGACGCCAAGCCGAGAGGTCACCGCACGTTTCTCCCGCTCAGCGAGTACCCGTTTGAGGAACGGAGACAGATCCGGGGTCGCAATGAGGCCGTGGCCGAGGTGACCGTACGTCACTCAGTGCCGGAGGTTGAAGAGCTGGTGACCGACCGCTGGATGGCGGACGACGAATCGTGGGAGTCACTCGGCTGACGACACCGTCAGTGCGCTGCCTGTCGTACCCCGGTGTTAAGTTGGCAACTGTGGTGGACTGGCCAGGATTCGAGGACGTAGGCGGGGTGATGTCGTGACGGTGTCGATCCATGTGGCGCCTCATCCGGATTCGCTGATTTCACTCGTATGCGACCAGTTGGCGAGTCCCCCGGGTGATCCGTTTGCGTCGGAGCTGATTGCGGTGCCGACGCGGGGGATCGAGCGCTGGATGACACAGCAGATCGCTACCGAGCTTGCCGCTCGGGGTATCGGCGATGGGATCAGCGCCAACATCGACTTTCCATTCCCCTTCCGGCTCGTTCGTGAGGTGTTGCTCGCCGTTCCGGGTCTTGCGGCCTCGGTGACGGCGTGGGAAGGCGATGCCCTTACGGCTCAGGTGCTTGCTTCCATCGACGGCGAGATCGAGGAACCATGGATGCGAATGATCCAGCGATACCTCAACACCGGGGATGGGGGCGCGAGCCAGAATCGGCTGTACGCCGCCGGCAAGATCGCCGGTCTCTTCTCCAGGTACGGGCGGCGTCGTCCCGAGATGATCCGGGCCTGGGCAGCGGGTGCGGATGTCGGCCCCTCAGATCAGCCGATCCCTGACGGGGACGCCTGGCAGCCACGCCTGTGGCGATCGGTTGGCAAACGGATCGGTTTGCCATCGCTACCCGAATTGCTCCCCGACGGCCTCGATCCGATCCGCAACGGTGAGATCACCCTCGACCTTCCGGAACAGATCTCGGTGTATGGCCTCACCGCATTCGATCCCTTTGACCTCGAAGTACTCGTCGCCCTCGGCGAACAACGGGACGTTCACCTCTACATACTCCACCCATCGCCCGAGCTATGGACCACAACCGCCCAGGGGCTTGACAGGGACGCCACACCGGTGCCGATTCGCCGCAGCGACGACCCGACCGCAGCCCTGGCCGTGCACCCGATGCTCGTGTCATGGGCACGGGAGAGCCGTGAGCTGCAACACGTCCTCGGTGTCCGCGGGCTTTCGGCATCGCCAATCGAGTCCTCTCTCCCGACGGCCGGTTCGGTGCTGGCTCGACTTCAGCGGGACATCCACAACAACCGACCCGTTGCCTTCGACGAGCCACTTGCGGATAGAGTCGCCGCAGGGCAAGACCGGTCGGTGCAGATCCACGTCGGCCATGGGGCACGCCGCCAGGTCGAAGTGGCCCGCGACGCCATCCTGCACGCCCTCGCCGCCGACCCGACGCTCGAGCCGCGTGACATCGTGATCATGACACCGGATCTGGCAACGTTCGGGCCGCTACTCGAAGCGTCGTTCCCCGGCACCTCCGCCCGCGACGGCGCCGGCTTGCCGGATCTGCGGGTGCGGATCGCCGATCGAGCGCCCTCCGCCACCAATCCACTGGTTCGCTTTGCCGCCACCGTGCTCGGCCTTGCCGACTCTCGTCTGGAGGCCGGAGCGGTACGAGAGTTGGTGGCCCGGCCCGTCGTCCAGCAACGCTTCGGGTTCGACGTCGACACAGCCGGAGCCATCGTCGGCCTTATCAAAGACGCCCACATCAGCTGGGGACTCAACGCCGACGACCGTGAAACCTGGCAAGCGGGCCGCAACGAGCAACGGACCTGGAAACGTGGCCTCGATCGAACGCTCGCCGGCGTCTTCTACAGCGACAGCCCGGTGCGGGTTGTCGCCGACACGGCACCCCTTGACGGCGTCGAAGGGCAAGAAGCTATCCCCGCCGGGATCATCGCCGCCATCGTCGACCGCATCGTCGCCATCCGCGAATCCCTTCGTACCCCGATGCCCATGTCGGAATGGGGACCCGCCATTGCCAGCAGTGTCCGGATGCTGGCCGCACCCGCCTGGCGGGACGAATGGCAACTCGGCCAACTCGAGCGACTGCTCGGTGAGACATTCCCCAACCCCGAACCCGGAACCCCCGACCCGGTGATAACCCTCCCCGAAGCCCGGCGGGCGATCGCCGGCTGGACCGAAGACCGGCCCAGCCCCCTCCACTTCCGCACCGGCGACGTCACCGTATGCTCGCTCGCTCCGATGCGCTCAGTCCCTTACCGGCTCGTGTGCCTGGTCGGGATGGACGACGAACGGTTCCCCCGGGCGAGCCGATCCGACGGCGACGACCTGCTCCTCTCCGACGAAGTCATCGGCGACTCCGATCGCAGCGCCCAGGACCGTCAACTCCTCCTCGATGCGGTCATGGCCGCCGGGGACCATCTGATCATCACCTACTCCGGTCGGGATGAGCTGACCAACTCCGAGCTCCCCCCGGCAGTCCCCATCGCCGAACTCCAGGACACCCTCGGCGACATGGTCGGGGCAGACGCGATGGCGCACCTGGTGACCACCCATCCGCTGCAATCATTCAGCGAGGCCAACTTCAAGCCGGGCGAACTCGGCGTTGCTGGAGCGTTCGGGTACGACCCGATGCATCTCGCCGGGGCGCGGGCCGTGCAGCAACGAGCGACCGGTAGTAGCGGCTTCGACAAGACCTGGCCGGAAGGGGATCCGGTTGACACGATCAAGCTCGGCGACCTCATGGCGTTCCTGCAGCACCCGGCGAAACGATTCCTGCGGGCCCGGCTGGAGATCTCCATTCCCGAAGCGGGCGAAACGCCGGACGACACCCTCCCCGCCGACCTGAATCCGCTCGACAAATGGGCGGTCAAAGAACGGCTGATCACGGGGCTCTCCGACGGGCACGGCCTCGAGACACTTGCTCAACGGGAGCAAGCGAGCGATGTGTTGCCTCCCGGTGAGCTCGGTGTCGACGACCTCGACGACGCCAGCGAGGCCGCCACGGTGCTGTGGGCTGCCGCCGTCGAACGAGGATACGACCCGCAGCGCATGCGGCCCTATCGGGGCGTCGTCCCCGCCGGAGACCACTCGGTAGAAGGCACGGTGCTGGCAGATCCGGACCGCGCCCATCTGGTAACCGTGACCGCATCGAAGCTGAAAGCAAAACGACGGCTGCGGGCATACGCCGAGCTTGTATTCCTCAGTTCGCTCCAGCCCGAGATCCCATGGGCCGCACTGCTGCTCGGCCGTCACGAGAGTGGCAAAGGCCACACCGCAATCACGATCGGGCCGATCGGCAAGACGGTCGACGAACGCCGCAGCCGGGCACATGAACTGTTGTCGGATCTCGTCAACCTCTACGCCGAAGGAAACGATGCACCCGTCCCGATGCCGTGTGAAACCGCATTCGCCTGGCAACGCAACCTCGATCTGGGCCGCGGTAAGGCATGGAAAGCGGTCCGCGACACCTGGGAAACCGACCGGTACAGCCCGGAAGCAGCCGACCCAGCGCACCTCATGCTGTTCCCCGACCTGATGGCGACAAATGCGTTGCTCGACTCTGGGTTCGAGGAGTACTCCCGGCGGCTGTGGACCCCCATCCTGTTGCTGAGCACCGAGGAGAAGATATGACCATCTTCTCCGAATTCGATGAGCAAGAGGCGATCGGGCCGGGACGCACCATCATCGAGGCCAGCGCCGGCACCGGCAAAACCTTCACCATCTCCGCCGCCGTTACCCGGCTCATTGCCGAGGACGGGGTGGAGCTGGACCAGATCCTGGTGGTCACCTTCACCAGGGCGGCCACCGCCGAGTTGCGGTCCCGGGTTCGTCGCCGCATGGTGCGGACCCTGCGGGCGCTTGATGAGTCCGGGGTCAGCGGCGGAGATGAGCATCTCCAGGTGTTGCTCGACGCTGACCGCCCCACCCGGGAACGTTCCGCCGAACGGCTGCGGGCGGCATTGATGCAGTTCGACCGGGCGCAGATCTTCACCATCCACGGGTTTGCGCAGCGGCTCCTCGGCCACCTCGGCCTGCGGGCCCGGCAATCCTCAGGGCTGGAGCCGGGTGCCCTCGACGACCTGCTCCTGGCAGAGACTGCAAGCGACCTCGTCGTCGGCCGGTACGCCGGGAACGCCGGTGAGGAGCCGGTGAAGACCAGCGACATCCTGTCCATCGGCAAGGCAGTCGTCGACACCGTCGACGCTCGCATCGTCCCCGATGCCGCCAGCGTCACCGGGACGGCGCGGGCCCGGGTCGAACTGGCCCACGCCATGCGCCACGAAGTGGGGCGGCGGATGCGGGCATCCGGGGTGGTCACGTTCGACGATGCGCTGGTCGAGGTACGCGATGCCCTCAGCGCCCCGGAGATCGGCGACACCGCACGGGCGCTGTTGCAGCGCCGCTACTCGGTCGCCCTGGTAGACGAGTCGCAGGACACCGACCCGGTGCAGTGGCAGGTCATTCGAGCGGTCTTCGACGAGTCACGCCTGGTCGTCATTGGAGACCCGAAACAGTCCATCTACAGCTTTCGTGGTGCCGACGTCGAGTCCTACCTATCCGCCCTCGACGGAGCGGACGCACTGCGCACCCTGGACACCAACTGGCGCAGCGATGGCCCTCTCATCGATGGCCTCGACAGCCTGTTCGACGGTGTGACATTTGGCGATCAGCGCATCGC
>CAXMRC010000138.1:0-2840 GCA_964195945.1 uncultured Gemmatimonadales bacterium
CCGGAGCTGTAGGAGCAGATTTCGCCCTCACGCTATTCACTCAAGGACATGGCCGTGTGGACGCGTATGGACGCGCTCGTGTTCCTCGCGATCGCGTTTATGCTGGGGTCATTCGTGGTCCGGCCAGCGCAACGGCTTGACGCAGAACGGTCCCCGCGGCTGATCGCGGCGGGTCAGGCCGCTCTGGCGCAGGCGCCAGTAGAACTCATCGAACCGGTCCTGGCCGAAAAAGGGCTCGCCCTGGAAGATCATCAGCGGCACGCCGCCGTGGCCGGCATCCATCTGGATCTTCTGGTTCTTCTGCCAGACCGCGTCGACCTCCGCGGTGTTTTCGCGGATGTATTGGATGGCGGTGTCGTAGTCCAGACCCTCGACCGTGTTGAACCGCTCCTTCACATGGGCGGGCCACCAATCGACCTCCCCAGTCCAGATCATGCCGCTGACGGCGTGGACACAGTGCAGGCCTTTGCCCTGCAGCTCGGCGTAGTTGGCCAAGCGGACCAACCAGGAGATGTAGGGCTGCTTCTCGAGCGGGTGGATAGCGTTGTCGGCGGACTCAGGCGGATATTCGTTCTGCCAGATCGGGTCCGGATAAGGGTACTTGAACGGCACGCCGTTATACTGGCCAGTGCGGACCGTGTCGTTGAAAGCGTCGCCCATCTTGTAGTAGCGCCCTGACCCCGCCTTGCCTCCCTCGTGACGCGTGCGCACAGCCACCGGGAAGATGACCCGGATGTTGATGTTCACGTTGTAGTTCGAGTTCAGCCAGACCAAGCGATGCAGGGTTAGATAGCTATAAGGGCTGCGCATCGACCAGCAGACATCGGCCTCTAGCGGATTCACCTCGTTGACGATGTCCGTCTTTGGGCCCGGCCGGGTCGCACGCGGCGTCCGCATTTTGTCGTCGTAGTACTTCCAGAGCCAGTTGCCCTTGAGCGGCGGAGGATTCGCCGCATCCGGCACCGACGGCAGTTCCGGCACATTCGGGTCATGCGGCCAGTCATCGTCCATGCCCGTCAGTTTGTCGGTAACGGTGTAGTCCGTGATCTTCTTTGTCATATGAGATCTCCTGTGACACTGGCTCGACAATCCTGTGCTAGATCAAGTCGCACTCGATGTATACGAAGCTCCGTGCTGATAGTCACCACAAACGCGTTTGTAGTGACTGTCTCCCGACAACGAGTTCAACGGCCAGATCGACAAGGTGACGGTCGAATTGAACTAGGTCAGACGCCATCCGGCTGGAATCGTTGCTGGGAAGGTGGACGACTGCCTGTTGTCCTATTTTAGAAGTTTCAGAAGTTCGTGCGCGGCTTCCTCGGACGAGGCGGGGTTCTGGCCGGTGATCAATTGGCCATCCACAACCACATGCGATCCCCAGTCAGCCCCTTTTTCGTAAATGCCACCGTTGGACTCGAGCATATCTTCCACAAGGAAAGGCACGACATCGGTGAGCCCGACAGCGGCTTCTTCGGTATTGGTGAAGCCCGTGACGCGACGACCCGACACAAGCGGCTTGCCGTCGGTGCTTTGCGTGTGGCGAAACACGGCCGGTGCATGGCAGACGGCCCCGACGGGGCGGTCGTCGGCTACAAAGGCCTCGATCAGTCGCTTGCTGTCAGCGTCATTTGCGAGATCCCAGAGGGGACCGTGCCCGCCGGGATAGAAGATTGCATCGTATCCGTCGTCCATAACTTCGGACAGCTTCTGCGTTGCTGCCAAGGCCTTCTGCGCATCGGCGTCTTTTTTGAAACGGCGAGTTGCATCGGTCTGGGCGTCGTCCGCGTCACTTTTGGGGTCAAGCGGTGGCTGGCCGCCTTTCGGCGAGGCAAGGGTGATTTCGGCGCCTGCGTCACGAAGGACGTAGTACGGGGCTGCGAATTCCTCGAGCCAAAAGCCGGTCTTTTCTCCGGTGTCACCAAGATCTTCGTGCGACGTCAGCACCATGAGAATTTTCATATGATCTCTCCTCGAGTTTGATCGTTCTGGAGTGCCAACCCGATGGTCCCGCTGATCGGTCGAAGACTCCACAGAGCTGGGCGACAATTCGACTTTCTAGTCAAAGTCGCTCAGATCTTCCACTCATTATAATCTCGGACCCAGCGGCCGAGATCTGAGGTGGCCGCGCTGCCTGCTGTTTTCACCTTGTTCTTGGTTTCTATCGCTGGGCGGTTGGCTACACTCCGTCAGTGAACTCGTAGGGGGGTCGGTATGGGAAAGCCAGTTTGTGTGGTCGTCGGGATCGGTCCGAAAAATGGGCGGGCGTTTGCTCTTCGCTTCGCCAATGAAGGCTACGCCGTTGCGTTGCTGTCTCGCAGTACCGGCTACTCGAGCGGCATTGCAGAAGAGATCGGCGGCAACGCTTACGCGTGCGACGTCGCTGATCCTGCTGCGATCAAGAGTGCGTTCGCCAAAGTGCGCAACGACCTTGGCGACGTCGATGTGCTTCTCTACAACGTTGGTACGGGGCAGTTCGGCAGATTCGACGACGTTCCGGATGAGGATTTCGAAAAGGGTTGGCAGGTCAATGTCCGCGGGCTCCTTCAGAGCACTCGCGAGGTGGTCGGGCCCATGCGACAGAGCGGAAGTGGCGCCATCATCATCACTGGCGCCACTGCATCGCTTCGGGGAAAACCGTTCACCGCTGCCTTCGCGTCCGCGAAAGCCGCCCAACGCAGCTTGGCTCAATCGTTCGCGCGCCAGCTAGGGCCCGAAGGGATCCACGTGGCACTGGTGATCGTCGACGGCGGCATTGGCACCGATGAACAGACCGGCGACCAAGGCATTCACTTGAGACCCAGCGATATCGCCGAGACCGTGTACCACCTCGCGACGCAGCC
>CAXMRC010000139.1:0-2740 GCA_964195945.1 uncultured Gemmatimonadales bacterium
AACGTCGAACTGTTCAGTTCACTCGGTGGCGATCTCCCCTTCCACTTCGACAACACGGGCAATCCCTTGCCGGGCGGTCCAGTGACGCGCTTCAAGCCGGAGATCGCCGCACCAGACGGGACCAATACCACCTTCTTTGTCCCCGGCGTTGACGTCGAGCCAGACGGCTTCCCCAACTTCTTTGGTACGTCGGCCGCGGCACCTCACGCCGCGGCAGTGGCGGCACTGATGCTCGATCTCGTTCCAAATCTCACGCCGACACAAGTCCTGGTCGCGCTGCGCAGTTCGGCCATCGATATCGAAACCGCGGGTCAGGACCCGCTTTCAGGTGATGGCTTGATCGACGCTCGCGATGCGGTAGCGGCCGCGAACGTGATCGATGGCGTCGCTCCGACTTGGGCCGGAGGCAGTGCCGTTACGTTCAGCAACATCACGGAGACAGGCGCCAGGACATCCTGGAATGCCGCGTCCGACAACGTCGGAGTGACCAGCTATCGCGTCTACGTGAACGGTTCACTGTCGGCAACCGTGACTACAACGTTCGCCGACCTCACCGGGTTATCGGTCGGAACCAGCTACGCGGTCAAGGTCGAAGCAGTTGATGCGGTCGGGAACGAGTCGACGACCGGGCCGTCGGCGACGCTGCTCACCGCCGACAGCGCAGCACCCACCTGGCCGGGTGGCAGCACCGTGACCGTCACCGACATTGCCGCAACAACCGCAACCGCTTCGTGGAGCGCTGCCACCGATAACGCGACGGTTGCGTCTTACAAGGTCTACCTGAACGGTTTGCTCAAGGGGTCAACCTCATCGACCAGTCTGGCCTTGACGGGCCTGGCAGGCGGTGCAACCTACACAGCGAAGGTAGAGGCCGTCGACGGCAACGGGAACGAGTCTACGGGCGGGCCATCAGCGACATTCACAACGGTGAACCCGTTGCCGCCCGGTGGGTCCTTCTCGGATGACAATGGCAATGTCCACGAAGGCAACATCGAGGCGATCGCCGCTGCCGGGATCACCAAGGGCTGCAACCCGCCTGTCAACGATTTGTACTGCCCCAACAGCGACGTTACTCGCGGCCAGATGTCGGCCTTTCTGGTGCGGGCCCTTGGTTTGACCGATGACGGTGGTGGCAACAGCTTCTTGGACGATGACGGCTCGATCTTTGAGAACGACATTGCCAAGCTGGCCGCAGCCGGGATCACCAAAGGCTGCAACCCACCGGTGAACGACCGGTTCTGTCCGAATGACTTTGTGACCAGAGGTCAGATGGCGGCGTTCATGGTGCGGGCCCTTGGTTTGACCGATGATGGTGGTGGCAACAGCTTCTTGGACGATGACGGCTCGATCTTTGAGAACCACATTGCCAAGCTGGCCGCGGCCGGGATCACCAGGGGATGCAACCCGCCCGCCAACGATCGGTTCTGCCCCGACGACCGGGTGAAACGTGACCAGATGGCGTCGTTCCTCGCTCGGGCGCTGGCCCTCAAACCCATCACCCCGCCCGCACTGCAGGCATTCGGCGACGGGGTCTGGACGGTACCCGGCGAGGTTCCCCCCGGCACCTACCGCAACTCTGACTCATCGCAGTTCTGCAGCTGGGCCCGCTTGAGCGGGTCCCCGGGAAGCTGGGTCGTCATCGAAAGCTGGTTGACGGACGAGATCGACATCGTCACCATCTCTCCCGGCGACGATGGCTTCGAGTCCGAGGACTGCGGAACCTGGTCATCGGATCTGTCTCCGCGAACCAGCTCACCGACAGCTGACTTCGCCGGAGGCAGCTTCCTAGTCGGAAGCGAAGTCGCCGCAGGGACTTGGCGCAATAGCGATTCTTCCGGTAGCTGCTATTGGGAGCGTCTGCGCGGGTTTGGCGGTTCGATCCCGGAGATCATTGACAATGAGTTCTCGTCGTCGATTCAGACGGTCTCGATCTCGTCGGGGGACCTCGGGTTCTCTTCTGAGCGCTGCGGCATGTGGACCAAGATTGGCTGAACGGAGTGAGCTTTCCCCAATGCTCACCGGTGGACTAACGTACGGTGCCGCTCGCACGAGCGGTATAGAGCTGGGATGCCCGAGCGGCCAAAGGGAGCAGACTGTAAATCTGCCGGCAATGCCTTCGGAGGTTCAAATCCTTCTCCCAGCACGAACAACATATTGGGAGATGGCCGACGCCATCTTTTAACGTGCAGGTTGCGGGGTTATTGTCCCGTACAATGCCCTCTTAGCTCAGTGGTAGAGCGCCTCCATGGTAAGGAGGAGGTCCTGGGTTCAATCCCCAGAGAGGGCTCGGCGTATCGGCAGTTCGCTGTCGGTGAGTCACAAGCTTGGTGACAGAGCGACGAAGGGCCGGAGGCCGTTCGTCGATCTGAAGCGGAGCTTCAGACGGCGGCGTAGCTCAGTCGGTAAGAGCGCTCGACTCATAATCGAGAGGTCGGCAGTTCAAGTCTGCCCGCCGCTACGCACCAGGAGGGTGCTGGACAAATGCCGTGAAGGCTCGTCGATTCCGACGATGCCCGGGTCAGAAGAACACCGACGAGTCAGAACTGGGACTGTTCAGCACACTCCACGGAAAGACCGTTATCCGAAAGGGAGCCAACAGATGGCTAAGGCAAAATTCGAGCGGACGAAGCCGCATGTAAATATTGGGACGATGGGTCATATTGATCATGGTAAGACGACGTTGACTGCGGCGATTACGAAGGTTTTGGCTGAGTCTGGTTCTGGTGCGACTGTGTTTACG
>CAXMRC010000140.1:0-16960 GCA_964195945.1 uncultured Gemmatimonadales bacterium
TGTCCCCACCAACAACGGGTGACTCATCCCTGTCGTGTCCACCAAAGCCAACTCCGGGAAACCACCGGCAACCACCGGGGCTCTTCAACGCGACCCAAACCCCCACCACAAACAACCCTTGACAAACATACGAGCTTCAATCCCGAGTGGCCAGGCTTTGCTAGGCGGCTACCTCGATTTGGAACATTATGCCGGGTAGGTCGAAACCACGGCGGTGAGGCGTTTCCGAACGTGACCGCCCCTCAACGTGTCGATCGAGGGCACCTCTCGAAATGACATGATGACTGCAGAATTGGTGAGTGATCGGTGCGGGTGAAAACGGAGCGAATCAATAAGAAGCTCGGCAGCCTCGCTCAGCCTGATGACGCGCTGAGAGTCGAAAGTTCCCATACCTGGGCTTCCTGCCGGCAGCTACCCGTGTGTGCCAACTCGTGTAGTTAGGCGGAGGCGGTGGTGTCGATGGTGAACTCGTTGCCTGTCACTGTTCCGATAAGGATGACTATGTCCGGTGACCACTGCACTTCACCGTCTTCGACCAGTAGAAGACCGTCGGTTGCATCGGGATTGACGAGGGCCAGACTCGCACCGCCGCACTGGGGCGGATACGACTCGGCGAGAACCTCACACAATCGCGCTGTTTCGGACGTCCGTACAACATATCCGTGAACAGCAACAGGTTGCGAACCCTCATAGGAGATCGCTTCCGGTACTGAGAGGCCGTCATCGGCGACCATGCCGTTTGATACCGACCCATCGTCAGGCTCAGTCGATGGTGCAAGTGGATCGTTCCCGCCCGTGGGCAGATCACCGGTAGCAAGCGTGTCCTGGCAATCTGAGTGATCCTCTGCGCATGCCAAGAGAACGTCAGGGACGCCATCGGCACCAGGACCCGACCGTTCCTCGCTCACCGCGCATGACGAAGCAATCAGCACCACGGAAACCGCTGCAATCAACCTGACGCTCATCCGGGACATCGATCTCTCCATTCAACCAGCGAATCATTGTTCGAAGATGAGACGCCAACAGCAACGCCGCGGGTTCCCACGACTCGTAACAACCTCCCATGTAGTGGGACGCATGCCCGGAAATCCGGGCACACCAACCAATCCCGGAAAGCCACGCATAACGACGGCCACATCACCCTGTCAGCGCGTGTGGTGCCGACACGTATGTATTGGTTCGCGACAGGGATCCGACGGCGGCGAGCTGAGAACGACTCAAATCCTGAGCGATCCTCGTTGTCACGCGGCCACCTCAATCGTGAACCTGATCGCGGGAAGGTTTGAACAGGGGTGCTGAGGCGTCCCTAACGTAACCGCTCCTCGACGTGAGGATATGAAGCTCCTATTGGTTGTCAAGGGGTTGTTTGAGGTCTTTGAATACTTCGCGTGCGACGTAGCGTTTGAGGCAGCGGATAATTTCTCTTTTGCTTTTGCCTTCGATGGTTCGGCGTTGGACGTAGGCGCGGGTTCGGGGTTCTGATGACATGCGGACCATGACGATGCGCCAGAGGGCTTCGTTGGCGAGCCGGTCACAGCGGGGGTTGAGTCGTTTGCGTTGGATGAGTCCTGATGACGCATTGATGGGGGCGCTGCCGCAGAGATGGGCAAAGGCTGCTTCGCTGCGGAGCCGGTTGGGGTTATCGCCGGCGGTAACGAGCAGAGTGGCGGCGGTTTCGATGCCGATGCCGTGGCGGGCGATGAGTTCGGGTGCTGTTGCTGTGATGAGCGGGCTGAGGATGTCGTTGACTCGTTTGATCTCAGTGTTGAGGAACCGGACACGGCGGGCCAGCTCGCGCAGCGCGAACTTGGTTGCCCCAGCAACGGTGGTTGGATCCGATGGTCGGAGCCGGACGGCACCAGAAACCAGTTTTTTGGTTGTCAGTCCCCGGAACGTTTCTCGAATGTCGTCGGGTCCGGTGACAACCAGGGCTCGCATCTGGTTGATTGCTGAGGTGCGGTCACGGGTAGCGGAACGGCGAACCATCCGCAGGGCCCGTATTGCTTCAACGTTCCCGGTACGGGTCTTGGGTTGAGCGGTGTCCTTACCCGATTGGGCAGAGCGGGCTGCAGCAATGGCGTCGACCTCATCGGATTTGCCGTGGCTGCGTCGTTCTTGGCGGTCGGGGCGGCTTATCTCGACAACAGCGATGTCGTTGCGTTGCAGAAACTGGGTCAGTCCAGCACCATAGGTGCCGGTGCCCTCGACACCAACGAGTTCCACCGGTCCGAACCGCTCCAGCCAGTCCAACATGTGGCGATGCCCGGCGGGGTCGGTGCCGAATCCTTGAACTCCGAGTTCGGCGCCGCGTTGATCTAACGCAGCAACCATGTGCACATCACGATGCGTGTCGACGCCAGCGGTAACGGCTGTGGTTGTCTCTAGTTGTGTGGTCATTGATTTCCCTTTCCGGTTGCGTTGTCTGACCTGGTGTGACATGCCGCAGCGTTGGACAGAACAGGGATGAGCCATATGGCAGGCTCCTATGAGGTCACAATCAGCACGGCAGCCCATGTCAGATGGGTCCTCAAACCGGGCCGACAGTTCATATCCAGGGCAGCCGAAGCGCCAGGCGGTAAATCGGGTCAGGCCGAGTCCAAGAACCCATCTGACATCCTCATCAACCCGACAACACAAGCGAAGACAAGGAGCCACCCCCATCATCCCTGGGGGTAATCCGTCGCTGGTTTGGTGGACGGTGGGTGGTCGTTGTGGGCGGATTGTGGCTTTCGACCTTCGGCGGGGATTCTTGATGGCAAGGAGAATCGTGCTGTTCCGAATCCCCACGGGCGTCCCTCCCGTGGAAGCCTCATAGCGACCACTTCGCCAAGATCCGGGTAGCATCCTAAAGGTGGATGACTATCCGACGGATACCCAAGAACCTTGGATCGACGACGACGGTCTCATGCGCGTTCGGATCGGCGGCCTTCACCGCACGAGAGCAGCCAGTGAGCACACCCTACGCATCGCCGCGGCCCTCACCACTTCGGGGCCGAGGCAAGGGATTATGGATATCAGAGCGACGACTTCCGTCGATCCAGACGTCTGGCCTTCGTTTCTCAACCAGATCCCCTCGCTTCTATCTGCACTTGCGATGCTGGTGAGCGACGCGACGAGCCATCAAGCGATTGTGTTCCAAGACAGAATCAATGCACTCCTGGTCCCCTGTCGAGTGTTCGAGGACGACGAGTCTGCCGTAGCTTGGTTGAAGTCGCTCGACACCTGAGCCGTTACGGCCCTCGGCGGGGATTCTTGATGACAGACCGAGAATGGGCCTGGCGGAATCCCCAACGGCGTCCTGGCGCGTGGAAGCCTCTCCCGGCCCGGGCATCACTTTTTGGGCCCACTCAGATCCGGCATTTCCGAGCCGCGTGACCTGCCTCACGCGGGCACCTCGATCGTGAATTTCACCGCCGGGAGGTTTGCGTAAAGGCTGAGGCCGACACACGGGTGCAACTTGCCCGACCGACAACGCGTCCCCAACTGGCCGCACAGCTACCTACCTACTGTCCAGGGAGACCACGAGAGGCGACGCCAGTGTGAACAGACCGGCGGGTTTCGATAAGAGGCGCAGAGGGTCGTCTGACGTGACCGCCGCTAGACGCGGTCAATTTGAGTCATCAAGGCATTCGACATCGGCGCGGCGGCTCCGCCTACATCCTGACGACGAGTTTCCCCCGGGAGCGGCCCTCGAACTGGTGCTGGAGAGCGGCCGGGATCTCCTCGAACCGATAGACACGATCGATGTAGGGCTTCACTCGGCCCGCCTCGATCAACCCGATGAGGGTTGCCACGTCGTCCGACTCGAACGGCCGCCACCTCAGCATGCCCATCTTTCGACTTCCGAGCAGGGAGAGGATCGGTGTCACCAACAACCGCAGCATCTGGTTCACCGTGCCGGGGATCATTACGTAGACCCCTCCTGGCGCCAGCGACCGCCGGGTGGCGAATATCGAGTGGAAGGCAGCCATGTCAAAGATCCGGTCGTAGTGCTTGCCGGTTTTGGTGTAGTCCTGCTTGGTGTAGTCGATCACGTGGTCAGCACCGATTGACTGGATCATCTCCAGCTTGTCCGTGTGGTCGACTCCCGTCACTTCGGCGCCGAATGCCTTGGCGATCTGCACCGCAAACGGACCAACATTCCCGCCGGCACCGTTGATCAGAACCTTCTGCCCCGGCTTGACCGGACCTTTGCCAATTAGGCCCTGTAGCGCCATCACACCCGCCTGCGGAATCGCCGCTGCCTCCTCGAAGGTGATTCCCGCCGGCTTGGGGGCAAAGGCGTCCGCGGATGCACATGCATACTCGGCGAAGGCGCCAAAGCCGTGGCTAGTGAGATCGCCGATGACTTCATCGCCAAGTTTGAACCGGGTCACGTCTTCTCCGGTCGCCTCGATGGTCCCCGCCACATCCAGGCCCAACCTGTGATTCCGTGGTTTGCGAAGACCTGTACCGAGTCGAGCGATCTTGGGCCGCCCCAGCAGATAGTCGACGTCGGCCATGTTCACCGACGACGCGGCCAGTCGAACGAGGATTTCGTCGGCCGCCGGCTGTGGCGTCGGGATATCGACGAGTTCGATCTCTTGCGATGGGCAGTACTCAGATCTGACGAAAGCCTTCATGGATCCTCCCCGGCTGGTTGCATGTGTCGGATGTTTGCTCGATCAACGCAGCCCGATCAGCTTCTTCGCGTGCCTACAGATCCTCCCGGCTACGGTCGCCTCGGACCACCATCGGCTGCGTGAGGGGAGACGAGTACGCAGATTGGCCTGGCGTTCGAACTTGCGAATGGCATGTAGTCCCTGAAGTGCTGTCAGTCTCCGTTCCATCGACGTAATGATCGCACAGGACCACCGGCCCAAAACACGGGGCCCCAACCCACGAGTCTCACGCAGCGACCTCAATTGTGAACCTGATCGCGGGAAGGTTTGCGCAGAGGTGCTGAGGGTGTGCGGACGTGACCGCACGCCGATGTGTTGATACGGACTGAGTCGCTGGTAGCGATGTGCCGGCGAGAAATCAGCTACACGGTACCGAGGTCGTCCCAGATCGTTTCCCCGCACGCTTTTCTGATCATCCCGTAGGGGTAGGGAGGGAGGCCCGGTGCCGATATCTCGTTGAGGCGAACGCGTTCGGCATCGGCAAGCACGACCTTTGTGCTTGCAAGATTGTCGACGAGTTGCTCAACAGTCCTCGCACCGATCAACACAGACGACACACCAGGGCGGTCACGAACCCACGCCAGTGCCACCTGCGCTACCGATACGTTGCGATCCTCTGCAATGTCCTCAACGACGGCCAGGACGCTCCAGGTTGAGTCCACGTTCCGTGAGTCGTATGCCTCTACACCTCGGTTGGGATCCTCTCCCAACCGAGTAGCTCCCTCGGGACGTTGGTCGGCCCGGTACTTCCCTGTCAGCCAGCCGCCGCCGAGCGGTGACCATGGGAGGAGACCAAGACCGTTCGCAATGCACATCGGCATGATGTCGAGCTCGATAGTGCGGTCGAGAAGGTTGTACTGGGGCTGAAGGGTGATCGGCGAGCTGAGCCCATCCCGCTCGCATAGATCGACGATTCGCTGCATTTGCCATGCGGTGACGTTTGACCACCCAACGTATCGTGTCCGTCCCGATTGCACCATGGTGTCGAGTGCTTCGAGCGTCTCTGCGAGAGGTGTCTGCGGATCCCATCCATGAACTTGGTACAAATCGATGGAATCCACACCGAGGCGATCGAGACTCGCATCGATCGCAGAGAGAAGATGCCGTCTGCTGGCCCCGCGATCAAGCGGATCATCACCCATCGGGAATCGGCCCTTGGTTGCCAGAACGATCGATCCCCGCAAACGTGAAGATTTCAGCCAAGTGCCGACGATCTCTTCCGACGCTCCCTGGGTGTATACGTCGGCAGTGTCAACGAAAGTGCCGCCAGCTTCAACAAACTGATCCAGCTGGTCGTGAGCCCCCGCCTCGTCCGTTTCGTTACCGAACGTCATCGTGCCGAGCCCGAGCGCGCTCACCGGCGTGCCGCTGCTCCCGAGCGGTCTGAGTTCCATTGGATCCCCGTCCATCGCTTCTGGGGGAATCTACCCAGGACGCCGACCCAGTGCAGATTGCCGACGGCAATCCAGAGCGGTCGTGTCCCCTACACAGCGACCTCGATCGTGAACCTGATAGCGGGAAGGTTCGAACAGAGGTGCTGAGAGTGCGCGTATGTAGCCGCGAGCCGATATGGCGATTTGTGCGAGTCATCCGCGGTGGGTCACTCGTCTAATGAGTCGCGGTATTCGAAGCCGGAGAGCTTCACGGGCTTGAGCACAGCTAGCCGAACATCTGAGGGAGGATCACCTGATGTCCACTCATCTGCGTTCTCCTCACCTCGGTCCTTCGCCAAGATCGCTCGAACATACGGCCTCGGCTTTGTGTCAGTGAAGCTGATCGTGCCCTCCGCCATGACGTACCACTGATGCACGCTGCGGCCATCGCAGGCCTCGAACTGGACTGTCAGCGTCGCTCGTCCGGAACGTCGCATCAACCGACCATGAAGCGACTCCGGCGAGGTGACGATGTAGAACCGTCCGTCCGCGAACAAATAGCTCATTGGAACGGCCACCGGACCCTTGTCACGCCGACTCACCGACAACACCGCCTGATGCGGCCCTTCGAGAAGCTCTCTGATACGCTGCCCGTCGATGCGTGCCATGGCGGTCAGCCTAGATGACACGTGGCGACGCATACAGTAGGAGGATGTCTGTTGGGCGACGTGAATAGATGGCAGTTCGGTGCGGGGATCCTGACTGTTCTGTTCGTCGCGGCGCTCTTGTTATTGGACGTCATCGAGTCCGGCGCCGCAGCCGGGTTCGGTTTTATCGGGATCGCTCTGGTGGCTGCATCGGGCAAGAAGAGCGATCAGAGGTGACTCTTTTGTCGCCACATCGGCCCGGATTCGCAAAGCAGCCGATTCGATCGTGAATCTCACCCCGGGAACGTTCGAACAGAGGCGCTGAAGGGGTGCGGACGTCACCGTGAGCGGTCTGTGGGTGCCGATCGCGGACCCTCAGTGGAACCGGCGATACCGCCAGGGGTCTCGTGATCGGTGTCGAGCCCCCTCGAAACAATATCGTTCAGCCGTATACTGCACAATAATGCCAGCCCGGATCAAAGTGTCAGTCGTAGCCGTCTTGTTATTGGCCTCGTGCTCACTCGGCGGCGGTACCGAAGACGCACGATGGTGGATCGACCGGGGGGCAACTATCGAGCCTTCGACGACCAGCTTCGACGTCCGCGTCGGCTGGGTCAGCTGTGCGGATACGCAGGTGAAGCACGAGGATATCGAGGGATACACGGTGACATACGATGAAGAGTCTGTCGCGGTATCCGTCGAGGTGCGGCTACCCGGCGGATTCGTCCGTACTGGAGGGTGTTCTTCATTGGCTGGCGAAGAACCCGTCATAACAATCGAGCTTGAGGAACCCCTGGGTAATCGCACCCTCATGGTTCGTCGCGGCACAGAGCCTCCAAAGGAGGCGATTGAGTACAACTACTAGCCCGCTAATCCGAGGCAGCGAAGCGACGTTTGCCATTTCTGCGATCGTTTGTTGTCACTAGGCGGCAACCTCGAGGGTAAACCTGATCGCGGGAAGGTTTGAACAGTGGCGCTGAGGGTCTGCAGACGTGACCGAATGCATATGCGCCGATCTCGGACAATTGGCGGAATGGGTGCTATCGCGCGATATTGGGCGATCTAGGTGACTGGCGGTTGGGAACGCATGGGCTCGCGACGTAGCCTGACTCCTTGGATCGAAGATGACGAGGTAGGTGAATGGGTATGGCAGATGAGTGGACCGCGCCGCTGACAGTCGAGCAAATGTACGGGAACTGGGAGGTGGAATGGGACGAGGCCATGGCTTTGACTGAACGGAGCCTCGGCCCTCGACCGAGGACCACCATTTACGACACCCTCGGTCTCGGCACAGGGAACGTGGTCTTAGATGTGGGCGGCAGGGACGCAACCGATGGCCTCGCGATCGCCGAGCGGTTCGGGTGCCGCGTTATCGTCGTCGATCCGGTAGAACTGAACATCGACGACGGCATGGAAGCCGTCGCGAGGCACGACTATGGCTATCTCGTCGATGTGCACCAGGGAACGATCAATCAGATCCCCATCGATAGTGACACCATCGATCTCGTGTTCTCGCGGGACATGCTCACCCATGTCGAGGACCTCGACGGAGCACTAATCGAGTGTCGCAGGGTCTTGACCCCTGCGGGATCAATGCTTATCCATCAGGTCTTCGAGACGCCACTGCTCGAGCCGATGGAGAAGGCCCGCATTTGCGCCGACCTCGCAACGGCGCCTGATCGGCTCTCTATCGACATTTTCGAGGACTCGGTCCGTCGAGCTGGTTTCACAATCCAGGCGATCGACCGTATCGACTCCGAGTGGCTGGAGTCGTTACTCGAAGGCGAGGACGGCGAGAAGCGACTTCTGTGCGCGGCGCGTATGCGGCGCGCCAAGGACGACATTGTCGCCGCGGTGGGCGTGGCCCCCTTCCGTGTCATGGAGGCGAACAACCTCTGGACCATCTATCGGATGATCGGGAAGCTCGAGGAGCGGGTGTATTCGCTCACCATGGATGATGCATGACCAGGTTCGCCGGACCGTCGATCTGATCATGCGGAGGTTTGGCGGTGCTGGGCGATGGCGCGAGACAACGGGGAGACGCCTCGGGTGTTAAGAGTCCTGAGACTCCTTCCTCCATTGAAGACACCCCTACTCGCACGGGGTATCAGCCGGGGCCTAACAGGACTCGAACTCGAGTCGGCGCGCTACCGCCGACCGACAACAACACCATGGTTCGTTGGTTGCGTAGTGTGGTCGTCTAACCAGCGGAGGGGGTGGAGGGGAACCGTCAATGGTTGTGGAGCTACGCTCCGTTGCCTGAAGTCCATCTGCCCCTCATGAACGTCGTCAATGTTGATAGTATCGTATCGACGAGTGTCAATACGAAGGGTGCCAGCAATGCCGAACACGACGAAGATCGTTGAGCCGTGCCGACCGGACTGGCACAATTCCCTGCGGGGCGATCTCCGATGAGTTTGATCCCCGATCGTCTGACTGACGGCGCGCTGGCCACGGACGCAGCACGGTTGAGCAACCTCTTCGGGGCCGACGGCGGTCTGCTGCCGCTGTGGATAGCGGAGCCGTACGTTGAGCTCTCACCCGAGATCACGGCAAGTATCGAGGAGCGGGCTCGGGCTGGCTGGTACGGATATGAAGCACGACCAGACAGCCTTATCGATGCGTTCTGGGAGTGGATGGCGGCCCGCCACGGCTGGCATGGCTCAGATCTGCGTACCTCGGTGAGCCCAAGCGTCGGCACATCGATTGGTGTGTTGCTCGAGCAACTGACCAAACCGGGCGACGGGGTGATCCTCCAACCACCTGTGTTTACAGATTTCAAGCCACTGATCGTGTCCGCCGGTCGAACGGTTGTCCGCAACTCGCTAACGCTCACTGCGGCGGGCTACGGCATGGACTTCGAGGACCTCGAAGCTAAGGCAGCGGACCCGGCGAACAGTGTCATGATTCTCTGCAATCCGCACAATCCCGTGGGTCGTCTCTGGTCAGAATCCGAGCTCAAGACAGTGGCCGAGATCTGCGCAGCCAACGAAGTGTTCATCATCGCAGACGAGATCCACGCAGATCTCACGTTGCGGCCCCATCGCTTCACTCCCTTTGCCTCGATCGCGAGAGGATCCCAGGTGTCATGGGCGGCCACCCACGGACCCATCAAGACCTTCGGCCTGGCGGGGATTTGCGACACGCTCCTCATTACCGACGACGATCGACTCACCCAGGGGTTCCGCGCGACGAGCTCCCGTCTGCATCTGACCCGAAACAATGTCTTTGCGCTGGCCGCATTCGAGACGGCCTATCGCACCGGGGCGGCCTGGCTCGACGGGTTTCTAGAACTCGTCGCAGGCAATGTCGAGTTACTTGATAGCGAGCTTCCTGACGGGATCGAGATTGTGCGACCCGAAGCCACCTATCTTGCGTGGCTCGACTTTCGGCAGTTGTCGCTCGGTGTTCCGGAGCTCGCCCGCTGGATTGCTTCAGCCGGTTTGGCGCTCAGCCCCGGGCACTGGTTCGGACGCGACGGGGCAGGGTTTGCACGGATGACCATCGCCGCACCACGCTCGCACATCGAGGAGGCCATCAACCGTCTTACCAGCGCGCTCCGGTAGCCGTGTCGGGTGGTCCCTGTCTAGTGCGTGAGGTCGGTCGCCAGAGCGGCCACGCGTTGGAAATGTCCGTACAGGAATTCCTGTACCGCTCCTCCAGGGGTCTGATGGGTTTCTTGTTCGAACACCACCGGCTCGAAGTCCGCACCGAGCCGAGAGCTCAGTGACTCCGGGCCGTATCGCGCTACGGGAAGGCCGCTACAACGCTCCGGCCCGTTCAGAGCGAAGGTTGCGAGGATCACGTGCCCGCCAACGGGTACAGCGTTTCTCAGTTGCTCGACATACCGCAACTGGCGTTCTTCATCGATGAGGAAGTGGAAAGCCGCCCGATCGTGCCACACCTGATAGGTCTGATCGAACTTGTGTTTCGTGACATCTCCTTCGACCCAATTCACCGAACTGGAACGTGTTCCGAGCCGCTCCTGTGCCAGGGCGAGAGCCGTTGCCGACAGATCGAGAACTGTGACATCGGTGAACCCCTTGTCGAGTAGGCGATCAACCAACACTGAACTACCGCCCCCGATGTTCACGATCGGAGCATCAGTCCCAAGTCCACACCCTTGGATGAATCGCAGTGACCGGGTTGGGGTCGCTTGATACCAGCCAACTAGTTCTTGGTCGGTGCCCTGGTACACCCGCTCCCAGTGTTCCTGCTGAGATGTCATCTACCCAGTGTTCCGTATACGGATGCAATTTGCCAAGTCGACAGGCGGATTCGCGTCTGGCGTCCCTGAGCACGGGCGGTATAAGGCGCTCACGGACGCCAGACGTGGGAAAACCCGCCGGAGTGCTATTTGGCAGAGTCGAGGGCGTCGGCGAGGGTGGTCCAAGGGAGGTCGGCGCATTTGATGCGCACCGGGAACTTGCGAACGCCCTGGAGCGCTTCGAGGTCGCCGAGAACCGCGCCGGGGCGAGCCGGATCGACCGGGCTGTCGCCTTCCTCGATCGCCATCATCAGCTTGAACTTACCGGTAATGTCTCGGACCTCAGCAATGGTCTTGCCCTTGATGATGTCGGCCATCATCGAACCGGACGCTTGTGAAATGGAACAGCCCTGGCCCTGAGTCGCCACCTCGGTGATTACGCCGTCGACGACAAGCAGGTCTAGAGAGAACTCATCTCCACACGACGGATTCAGACCTTCCCCATGGAGGTCGGCGTGCGACAAGGACCCCTTGTGACGGGGGTTGCGATAGTGGTCGAGGATCACTTCTCTGTAGAGCTCTTCAAGTGCCATGGTTCTGTCTTCTTGGGAAATGCCAACGATAACCTTCGCTAGAAGGCCTCGGATCGCAGGCGCTTATGCCAGACCGAATAGCTCTCGAGCTCGATGCAGGCCCGTGACCAACTGGTCGATGTCTTCCTGAGTCGTATAGACATAGAAAGAAGCTCGCGCAGTTGCCGGCACATTGAGATACCGCATCAGGGGTTTGGCGCAATGGTGTCCGGCCCGCACGGCAACGCCATCCTGGTCGAGGATGGTTGCCACATCGTGTGGGTGGATATCGCCCAGTTCGAAGCTTATGGCTCCGCCCCGCAACGCAACGTCGTTGGAGCCAACCACCGTCAGATCGGGCACCGTAGCAAGCTGATCGAGCGCATACCGGGTTATCTCGATCTCGTGTCTCCGCACCTCACCCATACCGATCTTCTCGATATAGTCGATCGCCGCGCCAAATCCGACTGCCTGTGCGATCGGAGGTGTCCCCGCCTCGAACTTGTGCGGAATCGGCGCCCAGCGCGATTCGTAGAGCTGCACATCAGCGATCATCTCGCCTCCGCCCTCTGCAGGCTCCATCTCTTCGAGGATCTCACGACGACCCCATAACGCCCCGATGCCGGTTGGGCCCAGCATCTTGTGAGCGCTAAACGCGATGAAATCGGCACCGAGCGTCGCAACGTCGGTAGGCAGATGGGGGACTGACTGCGCAGCATCGACAATGACAATCGCACCGACCTGACGCGCCGCTGCTACCAGTTCGGCCACAGGGCCGATCGTGCCGGTTACGTTCGACATTCCCGACACGCTGACGATCTTCACCCGCTCGTCCATGATCTTGTCGAGATCCGACAGATCGACCTGGTAGTCGTCGTCGAGTTCGAGGTAGACAAGTTCGGCGCCGGTGTGCTTGGCGATGAGCTGCCATGGCACCACATTGGCGTGATGCTCCATGATCGTCAGCAGGATACGGTCGCCCTTCTCCAGGCGATTGAGACCCCACCCATAGGCAATGGTGTTGATCCCGCCGGTGGTGCCCCTTGTGAAGATGACCTCGTCAGACGAGCTGGCTCCGATGAAGTTGGCGATCTTGGCGCGGGCACCCTCGTAGGCAGTCGTCGCTTCGTCGGCGAGGGTGTGCGCCCCACGATGAACGTTCGAGTTGCAGGTTCTGTAATAGTCCGAGACGGCGTCGATCACCTGGTTGGGCTTCTGGGTTGTCGCTCCCGAATCCAGGTAGGCGAGACGCTTCCCGTTGACCAAACGGTCGAGGATGGGGAAGTCGGCTCGCAGGTGATCCATCATCCGTTGGCTCCGACGCGATAGTCGTCGTAGCCAGACTCCTCTATCGCCTTGGCGAGGTCGGGGCCTCCGGTCTCAACGACCGTGCCGTCCACGAAGATGTGGACGATATCTGGGGTGATGTAGTCAAGCATCCGCTGATAGTGCGTGATGATCAAAAAACCACGCTCTTCGTTGTGGATGCGTTGCACCCCTTCAGCGACCGTGCGCAGCGCATCGATGTCGAGCCCAGAATCGGTTTCGTCGAGCACCGCAAGGTCCGGCTGGAGGATTGTCATCTGGAGCACTTCATTGCGCTTTCGCTCGCCTCCGGAGAAGCCTTCATTCAGATACCGATCCGCAAACGATTGGTCCATCCCGAGTTCGGTCATGGCCTCGGCCACTTTCAAGCGCAACTCCAGAACGGTGTAGTCGGTGCCGGTTCGGTTGGACAGAGCGGTGCGGAGGAAATTGAGGACGGAAACACCAGGGATCTCCTCCGGGTATTGGAACCCGAGGAACATCCCGGAGCGGCCGCGCTGGTCGGCCGTCCACGTGGTGATGTCCTCACCTTTGTAGTAGATCTTGCCCGAAGTGACTTGATAGCTGGGATGGCCAAGAAGCACGTTCGACAGCGTCGATTTTCCGGAACCGTTTGGTCCCATAAGTGCGTGAATCTGCCCCCGTTCGATGGTGAGATTCATGCCTTTGATGATCTCGACGTCGCCGGCTGAGGCGCGAAGATCTTCGATTACGAGAAGGGGTGGTGAAGAGGTCATAGGGGGCAGGATAGCCTGCCGCGACAATAGATAAGTACTACGCGGCTAGTGCTTATCTATTGCTTGGATTTGTCAACCCTGGAGACCCTTGAGCTGGCGTTCCAGATCGCCTCGATCAATCTCGGCCAGCGACGAGAAATGCTGGATATAGATGCGGCCGATGCCCTCTTTTGCGTATTGCTCCACCTGCTCCGCGGCCTGCTCGTACGTGCCATGGAGGACCCGGCGATCCGCGTACATGGCCTCCAATTCCGCGGGTTCCTTATCCCGGCCGGCGGCGGCCGCACCGAGTACGTCGCGGTATTCCGCTTCGTCTGCCCCAACTACTGCCGACGTCGTAATCGAAGCCTTGATCTCAGCCGGGTCCCTGGCAACGTCGGCTGCCGTGGTCGTCACAACTTCGAGACGTGCGGCGAGGGTCTCCGCATCGCACGCAAACATGTTGTACTCATCTGCGAAACGGGCGGCGATGGCAGGTGTCTTCTTCATCCCGCTACCGCCGACGATGATCGGCAGGTCTACAGGCCGGGGGAGAATGTCGATGTCTTCAAGGCTGAAGTGGCGGCCCGAGTATCCGCCTTCGCTCTTGCCGATGACACTGTGGATGTAGGCAAGGGTTTCAAAGAGGAGGCTGAAACGGGTGCGCAAATCGGGAAGTTTGATGCCAAAAACACGATGCTCGCCCTCCATCCACCCGGTGCCGACCCCCAACTCGAAACGGCCTCCTGACATTTCGTCGAGTGTTGTCGCGGTCTTGGCGATGACGCCTGGATGGCGAAACGTGAGCGGTGTGACAAGAACAGTCAGCTTGATCGTCTTGGTCTCTCTGGCCAGTCCGGCGATGGTGGTCATTGCATCGGTTGCAGGCTCGCTCTTGTCGCCGGCCATGTAGTGGTCGGATCGTGCGATCGAACTGAATCCTGCCTTCTCAGCAGCCAAAGCGATCTGGAGCAAGTCGTCATATGAGCCGCCAATCTGAGGCTCAACCATCAAGCCGAATTCCATTTATGTTTCCTCCTGCTGGTTACCAGCGTCGGGAGCGCCACTCCGGTAGCGCCGGTCGTTCTGTCCCAATTGTTGTGTCGAGCCCGTGACCAGGCATCACGATCGTCTCATCCGGGAGCGAAAAGAGCTCACGGTCGAGACTTTCCATTATGTGATCAAAATCGGAATAGGGAAAGCGTGTCGCCCCAGGTCCTCCTGGGAAGAGCGTATCGCCGGTCAGCACCGCGCCTGTCGTCACGAGACTTGTTGACCCCGGGGTATGGCCGGGGGTGGGAACGAGATGGACCGTCGCTTCCCCAAGCTGTGTCGGCCCCGGCACGAGGGCTTCGTCGGGAGTGATGGGGCAAATGTCCCAATCGAGCCGATTGAGGCGGATCGGGATGCTGAGGCGTTCGGAGACCTCGTGCGCCGCACCAACGTGGTCCGCATGGCCGTGCGTTGTGATGATCGCTAGTGGTTTAGTGCCTTGGGCAGTTTCGACAACGAGGTCGGCGTCGGCTGCGGCGTCGATGATGAATGACGAGGTTGTCGTTTTGCACACGACCACGTAGGTGTTGTTTCCGGAGGTGCCGACCTCAGCCTTGCGAATCGCTATTTCGTCGTTCTCGAAATGCCACGGTGTCGGCATGTTGTCCTTCTCGGTCGCTTCGCGAGCGTAGCTGCGATCGTCGTGCGACAATGCCAATTGGGAGGAGAGTTCTTTGAGCATCGTATTCAGTTCTGAACAAGAGATGCTGCGCGACACACTGCGCAGTTTCCTGGCCGACAAAGCCCCCATGACACTGGTCCGTGAAGTCATGGAGACTGAAGACGGAATCGCCGCCGACCTCTGGTCGGACCTGGCAGAACTCGGGATGCTCGGCATCCATGTACCCGAACAGTACGGAGGCGCTGGGTTCACCTTCCAGGAACTAGGTCTCGTGATGGAGGAGCTAGGAAGAGCTTTGACTCCGGTCCCATTTCTATCCTCCGTAGTGCTGGGAACCGGGGCGGTGCTGCTCGCAGGCAGCGAAGAGCAGAAGGCTGAACTGCTCCCGCCCCTCGTAGCCGGCGAACTGAAGTTAGCGCTTGCCGCGACCGAGAGCGGTGGCGACTGGGATGTTGCGACGACCCAATGCAGCGCCGCGATCAGCGCGGATTCGGTTGTGCTGTCGGGAACGAAATCTTTCGTGATCGATGGGCATACAGCCGAGATACTGATAGTTACGGCTCGTGACGACGACGGTGCTGTCTCGATGTACATGGTGCCCGCCGACGCGGTCGGGGTCGAAAGGCTTCGGCTGGAGACCATGGACATGACGAGACGTCTCGCCGAGGTCAGCTTCGACAAAGTCACGGTGCCGGTGAGCGCACGTCTGGGGGCGCCGGGGTCTGCTGTCGATGTCTTGACAATGCTTTACGACATTGCGGCCGCCGCCCTCGCCGCCGAACAGGTGGGTGGGGCGCAATCATGTCTCGCGGCCTCTGTCGACTACGCCAAGGTTCGTCACCAATTTGGCAGACCGATCGGGTCTTTCCAGGCGGTCAAGCACAAATGTGCGGACATGTTGGTGCAGGTCGAGTCTGCGAAGTCTGCCGCTTACAACGCGATCTGGGCAGCAGCACACGATCTCGAAGAACTGTCAGTGGCAGCTCCACTGGCCAAGTCGTATTGCTCAGATGCCTACTTCAACATCGCCGCGGACAACATCCAGATTCACGGTGGCATTGGATTCACCTGGGAGCATGACGCCCACCTCTATTTCAAGAGGGCAAAGAGCACCCAGCTGCTATTCGGCGATCCGGCATACTGGCGTGCTCGCTTGGCCGACAGGATCGGTGTTTAGACGGTCACCAGCGAGGTCAATTCAGCGTTTCCATGATTGTCTGGAGCGTTACGATATCGGTCTCACCCGAGCGACGGAAAGCGACACTACCGTCGCCATTGAGGAAGACCCAGTAGGGGAACGAGTTGCCGCCATAGGCGCGGAGCGCACTCGATTCGGCGTCGTCACGGACATTCGGCGACGTCCACCCTTCACGGTCTAGCCAACTCGATGGGGGCCAGTTGGGCTGACCTGAGGTTGCCGATGTCGTCACGGACATCACTTCGACGCCCGGCACTCCGCCGACCGAATCCAACCAGGCCTGTACTCGTGGAACTTCTGCCTGGCAGTGTGCGCACCAATGCGCAAGGAACACGATTGCTTTTGGTGTGCCATCGTGGGTGATGGAGACCGTGCTGTCGTCAAAGTCTTGCCCGGTGATCTCCGGTGCGACCAGACCAAATGCCGGGTCGGATTCGACGACCGAGACACCGCCCTCCATGGGTGGAAGAGCCTCCCCTGTGATGGAGGGCTCGCCGTATTCGCCCCCGCTGCCGATGGACTCATCAGGGCTCAGGACGATCGCAGCGACCAAAAGCAGAGCAATCCCTCCAAACACGACCCCCA